>DASTCU010000195.1:0-56518 GCA_035710825.1 Candidatus Sulfotelmatobacter sp.
CGGTTTTGTGGGGCTGTGATGATCAACGTGATGCTGGGTTTCGAGCGCTTCCGGGCTGAATCAAAATCTCGAAATCTTTTCACCACAGCGGGCACTGAGGAGCACAGAGGGGTTCACACTCCCTCCGAATTTCGGACGGACTTAGGGGCCGACGATTACTTCGTTGGGGGCGGAGGGGAGGCGGAACTGAACGCCGTGGGATTGGTTCGTGGCGATGGTTTCGGGGAGATCGAGGGAGGAGAGTTCGACTTTTCTGACCCAGGCGCCGGCGGTGAAGTAGCTGGAACTGGCGTAGAGGACGCCGTCGACGATGGTGTAGTTGGAAACCTCTTCACGGTGACCGTCGCGGAAGCGAAGGACCGTGACGGTGTAATGCAACGGTGGTGACGAGTGCTGCGCTTCGGCGTTTTTTTCCGGCCCCATGGAAGAAGCCAGCGTTTGATCAATGATCTCCGAATGGGAATCTGCTTCACCGCTGATTTGGACGTAGCGGTCGCCGCGCAATTCGATGAGCAGCGGCTGGGCTGGAGGAGAACTCACGGGCGCAGAGGGTGCTGCTGCCGGTTGCGCGATGATGAGCGGCGGCTGAGATGCGGGATATTGCGAAGTGGAAACGTAATCCGCATAAAAAGGATCGAAGAGGGGAAGGTAGTATGCGCCGGCGCCACGATTGAAATGCGGTGAGTGGAAGGGCGCTGAGCGACCGGAAAAGTGCGGGGCAGCGGACATTCGCTGCGCGAAAACGCTGCTCGGAATCGCGGCGAGCAACGTGATCAGCAGCAGGCGGCGCATTTAGTTTGCCTGGAGCGAAGGCGGAAGTTGGAAGACTACGCCGCGATCGTCGTTCTGTTTTTGGGTGGCGACGAGGTCGAGATCGGCTAGCGGGACTTTGCGCGAGTGTCCAGGCGTGAGATCGAAGAGGGTGGTGCCGACAATCGCGTAGTTCCCTACTTCAAGCGAGTGGCCATCCTTGAAAACGAGGACAGTCGGATCCTGGGCGGGCTCCGGTTCAGAGAGCGAGGTTTCGGGTTGACCGGCATGAGGAGTGGGGACATTTTCGACAGGCGGCACGTAAGAGCGGGCGCCTTGTCCGCGGCGATCGAAGACGGTGGGTCCACCTTGATAATCGGCGTCGTCGTTGTAGTCGCCGTTGTCATCGGCGGAGGCTTCGTCGACCGCGTAGGGAACGGGAACCGCATAGTAGGCGTATGGGAAGAAGGCTCCGTCGCGGCGGTGATGATGGCGGCCATCCCCATTGTGATGCAGGTTCGGCACCGTGGTGGAGAAACTGACGCGCGAGTTGGAAGAGTAGCCGCGCGGGCCGAGCGAGGTGACACTGGCCGGAGGGCCGTTGACGGCGCGTCCGCCGAATCCGGGAGAAGTCACGGAGCTGGGAGTGCCGTTGATTTGAGCTTGGATACGAGGCGTGAGAAACAGAGATGCGGCGAACAGGCTCAGGAGTGCAATCGAAGCCGAGAACGAGGGCCGCACAGAAATATGATACTCCACGGGACAAGGCAAGGCGCACCTCGAAAGTAGAACGTCTACGGTGCATTAGATTGCGGGAAAGATGGGCCGGATGTCCATGTACCCTGGGTGCGGATTCTATGTTGTTGAAAACGGGGCGATAGAAACCTGTTGCGGCGGGGGTGGTGTCGGGTGTGGCGGCGAGGACGCCGCCACGACAGCCGCCGGGACGGCGGCATTACGTGGCGCACAGCATGTGGATATAATTTCTGGGAGTGAGAGTGATTTTGGAATTATGAAATCGGCGATTCGATTTGCGATGGTGGCGCTGGTGCTGGTGATTGTGGCGATGGTGTCGGGATTGACGGCGATGCGGCTGGCGATTCACGGGCAGGAAGTGGCGGTGCCGGCGCTGGTGGGGATGAGTCCGGTGGATGCGGAGCGGACGGCGCAGGGATTGGGACTGCAGATGTCGATCGAGCGGCAGTATTACAGTCCGCAGATTGCGGAGGGGAAAATCATGTCGCAGCTGCCGCTGCCGGGGACGAAGGTGCGGCACGGATGGCAGGTGCGGGTGGCACAGAGTCTGGGGCCGACGCGGGTGGCGATTCCGGATGTGACCGGGCAGAGCGAGCACGCGGCTGAGTTGAACATACGGCGGCGCGGGCTGGATGTGGCTTCGATGGCGGAGGTGGAGGAGCCGGGGATTCCCGCGGATCAGGTGATCGCGCAGAATCCGCGGGCCGATGCCACGCAGGTGCTGGCGCCGAAAATCAGTTTGCTGGTGACCGCGCCCGCGGAGACGCAGGCGTTCGTTATGCCGAGTTTTGTGGGACAGCCGCTGGGGAGCGTGAGCCGGACGCTGCAGGATGCGGGATTCCGGTTGGGGAATGTGAGCATGGCGGCGGTGGAGGCTCCGGCTGCGGATGCGGCGGTGACAAGTCCAGCTCCGGAAACTCCGGCGCAGCCTTCCCCGGCCAGCATTGTGGTGTCGCAGACGCCGGGTGCGGGGCAGAAGGTGGTGGCGGGGACGGCGGTGAATTTTGAAGTGAGATAGTTTCAAGTTTCGGGTTTCAAGTTTCGAGATGCAGAAGAACTTGAAACTTGAAACATGACACTGGAAACTTTATTTTTCCAGGATGGCGGCGAAGAAGCCGTCGCAGGGATGGATGCCGGGGATGGTGCGGAGGTAGAGGCCGCGGGTGAGGGACGCGGGATCGGGCCAGGTTAATTCGGCGGCGGATTTCAGGCGGTCGAGTTCCTGGCGACAGTCTCGTAGCTCGATCGATTTGTCGTTGGCCAAGGCTTGGTCGACGACGTCTTCGTTTTCTTCTTTTTCCAGCGAACAAGTTGAATAGATAAGGCGTCCTCCGGGCTGCAGGTGGGTGAGGGCGGAGCGCAGGATTGCCAGTTGGCGGTCGTGCAGTTCGGCGAGGTCCTCGGGAGTGAGGCGCCATTTGATTTCGGGATTGCGGGAAAGGGTGCCGGTGCCGGAGCAGGGGACGTCGGCGAGGATGCGATCGAACGGGTGGGAGATGGGGAGATGGAGGGCGTCGGCTGCTACGACTCGAGTGTGCGGGTTTGCGTTCAGGAGTTTTTGCAGGAGGCGGGCGCGGTGAGGGTGGAGTTCGACGGCGGTGATTTGGGCGTCGGGATTTTGATCGGCGATGGAAAGAGTTTTGCCGCCGGGGGCGGCACAGCAGTCGAGGATGTTGACTCCGCGGCCTAGCAGAGAGGCGACCAGCTGCGATGCTTCGTCCTGGATGACGACTCGGCGTTCGAGGAAGGCTCGAGTTTTGGTGATGTCCCCGGATTGAACGCGGCGGGCGGAGGAGAGGAGTGCACCGGGAAGTAGTTGGATTCTTTCGGCGGCGAGTTCGGGCTCGGCATTCGGAGAGCGTAGTCGGATTGTAGTGGTGGGAGTGGATTGGTTGTGTTGGCAGATCTGCTGCGCGGCGGCGAGTCCGTATTTGCGGGTCCAGCGTTCGACTAGCCAGAGGGGATGCGCCCATGTTTCGGCTGCGGTCTCCGAAGAGCTCACCACAGAGGGCAGAGAGGGGCACAGAGGAGTGCCTGCGTCGGCGGATTCTTGAAGGTTTCGGAGGACCGCGTTGACGAAGGGGGCGGCGGAGCGTTTGCGGGCGCGTTTCACGAGTTCGACGCTTTCGTGGAGTGCGGCGCGCGGCGGGATGCGGTCGAGAAAGCGGAATTGATAGAGGGCCAGGCGGAGGGCGATCAGGATTTCGAGATCCAGCTTGGGTAGTTTTTGCGACGATGCGCGGGAGATTTCGTGGTCGAGGCGGGAACGCCAGCGGAGGACGCCCATCACGAGTTCCGTGGCTAAGGCGTGATCTGCTAGAGATAGGCGGTTGTAGGTGGCGGCGTGGAGGAGTTCGGAGGCGTAGGAGGATTCGCGCTCGACGCGGAGCAGGATGTCGAAGGCGGCGGCGCGGGCGGGGGAGATGGGCATCGATTCGATTGTAGCTTTCGCATAATTAAAACCGCAGAGGACGCGGAGTGCGCAGAGGGGTTTGAGGGAACTTTCTAGCGGGTTAGTGGCCAGGCCTCGGCGAGAACTTTCAGTTGGTGAGGACTTAACAAGGACGCGGGCTTGCGTCCGCGGGACAGCCGAGGGCGGCTGTCCCCACATGATTCGGTGGAACATCAGGAGCCTAATGTTTCGCCGGGTTTGGGGCGGTAGCCTTGGAGGAAGGCTTGGGCGGGAGTGCGCTTTTTTCCTTCCAGCTGAAGCTCGAGTAACTCCAGCGCGGTGTTGTCGCCGCAGCCGACTAGCAGGCGGTCCGAGGTGGTGTGGAGTTCTGCTGGCGGGAAAGCGTCGGTCGCTGGGCGGACTTTGAGGATTTGGAGGGTCTTGCCGCGAAATTTGGTGTAGGCGCCGGGCCAGGGTTGGAATCCGCGAAGGCGGTTGAGGATTTCGGTGGCTGTGCGCGAGAAATCGATCAGGCCATCTTCTTTCTTGAGGATCGGGGCGAGGCTCGATTGGGAGTCGTCCTGCTTGCAGGGCTGGATTGCGCGCGATTGCAATCCTTGGAGGGTTTCGACGATGAGGTCGGCGCCGATTGCGGCGAGGCGCGGGGACAGCTTTTCGGCGGTGTCGTCGGGTGCGATGGGGAATTCTTTTTGCAAGAGGATGTCGCCGGTGTCGAGGCCGGCGTCGATGCGCATGGTGGTGACGCCGGTAACGGTTTCTCCGTTGGCGATGGCCCACTGAATGGGTGCGGCGCCGCGATATTTCGGCAGCAACGAGGCGTGCAGGTTAATGTTGCCGAGCGGCGGGAGATCGAGCATCCATTGCGGGATGATGCGGCCATAACCGACAACGATGATGGCGTCCGGATGGAGGGCGGCGAGGTGGTCGCGAAATTCATCGTTCGCCTTGATGCGGTCGGGTTGGGTGATAGGAAGATTCAGTTTCAGGGCGGATTGTTTGACGGGGGAGGCGACGAGTTCGAGGCCGCGTCCTTTGGGGCGGTCGGGTTGAGTGACGACGAGAAGGACGTGGTGGCCAGCGGCAACCAGCGTTTCCAGCGTCGGGACGGCGAAGGGCGGCGTGCCGCAGAAGATGAGGCTGAGAGGCATTGGCGAATTGAGTAATTGGGAAATTTAGTAATTGAGTAATTGAAAATCAAAATACGACCACGGGGGCAAGAGCCGGCTTCGACATTCGTAGGCTCGTTTTAAATTACACAATTACTCAATTTCCCAATTACTCAATCCTTACCATTCTCCGGCTTTCTGGAGCTTGCGGATTTTGCGTTTGATCAGATCGCGTTTCAGGGCGCTGATATGGCTGATGTAGAGCTTGCCGTTGAGGTGATCGGTTTCGTGGAGCAGGGCGCGGGCGAGAAGTTCTTCGCCGGTTTTTTCGAATATTTTGCCGCGAGCGTCCTGGGCGCGGACGGTGACCTTGTTGGGGCGCGTGACGTTTTCGCGGAACTCGGGAATGCTGAGGCAGCCTTCGCTCTGGGTGTGCTTGCCTTCAGTGTGGATGATTTCGGGATTGATGAGAACGAGCTTGGCTTCGGGATCTTCCTTGAAGGTGACGTCGATGACGGCAATGCGGCGCGCGATGCCGATTTGCGGGGCGGCGAGGCCGACGCCGTGGGCGGCGTACATGGACTCGAACATGTCGTCGAGGAGCTTCCGCAGGTCG
Source organism: Candidatus Sulfotelmatobacter sp. (assembly GCA_035710825.1). Taxonomy (GTDB): domain Bacteria; phylum Acidobacteriota; class Terriglobia; order Terriglobales; family Acidobacteriaceae; genus Sulfotelmatobacter. The sequence continues at coordinate 5,642 of DASTCU010000195.1, forward strand.
TCGTCAAAGACGGTAACGGCCTCGGAGGGCCTTTCGAGGACCGGGTTGCCGAACTTTACGATGGGATAGATCATCAGAATGTTTTCAGTTGCTCGCAGTAGCCCTGGTAGTTGCGAAGAGTTTCGGTCATGGAGTCGCCGCCGAATTTTTCCAGAGCGCAGCGAGCGAGAGTGAGAGCGACCATGGCCTCGGCGGCGACACCGGCGGCGGGGACAACACAAACATCGGAACGTTCGTAGGCGGCTTTGACGGCCTCGCGCGTTGAGAAGTCCACCGACTGCAAGGGGCGGCGCAAGGTAGAGATCGGTTTGAGATAGCCGCGGACGCGAATCTCTTCACCATTGGAGATACCGCCTTCGATGCCTCCAGCATTGTTGTGAGTGCGGGAGAAGGCGGTGAAGCCGGAAGTGGATGTGTAGCCGATTTCGTCGTGGACTTGAGAGCCGGGGGAAAACGCGGCGGCCACGCCGGAGCCGATTTCGACCGCCTTGACTGCTTGTAAAGACATGACAGCGGCGGCGAGCTGGGCGTCGAGGCGTTCGTCCCACTGTGCGTAGGTGCCGAGGCCGGGCGGGACCTGGTGAGCGACGACTTCGAAGACGCCTCCGAGAGAGTCTCCAGTCCTGAGAACTTTGTCGACTTCGTCTTTCATGCGCTGTTCGGTTTCGGGGTCGGCGCAGTTGAGGAGAACTTCGTCGCGATCGTAGAGGGCGCGAATTTTTTCCCAAGCGATGGGATCGTGGAGAGTGACGCTGCCAGTGGTGACCACGTGGCTGAGGACTTCGACGCCGAGTTCCCGGAGAAAAAGTTTGGCGATGGCCCCGATGGCGACGCGGGCTGCGGATTCGCGGGCGGAGGCGCGTTCGAGGATGTAGCGCGCTTCGGGGAAATTGTATTTGAGAGCACCGGCGAGGTCGGCATGGCCGGGGCGGGGAGAGGCGACGCGCTTGTGCTTGGCAGGATCGCCGGCGGCCACGGGGAGGGATTCCTGCCAATTTTTCCAGTCGCGATTTTCGAGTTGGACGGAGATTGGGGATCCGATGGTGATGCCTTGGCGCACGCCGGAGAGGATGTGAGCGGTGTCGCGCTCGATCTTCATTCGTCCGCCGCGGCCGTAGCCCTGCTGGCGGCGCCAGAGTTCGCGGTCGAGGAAGGGCTGATCGACTTTCAATCCGGCGGGCACGCCGGAAAGGAAGGCGACCAGAGCCTCGCCGTGAGACTCTCCTGCGGTGAAGTAGCGCAACATAAACCTGTGATTGTACCTGATGGACGGTGGGGGAAAGCGATTTTAAGGTGGAGGTTGAACAAGAGAATTTCATGGGCCTGTGCAGGCAAATGCTAGGCGTAGATCGTCGTTTGTGATTGCCCGACCTCACTCCAGAACAGAAGACGTGGCGTGCCGTTAGGCTAAAGAAGGAAGTAATTCGCGCCCGACAAGAACGCGGCCTAAAAGCGAGAAGGGCGGAAAACGACACGTTCCCCGCCCTCTCACATCTGAAAACCAGCCTCACTGCAACAAGGCACGTGTCTGCGAGAGCCTGTCTGCCAGGTCTTGTTTCTGTTCCACTACCCGCTTGGGGTTTGGAATCAGGCTTGCCAATTCCGGCGGAGCGCTACTGATTGCCTCAGTCACCATGGGGAGCTTGGACTGGTCCTTAAGGAAGGCGCTATAGGATGAAGCGATGCGCCCCAGGGCCTCGGAAGTCCTCGGCTCAGCGGTATAGTGCGCCCGCAAGGCTTCCATATCCCTGCGTGCTGCACTGGGCCAGTCCAGCCCGTCGCCCAATGCAGCGACCGCATTCTGCAACTGCGCTCGCTCTGCCGAAGAAAGCTGCCCCATGCGGGCCGCATCCCCCGCTGCGGTGAGATGTGTGACCAGAAGATCTTTCGCAACGAGAGTTGCAAAGAGCGAGCCGCCGTTGGCCACATCGTGCGAAAACCGCAAGCCTGCCATGAGTGCACGAATCGCTCCGTCCTTATCGCCCGAGTGATAGAGATTCATTACATAAAGGATGTTCAGCCGCCCCAGCACCAAAGCCTTCCTCGCGTAATCTACGGGAACATTGTCTCCAAGCCCGTAATCCAGTCCCCAATCGCAGATGGGCAGTGATGTCGCACGTGCCATGATTTCAAGCGCCAACGTGTTTTTCTGGACCAGGTCTTTGTATTTCGAGAGGTCGAATGGCCCCATCCGGTCGAGGGCCGCGTTCAGTTCCTTTGCGTCCTGATCCGATATTCCAGAATCCTGGATTTGCGAAAATGCTGCCCAGTAGCGCAAGGCTGCGTTTTCGGCATGAGAGGCGGACTGTTGACCGAATGCCGAACCGAGCGCTAAGAGTACCGCAGCGATGATTGAGCCCGTCTTATAGATGTGTTTCATAGTTTGATTTTCTCCTTTGCAAGCACTGCTACTGCACTTTGTTTGTCCTTGGGAACTGTCGAACCTTGGCGATGAAATGCCATCTCGTCCAATGCCGCCTTGTATGACGGCGCCCTTGCAAGCTTTGAGTTCGCGTCGCGCATAGTCAGGGACTGCGCGGCCGCATTGACACCAACCAATTGGGAATTGTTGGGGCTCCCGGACTGACCAGGTCTTACGCGAAAGCCAATCAGGCCCAAAATGATCGCAGCCGCCGCGCCAGCACCCCATATCCCGAGTACCCGGTAAGGAGAAAATGCTGGCTCGCGTTTGTGTAAGGGCAGAGCATCGGGAACAAGAGGACGAAATTGCTTCAAGTATGTTTCGAATCGCTCATCATCTGGAGTCGGCACAGGAGTTCTCCTTGGCTGACATTGAGTCCCGCAACTTGGCAAGCGCATATCGGTAGCGCGAAGCGGCCGTGTTCGAACTGATACTGAGCAGATCTGCAATCTGCAAGAATGTCAGCTCGCCCCATATGTGCAGGATCACGACCTCTCTCTGATCATCGGGAAGATCCGCCAATGCCCGTCTCAGATTCCGTTCTCCCGTAACATCTGTGTTGGGAGGGCTAAACCACGCTGAGTCGGTTTCAAGTGGTTCGTGGCGGTCCTGGATCTTACGTTCGTTGAGAACCGCATTCCGGATACAGGCAAAGAGATAAGCCTTCTTGTCTGCCGCTCGATTGAGGTTGCCGTTCTCAATCAATTTCAAGAAAACCTGATGAACCGCATCTTGAGCACGGGCACGTTCGCCCACAATCGCCGATGCGAATAGAAGCAGGGCCGCTCCATGCTGGCGGTACAGGAACTCGATTTCGGCGAGATTCCTCTCGATTCGGTTCATGTTGCAGGTCCCAATGGTAAGACAATCGACCGCTCACAATTTGTCTAAGACGAGATCAAGTTGGCGGTGATGGGAGCCTATGTTTCTGAAAAGGGCAGCATGCGCAGCGGGGTATTTCCGTCATTGGAGTCGTAGCCGCGGAGGGGTAAATGCCGGACCACAGAGAAGACGAGAGTTTCGAAGGCCAACGCTTCACCGAGGGGGCGGGAAGAGCACAAACGGCACAACCAACGCCGGATGACGGGTCAAGAAAAAAGACGGTTGGGACGGAATTTTGCGGCCCATAGCCCAAGCGTAGAGGGTACAATAAACGAACTGTCTTGAATTCCGAGTGGGTTTAAACCAGACCCGCCACCTTCAAACCTTCTCTGGCCGCGAAAAGGAGCGCACGTGTGCCCCCCCACACAGATCCGGGAAGATAAAATTCGCTGCGTGCTGGTGCACGATCACGTGCTGCTGCGGCAGGGATTGCGACGGCTGCTGGACGACGAGCCCGACATGGACGTCGTGGCGGAGGCTGGAAGTGCTCCGGAGGCGCTGCGCAAGATTATTGAGGAGCGGCCCGAGGTGGTGATCGCGGATGCGCAGATTTTTGAATGCGCGGCCGATGAGAGTGAGCGGATGATCCTGCGGGAATCCCCCAATAGCAGGGTGCTGTTTTTGACCCATGAGGGGGAGCAACCATCGGAGGAAAAGGTGGATGTGTCGCGCTATGCAGTGCGGCATACGTCAGCGCAAGAACTGGTGGAGATGGTGCGAAGGACAGCGGCGGACCGGCGGGCGGTGTGCCGGGAAGTGGGGGATTGGCCGAATACCGAAAGCCTCCGGAGGAACCGCGTGTTGACGGAGCGCGAACGCGAAGTGTTGAAGCTGCTGGCTGAGGGCAGGACGGTGCGGTCGACGGCGGGCGTTCTGGGGCTCAGCATCAAGACGGTGGACGCGCATAAATTTAATCTGATGCGGAAGTTGGGGATTCACAATAAGGCAGAGTTGGTGATGTGGGCCATTCAGAAGCGAGTGGTGAAGCTGCCGGTGAATTTCTAGGGATCAAGAGCTTTAACCGCAGAGGGCGCAGAGAGAACGCGCAGAGGACGCAGAGCCTCCCTTCCTCATTGCAAAACGTTTGCAATCGAGATTTCGCTTCGCTCAGGATGACAATTTGAGAATTTGCGGGCTAGGTGGCCGCAATGGCGGCTAGGTCTTCGAGGCTGCGCACGGTGAGGTCCGGTTTGGCTTCGGCGGACTTGACCGCGCCGACGCCGGGGCGGGCGGAGGGGCGATTCACCCAGACTGTGGCGAGGCCGAGGGATTGGGCGGGAATGACGTCGTGATAGACGCTCTGGCCGATGTGGAGAACGCGATGCGCTGGGGTGTGGATGCGGGTCAGCGCTAGTTCAAAAAGTTTGAGCGAGGGTTTGTAGGCTTGGGCTTGTTGCGCCGTGATGACTTCGTCGAACTCGACGGCAAGCTTGGGGCGAGTGGCGGCGAAGAGGTCGTCGTCGACGTTGGAGAGGATCGCGAGACGGAAGCGGGTTTTGAGTTGACGCAGCGAGGCGACGGTGTCAGGCCAAGGCTGCCAGGTGGCGAGCGAGCCGGGCAAGGAGCGGACTTCCTCGGGCGTGGGCGTGAATTTGAGTTCGGCGCCGAATTGACGGACAACCGAGGCGAGGACTTCGCGATACGGTTGGAAGGTTCCCTGCTCGGAGCGGTGCTCGAAATCTCCGTAGAGCTGGAGCAGGGTGGCATCGTCCAAAGTTTTCGAGTGGGCCGAGAGGATGCGGCGAAGAGCTGAGAGAATGCCGGCTTCCCAGTTGATCAGCGTTCCGTAACAGTCGAAGGTGAGGATCTCGAAGCGGGAGAAGTCGAGCATGGTGGTTTGAGTATTATCCCAAGCGACAGTGCGGACGTGGGCAGTGAGGCTGCGACGTCAAAAACCCCACCCTCTCGCGAAAGAACCGCGAGAAGGGTGGGTACCCTGTTAGCTACATGCGTTCGAGTTGGAGTTCTTTGGTGAGTTCGAAGGTGACGTCGGATTCGGCGGGGAGAACGATTTCTTTGTTGCCGGTGAAAGCTGATCCACCTGCGCCGGCTCCTGCGCCTGCGGCTGCGCCAATGGCGGCGCCTTTGCCGCCTCCGGCCAGAGCTCCGATGATGCCGCCGAGTGCGGCGCCCCCACCGGTCATGACCGCGGTCCGCTTGCCCTTGCCTTTTTCGGTGAAGCTGCGCGCGGCGGTCTGGACGTTCGCGTCATAGCCGTTCAGGTTGATCGAATCCAGGCGAATGTTCAGAACAGCGCCGCCCTTGAACTTGCCTAGAGCCTTGGCATCGGTGACGGTTCCGGAGACCGCAGAACCCTTGGGAATGACGACGTCATTGCCAACGACCACGTCCTTGGCGACGCTTCCCTGGAAGGTGTCGCCGGAATTGCTGAGCTTGGAACCAAGAGCGGAGCCGAGGCTAACCGTAATGCTGGTGCCGGAGGGCACAATCACGGGCTGCTTCTTTTTTTCCTTGCGGGCTTCTTTATGCTTGGCTTCTTTGGCGGGGGCGGCGTTATCGCTGGGAGCGCTGGAGTCAGTCGAATTGTCGGCGGCGGTGTCGGCGGGAGGCTTGCTGGTGCAGCCGAGCACGGCGAACAAAAGATAGAGAGTGATGATAAGCGGAGATAGACGTGAGCGCATAGCGGCCTCCATTTGAGTTGTTCGGTGTAATCTCCACTGTAATGAAATGGGCGGCGAGGTTCAACTGGAAGAAGGGAGAGCGGGAATCAAGAGTGCATTGGCCGGTGGGGGGACAGCGGGCTTCCGGCGATCGGCTTCCGGCTTCCGGCGATCGGCTTCCGGCTTCCGGGGCGACGGGGGCTAAAAAGCCTGGGGCGTGCTGCACCATGACGCGGGGCTGAAGTGCCGCTCTTCCACCTTTCAACAACAAACTCTAAGCGGTTAGCGCCGGGGGGCGAGGCCGGGCAGGGTCGGAGTTTGCTCGGATTCGGTGCGGGATTCGTGGTGATCGCTGACTGGCTCGGGGGCGGGCTCTTCTGCTGCGGGGGATTTTTTCGGGGTTAGAAATTTTTCAGTGTTGAGGAGCGGTCGACCCAGCGAGGCGTTGTAGCTTGTCCAAGGACCATCGAGGCTGGCTTCGCGCTCGAAGTGGGCGCGCATGGCTTCCATCTTGGAATCGAGGTCGTCCAGATAGTGGAGCATCAGCGCTTCCGGGAACATGGGCAGCTTGGGCGAACCGAAGTCGTACTGGCCGTGATGGCTGATGATGAGGTGCTCGACCAAAGTCTTGAGTTCTTCGGGGAAGTCGGGCTGGAGCGCGAGCTTGGCCTGCAGCATTTCGAGCTCGATGATCATGTGGCCGAGAAGCTGGCCCTTGGTGGTGTAGGAGAAGGAGCGGTTGTAAGTGAGTTCGTGAATCTTGCCGATGTCGTGCAGGAAGACGCCGGTGAGAAGAAGGTCGCGGTTGATCTGCGGATAGTTCGTGCACATCAGGTCACAGGAACGGAACAGAGAGACGACGTGGTCGAGCAGGCCTCCGATGTATGCGTGGTGAAGCGTTTTTGCGGCGGGGGCGTTGCGGTAGGCTGCGGCGATTTCGGGATCGGCCATGAAGGCCTGGACCAGCGACTTGAGATGAGGATTTTGAAATCCGGATACGAAAGTGGTCAGAGTTTGCCAGAGCTCGCCGATGTCTTTAGTGGTCTTGGGCAGGTAATCGGCAAACTCGATTTCAGAATCGCCCAGCTTGCGCAGCTTATGGATGGTGAGCTGGAAGCGCTGCTTGTACTTGTTGATGAGGCCTTTGATTTTGAGGAAATCGTCTTGCTCAAAAGCTTCGAGGACTTCTTCGACGTTGTCCCACATTTTGGCTTCGAGCTGGCCGCTGCGATCGCCCAGAGTGAGGGCGAGATAGGGCTCGCCGGTTTTCTTGGGCTTGATCTGCTTGGCGACGACGACGAAGGTCGAGCTGATGACCTTGTTCTCGTGGCGGGCGCAGTCGCAGATGTAGAAGTCTTTCATGGGTGGTCTGAGTATAAAGCAATGTGAAGCCGCGGATCGTCTACAGGGGCTAAAGCCCTGTTTTTCCGCCCTTGGGACGCGGCCCTGAAGGGCCGCTCTTCCACGGTAACTGAGGCGCTGTTGCGAGAAGCGATGGCAGTGTTCTTGGCTCCAGCAGCCAGGGCGCGGACGCCCTCGCGACAGCCGGCGGGACGCGGGCGCTACGGCGGCGCCATGAACGGTGAGGCCTTGACGCGCGGACGAGGGACGGCAGCGGTTACGGGAGCGCCCGGATCAGAGGATGCCTAGTTTTTTGTGTTTCTTTTTGTTTAGCTTCTTGGCGTCGGCTTCTTTGACGGTATTGGTTTCAACCGGCTCGGTCTGATTGGCGCTGGCACCGGTGTCGACATAGCCGGGAGAGACTTTGATGTAGTTCTCCTCGCGCAGCTTGGTGAGATAGGCGCGAAGAGCGGGTTGGAGCTTTTCGTAATAGAGTGCGTCCTGAATTTTCGGGAGGACGTCTTTCATGGGAGGAACGCCGGCGGCCTGATGATCGTCGACGCGGAGGATGGTGTATCCCTGCTTGACGCGGATGACGTCGGTGATCTCGCTGGATTTCATGGCGAAGGTCCGGTCTTCGAGTTCCTTGGCGAGTTTGCCGCGCTCGAAGGTGCCGAGCGTGCCGCCATCGGCGGCGGAAGGCCCATCGGAATACTTTTTGGCGATGTCGTCGAAACTGGCGCCGGCACGGAGTTGCTTGAGAAGGTCTTCGGCCTTGGCTTTTGCGGCGGCAAGGGCGGCGGCATCTTCGGCCTGTTTCGCGGCTTCATCCACCGGAGGCTGGGCGGGGGGATTTGAGCCGGCGGCCGGATCAGGAGCGAGAGTGATGGAGGGCGTGGCAGTTTTGGGAGTGATCAGAATCTCGCTGAGGCGAATGAACTCGGGGTGCTGCATTTCACTTTTGTGCTCTTCGTAGAACTTTTCCGCCTCCTCTTTGGTCATGGCGAGGTGGCCGCCGACTTCCTCACCAATGACCTTCTGGGTGAGGATCTGGTTCTTCATATTCTGTTTGAAGTCTTCCCAGGAGATGCCTTGCTTTTCGGCTTCCTTCTCAAGAGCCTCCATGGAATCGAGCTTCATGTCCTTGCGCATCTGATCGAGCTTCTTGACTACATCGGTATCAGCAGAGAGGCTGAGCTCTTTGGCCTTTTCCAGGAGAAGCTGTTGGTCGATGAGGTCGCGGAGAATGTCTTTCTCGCGCTCGGTGTAAAGCTTGTCGGCGTTGGTGGGATCTTGGGTTTTGACTTCGTCGCGAAGCTGATCTTTGCTGCGGGCGAATTCGGAACGAGTGACGATCTGGTTGTCGACGCGGGCAATGATTTCTTCGACGACTTGTCCAGCAGCAAGAGTGGGCATGCCCGCCAAGGCAACGATGATCAGGGGAAGCTTTTTCATAAGAGTTGGGCCACATTTCCAAGGCTTACGGGTGGGTTTTGGCCGATGTTTCATTTTACTACTTTGGGAGAAGACCGGGCTTCGCGCGAATTCTTATTTTGCTTTGGGGAAGCGGGCCCTACCTCATTCGACGCTGCCAGGGCGGAAGGAGTTGGCTGGGGCGATCAGGCTGTGCGAATAAGGGCGAGGGCAGTGCGGTCGTCGCAGAGGGGGACGTGCCCGCCGAAGTCGTTGACTGAGTTCAGGATGGAAGAGCAGAGAGCCTGTGCACCGGTGGCAAGGGTGTTCTGGAAAATGGGCTTGACGCGGTCCAGGCTGAACTCGTCGGAAGAGCCATTAGTTCGACCCTCACAGGCGATGAGGCCGCGGGAAACCAGGAGGAGAGCGGCGCGTTTTTCGAGGGCGACGATCCGGGCGTCGGCGGTGGCGTGCGAGAACAGACCGAGAGGCAGGCCGGTGGAATCGAGTTCAGAGATTCCAGTGGCGTCGCGGAGGAGCCCGGGAATGTGACCGGCGTTTGTGTAGCAGAGCGTGCCGAATACCTCGTGATAGCAGGCGATGAAGGCGGGGCAGGAACGAACTCCTTTGGAGGCATCGATCAGGCCACGATTGAGGAGGTGGTTGAGTTCGGTCATGGCATCGGATTCATTGATGTCGGGACGGGAGAAGAGCTCGCATCCGGCATTGCGGAAGATCTGTTGAGCGGCGGTGAGGAGATGGCGGTTGTCCTCGCGGCGTCCGGCAATGTCGAGGAGGCCGATGAGAACGCGTTGCGGGCTGACGCGGATGGAGTCGTAGAAATCCCCCGCGACGCGCTTGCCGGCAAAGACGGCGGCGATGTCGGCTCCCTGGATCACAGGGAAGACGGTCGGAGCCGGCTCAACGATGACGGCCGGCTCGGGATCACGGGACCGGAACAGGGAACGCATACGCAGTAGTGCAAGCTAGCACAGAATGGGCTTCGCGCAAAGATGAAAGAAAATTCATCAACCACGAAGGGCACGAAGGTCCACGAAGGAAATCAAATACCGAAAGCAACCACAGAGGGCACAGAGGGGCACCGAGGAAAACCATCAGTCACCATATTTGTCGGCGAGGTAGTGGGCTAGATCGGCTTCGAGTTGGCCGTAATCGGAGTGGATGGTGGCGCGGAGGGCGGCTTCCGAGGAGTTTCCCTGGCTGAGGCGCTCGAGAATCCGCTGCACGTCGCTGAGACCATAGGAATCGCTGATGTAGGAGACGGCGGCGAGACTTTCCGCATAAGCGATGGCTGCCTTTGCGCCAGAGAACTGGGTGAAAGTGCCTTCCAGAGCGTTCAGCGGGATCTGTTCCTGATTCTTGAAGAGCACGGCGAGCAGATGTCCGTTACTGCCCAGGTTGCGAGGCTCGAGAAACTGGGCAATGCCTTCGTTGAGCCAGATGGGGCAGCGTCCGCCGGAGAGCTTGGTAATGAAGGCGTGGGAAAGTTCATGCTTGAGAACGCGGGCGAGTTCCGGGGTCACGGAAGTCAGGCCGCTGATGGGGATGCGGAGCTTGCCATCGTAGATGGCTCCGGACCAGTTGGGAGCGTGGGTGACATCGAAAAATGCGGTCTGAGTATAGAGAGTAACCAGGATGTTGTCGCGAGGAGGGGTGCCGAGATCGCGAATCAGGTCCTCGTAATCGGATTCGAGGACGGAAAGAATTTGCCCCCGGAGCGCGCTGGAAGTTTGCTCACCTTCAAAGTGGAGGACGAAATGGTTGCTCTCGTTCTGAGTAAAATCAGTTTCCGCATTCTGCTCGCGCTGGGCCTTTTCCAGCAGGCGCTGGACGGCGGGATCGGGGCGCAGTTCGAGGGAGCGCTTCCAGGAGGAGATAGCGTCTTTGGTGTGGTCGGAGGCGAACTGGGCGAAACCAAGCATGGCGTAGGCATCGGGAGAAGTTGGTCCGGCCTGCACAGCACGCTGGGCATAGGTTAAGGCCTGGCTGGCACTGCCGGTACGGATCAGGACCGCGGCGTAATAAGTAAGGATAGTGGAACTGGAGGGCTGGAAGCGGAGAGCATTCTCGAAATAGAGGCGGGACTGGGCGATGTTGCCGTGTTCGAGTTCAAATTTGCCGGCGATGAAGTCGGCGGTGGCGCTTAATTCTGCGTTGCCTTTAGATTCGAGGCTGGCGAGCGCTTCGATATTAACTTTGCTTTCATTGATGATCTTGCCGACCAGGTCACCCTCATTGGCCAGAGTATCGGGAGGGGTGAAGGCAGGGAGATCGGCCAGCTTGGCAGCGGAGGAACTGCGAGTCGGCATGGGGCCCCTGTCCACACGGGCCACGGCGGCCTTGGGAATCGCATAAGAGTCGTCGCCGATATCGTATTCGTAACGATTGCCGTTTTCACGGACGTGATCGGCAATGATGGTGCGGCCATTCTTCAGATGGATGGAATCAGCCCGGGCGCTCAGGGCTGGCGCCAGACAAAGGATGAGAAAGGTGACACGTAGCCGCATTCAGGCGCATTCTAGCAACGGGGGAGCGACCAACCTACGTGACGAAGGTACTAAAGAAAAACCTAGCTCTGCAGATCGTGGCAGTCTGTGTCGCGCTGTGGGCATGGCCTGTGTCCGCGCTGGATGATTTGCCGCAAAAACCGGCAGAGGCGCTCTATCTACAGCTGGGCAAAGTGGGGCTGGACCGCAGTCAGGTATACCAGGTGAGAGGCGCGGCTTTGAACCGGCCCGGGGTGCAAATCAGTTTAGAAGACGGGACGATCGCGTTTACGCAGGATGTGCTGGGACACATCACGGGAGCCTTCTTCGAGGGAGACGGAGAAGTGCTGGTTACACCGCCAAGCGAAGTGGAGCGGCGCTCGATGAGCTTATTCACCGGTATGGCGATTCTGGAGGAGCGATTTTCGACCGCCTACTTCCGGTTCAACGATGATGTGCCGCTGGAGTTGCGGCCCGACCTGCGTGCACCCAGCGACGCAGAGGAGTTCGTAAAGCGGTGGGATGCGACGGCGAAAAATCTCGCGCTTTCCGATGCTACACGATTGCTGATGAACTTCAGCAAAATGCTTCCGGTGGGCGGTGGGCAAGGCGCAGAAGGTCGAACGGAACCTAAGGCTGCGGCGGACCGGTTCCTGCATGCGCGTCTACAGGGCAACAAGTTTGGCGTGTTCGACGTGTTTTACGATTCGACGGCGACGGAGCAGGTTCAGGCAGGCCAGGGCAAGACGACCGAGAACGGAGAAACCTATTACGACGTGTGGACTTCCTTCTCGCCAGCGCAGGCAAAACCAGCACAAGGCACGGCGGTGAGTACGGAACCAGCAGGAGAGAGCGGGTCCGAGAACTCGATTGTGTTCCGGCGATACACGATTACTACGGAAGTGCTACCGCCCAAGCAGATTCATGCCAGAGCCGAGATGGAATGCGAGGTGAAAGGCGGGGGGGCGCGGACATTGTTGTTTGAGTTGTCGCGACACCTGCAGATCGAAAGCGTGCATGCGGACGGGCGGCCGGTGGAGTTCATTCACAATCTGGCACTGGAGGGGACGCAACTTTCGCGGCGGGGAAACGACCTGGTGGCCGTAGTGCTGCCGGAACCAGCGCGAGCCGGACAGAAGTTCGATCTTGAATTTGTGTATGGAGGAGATGTTCTGGCAGAAGCGGGAAGCGGCTTGCTTTATGTGGGCGAGCGGGGGACGTGGTATCCAAACCGCGGGATCGAAATGGCGGATTTCGATCTGGAGTTCAGCTATCCGCAAGGATGGACGCTGGTGGCGACGGGCAAGTCCGCGGCGATCGATGAGGGGCGGGCAGCGAAAAATGGAGATCAGACTTCCCGCTGGATTTCGGAGAGACCGATTCCGCTCGCCGGATTCAACCTGGGGAAGTACCGGGAAGCGACGGCGAAGGCGGGGAACGTCACGGTAGAAACGTATGCGACGCGAGAAATGGAGCGGAATTTTCCGAGTGCGCCCATTCAAGTCATCGAGCCAAAGCCTGGCGACCCGCCGCCACGGCACCCAGAAGTGATCATTCCGCATCGTCCTTCGCCGCTACAGACCGAAGTCATGGTGGGAGAGTTGGCTGCACGGGCGATCCAGTATTATGCCGAGCGATTCGGTCCATTCCCGTACAGCCATTTGGCTTTGACGCAGTTGCCAGGGCCTGAAAGCCAGGGTTGGCCGGGGCTGGTATTCCTGTCTTCGTATGCGTTTCTCACGGAGCAGGAGCGAGAACAGTTGCACTTTGAGCCGTCTCGCGCGCGGCTGCAGCAGTCGATTCCCGCGCATGAAGTGGCGCACCAGTGGTGGGGAGATCTGGTCACGTGGAATAGTTATCGAGATCAGTGGTTTTCCGAGGGGCTGGCAAACTATTGCGCCCTCTTGCTGGTGCAGGAGAGGAACCCGGCGGGGTTCCGGGAGATCATGGAGCAGTACCGGCGTGGGCTGGTGGAAAAGAATAAGGACGGAATTTCGCCGATGGAGGCCGGGCCGGTGACGTTGGGGACACGGCTGTTGTCGTCACAATTTCCAGGAGGATATCAAGCGATCAGTTATGGACGAGGGACTTGGCTGTTTCACATGCTGCGAACCATGTTGAAGGATGCGGCCGCGCAGGAGGGACAGAAGATCCAGTACGGCAGCCCGGAAGAACCGTTCATGCGAGGGTTGAGGAGAGTACGGCAGAAATACGAAGGCAAGACAGTCACCACGCGAGAGTTGCTGGAGGTATTTGCGGAGGACCTGCCGCCGTCGTTGCGGTATGAGGGCAAGAAGTCGCTGGACTGGTTTCTGGATGGATGGATTAACGGCACTTCACTGCCGAAGCTGGAACTGAAGGCGGTGAAGATCACACCGCAGCACTCGGGAACGGTGGTGAGCGGAACGATTCTGCAAAAGGATGCGGCAGAGAATCTGGTGACGTCGGTGCCAGTGTACGCGTCGGTGGCGGGGAAACAACTTGTTTTTCTGGGGAGAGTGTTTGCGGATGGGGAGGAGACTGCGTTTCGGCTCCTGGGACCGGTAGGGGCGCGGAAGATTGTGCTGGATCCGTACGAGACGGTGTTAACCCAGCCGAAGTGAGCCGGCTTCCGGGTTTGGCTGGTCCCGTTCGGGAAAGCAGGGGTCGAACCTCAGGCTCGCGAGGACGCTTACGCATCAATCTTGCGGGTTCCGAATTGGGCTGCTGTTCTTGTGCCATTCCCGAAGATGAACATTGGATTGGTGGGTGAAGGGTGGTGGTGTCACATCTTCGGGAACAAGTGCTGTGTTCTCATGGTATCGAGCGCCAGGAGAAGAGCGCGGAGTTGAGCCGGACTATGGTCACTCATCTGCTCTAGGGGTTGGCAGGAGCAGGTTATGAATCACTCATCGACTTGCGCAGAAGGGACCCTGTGCCTGGAAATCGAGGAATTCGGCGGAGAAGAGAGACAGGGATGGAATGACGCGCCATTAGCGGGTGAGTCTCGAACGATTCTTCTGGTAGAAGACGAGACGTTTGTGCGGGAAGTGGCGAGTGAGGTTTTGCGAGCATCAGGATATCGGGTGCTGACCGCAAAGAGTGCGGCAGAGGCTATGCAGATTTACGAAAACGGATTTGATATTGATCTGCTGCTCACCGATGTGGTGTTGCCGGGAGAGACAGGGCGAGTGTTAGCGGAAAAATTGCGGCGGGCGAATCCGCGGCTGCCGGTGCTGCTGGCTACAGGATACGGTGAGCAGATGGTCGGGGAAACGAGTGAGGAGTGTCTGGCAAAGCCGTTTTCAAGCGAAGATTTGCTGCGGAGAGTGCGGCAGTTGCTGGAGAAGGCGCCGTGGCGACTGGGGCCGATTCATGCGGGCTTGCGGCGGCGCGTGGCTTGCAGGATTTGAGTTGGAATCTCGTTTAAGGGCACGATGCGGGCGAGGATGCCGAGTTCGGCGCAGACGCGTGGCATCCCATACACCGTGCAAGTGGCTTCGTCCTGGCCGATAGTGAGACCTCCGGCGAGGTAAATGGCCTTCATTCCTTCTGCGCCGTCGGAACCCATTCCAGTCAAAATCACGCCGCAGGAGCTGTTCCCGAAGCAAGCGGCAACCGACTTCATGCAAATGTCGACCGAGGGAATGTGAAGAGAGTCTACGGGCTCGGGGTCGAGTGAGATCATGGGGCGTCCATCGGAAAGCCTGCCCTCGACCCGCATGTGTAGGCCGGCGGGCGCGATGTAGATGGTTGCCGGTTGGATGAGCTCACGAGTGGTGGCTTCGCGCACAGGGAGGGCGCAGAGTGCGTCAAGCCGCTGCGCGAAAGGCGCGGTGAAGCCGACGGGCATGTGCTGCACGATCAAGATGGGAACGGGAAGGTCGCGAGGGAAGCGCGGCAGGATTTCCTGCAGAGCTTTGGGTCCACCGGTGGAAACGCCAATGGCGACGATCGCGGGAGGAATTGGTGAAGGGGTATCCAGTGGTTTGAAGCCGGCCGGACGGGGAGGCTTGCGAATGCCAATCGGGGCGGGCGGACGCCGTGCCTGGGCGGCGGCTCGAATCTTTGCGATGAGGTCGGAACGGATGTGCCCGATGTCGAGAGATGAGCGGGACAACTGTTTGGGGACGTAATCGAAAGCCCCGGCGCTCAACGCGCTGAAGGTGATGTGTGCATCTTTCTCGGTGGCGGCGCTGACCATGATCACGGGGCGGGGAAACTTTTGCATGATGGCGCGCAAGGTTGCGAGACCATCGAGGCCGGGCATCTGGACGTCGAGGGTAACGACGTCAGGATCAAGGGCGGGGATTCTCTCCAAAGCCTCGGCACCGGAGGAAGCGGTGGCGACGACTTCGAAGCTGGCGTCGGAAGCGATCATGCGAGCCAGGGCGGTGCGCATGAAGGCGCTGTCGTCCACAACCAGAACCCGGATCTTGGCGGGGGCTGTGGGGGAATCGGTCATGTGCGGTAGATGGCATGGACGAGCGAGTGCACTTCGTCCATGTAGGAATCGAGTTCGAAGGTGAGGCGCGCCCAGTCAAAATTTTTCAGCTGGGGGCATTCTCTAGAGAGGACTGCGAAGGAGGTCTGCTCGAGCAGGTTGACTTCGCGGTTTTCGGCGTAGCCATAACTGAGGCCGCTCATGCGGCAAAGCAGGTCGCTCAACTCGACCAGGGCGATCAAGCCTGCATGGTCGTGCGATTCGGGGGCGGAGTGGTGCAGCGAGACGACCTCGCGAAGATCGGTGGAAAGTTCCCATTGGTCGGCGAGCAGGCGTCCGCTTTCGCAGTGGGTAAAGCCAAGCTTGGCTTTTTCGGCTTCGCAGAGAGGAATTCCCTGCGCACGCGCGAAGTCGTAAGCGACTCGAAACTCCTTGGGCAACATCCAGAGATTCACGATGATGCCGAGATCGTGAAGCAGGCCCGCGAGATAGGCTTTGCCGGGATCGGGGTAGGAGATCTTGCGGGCGAAATGCCGAGCGACAAGCGCACAGCCGAGGGAGTGCTCCCAAAAGACGACGGGATCAATTCCCGTGTCTTTGGGGGTTAGGTTAAGGACGCCGCAGGACATGGCGATGTCGCTGACGCGCTGAAAGCCGAGGCCAAGGATAGCGCCGCGGAGAGAATCGACTTTTTGCCAGCGTCCATAAATGTAGACGTCCACCACGTTGGTGGTCGTATCGAAGGTGAGATTCCAGACATGCTCGATGATCATGGAGCGGGTGACGCTCCGGGAGAGGTTCCGCATCAGGTATTCGAGCAGGGCAAACTCTTTGGTGGTCAGTTCAATTCTGCGCCCGGCACGCTCGACGATGCGTTGCACACGATCGAGCTTGAGATCTCCGGCGGTCAGCACGGACTCGGAAGGCAGGTGGCTGCGGCGCACCAGCGCGCGAATGCGGGCAGAAAGTTCGCTAAAGGCAAACGGCTTGGCCAGATAATCATCGGCGCCCCCATCCAGGCACTGAACTTTGTCTTCCACTCGCGTGCGCTGGGTGAGGATGAGAACGGGCAGGGTTGGTTTCTGCAACCGCAACCGCCGCAGTACGCTGACCCCATCCAGTTTAGGCAGGCTCAAGTCGAGAATGACCATGTCATACTCGGATTCGGTGGCCGCAGTCCGGGCCTGCTCTCCGTCTGCGACTACATCGACTGTGTAGTGCTCGCTCTCGAGGCCCTGGCGGACAAATTTTGCTAGAGCTTCATCATCTTCGGCAATAAGAATTCGCATAAAGTGAACCGTCCTTAATCGAACAGCTCAGTTTAGTTAGAAATGGCTGAACTGAAGCCGAAACCGGGGCGCACGAAGGTGTGTGCGTGTCGGAACGGGTCATAGTTTCGAATTGGGAGATGCAGTTTGCGACTGAGCCGCGCGTTTTTAGCCCGGGATAAGATTCGCGCCGGATTGTGGGCACAGCGGTTCGAATAAGCGTGTGGGACGAAGGTGCGACGCCGCCGCAAGGAGCGACGGCGCCGTAACAAAATAACAACCAATGGATTAAAGGCGCGCGGAAGTAGATCAGGACAGCTTTTCGTTAGGAGAGGCAAGGCCGGTGCGGCCATCGGTTGCCCCGCCCGTGTGGAGTCCGTCGAGCAACTGGTTGAGTTCGTGGATCAGCACGGAGAACCGCGTTTGGTCTTGCTCTTTGGCGATGAGATCGCAGAGGTCCTTCACGCGTTGTTTCGAAGCGTCATCTAGCACGTTTTTCACGTTCCCTTCTTGCGGGAGTCCGTTTTCGAGACGCGGCGATACTCGGCTACGCGTTCTCGAAGTTGACCGACATGCTCCCTGAGTGCCTGTTGCAACTCCGCGCACAATTTATATAGCTCTTCGTCATCTTCAGTTGCCTTAACGCGGGCGCATAGTTGCTGAATTCGATCCTCTAGTTTGCTGGTCACGGAAAACAGTTTCCCAGATGAGAAGGACTGTAGGACATACGGCAAAGTCCGGAACGAAAAAATAGGGGTTTGGCTGTAGCCGCGCGCGAAAGGAATGTCTTCTCTGTAGTTTGCGGCAAAGAGTGGAGTCTGTTTGCGTTCGAGCCGTCCGCATCAGCGGGAGGTTAGCGCAACTTCACACGAAACTATTCAACGAACATGCAATCGCCGTAGGAATAGAAGCGGTATTGCTGTGCGACCGCGTGATGGTATGCGCGAAGGACGTTCTCTTTCCCACCGAACGCGCAGACCAGCATCAGCAGGGTCGACTGGGGCAGGTGGAAGTTCGTCAGGAGTCCCTGGACAACCTGAAATTTGTAGCCGGGATATATGAACAAATTCGCTTCGCCGCGCCCGGCGCGGACTTCACCGGAGTTCTGTTGGGCGACATATTCGAGCGTCCGCACGGTGGTGGTTCCGACCGCCACGATGCGGCGTTTTTTTCCTCGCGCTGCTTGGATCTTGCCGGCCACTTCTTCGGAGATCGAGTAAGATTCCGAATGAAGTTGGTGCTGTTCAACTTTTTCGGTGCGCACAGGCTGAAACGTGCCCAGGCCAACGTGCAGCGTGATTTCCGCGGTTTCGATTCCCCGCGCACGGATGCGGGCAAGAACCGCCGGGGTGAAGTGCAGGCCCGCGGTCGGCGCGGCCACGGAGCCCCGCTCGCGAGCGTAGATCGTCTGGTAGCGCTCGCGGTCCACTGGCGCGTCGGCGCGGGCGATGTAAGGCGGAAGCGGGATACGCCCGATTTTCTCTACGTGCCGGAAGAAATCGTTCACAGGGGCAAACCGGATGTGGCGCTCGCCAAAATCACCACGGGCGATAATCTGCGCCTGGAGTTCGTGTTGTTCGCCGAAGAAGAGATGCTCCCCGACCGATAGCTTGCGCCCGGGCCGGACCAGGCATTCCCATTCGTTTGGGTCCGCCTGCAGTTGTCGAGTAAGGAGAACTTCAATCCGACCGCGAAGGAACTCGTGGGCCGCGGGATTGCGCGGACTTACCGGTTGGGACTTAAGACCCCTGCGCCGCCCGTAGAGCCGGGCAGGAAACACGCGGGTGTTGTTGAAAATCACGAGATCCGTGGGACGGAGCAGGTCGGGAAAGTCACGGAACTGGCGGTCCTCAAATTGTCCGGTGGTCGCGGAGAGCAGGAGCAGGCGCGAAGCCGCACGATCGGCTGGCGGCTGCTGCGCGATCAATTCCGGCGGAAGCTCGTAATCAAAATCGGAGACCAGCACGCAGCCGATTATAAGGACAGAAGCCGCCAACCGTGCGGGTTTAGAGCCGTTTTCAGCGCTGCCTGAATCGAAATTTTGGATTGTTTCCGGCGCAACGATGCTGGTACTATGCCAGTGCCGGGTGCGGTCCAGTTTTTTTCATCTCTCCAAGGTAAGGATGCCAACCGAACGGAAATACAGGGAAGAGATCGTCCGTTACGGGCGAATGCTGCATGAGCGTTGCTTCGTAGCGGCCATGGACGGCAATCTCTCGGTGCGGCTGCAAGGCGACCGCATCCTGGTGACGCCTACGTGTCTCAGCAAGGGGGCGATGCGGCCCGGGGATTTGGTGATCGTGGACCTGGAGGGCAAGCAGCTTTCGGGACGCCGCAATGTGACCAGCGAAATCGGGATGCATCTGCTGATCTACCGCATGCGGCCCGATGTGGCCGCGATTGTGCATGCGCATCCTCCGACCGCGACCGGATTCGCCGCCGCCGGCATGGCGCTAACCGAACCCTTGGTTTGTGAAGTCGTGATGGGACTAGGTTGCATTCCCCTCGCTCGCTACGGCACGCCGGGGACGTCTGAACTGGCCCAGACGCTGGAGCCCTACGTCGCGGACTACGATGCCATTCTGATGTCGAATCATGGCGTGGTGACCTACGGCGACACGTTGGAACATGCGTACATGAAGATGGAGACGGTGGAGCATTTTGCGCAGATCGCCCTGGTCACGCATTTACTCGGCCGGCAACAACCGTTAGAGAAAGTTGACATCGAGAAGTTGTTGACGGCGCGCAGCAAATATTTTGGGGCCAAGATCGCGGCTGCCATGCCGCTGCCCCGCGCCCCGCAGAAAGTCAGCTGAATCCACAGGGCTAAAGGACGTCAGTGTCCGTGTCTCGACGCGGCCCCGAAGGGCCGCTCTTCCAAATAGTTTTCACGTGTCTTGACTACCTAAAGGCGGTCTTACACACAGGCCTTCCGCTCATTTATTCCCCGCCAATGCGGAACCGCAAGCCTGCGCGGAAATTGATGGGCAAAGCGGGGTAGCCGACGACTTCGTTGTAATGACGGTCAAGAGCATTCTCGATGTTGGCATACAGGGTGAGCCGGGGGTGGACGGCATACCACCCGCCGAGATCAGCGCGCACGTATCCGGCGGCATGAGTGATGCCGAACCCAAAGAAGTCGGAGTCGGCGCGGCGGCCCACGAAACTTCCGGCTGCATCTGCTCCCCAGCGTCTGCCGAGATAAGAAAGCAGCAGCGTCGCGGAGTGCTTGGGGCGCCGCAGCAGAGGCTGGCCGGGATCGAAAATCGGATCGAAGGGCGATGGATTGTCGAGGTACTGCGAGGAAGTATAGGTGTAAGCGGCGTTCAGCAGAAGGCTGGAGCGGAGCTTGGCGCGCAATACCGTCTCCGCTCCGTGCGCGAAGGCGCTGTTCACGTTGACGTATTCACCAATGAAATTGACTGGATCGACGGTGACATAGTTGATCTGGTCATGAAATAGATTGTTGAAGTAAGTGGCCGTCAGTTCGTATTTGTCGCCCAGGAATCTTTGATCGAAGCCGGCTTCGAAGGCGCGCAGGCGCTCGGGTCTAAGACTGAGGTTAGGCTGCGTGTAGGGCGGTCCGGCAAAAGTCTCTTCCAATCGCGGCTCTTTGAACCCGGTGGCGTAAGAAAATCGCAGGCGCGTGCCGGACAAAATATGCCCCCCGCGCAGGGCCTGCCAGCTTAGCGCCACCCGAGGCACACCGGTATTTCCGAAGGTGCTGTCATGAATGAAGCGGCCTCCGGCGATTAGTTCTAAACGGCCCAGCGTCAGCTGCTGCTGCAGATAGAAATCATTGTTCAATCGCTGGCCGTGGGTTTGTGACCCGTACTCAACGTTGCCCACGAATCCATTTTCATTTTCGACGCGATAGCCGAACGTGGTGTGCGCCCAGGTGCGCTCGGAATAATCACCCTGGTACTCGAATCCCCCGCGATTGATGTGGTCGACTTCGTGAGAAGGGAAATCGAACTGGCCGAACAGAGGACTGACTCGGTTGGGATCGCCGTTCACGTTCAGTTCGTTGTAGCGGTAGACATAATCGAAACCGCTGAAACGCTGCTGCCAGCCGTTGGGCGAAGCCAAGGCGAGTTCCACGCTACCCAGTAGATTGTTAAGCTGCGACCAGTCGCTCGGATCCGGCTGTAAAGGTGTGAGTGGGCCACTGCCGCCTGCGGGAACGAGCGGATCGTATCCGTCAAAGCTCCACTCGCCAGGAACGCCTGTGTGGCTGTTGGAATGACGGAAGCGCACGCGAAGTGAAGCCGTCCCGGTGAGTTGAGCCCCGATGTTGGCCCCTTCGAGTGAATCGGAGTACGCGTCGTTCACCCCGGAGCCGTTGGTATTGAACTGATCGCCGAAGAGGTTGTAATCGTAGCGACCGTGAGCGCCGGCCAAAGATGCGTATCCATTCGCGGTGCCGAAGTTGCCGCCATCGGCTCCAAAGCGGAGTTCTGGAGTGGGCGTGCTGCCGGCACGGGTCCAGACCTGGATCAAACTCGTCATCGCGTCGGAGCCATATAGGGTGCTTTGCGCGCCGCGGACGAACTCCATGCGGTCTCCCTGCGAGAGCGAAAGCGTGCCGAAATCAAAGGTGCCGCCCGGTTCGTTGATGGTGACGCCATCGACAATTACTTTGTTGTAATTGGACTCTCCCCCGCGCACGAATAACGACGACAGCCCGCCGCGCTGGCCTGCGGTGTTGATGACTGCGCCCGGCAAATAGCGGGCGGCATCGTTTGCAGAGACGGGGTTCAGGATTGTGAGTTGGGCGCTCCTGAGCATGTCGGTGTCGGCTCCGGCGGCTTCGCCGGGCACCGGGGTGCGTGTGGCGCTGACCACGACGGTTTCCGAAGCCGTGGCGAGGTGAAGGCGGATGGTGAACTCTAATTTGCCGGAAACGTCGACGGTTTCCGCAGCAAAGCCCGGAGCGAGGACTTTCATCCGAAACGGACCGGAATCTGCCGTGTGGAAGGTTGCCGTACCCTCGGCGGATGTCGTTTGCGTGGACAGGATTCTGGCATCCCCCATATGCACAAGTGATAGCTGGGCTCCGGCAACCGCGGCGGATTGCGGATCGATCACTTTTACGTTGAGGTCGGCGGCAGATGCCGCAACTGTGAGAAGCAGAATTGGAAGCAAACCGGCGAATACGCGCATTTCATCCTCCTTTGCACGCGAAAGAGGTTCAGGTAGACGGATCGCGCCGGTCTCCTGGCTTGCGAGTAAGGATGTCGAACACCCGGATTTCGCCGCCGGCCTTCCCGGGATTTCCCAGTGGCCGAGGGCAATTTCCTCGCTTACAGTTGCGCGGCAGCGCGGGATTTGCACCCGCTTCCCTGTCTTTGCCGAGCGGCAAAGACGCGCGTTCCGAAAGACATTTCAAAGAGCCGGAAGAAACTTGGGAATGAATCTAACGGGAGTGGCAAGAGGAAGTCAACCTGAGGACCTATTTGTGTGACGGGAAGGAAGTCGACCTTCCTCGATGGACAGCCGAAGGCGGCTGTCCCCACATAGATTCCTCAACGATTCAGCGTCTCCAGCGGTTCACAATGTACATCACAAGTGTGAGGATGATGCTCAGCAGGATAGAGGTAACAAGCGGGAAATAGAAGGTCGTGTTTTTGCCGCGATAAACGATGTCGCCGGGCAGACGCCCCAGGGGCAGGCGCGCGCGACCCACAAGGGTTAGGAGCACACCTAGGAAGACCAGAACGATCCCCAGCACGATTAGCAGCTTGCCCAAATCTGTCATCTCTTTAAGGGTGTCACCTAGCGAGGGTCGAAATCAATCGGGAAACGTTGGACTGTGCACACGATCTGATAGATGCTGAGCCCCTTGATCTCGAACGTAACAATTTCTGGCGCCACGCATCCTGCGGATCGAGCTGCTCGTGATCTTTGCATTGCAAAGTACTTGACAAACGTTACGGCATCCGCTAGCCTGATTTCATGTTCGAGCGGCAAGAACACCGCATCCGGCGGTTTCATCGGTCGGGACGACCGTCAGCTCCTGCCAATTCCTCTGCGGCAACTCCTAACCTGGCAGAAGACCTGCGATTCATTCGCGACACGATGGAGCGCTCGGCCGCGTTCACCGCGGTTTCCGGGTGGGGACAGCTTGCGCTGGGTCTTACGGCTCTGGCCGCGGCGGCAGTGGCGGCTCGCCAGAATTCTCCGTTCGCCTGGTTGCGAGTATGGCTGGGGGAGGGCTTACTGGCGGTTGCAATCGGATTATTGGCTTGTACCTGGAAGGCAAACCGCCGTGGACTGCCGCTCTTTTCCGGACCTGCGCGCAAAGTTGCGCTGGGCCTCGCGCCTCCTCTGGTGGCGGGCGCATTCCTGACATTCTTGCTCCTTCACTCCGGCCTGCAATCTGCGCTGCCTGCGACTTGGCTGCTGCTTTACGGAGCAGGAATCATGACAGGAGGAGCGTTCTCGGTCTCGATCGTGCCGGTGATGGGATTGTGCTTCATGCTGCTGGGAGGCCTTACCGTGCTCGGTCCTGCGGCGTGGGGAAACTGGTTTCTGGCGGCGGGATTTGGGGGACTGCACATTATTTTTGGATGGATCATCGCAAGGAGGCATGGTGGGTAGAGCAGTTTCAACGCATCACAAGCTTGCAAAAGCCGAGGCGCGAGTGCATAAGACCTTGCGCGAGGAGCCTCGGGAACATGCGGCGCCGCTGGCGCCGGAACTTCCCGAGTTGGACCGGTTGATTCATGAACGAATTCGCCTGGGAATTGTGAGCGCGCTAGCGACCAACGATTCGCTGAGTTTCAACGACCTGAAGCGCGTGCTCAAAACGACGGATGGCAACCTGAGCGTACATGCGCGCAAGTTGGAAGAGGCGGAGTACATCTCGTGCGTGAAGTTTTTTGAAGGACGGGTGCCGCGCACCGAGTATCGGCTCACGGCGGCCGGAAGGCGGGCGCTGGCAGAGTATCTGGATCAGATGGAGGAGTGGATTCGAGTGACGCGGGAAGAGTAGGTTCTTTTTTTGTAGTCGGCTACTTTGCATTGCAAAGCACGCAACCCTCTCGTGCGCTGGCGGCTTTTCTCGACGGACTCAGCGATTAAGACCTTAACCGCAGAGGCCGCCGAGGATTCGCACAGCGCGCAGAGGAATCGACCAGGATTACTTTATGGAAGAGCATCCATCCAGCAGCGGCCCACGCTTTCTCGATGCCGCGCATTTCTGGGAACGCCGCCGCCTCTGGTACAACGCCGCGCTCATCGTAGTAGCCGGGCTTTGGCTTGTACTGACCTGGCCGCATTTCCGCCCGGCGTTGAATCTGGTTGCGCTGGGGAAGATGCTGGTTCTCGCCGTGCTTGCCAATGTTTGCTATTGCGCCGCCTATGTCGCGGAATTCTTCATGCAAGCTGCCCTGCCCACATCATTTTGGCGGCGGCTTCGCTGGGCGCTTTGGGTATTGGGGATGTTGATCGCCCTTGTGCTGGAGAACTACTGGATTGCCGACGAGATTTATCCAGACGTCTCGCAGAATGCCGCGGCGGTGGTGGGTGGAGGAACGAACATTATGATCGCAAGCAATATGAACTTCCCTGCGCCACTGGCCGTGTTGGGATTTCTGGCGGCCTGCTGCGGATTTTTTCTCGCCCTCGGATCTGCGCTAATTTTCTGGTTCGCACGGAAGGGGAAATTTGCGCGTCTGGCCACAGTTGCTGCCGGAATGGGAGCAGTGATCTACTTCGGCCTGCTCGTCGGCTTCTCGGCCGGAAGCCACGAAACACAACTAGCGCCCGGACAGGAGAAATACTTCTGCGAGATTGATTGTCATCTCGCGTATTCCGTTGCCGAGGTCAAGACGCAGGCGGAGGCGTCATTGAAGAATTACCTGGTCACGGTGCGCACGCGCTTCGATCCCACGACAACATCTCCCAATCGTCCGAAGGATGCGGCGCTCACTCCATCTCCGCGCGAGGTGTGGTTGGTCGACAGCGCTGGCCGAGAGTATGCGCCGGTGGCGAGCGCGGGCACATCGTTGATGACTCCGCTCAAGCCTGCGGATTCGTATATGACGCAATTTCAGTTTCGGGTTCCCAAAGATGTGAGTGGGTTGCGGTTGCTGGTTCGCACAACTCCGGCCTGGCCGGATCATCTCGTCATTGGAGATGAGAATAGCTGGTTGCATAAGAAAACCTATTTCACTTTATAGGGCGAGCTTTCGAAGCCACGTGTGCTAAGGTCCGTTTATCTGCACACCTCGTCGCGGCGCTAAAGCGCCGCTCTTCTACCATACCGCTCTAGTAAAGGCCCTCAAATTCCGAGCGCTTTTTGAATTGCCTGGGCGATCGAGGTGGTGATGGATTGCATCTTCGCTTCCGATTCGGCTTCGACCATAACCCTGGCCAACGCTTCGGTTCCGGAGTAGCGGACGACGATCCGCCCATTGCCGCCTAGTTCGCGTTCCCCAGCGGCAATCGCGGATTGGATGGCGGGCACTTGCGCGAAGGGGATTTTTTCGCGAACCCGGACGTTCTGAATTTTCTGCGGAAAGACTTTCAGATCCGCAATCAAGCCGGCGAGCGGCTTACCGCTACGAACGATGATGTCCATGAGACGAAGCGCGGTGAGAAGGCCGTCGCCGGTGGTCGAGTCTCCATCGCGAAAGATAATGTGTCCAGACTGTTCGCCGCCGAGGGTAGCCCCAGTCTTGAGCATCTCCTCGAGTACGTATTTATCTCCCACATTGGCGCGCAGCATGCGAATGCCGGAGTTCTTCAGGGCGATCTCAAGGCCCATGTTCGACATCGTGGTGGAGACGACGGTGTCGGCCTTCAGCTTGCCTTGCGCGTGCAGGTCACGGGCGGCGGCGAGCAGAACGCCGTCGCCGTTCACAACGCTTCCGGTAGCATCGCAGAACAGAGCTCGGTCCGCGTCGCCGTCGAACGTGACCCCCAAGTCGAATTTTTCACTGGCGTCTGCAACGGCTTTCCCCAAGATTTCCGGGTGCAGCGCTCCGCAACGTTCGTTGATGTTTTTTCCGTCTGGAGAAATGTGAAGGAATGTTGCCTTGATTCGCAGCGCGCGAAACAGTTCCGGCGCTTCGGCGGTCGCCGCCCCATTAGCACAGTCCACGAGCACGCGAAGACCGCTCAAGTCGGACGAAACATTCGCAGCTAGCGACTGAATGTAGGCATGGCGCAGCGAGGCTTCCCCGGGAAGCGATGGGCGCGGCACTTTGAGCGCAGTGTCATCGGCAGCGGCGGGATTCTGAAGCAGCGCAAAAATTTCCTTTTCAATCGCCAGTTCACGGGCGTCGGTTAATTTGAAGCCGTCTCCAGAGAAGACCTTGATGCCGTTATCGGTCCAGGGATTGTGTGAAGCGGAGATGACCACGCCGGCGGTCATCCCTCGGGAGCGAGCCAGATAGGCAACTCCCGGCGTCGTGATAACCCCGGCGCTATGCACATCCACCCCCACGGCGGCTAGGCCCTCGGCGACGCGATCTGCGATCCAGCGACTGGACTCGCGCGTGTCCTGTCCGATGACGGCTTTGGCTTTCGCAGCAGTGCGAACCAGATCATGCCCCAGGGCGCGGCCAATGAGATAGGTGCTTTGCTTGGTGAGCGGGAATTCTCCCGCCACGCCGCGAATGCCATCGGTTCCGAAGAGCTGTCGTTGCTCGGTCATAGAAGTTTACGAATCAGTGAACAAATAAGAAGAGAGATGATAAATGATATAACTCTGATTCTTAACTGAAGGAAACGTTAGGGAGAGTGCCTGGCGACATGGCGCTCAATGCGAGGTTGCACTTCCGACTCTCTGCACGACGACGGTGACGCGAATGGAGGTGGCCTGATCCACTTGCACCAGCGGGTCGGGAACATACACGTTGGTCGTGAAGACTGCGCTGCCGCGGGTTCCGGTGGCATCAATCGGATCGGTGGTGGCGGCATCGATCTTTTCTACGTGATGACGCGGTCCGGTGATGGTGACGCGCGCCGGATCCGAATCCACTTTCACGATCTGCTCGCCATTCGCAAAGTTGCCCGTCACCCGCGGATGGACTTCCACATCACGCGTGAGGCGAGTATCAAATGCGAGATGCAACTGGCTGGGAACAACCTGCACAACGGCCAGCTCACGCGGGTGACGGACCTGTTGCGCGGTCAGATCGAAGGTGCGTTCCTGGGCCGTGGCGTCGGCGAGATCAATTTCCGCTTGAACTTCATTGCTGCGGAGCTGGCGGATGACGCGCTCTGGGCCTCGAACACGGATTTGAGCTTCGGGAGCTGATTCCGAACTGATTTCAAGATTGGGAGGAACGTTCTGGAAAACGATGGGAGCGCGAACGGCGACTTCGGCAGGCCGCTCATCGCGCGAAATGATGAGCCACAAGGCGGTCGCCAGCAGCAGAGACATCAGTTTGAGACCGAAATTGTGAAAGACGTAACGTCTCAAGAAAGTGATCATGATCGTGGCTCGGTCGCGGGGCCTGCGTCGGCCTTGCGTTGAGGCGCGGGTTCGGCCAGAGGCGAATCGGGCGCAGCGTCAGGTTCATCGTCAACGCTTTGCGCAATCGGAGTGGGCAATGCGACTGGAGTCATGTGGCGACGCAGCCCGGAGCCAAGGCGCTCGCGGAGTTGCTCGACGGTAAGGTCGCGTTCAATTCTTCCTCCCACAGCGAAGCTGATCGCCCCGGTTTCCTCGGAACAGATGACGGCGATTGCGTCGGTTTCTTCGGTGATGCCGATGCCGGCGCGATGGCGCGTGCCCAGCTGGGTTGAGAGCAATGGGTTCATGGAGAGAGGCAGGAAACAGGCGGCGGCGGCAATGCGATCTTTTTGCACGATTACCGCGCCATCATGCAACGGAGCACTGGGACGAAAAATCGTGGCCAGCAGATCATAGGAAAGGCGTGCGTCCAGCGGGACTCCGCTTTCGATGTGAGTCCGCAGCCCGATTTCTCGCTCAATCACGATGAGCGCTCCGGTCTGATGCTGCGAAAAAAGATTGGCAGCGAGGACGATGTCATCGTAGGAATCGCCATCCGCCGAAGAACCGCGCAGAAAGGTCAAGCGCCGGCCCAGGTCGGCAAGCACGTGACGGATTTCCGACTGAAAAACTACGATCAGCGCGAAAACGATGTAGGGCAAAACGCGGCTGACGACCCAGTTCAGCGTGGTGAGTTCGCCAATGCGCGCGAAGTAGAAAAGCACTCCCAGCACCGTGAGGCCGACCAGCATGGGTACGGCGCGGGTGCCGCGGATCATCACCAGCACCTGGTAGATAAGCAGCGAGACCAGGATAATGTCGAGCGCAACCCATGCGCCTTGGCTCCAGGATGTTATAACCGGCAGCAATCGAGTTTAGCTCCTGGCGGATCTTGGGAGTTCCATTGTAATGCAGAGGAATCCGGTCGCTCGATTACACCTCTTTCTTGGTCACTCCGGCTTGGATCTGCCCGCGGGCCAGGCGGGCTGAGATCTGCTCGCCAATGTTGACTGCATTGGCGTCTTTCAGAAGTTTGCCTTGAGAATCGAAGACCAGAGCATAGCCGCGATCGAGTATGGCGAGGGGAGAAAGCGACTGGAGGACGGTATCGAGCCGCTCGGCGCGCACCCGGTGTTGCAGAAGCACGTTGCGGGTTGTGGCGACGAGCGCAGTGGTTTTGCCGTCGAGTTCCTTGCCCATCCCGGAGAGGACCAGTCGCAGATCGTAATGGCGGACGCTGGCAGATATGGTTTCCCAGCGGCGGCGCATCTGCTCCAACAACTGGCGCTGGGCGAGTTCCATGCGATGCATGAGGTCGTCTAGCTTCTGCTGGCGCTGGCGGATTACCTCCATGATGCGGGCAAAGGCACCGTGCTGGGCGAGCTCGGTCAGGGCCTGGCGACCCATCAGCATGCGGTAACGCATGGCGCGGCTAAGGCGCTCGTGAAGAGCGGAGGCGTAGTCTTCGATTTCCTGGCGCGAGCGAATCACCAGTTCGGCCGCGGCGGAGGGGGTGGGAGCTCGGAGGTCGGCGACGAAATCGACGATGGTGAAATCGGTTTCATGGCCGACAGCGGAAATAATCGGAATCTCTGACGTGGCGACGGCGCGCGCGAGGCCCTCGTTGTTGAAGGAGGCGAGGTCTTCACCGGAGCCGCCACCGCGCGCGATAATGATGACATCCGCGTTATCGTGCTGATTGAAGTAGCGGACACCTGCCGCGACTTCGTGCGCTGCTGCATCGCCCTGCACCTGCGCGGGGAAGATCAGAACATTAACCGAGTGATGCCGGCGCTGCAGAATGTTGAGAATGTCACGCAGGGCCGCCCCTTGAGCTGAGGTGACAACGCCGATTCGCGAGGGAAGGGTAGGGATGGGCTTCTTGCGTTCGGCGGCAAAGAGTCCTTCGGCTTCGAGCTTGGCCTTGAGTTGCTCGAACGCGAGTTGGAGCGACCCGGCGCCTTTGGGTTCGATATATTCAGCGGATATTTGCAGCTCGCC
The DNA here is from genome assembly GCA_035710825.1 of Candidatus Sulfotelmatobacter sp. Classification (GTDB taxonomy): domain Bacteria; phylum Acidobacteriota; class Terriglobia; order Terriglobales; family Acidobacteriaceae; genus Sulfotelmatobacter. The sequence continues at coordinate 34,985 of DASTCU010000195.1, forward strand.
GCGATCTTCGTAAATGGTGATGCGTCCGCGCACGACTACCTGAAGGCCGTCGGCGGGACGGAAGCGCAGCAGGCGGGCCGAGGAGCGGAACATCACCACGCGGATTTGGGCGTTGCCATCCTTTAGCGTGAAGTAAAGATGCCCGGACTCGGGGGCACGAAAATTGGAGATTTCGCCTTCGACCCAGGCGTCCGAATATTCCCGCTCGATATGAGTGCGGACTGCGGCGACCAGGTCACGTACCTTCCACACGCGGCGTTCGGGGGCGCGGAAGTTGAACCCCATCTGGTCGGTGAGTGAGGACATTGAGGGAAGTGTAACGCAGCGGAAGGGCTGCTCACCACGGAGGCACAACGGAATTCTTGTCGTATCCTCTGCTCTTGTTGCAGGTCTGTCTGAATGGCCACAAAAGTCAAAGCCCCACCCTCTCGCGGAAAGCGCGAGCAGGGTGGGAACCCTGAAGCGTCTAGAAGGTCGCGTCGAAGTGGAAGACGTCGGCCACCTGGAAGCTGACTCGGTTGACCAGGACCAGATTGCCGCCAATGACAACGTGTGCGTAATTTGGAGGCGGTGGCGGAAGCATAACTTCCAACTCGCGCGGGCAGGGCTGCATTTTTTTACGCAGTCCCGGAGGCAAAGTCCCGTTGAGCACTAACTGGCGCTCGAGTCCGGGAGGCAGACGGTCGCGCTTGGCCAGTCCAGGCGGCAGATGCGAGTAATTAGCGCGGTACCAGTCATGGATGTCGCGGTCGTGGTCATGATAGCGCGCGTTGCCGCGGCCATGTTCGTGAGCCTTGCCATGATCGCTTCCATGACCGTGGCCATGACTTTCATCACGATCCTGATCATGCCCGCGGCCGTTATCGTCATCGCGATCATGTTTGTCGTGGCCGTGGCCGTTTCCCTGGGCTACCGCAATCGTGCTGGACAGCGCCAGCGATACCACCGCAACGGCACCAACCCGGAACCAGAGCTTCAAAGACATTTCAACCCTCCTATAAATGACAGGTAAGGTCAGGGTATCGAACTAGCCGGGTCCTCAACAGGTTACGGGAGGGCACGGACGAGGGATAGGCTTTGATTGCCGCAGGTTGGCGGCTTTCGTTAGACCGCGGCGTGATTCACCTCACACGGGTAGGATCAGGCCACAGCTATAATCGGTGCCCATGAATCTCGAACAAAAAGTAGAAGAACTCAAAAAGCGCAACCAGCTTGCCGAGGACGGCGGCGGCGCGAAACGGCGCGAGCGGCAGCATAAAGAAGGAAAGATGTCGGCGCGTGAGCGAATCGAGTTCCTGCTCGATGAGGGTACGTTCGAGGAGACCGACAAACTGGTCACCCATCGCTGCACCGATTTCGGCATGCCCGAGCAGAAGATCTATGGGGACGGATTTGTCACCGGCTACGGAAGGATTGAAGGCCGGCTGGTCTACGTGTTTGCGCAGGACTTCACGGTGTTCGGGGGATCGCTCTCAGAAGCGAACGCAGGGAAGATCGTAAAGATCATGGATCTGGCGGCGAAGATGGGAGCGCCGGTCATCGGGCTGAACGATTCCGGGGGCGCGCGCATTCAGGAAGGCGTGATGTCGCTGGCGGGGTACGCAGACATTTTTCTGCGCAACACTTTGTACAGCGGAGTGGTGCCGCAGATTTCGGCGATCATGGGGCCGTGTGCGGGCGGGGCGGTTTACTCTCCGGCTATAACGGACTTCGTGCTGATGGTCGACAAGACGTCGTACATGTTCATCACCGGGCCGGACGTGATCAAGACGGTCACGCTCGAAGAGGTGACCAAGGAACAACTGGGTGGGGCCATGACGCATAACGAGACTTCGGGCGTGGCGCATTTTCTGGCGCATGATGACGCTGAGTGCTTGTCGATGGTCCGGGAGCTGTTGAGCTTTATGCCCTCGAACAATCTGGATGATCCGCCGCGGAAAGTTTGCACCGATCCGGTGGATCGGGCGGACGCTGCCCTCGACAAGATCGTGCCTCCGCAATCGAACCAGCCCTACGACATCAAAGATGTGATTCATGCCGTGGTGGACGACGGCTACTTCTTCGAGGTGCAGGAGCATTACGCGAAGAACATTGTCGTAGGATTTGCCCGACTGGACGGTAGGCCGGTGGGCATTGTCGCGAACCAGCCGTCGGTGCTGGCGGGGACGCTCGACATCAACGCGTCGGTCAAGGGGGCGCGCTTCGTGCGCTTCTGCGACTGCTTCAACATCCCACTGGTGACTTTTGAAGATGTGCCGGGATTTCTGCCGGGGACCGCGCAGGAGTATGGCGGGATCATCAAGCATGGGGCCAAGCTGCTGTTTGCGTTTGCTGAGGCGACGGTGCCGAAGGTTACGGTGATCACGCGCAAGGCCTATGGCGGCGCGTATTGCGTGATGGCGTCGAAACACATTCGCACGGATGTGAACTACGCCTGGCCGACGGCGGAAATTGCGGTGATGGGGCCGGAGGGCGCGGTGGACATTGTGTACAAGCGGGAGCTCGATGCGGCCGCGAATCGGGAGCAGGTGCGGCGCGAGAAGATTGAAGACTTCCGCGATCGGTTCGCGAATCCATACGTGGTCGCCGACCGGGGGTTTGTGGATGCGGTAATCCAGCCGCGGGATACGCGCAAGAAGCTGATCCAGGCGCTGGCCATGCTGGAGACGAAGCGGGATAAGAACCCGCCGAAGAAGCACGGAAATATACCGCTGTGAAGGATTGATGAAAATTGCGAAAATGGACGCTCAGAGAACAGTGACGCTCTTTGCGGACGGAGCGTGCATTCCAAATCCAGGCCCTGGAGGCTGGGCGTTCAGGTTGCAAATTAATAATATCGCCGCGGAAATGTTTGGTTCGGAAACCGAAAGCACAAATTTGCGTATGGAGTTAATGGCAGTGGTGAGCGGCCTCCGACACCTTAAGAAGAGTTGTCATGTCGTGCTCGTGAGCGACTCGGATTACATCTGCGATGGTCTAACCAGATGGTTGTCTAAGTGGAAACAGCATGAATGGAAAACCTCCGCGGGAGATCCGGTGAAGAACCTTGATCTCTGGATGGAGTTGGACCGGCTAGTCACAACTCACCGAGTTAATGCGCGGCATCCCGAATCGCCGCGGGAATTTCTACTGAATGCGCGCGTAGACGAACTCGCAAACCGTGCAGCGGTCGCTAAAGCCAGCAATGATTTGACGTATTTGAACGAATGACGAAGCATCGACACTTTTATGCCATCACTCACACAATTCCCGCCTCGATGGGACTTTACAAAGAGGTTGCCATGAAGAAGTTCTTCAGCCTGCTGGTGTTCATTTACTTGACCGTACCGCTTTTCTCACAAGATGCCACGGGTTTGCTTTCTACTTTGCCGGTGGCCAAAGACTACGTGCAGCACCGGGCATCCAGCTACGATCGCAGCGGGGCAAATGCGGATGCGCGTACCATCGCTCCGGGAGAGTCGCTCACACTTCTCGACGAGGCAGGGCCGGGGTTGATCAGTCATGTGTGGTTCACGATTGCCAGCGACGATCCGAATCATTTGAAAGCCCTCGTGCTGCGGATGTACTGGGACGGCGAGGCTACGCCGAGCGTTGAGGCACCTGTGGGGGATTTCTTCGGTCTTGGGCTGGGAGACTACCATCTTTATCAATCGATACCGTTGTCAGTGGGCTCGGACAAAGCGGTGAATTGTTTCTTCCCCATGCCCTTTCAGAAGCACGCTCGCATCACAGTCACGAACGAAGGATCCATCAAGACCGACGCGTTCTATTTCAACATCGACTACCGCGCGTACAGCAAAGCTCTGCCCGGAGACGCGCTTTATTTTCACGCCCAGTATCGGCAATCGGCGCCGGCACAGGGATGGACCAATCAGTGGCGTTCGAACGGCGATCCAAACGTCAATGATAAGAAAAATCTGAACGGGGACGGCAATTACGTGTGGATGGAAGCGACCGGGCACGGACATTTCGTTGGGGTGACGATGTCAGTACTGCAAAATCAGGACGGATGGTGGGGCGAGGGCGACGACATGTTCTTTGTCGACGGCGAGAAGACCCCATCCATCAACGGAACCGGTTCGGAAGATTATTTTCTAGGGGCATGGGATTTTGGCGGGCATGCGCTCGCGTATGGATTGTATGGGGCGCCGGTGGTGGGGCAAGAAGTTGCAGGCGGCCGCTCGTCGGTGTACCGGTTCCATCTGGATTCGCCGATTCCGTTCACCAAATCGCTGCGAGCCACCATTGAGCACGGGCATGCGAATCACCGGTCGGACAATTATTACTCAGTGGCCTATTGGTACCAGTCGGAACCGCACGCGCCATTTCCCGCACTGCCTGGGTTAGAGCAAAGAATTCCGCGGATTTATGCTGTGGGTGGGCCGGGGAACGCAGCGAAGTAACTGGATTATGTGACTCACTGCATCCAGGCAGCCCCCGGCCGCTTTCCTGGAAATGACTCCCAATCTCCTCCCTTCTGGCTACTGATCATCGTTACAAACTAACCTGCGGCAACGTAAACCCACATTGTGGATGCATGGATTTAACAAGAATGTGACCGTTCTGTGACAAGTCCGTTATCTTGCCAGCGCTAAGGTATGCGGCAGCCAACAATCGACGGCAGCCGTATACCTGAACATGTCAGATTTTCAAGTCAGAAGCATCAATCAGGTGACGCAATTCGGGGAGATTTCCCTGGACTTCCGGAAGATGGAGCTCTGTCGTGCGGGTCGCCCGGTTGAGATCACTCTTCGGGAGTTCAAAGTGCTGAAGTTTCTGGTTTCACGGCCAAAAATTGTCGTCTCGCGCCAAAGGCTAATAAGTTCCGCGTGGCCCAAGCGCAAACGCTCCAGTTATCGAACCGTAGACAATTGCATCGCGAAACTACGACAGAAGATTGAGAGTAATCCCGATTGTCCCGTCTTTATTCGAACCGTTCATGGAGTGGGTTACAAATTCGTCCCTCAGGAAGACTCCGATGGCGATGGAAGAGTCTTGCTCGGCGGGGGCGCGGAGGCATCATGAGAATAGGAAGTTTCAAGAGAGTCGGTCTGCTGTCGTTCGGCTTCGCGATTCTACTGGCGAGCATACCGTCGGCCCACGGAATCCCGGCCTTCGCCCGCAAATACGGCCTGCCGTGCTCGGCATGTCACGAGGCGTGGCCCATGCTCAACAATTTTGGTCAGACCTTTAAGGATAACGGCTACCAGCTGGGCAACGATCGCGACGCGCCCATCTATCAGGAGCCTTCCTATTGGCCGGTTATGTTCCGCACGACGCCGATATGGCATCGCGAGAATAACAATCGCCAGGCGGTCGACTTAGTCCCGGGCAGTGCCGGCAGCGGCCTGGTGGAGGCATCGGTGACGCAATCCGGATTTGACCTGGGCGGCGTTGACATGATCACCGCGGGCACGCTTTACAAGAATATTTCGTTCTTCGTTCAACCTTTTATCGGAAACAGCAGCATCTTTTTGAACCAGGCGTGGGCCCGGCTAGACAATCTGGCTGGATCGCATTGGCTCAACCTTAAGGTTGGAAAGTTTGAACTCGACGAGCCGATTTCCCAAGAGCGTTCTCTGATGCTCAACAATACCGGGGGAGTCTACTACAACTACTTCTTCACTCCACCCGGTGACAAGAACTTCTTCTCGGGCATTGGACTTCCGCAACTTGGGGTTGAATTGCTGGGGCACTCGGACAACGACTACACCCGATATTCCGTGGCTGTCGTGACCGATAGCAATGGAGCGACGGGCTTACCCTCAAACCAAGCGTACGACGTGTACGCGAACTTCAACCAGTCATTCGAGCTGCCTAAGTTAGGCAGCCAGCAGATCGGCGTATACGGCTACTTCGGTCAGTCACCGACGTTTTTCCAGACTAACGGAGGCAACCCCATCCCCGGCACGGGAATGGGGAATCGGACCTTCTACCGTCTCGGTGCATACGGACATTGGTACGTCGACAAGTTCGACTTTTACACGTTTTTCATGCACGGACTGGATAATGTATTTCTCGGCAATGGGGTTCCGGCCAACCAGCCGGCATTGCTCCCGCTCGGGGCCGTGGGACCAACCTGGAATGGCGGATTTGTAGAGGCTCACTACAATCCCAATCCTCGAGTGATCGTACTCGGAAAATATGAGTTGGCCCGGATGACCCGGCAGGCAAGCCCGGTGATTCCTACCAGCACAGGGAATTTAGATACCTGGACCGTGGGCTATCGCTGGTACCCGATTATGAGCCCTCGGGCCGGCTTCGCCTGGACGCAAGAGTATTCCCGCATCAATAATCCCGGCGCCGCACCTCTGTCTGGCAAGGACGACATTCGCAACAGTTATCTGATGGGCTTTGATTTCGACTTCTGAGGAGGAAGCTCTCGTGCGCAGAAACATCCAGTTACGAAGCGCGGCGGTGATGATTGTCTCCATATTGTGGAGCGGGATCGGCCTCGCACAAGAGAGCCACGTTGGCAAGTTAGCTGGGAACGCGAAGCGCGGCAAGGCGCTCTACACCCGCTACTGTGTTTTCTGCCACGGACCAAACGGAGACGGGCGAGGCGAGAGCGCACCTTATCTCGATCCAAAGCCCCGGGATTTCACGAAAGCGGTCTTCAAGTGCAGATCTACTCCGAGTGGTAGCCTGCCTTTGGACAGTGATCTCTACGACACCATCAGCCGTGGGATTCACGCCAGTGGCATGCCTTCCTGGAAGCCCTTACTGAAGCAGGAGCGAGCGGACCTGGTGGCGTATCTCAAGACCTTCTCTTCGGCATTTCAGGAAGAGAAGCCGGCTGCACCGGTCGAGATTCCACCGGAATCACCTGCGACTCCGGAAAGCATTCAGCGCGGTGCGCAACTCTTCCAGAGCATGAACTGCTGGTCCTGCCATGGCAAAGATGGGCGGGGATATGGACCGTCTGCCGCTTCCCTTACCGACAACAGGGGCTATCCCATCGCGCCCTTCGACTTTACCAGCGGATCTCGGTTTAAGTGTGGAGAGTCGGACCGTGACATGTTCCGCGATTTGGTCACCGGGCTCGATGGAACACCAATGCCCTCATTTGCCAGCGCCATGAATACAGATCAGAGATGGGACGTGGTGCACTATATCCGCTCCTTGAGTGCTCATAAGGCACACACAAAGCTCAAAATCGAAGCGATCGGACAATGACCGCAATGCACCGGCCTTCGTGGCGCATTTCTTTCGCGCCAACATTGAATTCCCCTGCGAATTTCATCGAACAGAAAGCAGGTTAATAATGAAGTTGAAGTCGAAATACACTTTCATTCTTTTATGTGCGCTTATCGTGTTGTCACTCATCTGGACATTGCACGGCTGGGCAGGACCAGCGGACGCACCTTCTTCCCTAAAAGGCACAGTGAAGTTCGAAGGCGCTCCTCCTAAACCTTCGCACATCGATATGTCGCAAGATCCACTCTGCGCTAAGGCCCATCCGACGCCCGCAACAACCGAAGATGTCGTGGTCGGGACTGGTGGAGGTCTGGCAAACGTGGTTGTTTATGTTTCCGACGGGCTGGCTTCCCATAACTTTCAACCTCCGCAACAGCCTGCTGTTCTTGAACAAAAGGGCTGCCAGTACAAACCGCATGTGCTAGCTATCCAAGCCAACCAAAAACTCGATGTCGTGAATAGCGACGAAACCACGCACAATATCCATCCGACCCCCAGCAACAATCGGGAGTGGAACATGACGCAGCCTCACGGAATGCCTCTCGAGCAAACCTTTGCGCGTGAGGAGATCGCGGTTCCGGTCAAGTGCAACGTGCATCCGTGGATGAAGGGCTACATTGCGGTGTTCAAGCATCCATATTTTGCTGTGACAGACAAGAACGGCAATTTTGAACTGAAGGACTTGCCTCCGGGCACCTATACGATCACGGCCTGGCAGGAGAAACTGGGGACACAGGTTCAAAAGGTGACCGTTGGAGCTGAAGCGAAGCCACTGGACTTCACCTTCAAACAATAATCTGTAAGGGGCACCGTTCGGCCGACAACCTCGCGAAGCCCCGCCTATTAGCTCGCGACCTTTTCTGGCTGAGCAATGTAGAGGGAGCACACGCATCTTTTGCAGATGTCGTCGTTCGCGACGTCCAGGCTTGAGCGAAAGTGCAGAGCTTGCGGGCTATTGACGATTTCTGTCAATGCGTGGCGGTGAATGTTCCCAAGTACCGGGTGAAAAAAACACGGCCGGACGTCGCCTGATGCCTCAATTACAGCTGAGACCCACGGCGCATTGCAGCGTGGGGCTATGTTCTCCCCTTGGCCCAAGTGGGCGCGAAAATGTTGGACGATGCGACGCAATTTTTGGGGGGATTCGACGATAAATCCCGAATCGATGTCCGCGCGGTGCTCGCGGACAAGTTGCTCGATCTCCGTTTCCAATGCGTCGACCTCTTCAGAGGTCAGAGAGACGCGGTTGACCCGATCCGGCAGCCAACCCTCGGGACGGTTGAAGGCAGAGGAGGTCAGATCGGCCGCAAGGAACGAGATCGAGGTAAGGCCGATCTCCTTCGCAGACTGGACGGTCGAGCCTAGCGCACGATGATTCGCTTTTTGTATGGTGCAACGAGCTCGAACCGCTATCTCGGGGCGGAGTTGATGTAATGCCTTGACGCCTTCCAAAATTTGTTCGAAAGCCCCCGGTACGCGCCGGATGTGATTGTGCAAGGTCGGCGGGCCGTCCAGTGAGACGATCACATCGTCTACACTGTCTGCAACGATTCGAGCTTGAGATTTGAGCAACAGGCCTGCGGTCAGGAGCGTAACTCGGCTTCCTATTGAGCGAACCAGTTGCGCCAGGTAGCCCCATTTCGCGTTCAGTTGGGGCTCGCCGCCAGAGAAGACGACCCACTGCACGCCCAGCTTTTTGAATGCGGCCAGCTGTTGCTCGAGGTCGGCGGGCATGATTTCCCTGGCTTCGCGGATCCGCCAGATGTCACACATTACGCAGCGGCAGTTGCACTGGTTGTGGGGAAAAATCACCAGCACTGGCAGCGCGTGAATCTGGTGAGCCTTCACTCCCGCCGAATCACCCGGTGCCGCCGCTATGGATACGAGGGTGCTCATGGCTCAGTCTGCCGGTGAAGCGGTTTGCTCGCGATGCAAGCTCATTAGTACATGGTCGCCAAGCGAACGAATGCCCGGGCATTGTCCCAGGAGCGAATCAAACTTCGAAAAGAATCCGAGCAGCTGGGGATGCCGGCAAGCCCAGGATTCACAGTAGCTCGGCGGCACAGCAACGCCGACGCCGTGCACCGATCTCACACTGAACTCGGGAGCAAAGCTACGTCCGATCGATCTGAACGATGGGTACTGAACGTGGACGGAGGCATCTTCGGCGATTTTGGCCGTCACTCCACCTGACCGAAAGCGGCGAAATGCCTTCCTTCTGTTTCGGTGCGCCAGATACCAGACTATTTCCCAGGTGCAGAAGGGGCCCATCCAGCACAACAATGCGGTCGCGCCCGGCTTGAGCAGGACGGCAAGATCGATGGCCAGCTTTCGTAAATCCTCGACACAGTTCAGTGCCCCAAAATTTGAGAATGCTCCGTCAAACCTTTCGCTCGACCGCAAAGACGGAAGGTTTTCCGCATCCAGTACGCGTGGCTGCACGAGTCCTTGCACTCCGCTCTGCTGAATTCGGCGCGTCGCCACCTCAATCATCCGAGAGGAAGGATCGCAAGCAACGACTCGAACACCGCGCTCTGCCAGGAAACAGGCATCGACCCCGGTTCCACATCCGATTTCGAGAATGCGCTGTCCGGAACGAAAAGTCTTTGCCAACTCACGCCAAACAGTCGCACGCTGAGCTTGTCCGGTCTTGGACAAGGTAAAGGTCTCGTCATATCGAGCAGCGACCGAATCGAATGGCGCGGCGAGGACCGGTTGTTGCGTGGCAGCCATTGTCCCTTACGCCTCTACCTCGGTAAGAGTAGCCTGCAATCCCGCACGCGCCTCAGCAATCCCGCTTTGCAACTCCGTGAGCGAGGCACGGTCTGCATCTGGCTTGAGTCCCAAACGCTTCAGTTCTACTTCGCTGCGCAGCAGCTTGTCCGCGAATTTGTAGAACTGCCGCGAATGCCGATTGCGAATGCGGAATTCACGATCAGAACTTTCACTCCAGAGCTTGAGGCCCTCAACCCGATCTGCTACTTCCGAAAAATAAGGCGTGCCCTTAATGGGATATGCGACCGTAGTAAAGAAGATGTCGGGATCAGTTTTTTTGACGTGTTCGACCGTGGCTTCGATGTCGGACAGTTCTTCGCCCTCGTATCCCCACATCAAGAACATTCCCGTTTGAATTCCAACCGAGCGGCAGAGCGCCACTGCGGTTTGGACTTGTTCCACAGTCACGCCGCGCTCCATGGCGTCGAGGATGCGTTGCGAGCCGCTTTCAGAACCAATCCAGACGCGGAAGCAGCCCATCTCTGCCAGCGTTTCTACAACCTGAAGGTTGAGCCGGTCGGCTCGCGAGATGCATTCAAAGGGCAGCTTCAGCCCACGGCGCTTCAACTCGGCTGCATATTGGAACAACCAACCGTGATGAATGGTAAAGACGTCATCTGCCATCCACGCCATTTGTGGCTGGTAGCGGTTGATCAGGAATTCGAGTTCCTCTGCTACGGAGATCGGCTTTCTGCGGCGATGCGTTTTTCCGAAGACTTCGTGGCTGCACCAACGGCAATGGTACGGACAGCCGCGAGCGGTAATCAGGGAGACGGAACCCATTCCGTGGTGCTTGCGCCAAACCTCCACGTACCGCGACATATCGATCAATTCGCGGGCGGGCCAAGGCTGTGCGTCGATATCCTTGATCTGCTCACGTGGCTTAGTGCGCACGACCGAACCATCAGGCCCTTTGAATGCAATCCCGTCGATTGTGTGCAACGTCTCGACGGCTTGCGACCGCAGCGCTGGCACCAACTCTTCCAGCGTGAGTTCACCTTCGCCGATCACGACTACATCAGCTCCTGCTGCCAAGTATTCGTGAACGTAGGCGCCAGGCTCCGGTCCTCCGACAACAGTCTGCCAGCCGAATTCTTTGGCAACGCGAAGAATCTCGACTACATTCGGCCGCGTCATCAGATTCGCATAGACACCGAGAACAGATGGCGGTCCCTGCTTCAGTTGGTCCCATAATTCCTGGCGCGATGAGAATGTGGAATCGAACACTTCTGCATTCAGCCCCTTTTTACGCAAGTGAGAGCAGATGTAAAGAATCCCCAGAGGGGGATAGGGCTTCATGATCTGAAGCTCCTTGGGATCCTCGTAAAGGAAATAACCGTGAGTGAGAAGAATGTCCATGATGACGATTAACCGGCGAGAACGTTCAGCAGTTCATCGAAGGTCGTGGCATAGCTGGCGGCTTGCAGTTGCACCAGCTTTTCCTCCGTGTGGCTGCCCAGAACCGTGGGTCTGGGATTACGGCAGGTTTTCTCCAGGTGCATGACGCGCTTCCACAATTCGTCCGGTTCGCGGCGGACTTCCTGTTCTCTTTGCGCACCCTTGGCTGAGCCCGAATTCCAGCAGTCAACCTGGGCGTGCAGAGCGTCGTGCAAAGCGCGATAAAACTCGTTTGTATAGGCTCCCTGGAACATCATGGACAAGTCTTCACTGTCAGACCAGTTGGTTTTCTCTCCGAGCTGCGCCTGCACACGATCGAAAAACTTGGTTCCGGGCAATGGGTATGAAACCGAAACACCAATGTCGTCGGGGCGTGTGTCGCGAACGAGTTTGATCGTGCTCTGAATATCTTTCCAGGTTTCTCCGGGATAGCCGAATTGCAGGAAGTAGCAGGCGCGAATCCCTTCGCGCCGGAGATTTTCACGGGCCTTCGCGATCTGATCGACGCGGGTGCCTTTGTCCATCGCATCCAGGATCTTTTGCGATCCGGACTCGGCGCCCATCCAAACCTCGGCGCAGCCGGCCCGACGCAGAGCAGAGACGTTGTCTGGGGTCATCAGGTCCACGCGAGATTGCATCTTAAAAGGAATCGCGGCGTCCAACCGTTGCACTTCGGACGCCAGCTCACGGACCCACTTCGGGCGCAATCCAAAAATGTCGTCGGCAAACCACAGATGATCCGCTCCGAAATCGTATTTGAGCTGCCGCATCTCTTCTGCGACTAGGGCCGCAGAGCGAACCGAGAATGAGTCACCATAAATCGGCTTCGCGCACCAATTGCAGCGGTACGGGCAACCGCGACTCGCCACAATATTCAGAGAAAAGTAACCGTGAGCAGCCCTCCAAGCGCTGCGGTACTGGTCCGTATCTATGAGGTCGCGGGATGGAAATGGCAGATGATCCAGATTGCGCATCAGGCCGCGCTGCTCCGTCTTCACCACCTCTCCTTGATGCAGATATGCCAGGCCGGCAACGCGTCCTAGCGCCTCCTCATTTTCGTTCAAAAGATGAGTAACCGTTTCCATTAGCGTCCACTCCGCCTCCCCAAGCAGCACACAGCGGAAACCTTTCTGAAGGTAGTCCAGAGCATGATCGGAAGCATCCGAGCCATTCACCAATACGGTGGCGCCAGCTTTTCGAGAGGTCTCCAATATGTGATACGCGACGTCACGCATTCGGGTCAGGCACATCTTCGAAAGAAAATTGAAATTGTCTTCAAAGACCACGACGATGCGCGGGCGATGCTGCTGGAGAGCATCCTGGAATCCTGCCTCCGGATCGTTCAGCATAGTGTCGAACACTGCGACTGAAAGGCCAGCGCTGCGCAAAAGGGCGGCGGCATAAAGCGTGCCCAGCGGGGGATATGGCTGCATCTTCCGCATTTGCTTGCGGTCGTAATAAAGATGGTAAGAATGAGTCAGCAGAACGTCTGCCATGTCAGTTGCCCCTATTTCCTATAAATCCCATCAGCACACTTCCTGCGTACGCTCGGCCAAGGCTTGCCCCGTCAAGAGCGAACGTCGAGTGACAACTTTCTCCACGGCGCGTGATAGCCATAGTTCCCACGGAAACGAGTAACGGCTCTTACCGATTCGCCAACGGACGGGCGCTCCCAGAAGCCGGCGCACACTTCGCCGCGCCCACGGGAGTCTCTTGGTGACTTTTCGAATCTGGTTGTTCAGGAGGAAGTACTCCAGGCTCCGCCGCAATCGCCGCAACTCCTCCCCGCGCAGCCAAGGGAGAACGTTTGTGCCCAACGCGAGGGTTTCCCATTCTTCAAGTGATTGCGGCTCACGGACGCCCATTTCCTTGAGTTGCGGCCAGATGGGAATCCCCGGGTAAGGAGTAAAAATGTTAGGTGAAAAGCTGACGTTGGAATATTCCTTGGCGATATCGCTCATCACGCGAAACGTCTGCTGACGATGAACTTCGGTTTCCCCCGGGTAACCGAGAATGATGTTGAAGACGACGTGAATCCCCGCCAGATTCGTCTTCCGTGCGGTTTCGACCATTTGTTCCACGTGTTGAAACCGCTTGTTCATCATGGCCAGCACTTCCTGGGAAGCCGACTCGGTGCCAAATCCGATGTGGTGCACCCCGCTCTCGGCTAGGAGCCGCACGTCGTCTTCGCTCATCAGTGCCAGAAAGTCTGTCGAGGTTTGGAAGTCCCACTGAAACTTGACTCCGCTCGCAACGATTCCCTTGGCGATGGCCACAGCACGTTTGCGATCAACCAGGAAGTTGGAATCAAAGAGTGGGACGTGCTCAATGTTGTAGCGCGGAACAAGATCGCCAAGCTCGTTGACCACCCGATCGACTCGATAGGCGTTAAAACGCCGTTTGTAGAACACCTGGTCGGTGCAGTAATTGCATTGGTAGGGGCAGCCTACGCTGCTGGTATACGCCAGCTGCCTTACGCCCGACGCAGCGGCATAAATGCCAGGATCTGCGAGATGGTATGCGGGGGCGGGAAGCGTGTTGATGTCCGCCACCGGCCTTTCAGGCTCGTGAATGATGTTTCCATCGCGCTCTTTGAATGACAGGCCGCGGATTCCGTGCCACTCCTGTCCGCCAGCAATCCGTTGAGCCAGTTCCAGCAGGGTCAGCTCGCCTTGACCTCGCACAATTGCATCCACGAATGTCTCGCGCACAGTTTGCTCCGTGGCCAGGCTGGCGTGCCAGCCACCAAACACAATTGGCAAAGTTGGGCGCAGTTTCTTAACCGCTTTGGAAACGCGTACGGCGGCCCCGATATGCGGCCCAGTCAGGACCGAAATACCGAGCAGGAGAGCGTCTTGCGATTCGCGCAGGATGGCCTGTTCGTAATCAGGAGAAATCAGGTTATCGATGAGCTTGACTTCAAATCCTGCCTGCAACAGAGGAGAGGCAAGACAGAGCAGGGATAGAGGCGCGCCCAACGGCGGACCGTCGTAGGGGGGATAAAACAACACGACTTTGTTCGTCCCGGACAAAATCGCTCACTTTCCAGAATTCGGCTACTGCACTCTAGGTTGGCGACCTGCGGCGATTGTCATCGGATTGTCAAATGTCTGTCACTTTGGAGGGGCTGAACCGCGCACGAAACTTGGTGCGCTGACGAGTCGAGTTCGGGCGAATACAAGGCAATTTAAAATTGCAGAATTTTGACAAAACTGAGACAAATCGCAGCGTTTCGGTTGATAGCTTACCTGCCGTATCGGAACTCACGTCAACGAATGATTCTGCCGGTGCACGACAGGCAGGGTCGAGTGTCGGGCGATGATCCTTTTCTATAATCCGAAAGCAACCAGACCGCGCAATCGGCGATTTCCATTGTCGATTCTTGCGATCGCGGCGGTGGTGGAGGGCAAGGAAGAATACGCCATCGTCGACGGCAATCTGGATCCGCATCCCACCGAAAGTCTCATCGCCATCATCAAAGAGCACCCGGTAGAACTGCTTGCGGTCACGGTGATGCCGGGGCCGCAGACCGTGGGCGCAGTGGCAAGTTGTCGCGAAATTCGTGCGCGCTTTCCGCAGTTGCCAATCGTTTGGGGAGGCTACTTCGCCTCCAACTACACCGCGGCGGCGCTGAATGCTGGATATGTAGACTACGCAGTGCGCGGCCAGGGAGAGCAGACCTTCCTCGACTTGCTCGATGCAATTCGCGGCCACCGCGACCTCAAAGACATTCCTGGTCTTTCCTATAAAACTCCCGATGGGACAGCGCGCCATAATCCGGAGCGGCCGATGAGGAGCCTCGACGATTTTCCCTGGTACCCGTATCACCGGCTTCCCGCCGAGCGATATCTTCTCCCGACTTTCTTGGGGCGGCGGACTGCGGTTCATCAGGCGAGTCTGGGGTGTCCTTATCGTTGCAACTTTTGCGGCGTAGTTACGTTTTCCGGCAGCCGGGAAAAGATGGAGTCGCCTGCCCGCACCGAGGGCATGCTGCGGCATCTGATCGAAACGTATGGAGTCGATGCGGTTCAGTTTTACGACAACAACTTCTTTCTGCGGGAGGATCACACGCGCGAACTGGCCGACCGCCTGGCGCCGCTGAATCTGCGCTGGTGGTGTGAAGGACGAGCCGACGTCATGATGAAGTATTCGGACAGCACGTTAGAAGCGCTGCGACGCGCCGGATGCACCATGATTTTCTTTGGAGCTGAATCCGGCTCTAACGAAATTCTGAAGGAAATGAACAAGGATCTGAAGGTGGAAGATACCTTGGCATTGGCTTCGCGCATACGGCGGTTTGGCATTATTCCCGAATTCTCAATTATCTTCGGAAATCCGAAAGATCCGGAAGGCGACACCCGCGATTGCATCGGATTCATACGGCAATTGAAGCAATTGAATCCGGATGCCGAAATCATTGTTGAGCACTATACCCCCGTCCCCCAGCGCAATCGCATGTACGGTGGGGTAGAGGACAAAGTCCAGTTTCCCACTACGCCCGATGAATGGGCCACCGATCACTGGCAACGATTCGCCACGCAGAAAGACCCGCAAACGCCCTGGCTGCGCCCGACCACCAAGCAGTTGATCGACAACTTCGAGTTGGTCGTGTCGTCGCGGTGGCCGACAGTGCAGGACATCCGCCTGCCGAGTTGGGGACGATTAGCGTTGAAGGCCCTGAGCAGCTGGCGCTATCGCCTTGGCGTGTACGGCGCGCCCTGGGAACTCAAATGGATGCAGCAGGTGATCGAGTTGCGAAAACCCAAGGCAGAGAGCCTGTGAGCATAGCGACAAAGGCCGATGCTGATTTCGCAACCGCTGCCGAACCGGAGCGTCCTGCACATGCTGGCTCTCGCAGCGTCTCCGCTGCAGAGGGTTATGAATGGTGGGCTCCGACCTACGACCACGTTCCAAATCCCCTCCTGGCGCGTGAAGAACGTCATCTGTTGCCCTTGCTGACGGCCCTAAGCAACAGATCGGTTCTGGATTTGGCTTGCGGCACGGGCCGGTGGCTGGAAAAACTCATTGCGCAAGGCTGCAAGGCGGCCATGGGAATTGATTGTTCCACCGCGATGTTGCGAGTTGCCGAAAGGAAAAGTGCGATTAGAGGACGGCTCGCCAGAGCGACTTGCGAAGATCTTCCCCTTCCCAGCGCCGCTTTCGATCTTGCGATCTGCTCATTCGCCTTGGGGCATATGCGGGATTTGGGATCGATGGTGAGCGAGTTGGCGCGGGTGACGGGGACCGGAGCCCATATCTTCGTTAGCGACCTTCATCCTGAGGCGTACGCGAGAGGCTGGCGCGTCGGTTTTCGGGACGGCAGCACGGCTATTGAAATCGAGATGCGGTCCCGCGCAACAGAGGAAATCGTCCACGCATTTTGTGCAAATGGATTCAGGTGCCAGACGCATGAGGCTCTTTGGCTGGGAGAGCCGGAAATGCCACTCTTCGCGCGAGCGGGCAAGTCTGATTCGTTCATCGAAGCTTGCAAACTGCCGGCAGTCCTCGTTTGCCATTTTCGTCGGGTTGGAGCACAGGACCAACGGAGAGCAGAATGAGGTCCCCGGAAGCAGGCTGCCTGTTCTCGCTGCGAGCCGTGGCGGAGGTGCAGTTGTGAAGCGCACTCCGGCTGAAGACATCGTTGGTTTCCTGAATTTTTCGCGCGACCACCGCGACCGGCTCAATGCGATTGAGAAATTCACACCGCGCCAATGGAAGCGTGCTCTGCAATGGCTGGATGATGCAGGGCTAGCTTTCTACTTCTTGCAAAAGCTCAAGGACACAAACGCAACTGACGTCGTCTCGCCTCTGCCCCTATCTCGTTTGGAGCGGAATTACGCCTGCAACCAGTTGCGGGTTGCGGACATGTCGCATCGGTTCGACTCGATCAATAAACAATTCACTGACGCCGGAGTGCATTACACGGCGATAAAGGGCTTCTCTCTGGTTCCGCAATTTTGTCCGCATGCTCCTCTTCGGTATCAGGCAGACTTCGATTATTTGGTAGAAGAGGAGTCCTTGCCGGCGGCATGCCGTGTGTTGATGGAAGCTGGGTATGGTTCGAAGGACTCTCGGTCAAGCAAGGAGTCGATCTTTATTACTCCTGGAGGACAACCATCCCGCGGCGCTGAACAATATTCACCGCAAGCGCCCCACGCGGTTGAATTGCATACCGAGATGTGGGACAGCAACATGCACAGACTACCGCCGATTCCAAATCTATTCTCCGTTGCAGAAGCGAGAACGCATCACTGGAACGGTTTCACGTTTCATGGTCAAACGGATGAGGACGCTTTCCTGCTGCAGGTATTACATGCGTGCCGCCATTTGTTCACGCAATGGATACGCGCGTCCTGCCTCTACGAGATCGGTTACTTCTTACATCGGCGGGCTTCGGACACGGAATTGTGGAGCGGGATCGAGCAGCGAGCGGGCGACAGCGCCGTGCTGCGCGAATTTGTCGTAATCGTGACCGAACTGGCAGCTCGGCTCTTTGCTGCGCCCGTTCCTGAGTTGGTTCAAACGTGGGGCGCCCGGGTTCGTCCCGCTCCTCGCACCTGGGTTGAGCATTACGGCCGGGATTGGGCCCTGTGCAGGCTTCCAGTCTACGAGTTCAGCTTATTTCCCCCATCAAAGCTCGCACTGCTTCTCTATAACGAGTACAAGATCGCGCCTAGCACTCAAGAATCCCAGCATCAAAACAAATCGTCATCCTCCCGCACGCCGCGCATCACCACGTCCATCAGAAGAGGCCCTTCACCTGTTCTGAACCGAAGATGGTGGAATCGTCACCACTTGATCCGGCGAGCCACTTTCTATGTGCTGGCGGAACTGCGCTACATCTGCGAAATTCCGCACTGGAAGTGGCTGAATCGAGCAAGCCTGCGGACGGTTCCAGCTCCCTGGACGAGCGATTCGCTTCAGTCGAAGAAGGCTTCGTGAGCCTTAGACTCCAAGCCGTCAAGAACGTCACAGCGACTTGGCTCGGCCTCGCGGTACATGCGCTGGTCGGTTTCTTTCTCTCGCCTTTCATCCTTCACAGGCTGGGCGACGAGGCGTTCAGCTTATGGATTCTGATTTTTGCCCTTACCGGATATTTCGGACTGCTGGACTTCGGAATTCGCTCCTCGATCGTGAAGTACACCGCCAAGTTCATCGCGATCAATGATACAGAACGACTCTCGCGCTATCTCAGCACCAGCCTGGCCTTCTATGCCGGGGTCGCAGTTGTCATTGTGCTCGCCACCGTGGCCGGGTCTTTCTACTTGCCTTCGTTGTTCAAGATTCCAGCACCGCTGCTCGGATTGGCGCGGATATTGTTCCTACTATCCGGCATAGCTATCGCGCTAACGTTTCCTCTCGGCGTCTTTGCCGGCGCCCTCGAAGGCTTGCAGAAGTTCTCGTGGCTGCAACTGAGCCAAATCGGAATCACCTTACTTCGCGGCGTCCTGATTGTTGCCGCTCTGATGAACGGTGGGGGATTGCTGGCCATCGGCACCATCACGGTGGCGATAAACGTCCTTAGCTATGTGATCTTCGCGTGCATGGCGCTTTACGTCTTGCCGGTTCGTCTCAACATCCGGTACGTGGATGGGCTTGTCTTTCGCGAGATGGTGGGCTACGGAGTCTTTGCTTTCGCCATTCTGGCAGCCGAGAAACTCCGCTTCCAGTCGGACGCGATGGTCATCGCAGCGCTGCTTTCTGCGACAGCCATCACATATTTTTCCATTGGAGCGAGGCTGGTCGAATACGCGAGTTATGCGGTGCGCAGCATGTCACAAATCTTCACGCCCATGTCGAGCCAGTTTCATGCGACGGGAGACTTGGTGAGCTTGCGGCGGATATTCGTGGGCGGAAATCGCGCCAGTGCCTTCATCGTCTTCCCTCTCTGCGTGACATTGATTGTGCTGGGCAAGCCAATTATCGAAGTTTGGGTGGGCGCTCGATATGTGGCCAGTTATTCCGTACTAGTTCTACTCATTATTCCCAGGACTTTGTATCTCGCTCAGTCGACATCGATCAGGATTCTTCTGGGGATGGGCCGCCATCGCGTGCTGGCATCCGTTCTCTTGCTCGAAGGAGTGGTGAACCTGCTTCTGAGCCTGCTCCTGGTGCGCCGGTTTGGCATCGTCGGCGTTGCCTGGGGAACAGCCATTCCGTTGGCCTGCACCAGCGTATTTTTTCTGCCACAGCACATGTGCCGCATCCTCGAGATGCCTCTCGCAGTTTTTCTCACTCGCGCCTACCGGTTACCTCTGGTCCTCAGCGCACTCCAGGCTGCGGTGCTGTGGTTTATCAGCCGTCAATTTCCAGCTCCCAACTATCTTGGTGTGGGATTGCAGATTGCGTGCGGAGGAATCGTCTTCTGTGCGGGCGCGTATTGGGCATTACTCAACAGCGGATATTCTCGCCCCACGTCGTGGCATGCTTTTGTTCAATTGCTGGAGCCCAAGTAAGAGATGCTGCGGACCAGAGGATGATTGTCACGCTTTCGTCATAAGAAAGAGCTTTGACCGATCGCCGCAACAACGGTTTTCGATCGGCCGAATTTTGCAGAGTTTTGACAATTCTGAGACAAATGCCGGGCTATCGATTGGTACCTTTTGATCTCACTTTCGAGTTCGATTTGTGAGCGAGTAGCACGACGAAAGGCATTGCCGTGAGATCGTCGAAAAAAATTGTATTCTTCGTCGCATCCTTTTCCAGCATTGAGGCTACTGCCCCGCTGGGCATCCTGGCGATCTCGACTCCCCTCCTGGAAGCTGGATACGAGATCTGCATTATCGATGCTTCGATTTCTCCCGACTACAAGAAGCGGATCATGGAAGAAATTAAAGATGCGCTCTGCCTGGGCATTTCCCTGGTCACCGGCCCCATGATTCGCGAGACCGTTGAAGTGGCCAAAGCGATCAAGAAGTGGAATCCCGATTTTCCTGTCATTCTTGGCGGATGGCATCCCTCGCTGCTTCCCACTCAGACGCTCGAGGCGCCTTACGTGGATATCGTGGTTCGGGCCCAAGGTGAAGAGAGCATGCTCGCGGTCGCCGATCGCTTGCGGGATGATGCCTCCCTGGCCGATGTTCTCGGGATCGGATTCAAGATCGACGGCAAGCTTCACTTCACTCCGGAACGCCCCCTCAAACGGCTGGAGCAGATGCCGGCAAAGGCCTACCATCTCGCCGATTTCGATGCTTACGAAAAAATCTGCGGCCGGCGCTGGGCCATGTACGTTTCCAGTCTGGCGTGCCCCTTCAATTGCGCTTATTGCACCAATGCTGGAGTCTACGGACGTAAGTGGAACGCCCTTCCGGTCGAGCAAGTAGTCGCGGAAACCATCGAACTGACTCGACGGTACCGGCTCGAGCTGTTGTGGATGGCCGATGACAATTTCCTGGTAGACCTCGACCGGTCACTCCAGATCGCGGAAGGACTGGTCCGGGCCGGGGCCAACTTTAAATGGAGCATTCAAGCCACGACGAATCTGACCGCGCGTCTCAGCATTGACGAGTTAACCTTGCTGCGCCGTTCCGGGCTCCATCAGATCTGTCAGGGAATCGAGACGGCTTCTCCGGCCGTGATGAAGCTGATGAATAAAGATTTTCAGGTTCTTGGCGACATCTATCAGTCCACCGAGCGGTGCATCAAGGCAGGCGTGATCCCATCGTTCAACATTATTTTTGGGTTTCCGGGAGAGGGACCAAAAGAAAGACGCGAGACCGTCAACTTCATGATGGACATCTGCCGGAAGTTCCCTGGTGCGGAATTCTGGACGAACATATTTACTCCATATCCTGGCTCGCCAATTTTTCATCGGGCGGCTCAACTGGGAATCGAAGTGCCCAAGACTCTCGAAGGCTGGGCGGACTATTTCCCACGTTACACGGTTCTGCCCTGGCTCAAAGGCAGCGATCACCAGCGAGTCCAGACCATGCGAGACTACCTGCGTATCGCCTTCGATCGTGAACCCATCGCCACCACCGGCCACGGACGATTCGCCAAGGCGGTCCAACACCTCACGGCCTACCCCGCGCGCGTACGCCTGAATTTCGATTTCTATAGTTTCCCGATTGAACTGTGGATCAATCGTCAATTGAAGAACATCGTGAAGTTGCCCAAGCCGAGCGTGGATGCGAAAAGGCTGCAGCCGGAAACAGCGCCAAGCTG
>DASTCU010000196.1:0-65097 GCA_035710825.1 Candidatus Sulfotelmatobacter sp.
TCGCGGCTCGCAATCCGGCCTTCGGAATTATGCGCGACGGAATAATCGTGCTGGCCTGGCATGCGCTGGGCTGACGCCTCGAGTTGCAATTGTACGGCAGCCCGTCTTACAAGAGGAAATTCGGCGCCCTTTCCAACGACCTCCTTAGCCAGGCCGCAAGAAGGCCTACAGAATTCGCTGTCAGGGTTTACAATGGCGCACGATTCGTCCCGGCAAGCCTAATCAAGTTTCCTATATGACCAAGAAGACGCTGTCCGCCGCAGTGCGCAAGAAACTGGAAAACGCTGCGGCGAAAGTGATGAAGAATGCGCATGCCCCCTATTCGCACTTTCACGTGGGAGCCGCGATCCTGCTTACGAATGGAAGGATATTTTCCGGATGCAACGTGGAAAACGCTTCCTACGGAATGACGAATTGCGCAGAGCGGACGGCAATTTTCTCCGCGGTCGCCGAACTGGGTCCGAAGATTGAAATTCAAGCCGTTGCGGTCACGAACGCCCATGGCGTGGCTTGCTCCCCCTGTGGCGCATGCCGCCAGGTCATTTACGAATTTGGCCCGGACGCCACCATATTTTTTCAGGGAACCAGCGGACCCAAGCAAGCCCACATCACCGAACTTCTGCCGGAAGGATTTCGCCTCCAGTGAGCCAGTCCATCTCTGTGTCGCCAACTTTTCGCGCGATCGATGTTATTCGCAAAAAGAGAGACGGCTCTGAATTGTCCCGGGCTGAAATCGAAGGCTTGGTCAATGCGTACACGAAAGGCGACATTCCCGATTATCAAGTTTCGGCCTGGCTGATGGCAGTTGTGCTCCGCGGTATGACGCGTCCTGAAACCGCGGCCCTCACGGACGCGATGTTGCATTCGGGCGAGGTTCTTGATCTTTCTTCGTTGTCGGCCCGGAAAGTTGACAAGCACTCGACTGGCGGCGTCGGCGATAAGACGTCACTGGTCTTGGCGCCCTTGGCGGCCGCCGCTGGCGTAGCCGTTCCCATGATCAGTGGACGCGGCCTGGGCCACACCGGCGGAACGCTCGACAAACTCGAAGCGATTCCCGGATTTAAGGTGAATCTGCCGGTGCCCGAGCTCCGCCGCGTGCTCGAGGTTTGCGGCTGTGCGATGATCGGGCAGACCGCAGAAATCGCTCCTGCCGATCGAAAGCTTTACGCGTTGCGGGATGTGACGGGGACGGTCGAGAGTCCTTATCTCATTTGCGCGTCCATCATGAGCAAGAAGTTGGCGGAAGGAATCGATGCGCTCGTGCTCGATGTGAAAACCGGTTCCGGCGCGTTCATGAAGAATGAAAAGGATGCAGCCTTTCTTGCTGAGCTGATGGTCGAGACCGGAGAGCGCATGGGCAAGCAAGTAGTTGCGCTGATCACGGACATGGATCAGCCCTTGGGAAATATGATCGGCAACGCGCTGGAAGTGGTCGAGGTGATTGATGTGCTGCGTGGGGCCGGGCCCCAGGACCTGCGCGAGCTCTGCCTGGAACTGGCGGGATGGATGCTCTATCTCGGAGGCGCGTCGAAAACCGTTGCCGAGGGAAAGCAGCACAGCGCGCAACTGATTTCGTCAGGCAAAGCGCTGGAGAAATTCCGCCGCATGGTGGAACTTCAGGGCGGCGACCCGCGCAGTGTGGACGATACAAACAAACTTCCCCAAGCCCGACACACCTTAGAGATCGCGGCCGATAAAGATGGATACGTTGTGTCCATGCAATGTGAGCAGGTCGGCACCGCCTGCGTGATTCTTGGCGGTGGACGCGAGCGCAAGGAAGATGCAGTCGATCCGGCGGTGGGAATTGTGCTGCACAAGAAAGTCGGAGACCGAGTCGCGCGGGGCGAGCCGCTCGCCACGATTCACTACAATGATGACCCGCGGGCGGAACGGGCAAAGCGGTTGATTACGGAGAGTTGCCAGATTTCCGAGACCGCTCCCAGTTCGAAGAGACCGCTGGTACATAGAGTTATCGGAAAGTCCGGAGAAAAACGCTGATGGGACGATTCACGGGAATTCTTGGCCTGTTGACCATGCTCGGGCTCGCCTATGCGTTCTCCACGAACCGGCGTGCCATCCGAATGAAAACGGTGGCCTCGGGTCTTGGCTTGCAGATCGTATTCGCGATTTTTGTACTCCGAATCGATTTCGGGCGCCGCATGTTTCAGGTGGCCGGGGATGCCGCGAATCGCGTGCTCAGCTATGCATACGCCGGCTCTGAATTTGTGTTCGGCGATTTGGGCAAGCAGAGTTCGCACGTGGGCTTCATATTCGCTTTTCAAGTGCTGCCCGTTGTTGTTTTCATCTGCGCATTGTTTGCGATCCTCTATCACTACGGAATCATGCAGTTCATCATCCGCATCGCCGCTTGGGCTATGACGCGCATCATGGGCGCCAGCGGCGCCGAGTCGCTGAACGTGGCCGCCAGCATCTTCATGGGACAGACAGAGGCGCCGGTCACAATTCGTCCGTTCTTGCCCGACCTGACTCGCTCTGAGTTGATGACCGTGATGACCAGCGGCATGGCGCACGTCTCCGGTTCGATCATGGCCGCTTATTTCGCCTTTGGAGTCGAACCGCGACACGTTCTCAGCGCCGTCATCATGACGGCGCCGGGCACGATCCTGGTTTCAAAGATGCTTGTGCCCGAGACCGAGCAACCGAAGACGGCAGGCCGCGTGGTGATGAGCGAAGAGGAGGAGACCGCTGAGAAAAAAGAAAACCTGTTGGGAGCGGTGGCGCGTGGCACCAGCGACGGCCTGCACATGGCGCTCAACATCGGAGCCATGCTGATCGCATTCCTGGCATTGATCGCCCTCATCGACGGTATCATGCGCGGGATACATAACGGCCTGGCGCACTTCGGATTTCTCTGGTTCCCGTCCAGCCTGGAAAGTATTTTCGGCGTGCTGTTCTCTCCCATCGCGTGGGTCATCGGCATCCCCTGGCGCGATTGCGGCGCGATTGGAAATCTTCTGGGCACGCGTATGGTGCTGAACGAGCTGGTAGCGTTCTCAATGCTCGGTCCGCAAAAAGCCGTGCTCGATCCGCGCTCGTTCACGATCGCTACCTTCGCCCTTTGCGGATTCGCAAATCTCAGTTCCATTGGAATCCAGATCGGCGGCATCAGCGCGCTGGCGCCGAATCGAAGAGGCGACCTGGCTCAGCTTGGCCTGCGCGCGATGCTTGCAGGCACGATGGCCAATTTGATGTCGGCTTCGATTGCCGGCATGCTGCTCTAGAATTCACGTTGCTCAAAATTCAAACCAAGGACTCTCTTCCCGTGAAGCGATACATCGTGCCGCTTGCTTTCGTTGTCCTCTTTTCCCTTTTGACGACCGCGGTTGCGCAGTCGCCGCAGCGCGTAATCATCGATACCGACCCCGGAGTGGATGATGCCATGGCGATCCTCCTGGCATTGAATTCGCCGGAATTGAAAGTGGAAGCGCTCACGGTTGTTCCTGGAAATGTTGATGGGCGGCAGGGGTTGGAGAACGCGCTTAAGTTGGTCTCTCTCGCGGGGCGCTGCGATCTGCCAGTCGCTGGTGGCGCCCAGCATCCATTGAATCAAAAATTGATAACTGCCCAGTTTTGGCACGGAAGAAACGGCCTTGCGAACGTCGAGCTGCCTGCCAGCAAATGCAAAGCGGATACACACTTCGGGCCCGACCTGATCATCGAACTCGTCCACAAGTATCCGCATGAAATTACACTGATTCCCGTGGGGCCGCTGACCAACATTGCGCTGGCAGTGTCGAAAGATCCGTCTATTGTGCTCCTGGTCAAGAATATTGTGATCATGGGTGGATCAATTACTGGTGGAAACGTAAATGGTGCTGCTGAGGCGAACATCTACGGCGACCCGGACGCGGCGTCCATCGTATTCAATGCCGGCTGGATGGTCACGATGGTCGGCTCGGACGTGGGCGAGCGCACGCTCATCACTCGCAAGTACCTTGGAGACTTGCAGGCGCTGCACGGGCCCGAGAGCGATTTTATTGCGAAGCTCGCGGATTTTTATCTAACGCGTTCCGAGAAGAGCGGCTATCAGGGAGCGGCAATGTACGATCCGCTGGCGGTTGCAACCGTTATCGATCCGACGCTGGTCACACTCAGAGACATGCACGTGGATGTGGAAACCAAAGGCGAGTTTACGCGCGGAGAAACCGTCGCGAACCGCATGGGCTCGGACGAAAGGAACGTGCTGCACAGCGATCATTACGAGATCGAAGGCGTGATTGAGTTGAAGCCCAATGCGCGCGTCTGTCTCGCCTCAGATGCGGACCGCTTCCTGCAGCTGTTCATCAGCCGGATCAAAGGGAAGTAGGAGACATCAGCCATTTGCCCGCGCCACGAGGAGAATGGCTAGCCCGAAAAATATGAACATGAGTGTCAGGTAAAGTTTCGCGCGCGATCCGGAGCCCGCGAATTCTTTCCACGCCAGAATGCCCCAGAGCGCGGCTACCATCGGGGCCGACTGGCCAATGGCGTATGAGATCGCGAACCCCGTTACTTTTCCGGCAACTACGTTAAACACTGTCCCAACACCCCAGATGACACCGCCGAGAAGACCCAGCAGATGTCCCGATGGGGGCCCGGTGAAGAATCCTTGAAAGCTTACCGGTTCTCCGACCAGCGGCTTTTTCATGAAATAAATGTTCCAGATAAAGCAAGAGAGCAGCGCGCCAAGAGTGAGAAAAACGACCGAACTATATGGACTCAGAGGAGTGCCGCGGGTTGCCGAATAGGCGACGAGCGGATTCCATAGACCCATCAGCACGCCCGACACGATGCATACGATGATGCTTTTGCGCGACACCGAACGCCCGGCACTGGCCAGGCTCCCATAAGCCTTGCCATCAAGAATCACCGCAACCAGCGCACACGCGACTCCGATCGCCAGGAATAACGCGTTGCCCTTCGGTTGCAGGGCATAGCTCAACACCACTCCGACGACGAGAGCGATTCCAATCGAAACAGGAAACGCAACCGCCAGTCCAGCCATGTCGATCGCCGCCACCAACAGCAGGTTCGCAAGATTGAAAATCGCGCCCCCCACCAGCGTAGAAACGATGTTCGCCTTATCTGCAGATTGAACGTTATTGAGGAAGCTGGAAGCATCGTGCCCGGTGCTCCCCATGGTGAAGGCGAGAATCAGAGACATTAGAAAAATGCCAATCGCGTAATCCCAGTAAAAAAGCTCAAAACGATAATTTTTTACGCCCTTATAGGTATTGGCCCAGGAACCCCAGCAAATGGCGCTGGTAATCATCATCAACATCGCAACCGTAAGACTCTGCGGCGTAAACATGAGTTCTCCTTGGAAAGTTCGTAAATGTACTCTTCTTTGGTCAGGCCTACAAGCTTAAACGTCTGTTATGCTACGCGCGATGTCGCGCACGATGAGAGAAATCCCGCGGTATGGGACGCGGCACTCGGCGGCGGCCACAAGGCGAGAGTCTGCTGGCAGATCGACAGCCGAAGGTGGACAGAAGCGCTGTATCGTGCGTTGCGCTATGCTCATCCGTTTACTTGAGCATAGGTGGCGCGCCGCAGGAATTTTCCCTGACCGGCACGGCCCAAGAACTGGTCTTGTTGCACAACAACCTTTCCGCGAGACAAAACTACATCCGGCATCCCTGTGACCTGAATCCCCTCGAACATCGAATAATCAACGCGCATATGATGGGTTTTTGCGCTGATCGTTTGTTTGCGATGGGGATCAAAGATCACCAGGTCAGCGTCGCTTCCCACAGCAATCGTGCCCTTGCGCGGGTAGAGTCCGAATAACTTGGCCGGTGTCGTCGAGACTAATTCAACGAACCGGTTTGCGCTGAAACGGCCACTCGCAACCCCGCCCGAGTAGATCAAACTCATACGGTGCTCCACGCCCGGCCCTCCGTTCGGAATTTTCGTGAAATCATCGCGGCCCAATTCCTTCTGTTCTTTGAAACAAAATGGGCAATGGTCGGTCGAAACCACCTGCAAGTGATCGCATTTCAACCCGTTCCAAAGTTTCTCCTGATGCCATTTCTCGCGCAGCGGCGGAGTGAACACATATTTCGCGCCTTCAAATCCAGGAGCATCGAAATTCTCAATCGAAAGATATAGGTATTGCGGACAAGTCTCCGCATACACGGGCAAGCCGCGGTCGCGCGCCTCGCGTACTTTTTCGAGCGCTTCGTTGCAGCTCAAATGAACGATGTAGATTGGCGCGCCGGCCATCTCGGCCAGAGCAATCGCGCGTCCTGTTGCCTCGGCTTCGGCAGTCGTCGGGCGAGTGAGCGCGTGATACTTTGGCGCTTTTTTCCCTTCGGCCAGGGCTTGCTGCACGATCACGTCAATCGCGCTGCCGTTTTCGGCATGCATGCAAACCAGGCCGCCGTTTTTCGCTGTGGTCTGCAGAGCTTTGAAGATGCTGCCGTCGTCGAGCATGAAGACGCCGGGATACGCCATGAAGAGCTTGAAGCTGGTCACGCCTTCGTGGACAAGGTCGTTCATCTCCCCCAGTTGCCCGCCAGAAACGTCAGTCACGATGCAGTGGAACGCGTAATCGCAGACGGCCCTGCTCGAAGCTTTGCTCATCCATGTTTCGAAAGCTTGCCGCAGAGGCTGGCCTTTGTACTGGATGGCGAAGTCGATCAGCGTGGTCGTGCCTCCAAAAGCCGCAGCGCGCGTGCCGGTCTCAAAATCGTCCGCACTTGTGGTCCCCCCAAAAGGCATATCGAGATGAGTGTGCACATCGATGCCGCCGGGCATCACGAGCTTGTTCGAAGCATCCAATGTTTCGGTGGCATTTTGTGTTGGAAGGTTTGCCCCGATGGCAGCGATCTTGCCGTTCGTTATGGCCACATCCGCCACATAAGTATCCGTGGCGGTCACCACCGAACCATTTCGAATGATCGTATCGAAGCTCATGAAGACCTCCGCCGCTCGCCGGAATGTGGAAGAAATTATGCTACACTGCCGCCCTTCGGTTCTTCATAATCAGTTTCCGCATCGCGCGCGGAAGGGGACCAGCCATGCAATTCGGCATCACCATTAAACCCGACATTTCTGTGGATCGCATTGTAGGTCTGACCCGCCAGGCCGAAAGGGCGGGATTCGAATTCGGCTGGATTTTCGACTCCCACGTCCTTTGGAAAGAGCCGTACCCCTTGCTCACGCTGATGGCAATGAATACTGAGCGGATGAGATTGGGGACATGCGTGACCAATCCTGCAACTCGCGACCTCACCGTGACCGCTAGCTTATTTGCCACGCTGAACCTGATCTCAGGCGGCCGTATGGAACTCGGCATTGGCCGCGGAGACAGTTCGCGGCGCGTCTTGGGAAAAAAGCCGGTGAGTTGGTCGCAGTTGGAAGCGGCGGTAAAGGAGTTTCGTGATCTGACTTCCGGCCAGGAAGTGCAGCACGATGGGCAACCGACGCGCCTGACCTGGGCAAAAATTTCTCCCCGAGTCTGGGTCGCAGGATACGGCCCCAAGGTGCTGCATATGGCCGGCCGCGTGGCCGATGGCATCATCTTGCAATTCGCCGATCCGGTGTTGATTGATTGGTGCATGGGGTTCGTCAAGGAGGGAGCGCGGGCCGCGGGCCGCGATCCTAAGAAGATCGAAGTGATGTCGGCGGCGCCAGTGTGGGTTTCAAGAGATCTGAGCGTCGCGCGCGAACGCGTACGTTGGTTCCCGGCTCTCGTTTCGAATCACGTGATGGATTTGATTCGTCAGTACAAACCTGGAGATCTTCCTCAAGCGCTTATCTCATACGTGCAGGACCGCGGCCATTACGACTACCAGCACCACTGTGAAGTGGACAGCGACAATGCCAATTTTGTGTCCGACGAAGTGGTGGATCGTTTCACTCTCATAGGACCTGTAGAGGCCCATCAGAAGAAATTGCGCGAACTCGCCGCCGTCGGCGTCACACAATTCAACATCTACCTGATGTGCGGCGAGGAAGAGCAGACGCTCGACGTCTACGAAAAGGATGTGCTGCCGCAGTTCGTGGGCGCGAAGAGAGCGTAGAAGGGGATCTACGCCGCGCTCTCCGGAGCCAGCGCAGCCTGCCCCTGAAATCTCATCAGCGCGTAATAAGCCGCGAACGAAACCGCAAAACCGACAAACCAGGAATAGTCATACAGGGCCCGGACCGACGGCACTGCGAGACCCGCTAATGCAGTTCCCGCTCCCAGCGCCAGCGCGATGACCGCGCTCCAGTTGAACCCGTGGGAGTATTCGTAAACGCCTCCGCGCAGATACAAATCGTTCACCTGCAGCACTCGCCGCCGAATAACGAAATAATCGCAGATCATGATGCCTGCTACCGGCCCCAGAAACGCCGCGTAGCCGCCTAACCATCCCAGAATGAATGTCCGGTAATTGGAGAGCAGTTTCCATGGCATGAGTGCAATGCCCATAAAGCACGTGATGACGCCTCCAGTGCGGAAACTAATGCCGCGCGGCCACAGGTTGGAAAAATCATTTGCCGGCGACACGACATTCGCGCCGATGTTGACGTTTAACGTCGCCAGCAAAATCGCGACCAGCGAAATCACCACAGCGACCGGAGAATGAAACCGGCTTAATAATTGGACCGGATCCCAGATTGCCGTGCCGTAGATGACCACCGTTGCCGAGGTCACGACAATTCCTACAAACGCATATAGTGTCATCGTCGTCGGCAATGCGAGCGCCTGGCCGATGACCTGCTCGCGTTGATTCCGCGCAAAACGCGTGAAGTCGGGAATGTTCAGCGACACCGTTGCCCAAAAGCCGACTGTGCCGTTCAACGCCGGAATCAAGAACTTCAGGAAGTCAGGAAAACTTGTGAAGCGCGACGGCACCGACAACATGGGGCCAAATCCGCCTGCCGTGTGGTAGGCCCATCCCAGGAGAAGCAGTCCGACTCCGAGTAAAACCGGCGCGCTGATGCCTTGCAATATGCGGATATATTCAATTCCCTTAAGCACCACAGCGAGATTAATCAGCCAGAAAATGAGGAAACAGATCGCAGCGCCGTGAGGAACGTTCTTCCACGCAGGTGACAGAGTCGCCAGCAAAGTACTGATCGCTTCGCCCCCAATCCAAGTTTGAATGCCGAACCATCCGCAAGCCACTAGCGCACGCAGGACCGCTGCGACATTCGCTCCCAGCACGCCGAACGACGCGCGAGCCAGCACGGGGAAGGGAATTCCATACTTTGCGCCGGGATGCGAGTTGAGCAGCATCGGCGCCAGCACGATCACATTTCCGATGAAGATCGTGGCGACCGCCTGCTTCCAGTTCATTCCCCCCTGAATCAGGCTCGCGGCCAGCATGTAGGTGAGAATGTTCACCGACATCGAAATCCACAGCGCGGCGAAGTTGTAAGTACCCCAGTGCCGCCGGTCCTCGCTCGCGGGCGCGAGGTCGGGGTTATACAGAGGGCTGGCTTCAATTCGAGACTGGAGCTCTGGTGTCGACTTCATGTGTAGGCAACGCCGCCGTCTCGGCGACTGTCCGGCGGTCCACGCCCGCCACTCGCGCGCATGCAGTGCGCTGCTCCTTTCAGTCCGCGGCGGCCGATGCAGCGCTCTGCGTCGTTAGCGCGCCGTAGCTCTCCGGCCTGCGATCGCGGAAGAACTGCCACACCTTGCGAACCTCGCCAATCATATCCAGATCGAGATCCGCGACTACGACCTCGTCTTTATTGCGGCTGGCCTGAGCGATAATCTTGCCCCGCGGATTGCAGAAATAGCTCTTGCCATAGAATTCGCCAATGCTCCAGGGCTTCTCCGTTCCCACACGATTGATCGCTCCCACAAAGTATCCATTCGCCACGGCATGCGCCGGCTGCTCGAGTTCCCATAGATACTCCGAAAGCCCCGCGACCGTTGCCGATGGATTGAACACGATCTCCGCGCCATTGAGTCCCAGGATGCGCGCGCCCTCAGGAAAATGCCGGTCGTAGCAGATGTAGACGCCGACGCGCGCATACTTCGTTTGAAAAACCGGATATCCCAAATCGCCCGGCGTGAAGTAAAACTTTTCCCAGAAGCCGGGATGGCAGTGCGGGATGTGGTGCTTGCGATATTTTCCAAGGTATCGTCCATCCGCATCGATAACAGCGGCGGTATTAAAGTACACGCCCGGCATATGCTCTTCGTACACGGGAACGACGATCGCCATCTTGTGCCTGGCCGCGACCTTCTGCATGAGCTGCGTAGTCGGTCCATCCGGCACCTTCTCGGTCAGTTCGTACCAGCGGGCGTTCTGCTCCGCGCAAAAATATGGACCGTAGAAAAGTTCCTGAAGGCACAAGATTTGCGCTTTCTTGCGCACGGCCTGGTCGATCAATTTCATGTGCTTGTCGATCATCGCCTTCCGGATCTGCGCAAGAGGGCGCTCGGTGCTGAGCGCGTTGCTGGCTTGAATGAGGGCGCAGCGGACAATGCGGGGCATGGCTCCTCCAAATCTCAACTGTCGAGGAAGAAGACTATAGCAGAAACAGGTGCTCGAACTGCTCGATGGACAGCCGTCGGCGGCCGCCTCCACATGTATACTCCGTTGACACGTTCCGGGTGCGCTGAATAGACTCGGCGTTCCTCGAGGTTATAAACATAAGGATCATGGCAAAGCGTCGTCGCATCGCGGTGGTGGGCAGCGCCAACATCGATCTGACGACATTCACAGAACGTTTTCCAAAGCCCGGCGAGACGATATTTGGTCAAAGATTCGATCTAGGATTCGGCGGTAAAGGGGCCAACCAGGCGGTCGCGGCGCGTCTCTGCGGCGCGGAAGTGTTCATGGTCGCCCGCGTGGGCAGCGATCTGTTTGGTCCAGCCACGATTGAAAATTTTCGCAAGCAGGGAATTGATCCCACGCACGTGAAGCAAGTCGAGGGCCTGTCGAGCGGCGTGGCTCCCATCTTCGTTGAGCCGAACGGCCAGAACCGTATCTTCGTGGTGAAGGGAGCGAACGATGCGTTGAAGCCCGCGGACGTCGACGCCGCTGCTGATCTGCTGAAGACATGCGACTGCATCGTGCTGCAGTTCGAAATTCCCGTTGAAACCGTGTATTACAGTATCGCCTTTGCGCGCAAACACGGCATCCGCTGCATTCTCAATCCAGCGCCCGCGCAACCGGTGGAAGTCGCCGCGCTGAAGGATCTCGACTACTTCGTACCTAACGAAAGTGAGGCCGAGACCATTACGGGAGCGCCTGTGAAAACGCTCGAAGAAGCGAAACAATGCGCGGAGAAACTTGTTTCATGCGGAATCCGCCGCGTGATCATCACTCTCGGAGCCAACGGATCTCTCCTCGCTAGCCGTGACGGTTGTGAGCACGTCTCGGCGTTCGCGGTGAAGAGCATCGACAGCACCGGCGCGGGCGACGCCTTCATTGGGAGCTTCGCGGTTTTTCTCGGTGAGGGAGTGCCCGAGATGGAAGCCGTCCGTCGCGCCAATCTGTACGCAGGTCTCTCGACCACAGGAGTGGGAACGCAGAAATCGTTCTACGATCGCGCGCGTTTCGATGCGGAGTGGAGCGTGAGGGGCTAACATTCCTCGAGCGCCCAATTTCCGACGAATCTCTTGCTTCAGCGAATCAATTTCGGATATGCGATCGCGGCGACGACCCTGGTGCTGACGTTCTCGGCGGTCGCGCAGCACCCTTCTACTTCCAGAAACATCGAGACGAGACGAGCCTCGCCCTCCGATTCTCCCATACAGTTTTTGGATGTGACGTCGAGCCTCGGAATTGACTTCGTGCACCAGGCTTCTCCGACAACACAGAAGTATCTGGTAGAAACTATGGGGGCGGGCGTAGCTCTGTTCGATTGTGATGGTGACGGACGTCTCGACATTTTCTTCGTTAACGGAGCCAGAATTGACGACCCCATGCCGAAGGGATCATTGCCGGTCAAAGACGGCCCGAGGTACTGGAATCGCCTCTACCATCAGAAGCTCGACGGCACTTTCGAAGACGTGACGGCGAAGTCGGGCCTCGCGGGAGAGGGTTATGGCATGGGGGTTGCAGTCGGCGACTACGACAACGATGGGCGTGACGACTTGTACGTGACTGGATTCCCCAGCAATCACCTTTATCACAACAAAGGGAACTGCACCTTTGAAGATGTCACCGAGTCCGCGCATGTGGCAGGAACAGGGTGGTCGGCGAGTGCCACGTTTGTGGATGTTGATAATGACGGCTTGCTCGACCTGGTTGTGACCCGCTACCTCGTCTGGTCCTTCGACAATAATCCATATTGCGGCGAACATGTGCAGGGCCGTCGCGGCTATTGCACTCCCGATCTCTTCGCCGGCATATCTCCCATCCTCTTTCACAATGACGGCGGGGGGCATTTTAGTGACGTGTCGGAGAAGGCAGGGTTGGCGAGACTGGAGGGCAAGGGGCTGGGGATCGCGATCGGCGATATGGATCACGACGGTTTCGTAGACATCGTCATTGCCAATGATGCGGTTCGAGAATTTCTGCTGCACAACCAGGGCGGCGGAATCCTGAGAGATGTCGCTGTCGACTCGGGCACCGCCGTGAATGAGGACGGGCGAGTCTACTCCGGCATGGGAGTTGATGTCGCTGATTATGACAACGATGGACGTCCTGACATCGTGATCACCGATCTCTCTGATCAGAAGTATGCGCTTTACCACAACGCGGGGGAGGGGGCGTTTACTTACGACACCGAGTCTTCAGGCTTGGGCATTGCGACGCGCCCATATGCAGGCTGGGGGGTTAAGTTCTTCGACTACGACAACGATGGCTGGAAAGATCTGTTCATCGCGCAGGGGCACGTGATGGATACCATTCAGCTAACTTTTCCACATTTGCGTTATTTGCAGCCGCCGCTCCTTCTTCACAACGAGGCTGGCAAGAAGTTTAGGGATGTCTCGACGGGATCGGGCGCGGTATTTAGCCAGAAGTGGGCGGCGCGCGGACTAGCGATCGGAGATCTGACCAACACGGGTGTTCTTGATGTTGTCATTTCTACCAACAATGGCCCGGCCCATGTTCTCCGCAATCAGGGAGGAAGTCGAAATCACTGGCTGACTCTGCAACTGGAAGGGAGCAAGAGCAACCGCGATGGCATTGGGGCGGAGGTAAAGATGGTCGCGGCATCGGGCGCGGCGCAGTATGAGACGGTGAGCACGGCTGGCAGTTATCTTTCCGCCAGCGATCGCCGAGTCCACTTCGGGCTGGGGTCGGATACATCGGCGAAGTCGATTGACATTCGCTGGCCTAGCGGGATCGTGCAGCGCTTGGAGAATGTGATGGCGAATCAGATTCTTAACGTGCGCGAACCCGAAGCGGTGCCGGCCGGAGGCACAAAAAATTTCGATCCACAACGATGACCATTCGCCGGCGAAAAATAGACTTGACACTGTACCGCCGCGGGAAGTCTAATTCGGCGCTTAATGGAAAACAATTAGTGGACTCGGTTTTCGCACCTGCGTGCGCATGGCGCCGTCGGAGAACGGTGGTCCGATAGTGTCTCTTGGAGGAAAGAAATGCGTGTTGCGACGATCAGCCTGGTATTGGTAGTGGCGGCGGCGAGTACGTTTTGTTTTGCCCAGACGTTGGAGCGCGGCGCCGTCCATGGCACCGTTTACGATTCTTCCCATGCGGTCATCGGCAACGCCAAGGTTACGCTGTCGAACCCGTCTACGGGTTTCCGACGGGAAATGACTACAACCGGAGACGGAGGCTATGACTTTGAGGCGGTCCCACCCGGTGGGTACACACTGGTGGCCGAGGCTCAGGGCTTTGCGCTCACCACCGTCAAAGGCATCGTCGTCAACGTTGGGGCATCCCTGCCATTGGATGTGAGCATGCCGCTCAAATCGGCGCAGGAGACGGTAACCGTAAATGCGAACATCGAAGCCGTGGATACTTCGACCGCTGGCATCAGCCAACTGCTTGACGCCAAGAGCTTGGAGAGCCTTCCCTTTCCAGGTCGCGACTACCGCGATTTGGCGCAGTTGAGCGCCTCAGCCCAGGTAGTTCCGGGGCTGCGAGGCAACATCCGGCTTGGCGGACAGCAAAGCGACTACACCGGCTTGGTCATCGACGGCGCTGACACCACGAACAACTTCTTCGGCGAGAACTTCGGATCTCTTGAAACCAAGAACCTGACTGTGCCCATGGAGGCAGTGCAGGAATTCCAGGTCGTCACCAACGGGTTCGCTCCCGAGTTTGGCCGTGCCACTGGCGGATTGCTGAACGTGGTGACGAAGTCAGGAACTAACGACGTTCACGGCGAGGGACATGAATACTACCGCGGTAGTCGCCTTACGAAGGACGATGCCTTGCATAATCCTTCCAACATCGACTGGCAACATCAATTCGGCGGATCGATTGGCTTCCCCATTCGCAAGGACCGTCAATTTCTTTTCCTCTCTACTGACGTTCAACGCAACACCGGCCCGCTGACGACAAACTTCTGTCACGGGGATCCCGCTTGCCAGAATGATGCCGGTCCGATCATTCCAGCGGCGAGCGGTACCGACCAACTGGGGTCGGCCTGTGTGAGCGGCGCAGTGGGGATGCATCTGCTCCCGGCTTGTTATGGGGTGCCGAATTTGGGGGCCTTGGACGGTCCTCACCCGCAATTTCAGGATTTCTTTACCCTGCTGGGACATTACGATTATCAGATTACCCCGGCCAATCACTTCAGCATTCGCGGTCTCGGTACGCGCAATCACACCAAGGGATTCACTGGCGGCCACGGCCAGTCCGAGACCTCGGACGCATTCGGAAACACCGAGCAATTTGTGAACCAGGGAATCAGCGGAGTGTTTGCGCTGACGACGGCCAGGGGACGAAAAGTAAATGAAATTAGAGCTCTGATCGAAGGTGAAACCCGCAAGCGCCATCCGATTCAGGGAGGCGCCACTGAAGTCCAGATCAGTCCCAACGGCACATTTGGACAGCGGTTCTACCTTCCCGGCAATAACGACAACGGAAAACTGCAAATTCAGGACAATTTTTCATACTCCTTTGCCAAGCACGATGTGAAATTTGGGGGTGATGTCAATTCCTTTGTGGACCGCAAGGACGTGTTCGCGGGTTGGACGGCGGGGCGATACCAATTCGCTACTTTGGCGGATTTCGACAACTCGAATCCATTCTTCTACTTCCAAGGGTTCGGTTTGAATGGACAGGACCCGTTTACCGCCAATACGCTGAAACCGAACTACCAGACTGGCATTGGTCTCTATTGGCAGGACAAATGGCAGGCCACGCCTCGTCTGACGGTCACCTATGGGCTTCGCTGGGATGGAACCCACAACCCCCAGCCGCAGACCCATATTCCTGGGCAAGAGGTGTACGTCGGCGTGGGTCCGTTGGGGCGGGGTACAAAGACAGCGCCCGTGCCACAGCACACGCCGAATGATTATGGCCAGTGGGGACCTCGGCTGGGATTGGCCTGGAGTCTTGGGTCGGGTTCTCATCCCACCGTGGTTCGCGCCGCTTGGGGTCTGTACTATGCGCAAACGCCCACTATCTTCTTCCCGCAAGCATCCAACGGCGGCGGTTCGAAGTCCACAACGCTGTTTTGCCCAACCTTCTTCGGGTGCGCACCCGGTAGCGGCTTTCCCTACGCCTTTCAGTCGGCCCTTTCAACGACTTCGGAAGGATTGTGTGCTTTTGGCCCGCCCTTTATCGGATGCCCCGCCATCGAGTACGCGGATCCGGCGTTGCGCAATCCCCGAGTTTCAAATCTGACCGTCGGCTTCGAGCACCAGTTCTCGGGCGAGTGGACCTTTTCGGTCAATTACGCCTACATGCACTCGACCCACTTGAAAACTGGAGGATTCAGCACCTCGAACTGGCAGAGAAACCTTGTTCCAATTGGAACGGACCAGTTTGGGCGCTCGATCCTTGGGTCCACCGGAGATCCAGCAACCGGGGGCTTTGTCTGCCCTGCGAACAATGTGTTCGTATTCGGTGGAGAGCCGATGCCGCTGGACTGCACCCTGACTCCATTCTCGGGAGCATTGGAACTTGCCAGTTTCAGCCGCGGGAATTACCACCAACTTACAGCCAGTTTGGATAAACACTTCGGTCATCACTACCAATGGTTTGCGAACTACACATGGTCGCGGAACTACAGCAACGATTCCAGTGAACGGGACACGGACACGTTCTTTGGCGGCCAGGATCCATTCAACATCAACATCGACTACGGAAGAAACGGCCTCGACATTACCCACCAGTTCAAGTCCGGCATCAGCGCTGAACTCCCGCATGGGTTCAATTGGAGTAGCAACTTCATTGCCCACAGCGGGTTGCCCTACCCCGCGTATTCGGGTGCGGACGTCAACGGCGACGGGGTCATCAATCAATTCTCGAACAACGATCGCCCTACCGTGCAAATTGGCAGTGGCCAGCCCTACCTTCTGCCGCGGTATCCGGCACGCCAGCCAAACTTCTTCACTTGGGATATGCGTCTCAGCAAAGACTTCAAGCTCGGCGAACGCTACCAGTTGCGCCTGGTTGCGGACATATTCAACGTGACCAACCGTGGCAATCTTTATTCGAATCCCGACAATAGCGGGTTCGTCGACGTGAGCTGTACGCCGATGCCAATTGCCACAAGCGTCTCGCAGACCTGCGCTCCCCTTACCGCCATCCCCCGGCAGGGCCAGGCCATTGGGCCGAATGGAGCCACGTACGGCGTGCTTGACCAGATTTCGCCCGGAAGTTCGCCATTTGCCGCACAACTGGGTGCGAGATTTAGTTTTTGAGTGAAATGGCGCAACTTGCCGCCGAGTATGGGGCCGCCTTGATGTCGGCAGGCGGCCTGATTTTTTGTTAGTTCTTCCTTAGCCGATGGGCTCGCGGCTGTGACAAGATCGTATTGGCCATGCACGCTGCCGCAAGCCATCCGATAGAATCTTCTGGCGTGAAGAGAATCCTGCGGGCGCGATTTGTATTTCCCCTTCTGGTCGTCGCCTTCGGGTCGACACTCTGTCTATCCCAACTGGGTTCGGGTGCCACAAATCAACTGCAGAATGCCGCAACGCTTCTGCGGAGCGGGAAGTTCCCGGCCGCAGTGGAAGAGTATCAGAGGATCCTCAAAGCCGAGCCGCACAACGAGAAGGCGGAACTCGGGCTGGCGGCGGCCTACTTCGGCCTTTACAACTATGAGCAGACGAGGCGTCTTCTGCGGGCGGCGGCTGCGGCGCACCCAAATAGCGATGCGGCGCTAGTGGAACTGGGCAAACTCGATATTCACTTGTTGCACTACGATGATGCAATCGTCGAATTGAAACGCGCTGTGCGGAGGAATCCGACGTCCGCCCTCGCTCACGAACAGCTGGGCGTGGCTTATCAGGCAAGAGGCGACGAGGAAAATGCCCTCGCGCAGTTGAATGAAGCCGTCCACCTGGCACCAGGCACCGCGTCGGCGCACTACTTCCGAGGGAGCCTGTACGCGGACCGCAATGACGACATTCACGCCTATCAGGACGCGAAAGTGGCATATCGGCTGGAACCCAACTCGCAAACTCGGGAACTCCTCGGGAAGACAGCTCTACACGCCAACAAATGCGATGAAGCCGTCGATGTGCTTGGGCCGCTTGCCGACTCGGAAGAGACGGTTCCCGAAGATCTGTACCTGCTGTCGCGCGCTTATAAATGCGCCGGGCAAAGCGAGCGCGCGCAGAAACTGCGGGAGGAGTACGAGGAGCGGTCGCAGAGAGTGCAGGACGTCAAAACGCACAAGATGAACGCCGACCATCTCGCGACCAACGCAGGGGAGATGGCGCGCAAGAACCAGCTCAAGCCGGCACTCGATCTGCTACAGCAGGCTCTTGCCGAGGATCCGGAAAACGGACCCAGCCTCGCCTTGTTAGCCAAAATTGATTTCTCCCGTGGCGAGATTGCCAAGGCTCAGGAGGAAATCGCAAGGGCTTTGAAGGGTGATCCTTACAATCCCGATTATCTCTATGTTCAGGGAAAGGTCCTGGAGAGCAGCGATCCCGCAGCTGCCCTGGAGGCCTTTCGGCAGACTCTGCTGGTGAACCCCAGGGAGTCGGACGCCTACTACGAGATGGGGGAGCTTTACTTGAAACTGGGAGAACGAGATCGGGCAGCGGCGGCGCTGCGGAAAGCGGTCGAGCTTTCTCCCGAGGACCCCGATTACCATAAGGCGCTGGCCGAACTTGAAGGCAGGCCGAGGCGATGAATGCGAGGTTTTGAGGCAGCTTCTCAGCGGGTTCACTGGCACTGAAGTTGCGAGCAGCATACAATGGGCTTGCGAGTTTTCTCCCAATATGTCTCCCATTCCTGACGATCTCACCACCGTAAAAGACGACATGGTTGCCTTCATCGAAGGCCACGGTATGAAGCGCTTCCACGGCTTCGTGGACTACGAGGAGGTGCAGTGTGTCATGTGGGAAATGGGGGACAATCCCGACGGCTGGAAGGATTTCGTCGAACTCGCGAAAGCCGCCGGTGCGGCGTTCCTGACCATGCATTCCTGGACCCTCAATCGAGAGGAGCTCGATGAAATGGTGCAGCGCCTGACCAACTCTGAATTTACCGACGGCGACGATGTCGAAGATGCCCGCTGGCTCCGCGCCCACGTCGGTAAAGTCGGATACCTGCAGTTGGGCTGGGCCTACCAGGGGTCCATGTTCCTGTGCGAGGTCAGCACCGAATGGTACGAGCGTTACCAGCACCTGCTGGAAGTCTCTGACGAATTCGGCGGCCTGACCATGGACGAGCCCGACCAGGACGAAGAAAACTAGTCGGGCACATGTGGGGATGGCCGCCTCGGCCGTCCGGCGAGCCAAGCTCGCCTTGCTGAACCCGCCAGTTGATTCTCCGTGCCAGGTAGTACACTGCTAATCTCCCATGCAGTGGATTCAAAAGCCATCGAATCGAGACCTCATCGATTCCGTCACGTCGTGCCTGCGGACTGATTCTGTTTTTCGGGGCACTGCCACCGAACGCGCAGCCAGCATCCTGGCCCCGTTACTCGTGGCGAGGAACATCACGGATTCCGCAGCGGCGCAGCATTTTCTTTTCCCATCTGTCGACCATCTCCACCTTCCCGAGCAGATGACCGGCCTCCGCGCCGCCGTCGACCGCATCGATGCTGCCATCGAGCGGAAGGAAACGATCTTGATCTACGGCGACTATGACGTCGACGGCACCATGGCGGTCATCATTCTGAAGACCGCCATCGAACTCTGCGGAGGCACGACCGATTTCCACGTTCCGCACCGCATTCGTGAAGGTTACGACATGCGCGACGACGTCATCGAGCGGGCCGCCGCCGCCGGCATTCGCCTGATCGTGAGCGTCGACATGGGCATTCGCGCCTTCGCGCCTGCAGAGACGGCGCACCGCTTGGGCGTGGATCTCATCGTGACGGACCACCACTTACCCGGGCCCGATGGCGTGCCGAAAGCACTTGCGGTCATCAATCCCAATCAGAAGGGCTGCGAATATCCCTCCAAACAGCTTTGCGGCGCCGGCGTTGCTTTCAAACTGGCGCAGGGACTGATGCAACGCCGCCTCGACCCCAAAGATCACCAGAAGCTCCTGCGTTCTTTTATGAAAGTTGTGGCGATTGCGACTATTGCCGATGCAGTGCCGCTCACCGGCGAAAACCGCATCTTTGCCTCGCTAGGGCTGGATGCCCTGCGCAGGGCCGTAAATCCCGGCCTCAAGGCTCTGCTGGAGGCCGCTCAGATCTCCGCGAACCGTCCGCCGACGTCTGGCGAAGTCGGGTTCCGCATCGCGCCTCGGATCAACGCAGCCGGACGCATGGATGTTGCGCGCGATGTAATCGAGTTGTTTAGCGTGAAAGACCCGGTGCGCGCCCGGGAATTAGCGGCGAAGCTCGATCAGCTTAATACCGACCGCCAGGAAGAAGAGCGGAGAATCCTGAAAGCAGTCGAGGAGCGATTTTCAGGTGACCCCGCATTGTGCGATGCCTACTGTATCGTCGTTGATGGCGACGGCTGGCATCGCGGCGTTATCGGCATTACCGCGACGCGCATTGTCGAGCGCTACAATCGCCCCACGCTCGTTATCTCGCGCGAAGGCGACGAAGCCTTTGGTTCGGGCCGTTCCATTCGTGCTTTCCACCTGCTCGAAGCTATTGAATCCTGCGGCAGCCTGTTCTCGCGTTACGGCGGACACTCTCATGCCTGCGGCTTCGCCATGCCCGCAGCGAATGTCGCAGAGTTGCGCACGCGGCTGGATCAGTTCGCTCGTGACCGGCTTACCCTTGCAGATTTCAATCCAATTCTCGATCTGGATGCCGAACTGAGTCTGGCCGACGTTACTCCCGAATTATTTCGGGCGCTTCAGTTGTTGGAACCCTACGGCATGGGGAATCCAGAACCTGTATTCGCCGCGCGCGGAGTTCAGTTGACCGCGCCTCCGCGGATTGTGAAAGACAAGCACGTGAAACTGAAACTCCGGGCCGGGCAATCCGCCGCTGCATCCGAAGAATCAAGCGAACTTTCCGCCGCGGCAATCCTAACGACTCCCCGCTGCCATCCCGACGGCGCCGCAATTGGCCGTGCCGAAAGAGCAGCCGCTGTTGCAGAAGCGCAAGCCGGTCCACCGAGAACTGAGAACCGAGAACTGAGAGCTGAATCAAGAACTGACTTCCGCAGCAGGATCACCTTAGACGCCCTCGGCTGGCACATGGCGGAGCGCCTGCAGCAAACGCCGCTCCTGGCGGGCGATTCCATCGACATCGCTTTCACCATCGGACATAATGACCATCCCGAGTACGGCGGCCTGGAACTCTCGCTGCGCGACTTGAGAACAGTGGCCGCTTCGATTCCCACGAATCAAGTAAAGTAGCCCAATGACGCCGCCCCGAAAACCTCACTCATTCCTCCACAAGCATTCCCTCAGCCTGGCCGCTCTGGGCGTCGTAATCCTGCTGATCGTGCTTTACCGCTGGTCTAACCAGGCGACTCACATCGGCTCATTTTTTGGGAATGCGATTGCCGATTGGACCGGAGTCTTTGTCACAGTCGTCATGACGAAGTTTCTCTACGAAAAAGGCTCTGCCGAGAGCAAACAGCCCAAGGGAATATTGCCATCAGCGGTCATGGAGGTTCTTCGCGAACATTCCCTCACCATATTCCTCGTGATTACGGGCATCGGCTGGGTCCTGGCTTTCCGGGCAATGGACTCGGAGAGCAAGTGGGGACAGGTAGTCGGCAACATCGTTTCAGAATGGACGCAGATTCTCGGTCTGGTCCTCATGACGAAACGTTTGGTAGAGACAGGTTCCAAAGAGAAGAAGTAGATATTCGAGGAATCACCACAAGTGGTAGTGCCCGTCCCG
Source organism: Candidatus Sulfotelmatobacter sp. (assembly GCA_035710825.1). Taxonomy (GTDB): domain Bacteria; phylum Acidobacteriota; class Terriglobia; order Terriglobales; family Acidobacteriaceae; genus Sulfotelmatobacter. The sequence goes on from DASTCU010000196.1 coordinate 21,325, forward strand.
CCGCGCCATCTCCACTCTGACCCCGAACAACTCCCTCAGTCGCTCGACTTGCAGAATCTCCTGTTTTGGTCCATCCGCCACGACTCGTCCCTTGCTCATCAGCACCACGCGCTGGATCTCGGGCACAATATCGGGCAGTTCGTGGGTGACCAGAATGATGGCCGTCCCCGACTGTGCCAGCGCGCTCATCGTATGCCGCAAATTCTGCTGGGCCGCGAGATCGAGCGAGTTGCAAGGCTCATCGAACAGCAGGGCGCGTGGCTTATGAACCAAGGCGCGGGCGATCAGCACACGCCTCGCCTCTCCCGACGACATCTCGCATACCGGACGCTCCGCCAGATGCGCGATCTCCAGTTGGGCCAGAGCCGCATCGGCCAAGTCAGCCTGGCTCGGATCGACCCTGTGATTCGGATAGATCGCCGTGCTGCTGAAAAAGCCTGACAGCACTACGTCCCGCCCGCTGGCGTCACCCGTGCACGAGAGCATCAGATCGTTCGATACAATGCCCAACGCCGATCTGAGTTTGAAGACGTCCCATGTCTCCTGCCCGAGAATCGACATTGACGAATTGTCCCGCGCCACTGGATAGCACTCGCGTGCGATGGTCTTGATTAAAGTAGACTTGCCGCAACCATTCGGCCCAAGAATGGCCACATGCTCGTCCGCGCCAATGCTCAGGCTAAAGTCATCGAGCGCGACCTTCTGTCCCCGCATCACGCGCAGGTTGCGAAAATCGAGCAGAGCGGGTGTGATCTTGCCATTCATTGCATCCAAAGTGTAGACGAGCTTACATCTGTCAATAAACTCAATCTGAGAACTGAGTACTGGGTACTGAGTACTGTTTTAGTACACTGGAGCCAGATGCCGCTGCCCATCTACCGTCTGCGCCGTCTGCTGGTCGCGACCGCCGTGCTGCTCACGGCGACCGTGGCAGGAATGTATTTCTACGCCCGTTCGCAAGCTAAAAATGTGCTCAAAGCCCTTCCTGCCAAGATTGGCTACGACATCAAGCAGACCGCGAACGGCTTCCAGATCTCCAAGTCCGACGGCAAGCGCACTCTCTTCACCGTCCAGGCCAGCGATGTCAAAGAGTTCAAGCTGAACGGCAACGCCGAGCTGCACAATGTCAGCATTCTGCTGTACGGCCGCGACTCTTCCCGCTTCGACCAGATCTACGGCGACGACTTTGCCTACAACCAGAAGACCGGTGAGGTCACGGCTAACGGCGACGTGCAAATTGACCTGGTGGCCAATCCCGCCGGTCTCGCCAGCCCCGACCAATCCACTCCCAAAGAACTGAAGAATCCGATTCACCTGAGAACGCGCGATCTGGTCTTCAACAAAGACACCGGCAACGCGTGGACCACCGCTCGCGTGGAGTTCAGCACACCGCAAGCCCGAGGTTCGGCCGTGGGCGTGCAATATACCGGCAAGAGCAATACGTTGACGCTAGGGGCGCAGATTCATATCGAGCTGAGCGGGCCAACCGGAGCAATTCTGGACGCCGAACGCGGCATTATCACCAATGAGCCTCGCGAGATTGTCCTCGAACATCCCCGCCTCGCCAGACGCGACGGAAACGTCCAGGCAGATCGAGCCACCTTCTATCTCAGCTCTGAGAATCATGTGTCGCGAGTCTTGGCCAGCGGGAGCGTCAACACGGAAGCCCGCAGGCAGGTGGTCAAGAACTCGGGCGACACCAGCAACGGGGCAGGTGAAACGGTAGACATGCACGCTCGCGCTAACGAAGCGGAATTCCTGCTCGTCCCTGACGAGGATCTGCTCCAAACCGCCACCCTGAGCGGCAACGTGCACATCGATCGAACCGGAACTCAGGCGATGCAAGGCGACGCCGGCCGCGTGATTCTGGATTTTGCCGGCGAAAATCAACTGCAGAAAGTTCATGCCGTAGACGGCGCCCGCATCACTCAGAAGGCAGAAAGCGGCAAGACGAACTCCGGCGGAGCGGCACCCGGCGCAGCGGTGGTAGAAGGTCCTCAGGAATTCGATCTGACAGCGCCGGTCATTGACTTCCGCATCGCGCACGGACGCATTCTGCGGCATGCCTCCACTTCTGGTGCAGCGCGGATCAGCATTACCCAGGAGCCTGCTGTATCTACGGCTCAGCCCCAGCGAACCGTGGTAACTGCGGGCAAGTTCGACGCAGAGTTCACCGACTCGGGCGGCCGTAACCATCTGGCTAGCATTCACGGCGCTCCTGACGCCCGCATCGTGAACTCCACCCCCGGACAGCCCGACCGCATCAGCACTAGCGAATCAATCGATGCTGCATTTCTTCCGCAAGGGGGCATCGAGTCCCTCTTACAGAAGGGCAGTGTCGCCTACTCCGACGGTCAAGGCGCAGATAAGCGAACGCAAGCGTGGGCAAATTCCGCGCGTTACACTCCCGCCGACCAGATGCTCGCGCTCACCGGCAGCCCCCGTGTCGCCAACGGCGGCATGGCGACAACTGCAAACTCAATCCGCATCAACCGCGCCACGGGAGACGCTCTGGCCGAAGGCGAAGTGAAAAGCACGTACAGTGAATTGCAGGAGCAGCCGAACGGCGCGCTGCTGGCCTCTTCGTCGCCGATTCACGTCACCGCCCGCAGCATGACCGCGCACAATGCCCCCGTACTCGGGTTGTACACAGGGAACGTTCGCCTGTGGCAGGACGCAAATGTCGTGGAAGCGCCATCGCTCCAGTTCGACCGCGATCACCGCTCCGTCACCGCCCAGGGCACGGCTGCCAAGCCGGTGCAAACCATTCTGGTAAAGGCGCAGAAGCCCACAGATTCGAAGAACGCAACCGCCAAAGCCGGCAAGAGCGCCTCGAATGCGGTCGCGTCAATTCCCATCACCATTACCTCTTTGAAGCTGACCTATGCCGATGCCGATCGAACCATTCACTACGAAGGTGGAGTCAATGCCAGGAGTTCCGACTTCACCGCTTCCGCCAAGACGGTGAACGCCTACCTGCTGCCGCATCATCAAGCCTCGGCAAATCAATCGGTTGCCGAACCGGGGCAACTGGATCACATGGTAGCCGAAGGCAATGTCGTCATCCAGCAGCAGCCCAATCGAAAAGCCGAGGGCCAAAAACTGCTCTACACCGCCGCCGATGACAAATTCGTCCTGACCGGCGGACCGCCTAGCATTTTTGATGCCGAACATGGCAAGATTACCGGGGTTTCGTTGACTTTCTTTGGACGCGATGATAGGGTGCTCGTAGAAGGCGAAGCGAGCAGTCCTGTGGTAACGACGACGCGAGTGGCCCCTGAATTGCGAAGATAAATGCGTACTCTGGCCACAGAAGAGATTGGCAAGTCATACCGTGGCCGCCGCGTTGTAAACGGGGTTAGCCTGCGGGTCGACCAAGGCGAAGTTGTTGGTTTATTAGGCCCTAACGGCGCAGGCAAGACTACCACCTTCTACGCCATCGTTGGCTTAATCCCCCCCGACACTGGCCGCGTGCTGTACGACGGTCAGGACATTACCGATGTCCCCATGTATCTTCGGGCTCGTCAGTATGGCATCAGCTATCTCCCACAAGAAGCTTCGGTCTTTCGCAAATTAACTGTGGAAGAAAACATCCTCGCGGTACTGGAAGCGCAGCCGATTTCCTGGCACGAGCGCCGCGAGAAGATGGAAAAGTTCATTGACGAGCTGGGACTGGAGCACATCCGCCAAAATCGCGGATATGCACTTTCCGGTGGAGAGCGCCGGCGCGTGGAGATTGCCCGCTGCCTGTGCATCAATCCCACATTTATTTTGCTGGATGAACCGTTTTCGGGGATCGATCCGATTGCAGTGCTCGACCTGCAGAAAATTATTAGTAGCCTGCGAGCCAGCGGCATCGGAGTGCTGATCACCGATCACAATGTGCGCGAAACACTTTCGGTGACCGACCGGGCATACATCATCGACGATGGCAGGATCTTCCGTCAGGGACAGCCCAGCCAGTTGGCCAGTGATCCGGAAGTAAGAAGGGTTTACTTAGGCGAGAGTTTCTCACTTGTGTGAGAGAAGCAGTTTCAAGGTTTAGAGTTCAAAATCAAACTCGAAACCTGAAACTCGAAACCTGAAACTATGGTTTTGCTACAGCACAAACTCAGCGTAAAGCTCTCCCAGCGCCAGATCCTTACTCCTGGCCTGGTGCAGATGGTCTCTGTCCTCGCGCTCAACAAACTTGAGCTCAAGGACATGATCAACTCTGAGATGGTGGAGAATCCGGTACTCGAAGAGCTGGAAGATTCGGTTCCGTTGCTCGATGAAATTGGCAAGAAAGAAGAAGACCGCGATCGTGCCGCTGCCGCAACCAGCGAAGAAAATCCGATTACCGCCGCTGAGAAGAAAGATCCATTCGAGGAGATCGACTTCGGCTCGTTTTTCCAGGACTACCTCGACCCCGGCTACCGCACGCACAGTGAGATGGAGGACATCGAGCGACCCTCCTTCGAAAATTTTCTGTCGAAGCCGTTGAATCTAACCGATCACCTGGCTTGGCAACTGGGCTCGCTTAGCTTGAGCCCTGCAGTTCGCGAGGCCGCCGACCTGATCATCGGCAACCTCAATGAAGACGGCTATCTGATCGCCAGCGACGACGAGTTGCTCGGCGTAGCGCCTCCGGCCACACCAGAGGCAGACGCCGAGACCGCAAAAAACATCGTGAGCGAGGCGCAGGCTTTGGGGATTGCCGAGGCCGCCGCTGCGGAATCGGAAGCAGAATCGTCACTAGCCGGCGCCGATCCGCTGGACGCTCAAACTGGCGCTCCTGAGAACGGCTCGGATCCTGATTCTTCCTACACTACGGCTGCGCCCGCGCTTTCCTCTGAACCTCGATTCGAAGCTTCTGTCTCTACCACGGCCGGAAATGGAGCGGCTGCCGTAGCTCCGGCACCGGAAGCGCCGAATCGTGCCGTGCCCACTTTCAAGCCAAGATTCACCCCCGCCGAGTTGCAGGAGGCACTACAAGTTGTCCAGCAACTCGATCCTCCCGGCGTAGGTTGCCGCGATCTTCGTCAATGCCTGCTCAACCAGTTGCGGTTTCATCAGGCGCAACTGGCACAACACAAAAACGGTAACGGTACGGCTCAGGTTCTCCAGGATGCCGTCGCGGTAGTCGACAACCATCTGCGCGGCCTCCAGAACAAGCAGCACAAAGAGATCGCAAAGGCGATCGGACGCCCCATCGAGGCCGTGCAGCAGGCGCTTGACTACATCCGCACTCTCGATCCCCGTCCCGGCCTGCAATACAACAAAGTCCAGGCGCGACTCATCGAGCCTGATGTTGCCTTCGTCAAGCATGGAGACGAGTGGCTGGTCATCATGAATGATGAAGACCTGCCGCAACTGCGGCTGAATCCCGCTTACAAAAAGCTGGTCACGCGCGACGGCACCAACGATAAGAGCACGCGCGACTACGTGAAAGAGCGCTACAAGAGCGCCATCCAGCTCATCAAGAATATCGAGCAGCGCAAGCAGACCATCACCAAGGTTTGCTATTCCATCGTCGCCCGCCAACAGGATTTCCTTGAAAGAGGAATCGATCAGCTCAAACCCATGATGATCAAGGAGGTGGCCGAAGAGATCGGCGTGCATCCTTCCACGGTAAGCCGTGCTGTGGCCAACAAATACGCGCACACACCGCAAGGCGTATTCGAGTTGCGATATTTCTTCAGCGAGAGCGTTCAGGGCCCGGAGGGTGGCGGCACTTCGCTGCTCATCCTGAAGCGCCGCGTCAAGAAACTCATCGAAGAAGAAGATCCCAGCCGTCCGTTGACCGACGAACAGATCACCCGCATCCTGCAGTCGCAGGGCATCCAGGTGACCCGCCGCACGGTAGCAAAATACCGCGAAGACATGCGCATCCCGAGCACGCACCAGCGCCGGGTCAAAAAATAGATTTGGTAATTTTGTGATCGGGTAATTGGGAAATTGAAAACCTTCCGATTTCAAATTACCAAATTATCCAATTACCCAATTACCAAATCGTTTCTGATGCAGTGCCCGATTTAACTCATCGATTAATTCTTAGGAGGGGCGCTCATGAACGTGGAATACACCGGTAGGCAATACGAAGTTACTAACGCCATCCGCAGAGAAGTAGAAACCGGCCTCACAAAAATCCGCAAAATTTTAGGCGACCGATTTGAAACCAAGGTGATCCTCGCCGTCGAAAAGCACCGCCACAAAGCTGAAATCACCATCAGCCCGCGCAATGGTCCGCTCGTCGGCCTCGCTCAAGCCAAGGACATGAGCATCGCCGTCAACGAAGCCCTCGATCACCTCGAGAAGCAGGCGATCAAGTACAAGACTCGCTGGCAGGCCAAAAAGCGTTCCGCGCGTAAGAGCGAAGAAGTAAAAAAATGGAACGGCCACTCCGAGCCGGAAGACGTTCAGACCGCCGTCGGACTTTCGGAAAAAACAGCGGTGCCCGTGCTGGTGCACAAATATCCTGCCGTTGCCAAAACAACCGAGGTTCACCTGGTCCGCTCCGAAGATGCGGTCGCCATGCGCCCCATGACCCTCGAAGAAGCGATCAAAGAGGCTCATTTCAAAGACCGCGACGTCTTCGTCTTCCGCGATCCCAAAGGCAAAATCATGGTCCTGCACCGCGCCAAAGACGGAAAGATGCAGCTGATCGAAGTCCCGTAAGCGAATCTATGAAGAGAGTGCGCCCACCCTTGTCCCTCCGTTTTTTGGAGGGACAGGGTGGGTTAGCGATCGTACAGGAAAACCAGTTCGCGCATTTTTCTTGCGAGTTCCGGCGTGAGTGCGCCTGGTCTGCACCGCCAGCGCCAGTTTCCCTTGGAGGTGCCGGGCAGATTCATCCGCGCTTCGCTGCCCAGTCCCAGCACATCCTGTAGCGGCACAATGGCGAGATCGGCAATTGACGCCATAATCGTTCGAATCATCACCCAGTGAATCGGTTCATCTTTGAAATTCAGATAGGCGCGCGCGAAGGCTTGCTCCTCCGCAACGTCCTCAGTTGTGCGCGTGCTGTCGTTCGCGCCTGAACTGTTCCACCAGCCCACCGTCGTGTCGTTATCGTGGGTGCCCGTATAGGCGGCGAGTTCGCGCGCGTAGTTATGCGGGCGGAACGAAGGCCCCTGCGGGTCTTTGCCGAACGCGAATTGCAGAATCGCCATGCCGGGGAAGTGGAAACGCTCGCGGATGGCTTCGACCTCCGGCGTGATCACTCCAAGGTTTTCTGCAATGATGGGCAACTCGCCGAATTCGCGCTCCAGGGCTGCAAATAATTCCGCGCCCGGACCCTTCACCCATTGCCCATTGACCGCAGTCGTCTCGCTGCCGGCAATTTCCCAATAGGCCTCAAATCCGCGAAAGTGATCGATGCGCACGCCATCGTACAGCTCGAGCGCGGCGCGGAAGCGGTCCATCCACCAGCGATAGCCGGACTGCTTCAGCCGATCCCAACGGTAAATCGGATTCCCCCAGCACTGCCCCGTGGCGCTGAAATAATCCGGAGGAACGCCTGCAATCTTCAGCGGCTCCCCGTCTTCGGACAGCTGGAAGTACTCGCGATTGGTCCACACGTCCGCGCTGTCGAGCGCAACATAGATGGGAATGTCGCCGATCACGCGAATGCCCGCTTGCCGCGCGTAGCTGCGCAACTGCTGCCATTGCCGAAAGAATTCGAATTGCCAGTATACGACGGCGCGAGCAGCATCCTTCAGCCGCGTACTCGCGCTACTGAGTCCAGGGGCTGTGCGCTGAGCAATGTCACTGCGCCACTTGTTCCAGGCGACCCCGCCCTGCTCTTCTTTGCACGCCATGAACAGCGCGAAGTCGGGCAGCCACGACGCATTTCCGGCGCGGAACTCATCGAACGCTCGACGTTGGTCGCCGCTCGCGTTGCTCAGAAATCGTGCCGCCGCTGTCTTCAGCAGGGGTATCTTCCACTCGATCACTCGGCCAAAATCCACGTGCTTTTCCGGAAACTCGGGCTGTGGTCGGAAGTCGGCGGCCTCAAGAATCCCCTGTTCGCGCAACTTTTCCAGGCTGATGAGCAGATGGTTTCCCGCGTGCGCCGAGAAGCACTGGAAAGGAGAATCCCCATAGCCTGTTGGATTGAGCGGCAGCACCTGCCACAATTTTTGTCCCGCATCTTTGAGAAAATCGACGAGCGCAAAAGCTTCCGCTCCGAAATCACCAACGCCATGGGGTCCCGCCAGACAGGTAGGGTGAAGCAAAATGCCGCTCGCGCGAGGAAATCGCATGCTGAAATGTGGTCCAAGTGTGACCGGGTGACCAGCATAACGCAAAATTCCGACGAACGCGGCTCCGCTCCAGGGCGAGACTGTCAGATCGAGACCGGACCCAGCGGCGCTGGGCTAGGATTGGGTTCCAGGTCTTGCAGGGGGACACTTACAGGGACGGTGCGGCATGCGCCTGGGCGAGTTGTTTCCTCTCTGCGCTGGCCTGCCTGGCTTCTTTGCTGGCCTCGAGGATCATATCGCGCGACCCAAATCCCACGCCGATCTTCTTGAGGAAGGCATTCGGCGGAGTGCCGCCGGCAAAAATCCACACAAAGTCATTGGGGATCTCCTGCTTGCCGCCGTTCACCTCGATGATTGCAGACTCCGGTTTGAACTCAACCGGTGACGAATTGAACAGCACACGCACTTTGCCCGAGCGCATGAACTCTTCAATCCGCTTGGCATTTCGTTCTTTGATGCGGCTGAAACGCTCGGACCGATAGGAGAGCGTCACTTGATTGCCGGCCTGGCTGGCGAGTCCCATCGCCGCTTCCACAGCACTGTCTCCGCCGCCGACTACCAGAATCTTTTTGTTGATGTAGTGGTCTGCTTCGATCAGGCGATACATAACTTTGGGTAGGTCCTCGCCCTTTACCCCGAGTTTGCGCGGCTCACCGGCGCGGCCGAGCGCGAGAACCACAGATCGCGCGCGGTACTGTTTCGTCGCGGTCACAATGGTGAAGATTCCCTTCTCGTCTTTTTGAATGTCTTCAACCTTGTCCCCGGTAGAGACGTTGAAATCGGCGCGATTCAGAACCATGTCCCAGAAGGCCAGCAGATTTTCCTTCGAGAGCTGCATCTTATTAAACTTGCCGTACATGGGGAATTCCACGGGGCTGGTCATCACCAGTTTCTGCCGCGGATACTTGGCGACCGTTCCCCCAACTTCGTCGCGCTCCAGTGTGATGTAGTTCAGCTTGTTTTCAATGGCGCGCAAAGAGGCGCTGATTCCGGCAGGTCCAGCGCCGACGATTAATACGTCATAGACTCCGGCAACGGGTTGCGGCGCGCCGGCCGCTTTGAGGCGTGCGGCAATGCTGTCTATACAATTACGTCCTTGATTGACTGCATTCTTGATCAGGGCCAGCCCGCCGAGTTCTCCCACTATAAAAAGGTTCGGGACGGAGGTCTCGTACTCGGGCGTGAGATAGGGCATGTCGGCAGCCATGCTGGGGCTGGCCATCACCATCGTGATCGCGCCGACCGGACATGCATCCGCGCACAGACCGTGGCCAATGCATTTATGTCCGTTGACGATGACCGCCTTGCCGCCGATCATGGCGAGCACGTCGCCCTCCGGGCAAACGCTCGTACAGGTTCCGCAGCCGATGCAGTAGTTCGTATCGATGTGGGGATGCTGCGCCTTCGGCCCTTCGGAAAAAAGCTTGCCTTTTTCGGCGGCCTCGCGGGCTCGAGCTTCTGTCTTCTTCAGCCGCCGGAGATAGACGATCAAAAAGAAGAAGCAAATCAGGCCGCCGATTCCGTAGGTGATGAGCGTGTCCATGTGCGCAGCTCAGAAATATCCCAGGACAAATTGCAGTCCGATGTGTAAGAGGGCGAGTACGGCAAAAGCATAGCTGAAGGGCTTGTGCACGACGTGCCAGAGATGGAAAACTTTTTGCGAGCGCGACAGAAACAGAATTCTTTTGGAAAGCGCCGCTTCTTCGGCAGCGGCATGAATGGCTGTCTCGAGCTCTCGATTTCGCGTGGGTAGAAACCCTGCCAGCGTCTGGACATATCCCCCAAATTGCAGTGCGTGACGGCGCAACCGCGCCACGCGAAAGACGCGCACCACATCCAGCATCATCATGTAGATCAGGGCGATCACGATCGGCAGCCGTGCCACCCGGTTTGCGTCGGGCATGCGCAATAGCGTGCGCAGGTCCGCCGCAGGCAGCACATTCTGGGCCGCAAGTTGTTGCGCCAGAGTCTCCTGCAGTTCCTGCACTTCTTTCACCGACAGCTCGGCAGTGGTTACCTTCCTTGGAATCTGGGCGTAGAGATAGCGGCCCACGACTCCGCTGGCCGACACCGCGAACATAATCCAGAAAGCCATGCCGGCAATGCCGTTGAACTTCAGCGTGGAATGGAACGCGATGATGAAAGGCGCAGTCAGTCCCATCAGCACGTGTATGTCGAGCCAGTGCCGGGTGCTGCCGATCGTGGCCAGCCAGGGCCAATGCTTACGGATCGGATAAAGGAAAATGCCGATGAACAAGGCCACACCCATGAATCCCAGATACAAGCCGATCGGCCCGCTGGGCCGCAGCATGTGATGCTTGGGAGAGAAAGGACGATCGAGGGCCGACAGCTTGTAATAATCGAACCCATAAAAAAAGATGGCGAGATTGGTGGCAAAGGCAAGGATGTAAAGGGCGCGGAGGCGCAGGCGATGGCCTCGCTCCGTGTCCGGAACAGATTTTGTGCCGCCCACAACTCGGGCTGCTGCTGTAGCGTTCGCGCTCATTTCGTCTTGACCTGCTCTTCTGTGGTTACTGAGAATTTCTTGTACGACGTGAACTGGTGCAAGTTACGCCAGTGTTGTTTTGGAGTTTCGACCTCCACGCGAGCCTGGGTCGGGAACCAATACACCAGCTTGGAATCGGAGAACGATACCGGAGCAAAATCGACCTGCGAATCGAGCGACTTCAGTCCAACATCCTGCAAAGTGTCAGCGATTCCGGCTTCCAACTTTGCGATCGACGCAGTCTCAGCATCAATCCATGCCGTGCCCGAAAGTTCCAGAGGATATTCCCGGCCGCGCAGGGCCAGAGCGGCGGGCGATTTCATTCCTGTGATGTGTTGAAAGGTGACCTTCTGCAAGGTCCTGCCGGCGAAGCTTTCCGCTCCCGCCGGGGTGAACTTGAACGCAGACATATAGTAAGGATGAAAGATCAAAAACAGGGTGGCGAAACCATTGCTCAGCAACATCGAAGTATTTCGGCGATCCCGCTTCGCTTGCTTCACCGGGATGCGCGACTCGGAGAGGTTGAGCTCACCTCCAGCGTTGGTCAGGATGACAAGATAGTCGTACGTGGAATCTTCTTTCAGTTCCACTTTGTCGTCCTTCCCCAGTTTTTCCTGGCGTACTTGCTCGGTGCACTTCACGTCCGAGAATTGATCCAGGAAAACAGCCGTTTGAGTGGCGGTTCGCGCCAGCAAGCTGTCTAACCTCTGTTGCTCCGGAGAAGCCGGGGTAGTACCGGCAAAGCAGAAGCCTTCCATCACCGATGCCAGAAGGATCAAGCCCGCCATGCGTGTGCCCCGCGCCGCGAATTGTGCCAGCCGCTTCATTCGCCCTTCCTCCTTGAGTCGAAGCGGTAGCCGATCGAGAACATGAGCTGGTCATAGCTCATATCCCCTCGGTTCGTCGTGAAATTTCCTTGCAGGTAATAGTGCGGCCCAAGCGTAGTCTCGACCGTGCCGGTCACGAAGCGCCCGCGGGTGTTGGTGGTGATCGGAGACGCAAACTTCTGTTGTCCCAGCAGAACTTCGAGACGCAGGCGGTCGCTCATTTGCCGGGAGAGGGAGACCGCCTCATAGTCGCCGGTCCCGAACGAGCTGTTAAAGCGGGCGTAGTGCACGTCGGACCGGATCTTCACGAATGGAATGCGGCCGAAGCTGATGCCGTACATCTGATTCAACGAGGTCTTGGCATCCCCGGTGCCGCTGCTGCGGCCCAAATTTGTGGACAGCCACACCTGGTTCAACACCTCGACCCGTCCCCCTGCGCTGAATCCCTGGAACAGATACTTGTCGAGCAACCCAGTGCCGATCAGAGTGGGATCGAAGGTGGGGATGTCGCGAAAGTAGTTGTAGTTGAAATTCAATTCGACCCGCGGATGCGGATCGACGCGCAAGGTGAAAAAGTTGCGGCCCAGTCCCGGCCCCGGGGAGGGGGTTGCGGAGTTTCCCACCGGACTGTCGAGTTGCGCCGATTCGTAGACCGCGATGGTGCGCTTGTAGGAAACAGAATCCTCAAAAAATACGAACGGCCGGTCCATCTGCCAGTTCACCATGCTGACACCCGCGCCGCTGGTGCTGCTGTAATGGAAGCCGTTAAATTCGCCGCCCTCGAAGTTGATGAAGCTTCCGCCGATTACGCGGTTGGGGCTATAGTCCCAGGACGAAGGATCGGGTGTGGACCCTCCGAACATTCCAACCACGCTCCCTTTCGAAAGCCGCTTTCCAAAATATCCGCCGTCGATGGTGTCGAGGCTGGGAGCCCAGGGCAGGAACAAGCGCCCAAATCCCGCGACCAGCGTTGAATTGGGATTGTCGTACGTCATGTTGAGGTGGTACGTGCGGTTGATCAGATTCTGAAGCGTCTGCTGGCTGGCGACGGAAGCTTTCGTGAGTTGTCCGCGCCAGTAGCCGCTGAGGTTCCAATAGGTACCGCCAATGCGGGTAATGTCACCGCGAAACACCATGCCCACGTCGGAACTGGTGACGTTGCTCGTGCCGTGGCTGATGGTTTCGATGGTATCGAACCCGATGCGTCCGCGCGCGCGGTTCACGGACGGCGGCGGCGGGCGCGGCACTTCGGAGCGAGCTTCCTCGTCGAGCGTGTCGCCCTCGGTAAATGAAATCACCGCGGGATATTGTCGCGTAGCGCTCAGCGTGCGCTGCTGCACCAGGGCTTCGGCATCGCCACTGGAAAGATACGCAAGGTCGCCGACTTTCACCGGCCGCTTGGGAGCACGAATGTCGGTGACGGCGGAAGTCTCGGCGACCCCCGTGACCTCGAGTTCCGCAACGATTCGTGGGTCGGCGAAGTTGACGCTGTCGCCCTGCTTCGCCGGTAAGTTCGTGTCCTCGATTTCCAACTTCATGCCTTCTGCCAAGCCTTGGGCGCGTCCGCCATCGAGATAGACGACGCCATCAGCCACGTATTTCACTTTGAAGATCGTGCGCAGGTTGGGATCATCGGTACGAGCGATCAGCGTGGATGTCGTGACCGGCGCGACAGAAGGCGCTGCCGCGGGAGTTGCGGGAGCGGGTTCGACAACCTCGTCGGTTTTTGCAACCTCCGGCGCGTTCGATGCTTCCATCGGAGCAGAAGCAGAGGTCGGCGTGGCCGATGGCATCGGCGCCGGAGGACTGCTGGTGGCAACCTCCTGAGTTGGAGCGCTGGCAACTGGTGCTGGCGTAGAAGAAAGCTGTGCGACTCCGCTTGCTGCAGAGGCCGGGGATGGCGGCTTCTGTGGAGCGGGGGCAGGCAGTGGGGGAACGGCGCCAGCAGCAGAATTATCTGCCGGCGGTTCGAATGCCGGGCCCGCGATCGCGGGGGGCGGAGCAATCGGCGCGGAATTCTCCGCGGTGGTGTCCATCACAGGCTTCGAATCTCGGTGCCGGCGGAACAAGCCAATCAGGTTGCCCGTAGTGGCGGCCACCGGCGCACCACGGGAGGCCGTGCGCGAATTTTCTGCCGGAGCAATTGTGACAATGATGCGGTTCTCTTCTACCTTCACCGAGTAGGGATGCGCCTGATCCAGATCGAGAACCACTCGGGTGATCAGTGGGCTTTCACTATGCCGGCCGATGCGCACCCGCCGCACTCCATTTACATTGACCGCAACGCTGCTGTTGCCGGCGGCACTGGTGGTATCAGGAAGATCCAGCAGGATTCGATCCGGGTGAACGGCAGTTTCGTCTGAAGGCTTGACCGGCGCGCTAAGAGTAATTTCTACACGCAAATCGCTGCCAGCCCGGACCGCCGACACGTGCTGCACCGTTGCCGTCGTGCCGGTCTGTGCCGCGGCACAAGAGAGCAACAGCATCACGGTCCCCAGGTGTTTCTGCACTGCCTTCATGCTTGATTGACTTTCGGTGGCGTTTCATTCGCAGCCTGACACTCGGTGCTTCCGCCATCTCGTTTCTTGTTGCTGAGCAACCTATGAGCCAAAGCTATCCGCCGCCCTGACCGTTCTGATGACATTGGTAACAGTTGATGCTGTTGTAGACGTACCCAGGCACGTTGTCGTGCTGGAAATTCTTCGCGTTATTGCCGCCATGACATCCGGTGCACTGGAAGACGGAGTAGTCGTTCGAATTGGTGTGGCAGGTCGAGCACACATTGCCGGCGTTGCCATGGCTGGTCGGGAATGGCGTGTACTGGGTGTGGTTAAAGGTGGCGCCGCTCCAGGCTGTGGTGTTGTGGCAGTTCTGGCAGGTCGTGGGGAAGAACTGCGATTGTGCCGCGTGGCCGGGATTCGTGGTGTTGTTGTAATCCGTCTGGTGGCAGCCGATGCAGGTCGTGGGCAGCGTGGTGTAATTGTTGTTGACGTGGCAGTCGGCACAAACGCGGGGAGGCACGACGTGGGAGCCGGTAAGGGGGAAGGCCGTGTTGTTGTGATTAAACGTCGAGTCGGTCCACACCGAGGTGTCGTGGCATAACTCGCAGGTGGTCGGAAAGCCGGCGGCCGCGTGCGCAGGATTGTTTGTGCCGCTGTAGTCCTTCTGATGGCACGAATAACACAGAGTGCTGTTCAGCGAATAATTGTTGTTGGTGTGGCAGTCCGTGCACTGCCGTGGCGGGACAGTGTGCGCGCCTGTCAGCTGGAATCCGGTCGTCGTGTGATTGAACGTGGCGTCGGTCCAGAGCACGGTGTCGTGGCAGGTCTCGCACGTCGTCGGGAATCCCGCCGCGATGTGGTTCACTGGCGTGGTCGCGGTGTTGTAGTCATTCTGGTGGCACGACACGCAGGCCGTGCTGGTGAGGTTGTAATTGTTGTTGGTGTGGCAGTCCGTGCACTGCCGCGGCGGGGAGGTATGCGCACCGGTCAGGGGAAATCCAGTGCTGCTGTGGTTGAAGGTTGCATTCAGCCACGAGGTCGTGTTGTGGCACTGGTTGCAGGTTTGCGGAAAATTCGACGACACGTGATTCGGGTTCGTCGTTCCCTGGAAGTCTTTCAGGTGACAGGTGACGCAGGCCGTGCTGGTCAAGTTGTAATTATTGTTGACGTGGCAATCGCTGCACTGCCGCGGTGGAACTGTGTGCATGCCGGTGAGGGGGAAGGCTGTCGCGTTGTGGTTGAATGAAGCATTCGACCACGAAGTCGTGTTGTGGCACTGTTGACAGGTCTGCGCGAAAGCGGCCGCCACGTGGTTGGGATTGGTGGTTCCCTGATAATCCTTCAGATGGCAGGTAACGCAGGCCGTGCTGGTGAGATTGTAATTGTTGTTGATGTGGCAGTCGGCGCACAGCCGCGGAGGTACGGCGTGGCCGCCGGATAATGGGAACCCGACTGACGCGTGATCGAAGTTTGCGCTCAACCAGTTGTCTGTGCCGTGGCAGTTATTACAAGTGATGGAGAAGCCGCCACTGACATGACTCGGGTTAGTCGCGGACTTGAAATCTGCGGCGTGGCAGGAATAGCACTCGGTCGACATGGTTTGAAACTGGCTGCTAGCGGCTCCTTTGTGGCACGAGTCGCAGTCTACGGCGGCATGCGCTCCGGTAAGCGGAAAGCGATTGTTATGCTGCTGGATCTGCTTCACGCTCACCTGCCATCCCTGGACTGTGTGGCATTGCTCGCAGTTCGCTCCCAGTTGCCGTCGGTGAATGTCGGCATGGCAGTCCTGGCAGCGCTGCCCCACATTCGAAAACACCGGTTTCACGTGGCACTGCACGCAGGTCACAGACTGGTGCATGCCGCGAAGTGGATAATGAGTCTGATTGTGATCGAACTCAGGAACCGCGCGGATCGGTTTCCACGCGCTTGCCGTGTGGCAGTTCTGGCACGGAGTGTTTAAATTTCCGTGCGGGCTGTGCGTACCTGCGGATTCCTGCGCTCTTCCGAAAATTCCGGAAGACGCCACTGCCATCAGCACCACCAGCTTAAGAACGCCCCGAGACGCCCACATGACCGGCCCCTTGCTTGGTCACTACAATTCAAAAACAAACGGTAGAAAGATTAAAGACGACGGATGCAATTTGCTGTCCACTTAGAGTAGCGACTCGAACGCGTTGTGCGAAGATTACGCACGGCCCTGTCTGAGCGTCGATTCGTTCATCGGTCAAATTCCTGTGACGTTCACTATTACTATGAGTGAAATGTAACTTCTGCGCGTTGCCTCGCACTTTTTGCAATTATCACTGGCGTAAAAAAAACTGGACGGTGTACAGAAAGTGCGCGTTCATGCGCCACGAAGAGCAACGACTTTGAGTATTCCAGAACGCCGTGTCTCGATACTGGAAGGTTGTACAACTTCTGTCTCCCGGAAGAGCACAGCGATGGCCTGGTCAAGGGCTGAAGAATGTTCGGAAGATTAGAATCCGGACTGTTTCATTTTGGGCACCGGATTTGTGGCCCCATGGCAGGCGGCGCAGTCTTTCGGCGTCGGCTTATAGAACAGAACGGTCTGAGCCGCCACCACTTTGGTCAGCTTATGACACTCGGCGCAGCGCACATTCTGATGTGCACCGCGCAACGGGAATGTGGTTCGCTTCTCGTGGTCGAAAAGCGAGGGCTTCCACTTCATGCTGTTGTGGCACTCCGCACAGCGCGTAACGTCGGCTACGGCGAACTGTTTTCCGTGGATGTCTTCATGGCAGTCCTCGCACTTTGTCGGTGCGGCCTTGAAGTCCACGTTGATCAACTTGGTCTCAAGATTTGGAGGTTTGTGGCAGTCCATGCACGGCGTCGCGCGGTGCGCTCCCAGCAACACGAACTTCGTCTTGGAATGGTCGAAGCCAGAAAGCTCTTTCCACGTCTTCGTGGTGTGACAGGCTTCGCATCCCGCCACCGAACCATCGGCCCGCGCCTGCTGCATGCGATCTTTGAATTGACCTTTATGCGGATCGCTATGGCAACTGGTGCAGTTGAGGTTGCTCCAGTGGTACACCGCCGCCTTCGGCTGGAACTCTGCTGATTCCTTGTGGCAGTCGGAGCAGGGCACCGCGACATGCCCGCCTGTCAGCACGAAGCGGGTCTGCTTGTGCTTCGCCAGGCTGAAGGTGGAAGGCTTATAGGCCTCCAGATTGTGGCAGCGGTCACATGCGTTGAAGTAGGGTGCCGCGGCAAACTGCCCCGCATGCTTATCGGCGTGACAGTCCGTACAGCGCTCAAACTTGATTTTGAATAGCGTGTCCTTGCCCTTGGGCACGTGGCACTTGGCGCACTCCAGGCGCGCATGCGCGCCCTGCAGCGGGTACGCGCTGGCGGCGTGGTCCTTCACCGTGAAGGTTGAGGGCTTCCAGCCATTCACCGTGTGGCATGAGGCGCACTCCCCGCCATCCGCACGCTTGGCGAACTGGCCCTTATGCGGATCGGGCTTGTGGCAATCCATGCACTTCTGGAATGCGAGCGGCTTTTTGAAATCTCCGTTGGCGTGACATTGCGCGCAATCCACGCTCACGTGCTTGCCCTGCAGCGGGAACTTGGTCTTCGAATGGTCGAAACGTTCATTCACCGATTGCAGTGAGACTTTCTTCCAGCCGTTTGTGTTATGGCACGATTGGCAGCCTTGCGCAAAGCTGCCGTGGTGCGGATCCTTATGGCAATCGGAGCACTGGCTGAAAGGAATACCCACATACTGCGGCTTGCCGTCGGGGCCGTTTGTGTGACACTTGGCGCATTGCACTTGGCCATGCAGGCCGGTCAGCGGATAACGCGTCTTCGAGTGATCGAACTGCGTGGCGCTGATGGTTTTCCAGTCCTGGAAATTGTGGCACTGCTGGCAGCTCGTACCAAGTCGGCCTTTGTGCTGATCTTCGTGACAGCTAATGCATCCGGTGGAGAGGCCGAGATACGTGCGGTTCAGATCCTTGATCTTGATGCCCACGCGGTCCTGAGCAGAGATGTGCAAAGGGTTATGGCACTTGTTACAGGCCAACCCTGCATGCTTGCCTTCGAGGGCATATCCGGTTTCTTTGTGATTGAAGCTCTTGATATCCCACTTGATCAGCGGAAACTCTTCGCCGTTGTGCTCGGAGTGGCAGCGCGCGCACTCCTGGCTTGAACCTCCGGGAATGTTGTAGGTGGCGTGTAGGCCCTTGTGCGCCGAGAGCCTGTTCGCAATCTCAGCGTGACAATCCAGACATTTCAGCGCCGCCTGGCCGCCAAATTTGTGGCAACTGGCGCAGTTCGTCGCTCCGTTGAGAGACTGATGCGGGCGCGACAGCGGTCCGGGAGAAATCTGCGCCGAAGCGTTTGGCACTGCGATGAAGCCAGCGCAGAAAATGACCGCACCTAACAAAAGCTGCAGCGAGAGCAACCAAGTGTTCCGGTTCTTAGCTCCTGCGCGCCGCGTCGTCGGTAGAGATCTTAGCCTCGCCTTGCCTTGCACTCGCCCCTCGCGCGATACCTCGCACCTCGAACACCAGTGATAATTGGCTGCAGTCTAGCTGTCAGTGACGGAGCGCACTAGTGACCGAAGGTACACTCCGTACCAAGCAGATTTGTGCGGTGTCGAACTGGGATGCATCCCCCAGAACATTCGGCGCGTTTGCGAAGGGCGGCACGATTAAGACATGCGAGTTCCGTAAAGATTTCTGAACGCGAAGTCGAAAGTTTCTTGTACAGAAGACCCGTTTCGGCCAGTTCCCAGCCCAGGCGCCGTGGCACAAATCGTGATTCGGGTCACATACGGAGCCATATCAAGCGAAGCATCCTTAATGCAGCGGTGACTCGCCTCGCGGTGCGCTGTGCCTGCCTCGCGCGGGAGGGCTGAGACGTGCTTAGAAAAATATTTCCGTCCCAATCCTTGCTGGCTTCGGACCTTTCCTCCTTTCGACGTCAGGAATCGATCTTCATCGTCCTCAATCTCCTGATTCTGGCCGTGCTGTTGTGCTTGCATTTCTACTTTGCCTCGTTCTGGGGAAAACCTCCGCTTCTGCTCATCGTAGCCGCCGGGATTGGGCTCATCCTCAAAAGCGCGGAATGGCTCTGGCTCCAGCGCCTCTCCAAACCTTTGACGCCAGTGGCACTTACCGCCCTGACATGGGCGTCGGTTGCGCTGAACCTCACTCTTGCGTCCGTATTGGCTCTGCTGACGGACAAGGAGGACACACCCTATTTTGTGCTGCTGGCGCTGCCGGTTCTGGAGGCGGCGCTTCGCTTCGAATTGCTCGCGGTGTTGGGCGTGGTCGCTGTCGTCGATGTTTCGCTGTTCTGGCAGGTGTGGTGGTTCTACTCCAGGCATCCGCCGACCGATGTCGGCGAATACTTCGAAGCCGGTACGGCCTCGCTGCTATTCGGCATCGTAGGCGTCTTAGTGTGGCTGCTGGTTGCTGACCTGCGCCAGAAGGAACTCCGACTGGCAAACAACGTGCTTGAACTCGAGAGAACACGCGAGCAACTGCTGCGCGAGGAAAGATTAGCCGCTATGGGGCGCCTTTCGAGTGCGATCGCTCACGAACTCCGCAATCCGGTTGCGATGATCGCGAGTTCCATTGCGACTGCCAAGCAACTTTCGGGAGAAGAGCGCGAAGAGATGTTCGGGATTGCTGCCGACGAAGCCAATCGCCTTAGCCAGTTGACCACCGATTTTCTGGACTATGCCAGCGCGCGTCCGTCGCAGTTGACGGAGACTTCAGTCTCTGACTCGCTGGCCTATGTTGCCGATGCCTCCCGGGCACACGCGAGCAAAAAAGGCATTCGCTTCGAGGTCGTAGCTCCCGAAGACCTGATGGTCCGGGCCGACTCCGGCCAGTTGCAGCAGGCATTGATGAACGTGGTGCTGAATGCAGTCGATGCTTCTCCGGCAGGTAGCACGATCATTCTCCGCAGTCATAACGGAAATCAGAAGGTCTGCATTGATGTGGAGAACGCAGGCCCGCCGATTCCAGAGGGAGTGCTGGGCAGAATCTTTGAGCCGTTTTTCACTACCAAGCCTCGCGGAACCGGACTGGGGTTGGCCATCGCCCGCAATATCGCCCGGGCTCAAGGAGGAGATCTTGTGATCGCCGCCAACAGTCCGGACCGAGTTTGTTTTTCCCTGATCCTTTCAGCCTGGAATGACAAGCACGAATAGAAAGCCAGAAACAATGGGAAGAATTTTAATTGTCGATGACGAACCGAGCATGCGCCGCATTCTCGCCTCGAATCTGCGCCAGGACCAGCATCAGATATGGGAAGCCCCCGGCGTCGAGGAAGCCCAACGCAGTCTGGCCGCGAATGATTTCGACGCAATCATCACCGATCAAAAAATGCCGGACGGAGAAGGCTTATCCGTTCTCCACTCGGCGCACGAAAACGACCCGACGCTCCCCGTGATTCTTCTGACCGCCGTGGCGACCATCGAACTCGCCGTGGAAGCCATGCGCCAGGGAGCCTTCGATTTCCTCACCAAACCGTTTCAGCCCGAGGTCGTGCGGGCCACCGTGCGCCGTGCCTGCGAGCGCACTCGTTTGCTCCGCGAAAACATCCTGCTGAAGGATGCGGTCGTCCGCCTGGAAGGAACCTCTGAAATTTACGGGGACAGCGCAGCGATCGCCGAGGTGCGCGAACGAATTTCCCGCGTAGCTCCCACCAGCGCCACTGTCCTTATTACAGGTGAAACCGGCACCGGCAAAGAACTCGTTGCCCGCGCCATCCACCGCAATAGTCCCAGAGCGGCCAAGCCCTTCGTTGCCGTGAACTGTGCCGCATTCACCGAGACTCTTCTCGAAAGTGAGCTTTTCGGTCATGAGAAAGGCGCATTCACGGGCGCGGACCGCCAGCGCCAGGGATTGTTCGAGGCCGCCCATGAGGGCACGCTATTCCTCGATGAGGCCGGCGAGATGTCGCTGGCTGCTCAAGCCAAACTCCTTCGGATTCTCACCGACGGTCAACTGTTGCGCGTCGGTTCCACGCGGCCGCGGCACGTCGACGTCCGCGTCCTGGTAGCGACTCACCGCAATCTGGACCGGCGAGTCAAGGAAGGCTTGTTCCGCGAGGATCTGTTCTACCGGCTAGCCGTCGTTCCCATCCACATTCCGCCATTGCGGGACCGGCGTGACGACATTGCCGGCCTGAGCGATGTCTTCTGCCACCAGATTGCGACCGAACTGAAGATGGCGAAGCGCAGGCTGACTCCTGAAGCCTTGCAAAAACTTCAGCAATACCGCTTTCCGGGAAACCTGCGCGAGTTGAAGAACCTGATCGAGCGCGCCTACATTCTGACCAGCAATCAGGAGATCGGCGCCGCTGACTTGCCTCTCGCGTCGCAAGAAGCCGTGCCCGCGAGCGGCAACGGTAGCGCTCATGCCCCCGGGCTTTCCATTCCCTTTGCTGATTCGTTTGACCTCACCGGCGTTCTCGAAGGCGCAGAGAAGGAACTCATTCTTCGCACCTTGAATTCCACCCGCGGAGCGCAAGCCGAAGCCGCGCGCCGTATGGGACTCTCCCGCAGTGCTCTGGCCTACAAGCTCACCAAGTACGGAATCCGCTCCTCCGAATAGTCCGGGGCTGAATCCCTTTCGGGCATTCAGAACTAGGTAGACCTCAAAGAATTTGGCGGGTCCGCTGAGGCGGCATGAATTGCTCGGCCCGGACCAGAGCGCCCAGGGCGCATGCGATGATCACTCGAAGATTCAATGAAATAAATGGTAGGCACGAGGAGACTCGAACTCCTGACCTCTACCGTGTCAAGGTAGCGCTCTAACCAACTGAGCTACGCGCCTACGCGGTTTGATACTGCAGCCTCGGTTTCAGGCTGTATTAGGACATGATTTTATCACGCTCGCTGCGGCTGATCCCTCTTAACGCGATGCAGCCACCGATGGCGTCCCGGTTGTGGCCCGACGGTGCAGCCCCGCGGAATTCATCCTCCGGCAGCACTCCACGAACTCCGTCCGCGGTCCCTTCCAGGCGAGTTCATCTACGGAATCAAACACAGGAACGTCAAGCCGCAGAGTGGCCAGAGTCCGGAACAGCAAAGCGTCGTTCCATGAACTGAACAACGATTCCGCCAAAGGCCGCGCCCGTCGGATCGAGGGATGCCACTGCCGGCAATCTTTGGGAATGTCCTCAAGATGCGGATACTGCGACAGCACGAGCGATGCGGCTTTCGTTCCCCATCCAGCAATGCCGGGGAAACCGTCTGCGCTATCGCCGACCAGGGCCAGATAATCCGGGATCGAGTGGGGCTTAACTCCGAACTTTGCTTCCACTCCGGCTTCGTCGCGCACAATCTCCCGCCGGCGGTCCAACTGCACAACCTGCGTGTCAACCACGCACTGGCTGAGGTCTTTGTCCGGTGTACAGATCAAAACCTGGTTCACTCGCTGATCCAGCGCCGCTTTCGCTGCCGCAGACGCCAGCGCGTCGTCCGCTTCGAAATAAGTCATTGGCCATACCACAATTCCCATCGCCTGCAGGGCTTCTTCGAGAATCGGGAATTGCGACAGCAATTCCGGAGGCACGCCCTCACTCGTCTTGTATCCGGGATAAAGGTCGTTGCGAAAAGACTCGACCACATGATCGGTAGCAACTCCGAGGTGAGTCGCACCGGCCTCGATCATAGTTAGAACCGTACCCAGCACGCCTCGAACCGCGCCAATCTCCAGGCCGTTCACGTCGGTGGCAGACGGCACCGCGAAGAAGTAGCGGAACAGTTCATAAGTGCCGTCAATGAGATGTACATCCATTCGCGTCGCTTCCTCGGAGGCGATGGTAAATGATCCCACGTTAGGGAAGGAAATGATCCCGACTAGTTTGCGCTCTCCGCCAAAGGCAGGCGCACTTGAAAGCAGGTGTCTCCGGGTTTGGAGTGTACCTGAATGTTCCCTCGATGCTTCTTCACGATGCGCTGGGCCGTATCGAGGCCGAGCCCGGTGCCCTCGCCCACTCCCTTGGTGGTGAAGAACGGATCGAAAATGTACGGCAAAACTTCGGATGAAATCCCCGGGCCGTTATCGCGAATTTCAACCACAGCGCAATCGTCTTCGCGGTAGGTATGCACGCGCAGATCTCCTTTTCCGTTCATGGCGTCGATGGCGTTGTCGATCAGGTTGGTCCACACCTGGTTGAGTTCGCTGCCGTAGGAATTCACCAGCAAAGGCACCTGCTGGTAATCGCGCTGCACGCTGACTCCGCGTTTCAGTTTGTGATTCAGGATCGTTAGTGTGGTCTCCAGCGTCTTGACCACGTCCACGTTCTGGAGCGGAGCCTGGTCCATGAACGTGTATTCCTTGATGGCCCGCACAAGGTCAGAGATTCGCGTAGCACTACTCTCAATTTCATTCAACAAGCCGGCGATTTCTACGGTAGTTGAAATCCTGACCAGTGCTGCGCGGGCGGCACCGGAATCGAGCGTCGCGAACAGTTGCTCCAAGGCCTCAGGCTTGAAATTCCTGCGCGCCAGATCGGCCGCGAGCTGCCAGAGATCCTGTTGTCCGTGGCTCCGAAGCAGCGAATCGATCTGATCCTCTAATGCGCTGGTTGTCAGCGGATCCGGTGGAGTTCCATCGGTTTGAGTAAGGGAAGTCTCGAGCTTCTCAATCTCGGATCGCTGTTCTACGGTGAGATTTAGCTTTCCCAGTTCATGGCTTGCGTCCCGGACCCGCTTCAACAGGTCGCGAAGCTGGCTGGTGGCGCGCTTCGCCGCCGACGCCGGGTTGTTGAGTTCATGTGCAAGGCCCGCAGATAGCTTGCCCAGAGAAGCCAGCCGGTCGCGTTGCTGCTCAAAGCGAGTGGCTTCGCGGATCCGGTCCGACATCATGCCAACCAGCCGCGTCGCCAGCTCAGGCATTTTCTGCACCAACTGTGGAAGAAGCGCTGCGGGAAATCGCAGCACTCGCCCCGTCGTCAGCGCCCGCCCGCTCAGCGTGTACTGCTTCATTCGCGAAAACGGCAGAACTCCTGTGACTTCGCCGGCCTTAATATCGCGCACCATCGTGTCCCCGGCCAGTTCCCCACGCCACTGGAATTCCCCTTCGAGCAACACGAACATCGCTTCCGCAGGGTCGCCGCGCCGCGCATAAGTGTCTCCGGCGTTGAGCGACAATTCTTGGCACTGGCTCAAAAACCACTCGACCTGATCGTCGGGCAGGCCCACGAATGCAGGCACCTGCCCCAGGAGTTCGCGCGCTTCCGCCATTTAGACCTTGCTCAAGTACTGATGGATGAATTGCACTGCCACAGACCCTTCGCCAACTCCGGAGGCAACTCGTTTCACCGAACCGTGCCGTACATCGCCCACTGCAAAGATACCGGGAACATTCGTTTCCAGCAGGAACGGATCGCGGTCAGGCGCCCATCCCTTCGGACGCTGCCCGCCCTGCATCAGATCGGGTCCCGTAAGTATGAAGCCGCGATCGTCGCGCACTACGGCATCACCCAGCCAGTCCGTGCGCGGCAAAGCCCCGATGAAAATGAACATCGAACTCGCTGGAACACGCTCCACTTTGTTAGTGTCTGAACAGAGCACCGAAATCTCTTCCAGGTGCGTGTCGCCATGGGCCTCGGCCAGGCTGGCATGGGTCCACAATTGGATATTGGGAGTCTCGTTGATCTGGTCGATCAAATACTGCGACATCGTGCTCGAGAGCGAATCGCCGCGCACCAGAATCACCACGCGCTCGGCGTATTTGGAAAAGTTCATCGCCGCCTGGCCGGCAGAATTCGCGCCGCCCACCACGTAGACCATCTCTCCTTTGCACGACAATGCTTCCGTGGTTCCGCCGCCATAGTAAACGCCCGCGCCTTGTAGCCGGTCGATTCCCGGAGCCTCCAGCCGCCTCCACTGCACTCCGGTAGCAATCATCAAAGCGTGGCAGGAAATTTCGCTGTCATCGGCGAGCTTGATAATGCGGTATGGACCCTCAGTCCGCATGTTGACCACGGATTGGGGCGCAAGGATCTCTACGCCAAATTTCCGAGCCTGCGCGACCGCCCGGCGTGCCAGATCGCCCCCGCTGAGACCGGCTGGGAATCCTAAATAGTTTTCGATGCGCGAACTCATCCCAGCCTGTCCGCCCGGAGCTTCCCGCTCCACAATTACGGTCTTCAATCCCTCGGACGCCCCGTAGACGGCAGCGGCCAGACCAGCCGGTCCTCCGCCAACGATGGCCAGGTCAAAAAAGCTTGTATCCGCGCGCGTTCGCATCCCTACCTTCTGCGCAACTTCCGCCGGCGCGCTGTTCAGCATCTTTGCGCCATCGGGAAACAAAACCACGGGAAGCTCACTCGCGTCCGACCCCAGGGCCTCCAGCAGGCGCTTGGTCTCCGGATCATTCGCCGAAGATTCCACGTCAATCCACTGATACGGAACGTGGCTGCGCGCCAGAAAATCACGTAGTTCATAGGAGCGCGGAGACCATCGGGTCCCGAGCACGCGAATTCCCTGAAACGCGGGATGGTACGAAGCTCGCCAATCCTCCAGCAGATCGTCAAGCTGAGGATACAGATGCTCGCTGGGCGGATCCCACGGCTTCATGAAGAAATAATCGAGCTTGGCCTCGTTGATCGCGCTGATTGCAGCGTTGGTGTCGGCATAGGCAGTCAGCAGAGCGCGCTTCGCGTCGGGGAAGGTTTGCTTCGCTGCCTGCAGAAAACCGACTCCATCCAAATGCGGCATGCGTTGGTCCGCCAGCAGTAACGCGACCGCGTCATTGCGAACTTTCAGCCCTTTCAGCAAATCGAGGGCGCCTTCTGGCGAATCGCTGCTGATGACGCGGTACTCCGCTCCATATTGTGATCGCAGATCGCGCTCGATCGCCCGCAAAACATCGGGATCGTCATCCACCGTCAGCAAAATAGGTTTCGGCATGAACGCTCTCAGCTTTGAAAACGGACGCTAAGCACCCTCCCAGATCTGAATAAGCCATTAGATACGGAAGCGGGCCACCTAGTCGCATGAATCTTACTCGCCAGTGCGAAGTGCCGCCGTTGCGAACCGGAGGCTTAGGCCTCTAGTTCCCCGGCCATGGTTTCGTCCACGTAGCACCACACCCATGACTCACCCGGCTCAACCGAGCGCATCAGCGGATGCTTGACCGCGTGAAAATGCTTGGTGGCGTGCTTGTTCTTCGAGGAATCGCAACATCCGACATGTCCGCAAATCATGCACATGCGCAGGTGGACCCATGAATCGCCCGTCTTCACGCAGTCTTCACAGACATGCTTGTTGGTTTTCTTGATTTTGATTTGATCCAGATGAGTGCATTGGCTCGCCATGGTTCCTCCAAATCGCTGCGCGCTCGGGTCAAGTGACCTCCGTCATGTGACGAAAGGCCACAATCACATCAAAAAGCCGTCTCTTTCGCTCACAATATTTCTCGGAGGTGCTGCTTTCGTGTTGCGGCTTGATTATCTTTCTTGCATATTGACCATCGCGTCCACCATTCTCGTGGGCCGACGGTGCTGGGAAGGTTGGGCCTTGGCCGGAGTCAATAGCGCCATCATTTGCGTGATTGGGCTCCGCACCGAGCAACTCGGCTTTATCCCAGCCAACGTTTTCTGCATTGTGGTCAGCGCGATCAACCTGCGTGCGTGGCGCCGTTCGAACTGAGGCGTTCCACTCACCGTTGATTCGCTCTTCCTGCCGCCGCTCTTTCTATTCGGCAATCAGCAGATTTTCCGCGAAAGGCCACTGTTCGTCAATCCACTGCACCTCGCAACGGAAGCCCGCATTGTGCGCAGCCTGGACGATTTCGCCGGTTGTGTACTTGTGGCTGCTCTCGGTCCAGATGGATTCGTCTTTCTGAAACTCGACCACAACTTCAGCCGCCGGAATGGTCACGACCTGCCGCCGCTTCGACCGCAGATGCATCTCGACGCTCCGCGCCTCGTGGTTGAGCCTGGCGAAATGCGCGAACTGGGCGAGGTCAAAGTCGGCGCCGAGTTCCCGGTTGACGCGGCCCAGCAGGTTCAAATTGAACGCCGCCGTCACCCCGAGTTCGTCGTCGTAAGCCTGCAGCAGTTGCCACGTCGGCTTTTCCAGATCCGTGCCGAGCAGCAGGGAATCGCCCGGTTGCAGGACGCTGCGCACTTGCGATAGGAACTTGATGCCTGCCGGACGGTCGAAATTCCCAATCGTGCTGCCGAGGAATAACACCAGCAGCTTCTGGCCCTTCTTGCGATAGGCAGCGACCTCGAGCAGTCCATCGAGGTACTCACGCTCGAAGCCCACAATGCTGATCGCATCGATGTCGCTGAGCTCCCGCGCGCACATCATCAGCGCCGAATGCGAGATTTCAATCGGATAATACGAGGTGCGCTGCCTCCGGCAAAACGCCTCTAGGATCCAGCGCGTTTTGCGCCCGCTGCCGCTGCCCAGTTCGGTGACTGCCACCGGACCGGTCACCCGGTCCACAATCTCCGAGGCATGCCTCCGCAGCAGTCGTTCGTCGGCCCGCGTCAGCCCGTATTGCGGCAGGTGGCTGATCACTTCAAACAGGGCCGAGCCCACATCATCGTAAAGGTATTTGGAGGGAAGTTCCTTCTGTCCCGCCCGAGTCAAACCCGCGCGTACATCGGCAGCGAATTCATAAACCACATTGCTGGGGATCGCATGAACGAGCATAGAGAGTTCCTCAAATCAGAGATTGACGCAGCGGAATCCGGCGTACACGTACTGGTAATGCCCTTGGAACCAATTTCGGAAGCTTGGGCGCAGCATGCAGGCAGCCGTGCGCGGCGAACCGCCTTTCATGACGAAGTGTTTGCCATCGAAGAAATCGGCCGAGTAGCCGCGATAAAACGGGAACGGCTCGAATCCGGGGAACGGTGCGAACTGTGTCGAAGTCCACTCCCATCCGTTGCCCACCATGCCTTCCACTCCAAACGCGCTCTGACCTTGCGGATAGGCATTGACGGGTGCCGGATCCCATCGTTGAAAATCAAAATTCCCAAATCTCGAATCAGGCGCTTCATTGCCCCAGGGGTAGCGCCGTTCGCTTCCGTCATGAGATCCGTAGGCTGCACGATGCCACTGCTCTTCCGTTGGCAGTGTCTTGCCGGCCCAGCGCGCGTAGGCCGCTGCTTCCGCCTGGCTCAGATAAACCGGCCACTCTGGCGGCAGCGGGAACTCCTCAAACATGCCGCGATAATTCCATCCGTCGCGCGACTTATGCCAGAACACTGGATGTGAAACGTTGTGCGCGTCCTTCCAATCCCAATCGTCGTTGCTCCACAGCGCCCGGTTCTCGTATCCGCCGGCATTCATGAATTCGAGATACTGCCGGTTCGTGACCATGTATTGATCAATTTCAAAGGCGGGGACGTGCGCCGTGTGCTTTTCGAATTCATTGTCCCAGCCAAACTCTGAGCCATTGCGCGCCAAGCCAAGGGTCGCCTCTCCACCCGGGATCGAGATCACGCGGTTCTTTGCAGTGGGAGCAGAAGGAGCGGGGGAATTGAGTTGCAAAACTTTGCGGTTTAGGGGTAGCTGATGGAACATGTATGCGAGCGTCTCAACATGCATGAGCCGGTGCTCAATCGCTACGTTGAGCAAGGTGGCCAACGGAAAACCATCGCGCCTGTGAGCCTCGTCATCTAAGACTCCGCTGGCAAGCTTGTCGTCCAGCGCCGCGCGGATCTTAAGTACGTAAGCCCGCACGCTGTCGAGTGAGGGCCAGTCCGCGGGTTGGTCGTCAGGCAAGCCCCCGCCAACCGGGTCAATTCCGAACGCAAAAAGCCGGTCAAATTCGGGATGGAAGCTCTGCAGCCCAAAGACATTCTCGTGCAGCAGATTCCAGTCAAAGGCTTCGAGGTGCCCCACATAAAAGATGATGCGATGGCGCTCTGGAATCGGCCGTTCGTAGATCGAACTGGGCTGCACGATGTCGAATAGCGCGTCACTCTGTTGTCGGGCGTCGTGGATTTTCTGCAGCAGCGAACTGGCTACAGCGGGCGCCTTCTGAGCAGTAAGCATTCCGACCCTCCACTAGCGGTGTGATGTACGGTCCTTCGAAAAGGAGACAACTTATGACGGCGCGGTAAAATCGGGACGATGCGCGTACCCCTCTTTTATGTCAACGCATTCCCCCACCGACCATTCAGCGGAAATCCCGCGGCAGTCTGCCTTTTAAACTCGTGGTTAGATGACGGCTGGCTGCGCAAAGTCGCTGCAGAAAACAATCTTTCTGCGACAGCATTTTTAGTGCCACGTGCGGATGCCTATGAAATTCGCTGGTTTACGGGGACTTGCGAGCTGAAACTTTGCGGCCATGGCACGTTCGCCTCGGGTTTTATAGTCCTCAAGTTGTTACGTCCTCAGGTCAACTCGATCGAGTTTGCCACCCAGCTCAGGGGCAATGTAACTGTCCGCAATGAGGGGGAACTCCTGTCGATGGATTTTCCCGCCCTGTTTCCGAAGCCCACATTCGATGCGCCCGAGAAACTGTCCCAGGCACTCGGGCTCCGTTCAAAACCTTCGGAGGTGCTGGAGGTGAACGAAACCTATTTCGTCGTCATGGAGAATCAAGCGGCAATCCAGAACCTTCAGCCGGATACTCGAATGCTGTGGCAACTGCATCCCTACCCTGTATCGGTGAGTGCCACGGGAGAAAGTTCCGATATTGTCTCGCGCTTTTTCGCGCCCGGGTACGGCATTCCAGAGGATCCGGTCACCGGTTCAGCGCACTGCGCGCTCACACCCTATTGGACAAAGCGCCTGGGCAAGTCCCAGCTACATGCGCGTCAATTATCCGCACGAGGTGGAGAACTCTGGTGCGAGATGGCGGGCGAGCGCGTCATCCTGCGAGGCAAAGCCGTGCTAACGATGCAGGGCACACTCGATGTTTAATCGGAACCCGCCTTCTCATGGCACAAGATTTTTTCCTCGCAAGAACTCGCGAACAACTTCCTGTGGATCGCGATGCTGGCCGTCGACGACATAATTCATTCGCTGCATTTCGGCGTCAGAAATCTTATCGCCCAAATCAGCCAGCGCCTGCGCCACTTCGGGATGCTGTTTCACCATTTCATCGCGCATCACCGCCACGGCTTCATAGGGTGGAAAATAATGGCGGTCATCTTCCAGGGCAAACAAGTCGAGCGCAGGGATCAGCCCATCGGTCGCATTGCCGGCGGCCAAATCAATCTGATGATCTTTCAACGCCCGCGCCAACAAGCCCAAGTCCATGATGCGCGGTTGCTCGGCGAAACGCAGCACGTAAGCCGCAACCAGGCCTCGATATCCGTCAGGCCGTTCCATGAACTCGTAGCCAAAACCCGCCCGCCATTGCGGAGTGAACGCTGCGGCCTGCGAAAGCGTTTTGAGATTGAGCCGGCGGGCATCCTCTCCCCGAATCTCCATGGCGAACGTGTCGTTGAATCCGAACGGTGGCCCCAGCGTCAGCCCGAAGCGGCGCTCGTACTCAGTCTTCACGCGCCTGTAGACCTCCGCGCGATCGCTGCTGGCCTGTTGTTTAAGGACCGCGGTCAGCGCAGTTCCAGTGTACTCCGGATAAATATCGATTCGTCCGGCCAGCATCGCCTGCTGGCAGATGTAAGTTCCCGCCAGATAAAAGCGCCGGTCCACCTTAAGATGGGTGTGATTTTCGATCTGTTGCGCAATGAGTTCGCCCAGAATGAAGGACTCGGTGAAGTTCTTCGATCCAACCACGATGCGATTGGAGTGAGATGGCGCGCACGACAGCAGCAGCGTTGCCCCCGCCAGTATCAGAGCGCACAGGCTAGTCCGGAGCAGCGTCATTGCGCGCGCAACCGCCTCTCCAGCCATCCCACCCCGAAGTCCGCCAGCAAAGCCAGAACCGCCGCCGGAATCGCCCCCGCAAGAATCACCCGGTCATCCACCATCGCCAGTCCGCGAAAGATGAACTCGCCTAGCCCTCCCGCACCGATTGCGGCCGCGATAGTCGCGAGCCCCACCGAAATCACGACTGCCACTCGAACGCCCGAAAGAATTACGCTCACTGCCAGCGGCAACTCCACCTGAAACAGAAGCTGGGATTCGGTGAGTCCCATGCCGCGCCCCGCCTCCACCACCGCCGGGTCAACCCCGCGAATCCCTGTGTACGTGTTTCGAATGATCGGCAACAGCGCGTACAGAGTCAGCGCCAAAATTGCCAGCCGGTCGGACCGTTCTCCCAGCCACGGCACCGGCAGGAGAAATCCGAAGAGCGCCAGGCTCGGAATTGTCTGAATGATGTTCGCGCTTGCCAGCACAGGCTTATTCAGTCGTGGCCGTTGCGCAATCACAATTCCAAGTGGCACCCCGATCACCACCGCAAATGCTGTGGATAGGCCAACCAACCAGAGATGTTCCAATGTCAATTGCAGGACTTGCGTATGGTTTTGCAGGATAAATCGAACGAAGTTCATGACGCGCCTCGATTTGCCGCGGGCTCGGCGCCGTTTTCAAAGGCCCTGACGTAAGCAGACGCCCACGGATCGCTCGACTTCAAAAACTCCTCTGGCGCCAGCACCGTGACCAGCTTTCCCGCCTCCATGAGCGCGATGCGCGTCCCCAGCCGCAACGCCTCCCGAAGGTCATGGGTTACGAAGACCACGGTTTTGTGAAGCCTCTCCTGCAGTGACAGAAATTCGCGTTGCAGTTCGTCACGCGTCAGCGGATCGAGCGCGCCGAACGGTTCGTCCATGAGCAGAATCTCCGGATCGGCCGCCAGCGCCCGCGCTACTCCCACGCGCTGCCGCTGCCCTCCCGACAGCTGGCGCGGATAACGCGATGCCAACTCCGGCGCCAGCCCCACCAGCTGCATCAATTCTTGCATCCGCTCACGAATCCGCTCGTCCGCCCAACCTTCAATTTTAGGAACGAGCCCGATATTTCGTTCGACCGTGAAGTGCGGAAACAAGCCGACATCCTGGATGACATAGCCAATGCGCCTTCGCAATCGAATTACGTCGGCTTGCGCATTCGGTACACGGTCCACACGAATCTCACCCGACGTAGGCGTAACCAACCGGTTCACCAGCTTCAATGTCGTTGTCTTTCCCGAGCCGCTGCGCCCGAGCAGCACCAGCGTTTCTCCCCGTGCTACCTGCAGACTCAGCCCCGAGAGCACTTGCGTCCCCTCGACGCGATAAGAAACATCCAGAAACTCAATCACCGGGCTTGCCGTGTCGGCGTGCATGTCCGCCCAGCATACCGGAGTCCGGCGTCGGCCCAAAGTTATGACTTTCGATCCGAGCCTGGACAGGATTTGCAATGCACGTTCCTCCCAGCGACAATCTTGGGATGGCAAAGAAATCGCCCAGCGACGGTACCGCCGGCCACCTGAGATCGGGTGGACCGTTTTTGCCCGGAGCCGTGGTCATCGCCACGCTCTCCAATCCGCGTGAAAAGTTCTGGGGGATGATTCTGGCGCTCGCCCCCGAAGGTCTCAGCCTGAGCGGAGCTGAACTCGCGTCCTTCGAAGATCTCACGGTAATGGTCCGCGACGGCGAACCGTTCACCCCGGCTGTCGTTTTCTTCCCTATGCACCGGATCGAGCGCGTCGAACTCGACCTGCCCGACGGCAGCCTGCCTTCTCTATCTCAACGCTTTCTCGCCAAGACCGGCCTCGAGCCATCGGCGGCCCTTACCCTCACCCGGAATGACTCCGGCAAAACCGCGCGCTCCGACGCATCTGGATCGCAGACGTCCAAGGAGCATGCGTGAAACTCTCGCAGGTTCTGACCGCCCCAAACCAGCTCACCTTGCTGCGGATGGTCTTCGTCCCATTCATCGTGATCCATCTGGTGGACGGCCACTATCGCTGGGCTCTCGTGGTTTTCGTGATTGCCGGCTTTAGCGACGGCCTCGACGGCCTGCTCGCCCGCACTCTTCATCAGCAAACACTGCTGGGACAGTATCTCGACCCCATTGCCGACAAGCTCCTTCTCAGCACTATGTTCCTCGTGCTCTCAATCCTTCACAAAATTCCGTGGAAATTTACCGTGGTAGTTTTCAGCCGAGACATTTCCATCCTCGCCGCCAGCGCCGTGCTCTTCGCCATCGCCGGGTTGCGCAATTTCCGCCCGAGCATTTTCGGCAAAGCCAATACGTTTTCGCAGATCAGCGCCGTGTTTTTTGTACTCTTGCTCGAAATTTATCGCGAACGCTGGGTCTGGATTGCCCGCACCGTTTTTCTGCGCGCGACGTTTATCTTCACCATCGTCTCGGCACTGCACTATGTGATTCTCGTCCAACAGCGTTTGCGCGAGCACACTCACGCCCTGCCTCCGGCGCAGACTCATGCTTCCTGAACGCCGATTTGACCCGCTTTTCACCCGGCCCCTAGAATCTAGAGTTCGTCTCTAGCACGAAATTCACTATGGCCCTTCGTCTCTTCAACACGATGTCGTCCCAGGTCGAGGAGTTCCGTCCTCTTCGCGATTCGGAAGTCCGCATGTACGCTTGCGGGCCTACCGTCTACGATTACGGACACATCGGCAACTTTCGCACGTTCGTGGCCGTCGATCTCCTGCGGCGCTACTTACGCCAGAGCGGATACAAAGTGCGCCACGTCATGAATATCACCGACGTGGACGACAAAATCATTCGCAACTCCGCCCGCGAAGGCCTTACGGTGCAGCAGTACACCGCGAAATACGAGAAGGCATTCCTGGAAGATGCGGCCATGATTGGCATCGAGCAGCCCACGCTGGTGCGCGCTACCGAGCACATTCCCGAGATGGCGGAGTTCGTCACGAAGCTCGTCGCCAAAGACTTCGCCTACCGCACCGATGATGGCTCCTACTATTTCCGCATCGCCAAATTTCCCCAGTACGGCAAGCTCTCCAAGCGCGATTTCAGCGGCATGCTCGATGGCGCCCGTGTCGACGTCGACGAATACGATAAAGACAGCGCCCGTGATTTCGCGCTCTGGAAGGCTCCCAAGCCGGGCGAAGCTTCTTGGGATTCGACGATTGGGCCGGGCCGCCCGGGCTGGCATCTCGAATGCTCAGTCATGTCGATGGAAGAACTTGGCGATAGTTTCGATCTGCACGCCGGAGGCGAAGATCTGGTTTTTCCGCATCATGAAAACGAAATCGCGCAATCGGAATCGCTGACCGGCAAGCCCTTCGCCCATTTCTGGTTTCACGCCAGATTCCTGCTCGTCGAAGGCGAGAAGATGTCGAAGAGCCTGGGAAATTTCTTTACCCTCCGCGACCTCGTTCTCAAAGGACACAAACCTTCGTCCCTCCGCTATCTGCTGACGTCCGTCCCGTATCGCAATCAGCTGAATTTCACCTTCGACGGCCTCAAGCAGGCTGCCGTCTCGGTGGAACGTTTGCGCAACTTCCGTCTCCGCTTGAGCGCGGGAACCTTCGAGGCAGGTTCGAGCCCGCAGATGCAGTCCCTGGCCACCGAGACTGTCGATCGCATGCGCGCCGCGCTCGACGACGACCTCAACACCGCGCAGGCGCAAGCCGCCATCTTCGAAATGGTCCGCCAGGCCAACACCGCGTTCGACACCGGTGGCGTAAAAAAGGATGACGTCGTGCCACTGCTCACGGCGTTAACTAAATTCGACGAGATTTTCGCCGTGCTCGATGACGATGACGTTCCAAAGATGAAACTGGTTCTCGATTGGGCGATGAAAGAAGGCCGCGAAAAGGACATCAGCGACGCATTGCGCGAGGCCATCCAGTCCGGCCAACTCTCGGACGCGGACATCGAAGCCAAGATCGCCGAAATGAAGGCAGCCCGCAGCAGCCGCGACTTCAAAAAATCCGACGCCCTTCGCGGCGAACTCGCTGACGCCGGAATTCTCGTCGAAATCACCAAAGACGGCATCCGCTGGCGCAGAAAATAATCATGTCTGCGGGGTCGCCTGCAGCGATGCTAAGCTGAAAGCTGACGGCTGATCGCTGGCAGCTTCTTTTGTGAAATCCCTCGACGACTACCTTCGCGATGCGGAACAAGCCCACGGACACCTCTGCGCCGGCCAAGTTCTGGGCGTGCGTCTCGCGATGCTCGGTTTGCAGAGACTCGGCATCGACGATCCCCATGGAAAAGATCGCAAGCGCCTGGTCACATTCGTTGAAATCGATCGCTGCGCCACCGATGCCGTGGCTGTCGTCACCGGATGCCGCCTCGGCAAGCGCGCCTTGAAGTTTCGCGATTGGGGCAAAGTCGCGGCCACTTTCGTGGACGTGAGCACCGGCAAGGCCATCCGCATCGCCGCCAAAGAATCATCCAAAGCGCTGGCTCGCGAACTGCATCCTGAGATCGAAAGCAAGAACCAGCAGCAGATGCTGGCTTACCGCGAAATCTCTGACGACGATTTATTCGCGACGCAGTGGGTCAGAGTCGATCTGCCGCCCGAAGAATTTCCCGGATACAAGGGCGAACGCGTGGTCTGCGCAGAATGCGGTGAAGGGATCAACTTCCGCAGGGAAGTGCGCCGGGAAGGCAAAGTGTTGTGCCGCGCCTGTGCTGGAGAAAGCTACTACGAGTCCGCAGAATGACGGCGGAGTCTCAACCCTGCTCGTACGCGTGCGCCACCCGCAGAATTGTCGCCTCATCAAAGTGCTTGCCCAGAATCTGTAATCCGATCGGCAACTTCTCCCGTGTCTCACCGCACGGCACCGAGATTCCCGGAATGCCCGCCAAATCCGCAGTCACGGTATAGATGTCGGCCAAATACATCGCCAGCGGATCATTTGACTTTTCGCCCAGCCGGAAAGCCGCCGTCGGACTGGTCGGCGTCACAATCGCGTCCACCTTGCGGAACGCTTCCTCGAAGTCGCGCGCCAGCAGAGTGCGTACCTTCTGCGCCTTGAGATAATACGCATCGTAGTAGCCCGCGCTCAGCGCATAAGTCCCCAGCATGATGCGCCGCTTCACCTCCGCGCCGAACCCTTCATCGCGGCTGCCGCGGTACATCTCCGAAAGCGTTTTGACCCCGCGCGCCCGATGGCTGTAGCGTACCCCGTCATAGCGCGCCAAATTGGACGAAGCCTCCGCCGTCGCAATTAAATAATAGGTAGGGATCGCATACGGCGTGTGCGGCAGGGAAACCGGCACGATATCGCACCCCAATCCCTTGAGCTTGTCAATCGCCGCCTCCACCGCCTGCCGGACTTCATCATCCAAGCCTTCCCCGAAATATTCTTTCGCAACGCCCAGCTTCAGCCCACGCACCGGTTTCTCAAGTTCACCGACGTAGTCGGGAACCGGCACATCCGCGGACGAAGAGTCCATCGGATCGCGTCCCGCAATCGTGCGCAGCACCAGCGCCGCATCCTTCACCGTCTTGGCCAGCGGCCCGATATGATCCAGCGACGACGCAAACGCAATCAGCCCGTAGCGCGACACGCGCCCATAGGTCGGCATCAAGCCCACAACCCCGCAGAACGCTGCCGGCTGCCGGATCGATCCTCCCGTGTCCGAACCCAGAGTGACCACGGCCATATCGGCTGCGACGGCCGCCGCCGATCCGCCGGACGATCCTCCGGGGACGCGGTTCAGGTCGCGCGGATTCCGCACCGGATGGTACGCGGAGTTCTCATTGGACGAGCCCATGGCGAACTCGTCGCAGTTCATCTTTCCCAGCACGACGGCGCCCGCCGCTTCCATTCGCGCCACCGCGGTGCAATCGTACGGCGGAATATACTTGTCGAGAATTTTCGAGCCAGCAGTCGTGCGCACGCCCCGCGTGCTCATCACGTCCTTGATGCCCACCGGTACGCCGCCCAGCGGCGGCAGCGTTTCGCCCGCGGCCGCCATGCGGTCCATGCGGTCCGCCTGCTCCAGTGCCCGCTCCTTCGACAACGTCAGAAACGCGCCGATCTGGCCATCTTCTTTTTGAATGCGCGCGTAGTGCGCCTCCGCCAAGGCGACGGCAGTCGTCGTGCGGGCTTGCACAGCGGAGCGGGCGGCATCGATGGTGAGCGAAGTCAGATCCACAAGAAATTTAGTCGGCCCAGCGACCTCAGATTCATTGTCCGCCGGTCTGCAGTTCTGGTTTTAACTAGCCCACTAGCCACTGACCACTGGCCACTGACCACTGACCACTGACCACTAGCCACTATCTTTCAATCACTTTCGGCACTCGAAAGAAATCCTCATCCGCATCCGGTGCGTTGGCGAGCGCTTCGTCATGCGGCAGTGATTTCCGCAGCCCCTCGAGCACATCTTCCCGGCTGGCGTACGCAAATCGCTCGCTGCCCTGCTTTGCCTCATCCACGCCATAGCGATCGGAAACCTGCGCCATGGGCGGAACGTCCGCCGTGTCGAGTTCGTTCAGCCGGTCCACGTAATCCAGAATCGAATTCAGATCGCGCAGCATCCCGCCGCGTTCCTCGTCCGTGAGATCGAGATTCGCCAGGTCCGCGACGTACGCCACATCTTTTTCGGTGACTTTCATGGAAGAATCTGAAGTGGAGAGAATCAGCGCGAGTGGTTACTCGCGCCATCCGAGCGCGTCACCACAAACTCGATTTTCCGAACCGCTTCAATCGTATATCGGTTGATGGCCGCCAGATACCGCGGCGCCAGTG
The DNA here is from genome assembly GCA_035710825.1 of Candidatus Sulfotelmatobacter sp. Lineage (GTDB taxonomy): Bacteria > Acidobacteriota > Terriglobia > Terriglobales > Acidobacteriaceae > Sulfotelmatobacter. The sequence goes on from DASTCU010000196.1 coordinate 58,949, forward strand.
CCTGCAGTTCCGATTTCCATCCCGTCTCCGGCACGCCCACGCGCAGCACACCGTCGGCAAAACTTAGAGCCCGCGTGCGCTCGGCCACAGCCGAACCGCAGACCACGGGCCACGCCATCAGCGGAGCCTCCAGAGGAGGCGCCTGACGCAACGACCTCGCGACAATTTTCTCTAACTCCGAACCAGCAGGTTGCAAAACCGACTCCTAATCCTTATGAACCCTGTGTCCTCTGTGGTAAAGATTTTGAATTCCTCACCGCAGAGGACACAGAGGCCCACAAGAAATCCGATTCTAGCATCTCTGTTAACGTGCACTCCGCTCAAGCCGGAAACTCGCGCCGCACAAACTCCAACGCCGCGTTCCGCGAAGGCAGCCGTCCCTCGAGTTGCGCATCCTCCACCGCGTTCAGAATTTCGCGAAACTTCGGCCCCGGAGCATGCCCCTCCGCGATCAAATCGTCCCCCGTGACCAGCGGCGAGGGCCGCATCTTCTCCGGCGGAATCTCCCGCTGCTTCTCGCGGAGAAACTCGTACGTCGTCAGATTCCGATGGCTCGCCAGGCAGTCCGCGCGATGCAGCGCCATATGCTCATCGAATGCGGGCATGCGCATAAACTTCTTCAGCGTCGATTCTTTCATCCGGCTGACGTGCCCGAAGCGCATGTGATTGTCCACCAGCGCGAGAATCTGCTCGGTATCGTCGTTCGAAAAGCGCAACCGCTCGCAGATCCTTTCCGCGATCTTGACGCCGACTTCTACATGATCGTCGAAGCGGATCCGGTCCGGCGCCACGCGAAACGTCGCGGGCTTGCCCACGTCGTGCAGCAGCGCTCCCCAGGCCAGCGTCAGCGGACACGGCCGCGGCAAGTTTTCCAGCAGCAGCAGCGTGTGCACGAAGACATCTCCCTCGGGATGAAACTCGACCGGTTGCTCTACCCCTTTCATCGCCGCAATCTCCGGCAAAACGTGCTGCAGCAATCCACTCTCATCCAGCAGTAGAAAAGCCCGCCGTCCATGCCCCTCGATTAACATGCGAGTCAGTTCCTCGCGCACGCGTTCCCGCGACACGACCTCAATCTGTGCCGCCATCTTCTGCATGGCTGCCAATGTCCTCGGCTCAATCGCGTATCCGAACCTCGCCGCAAAGCGCACCGCCCGCAGCATGCGCAATTTATCTTCCCCAAAACGCAGCTCTGGATCGCCAATGGTGCGGATAATCCCAGCTCTCAGATCGTCTCGCCCGCCCACAAAGTCGAGCACGTCCCCGCTCACGGGATCAAGCAGCATCCCGTTGATCGTGAAATCCCGCCGCGCCACGTCCTCCCGAGGGTCTGCGCTGAAACGCACTTCATCGGGATGCCGCCCGTCCGAGTACCCGATATCGCTGCGGAAAGTTGCCACTTCGACTGCAGGAGCCCTGGCAGACTCTGCGCCGGCAACGTCGTTCGCAACTTCTCCATCAGGCGCCGGCACCAGCACAACTCCAAACTGTACCCCCACCGCATAAGTCTCCGGGAAGATGCCCATGACCTGCTGAGGCGTCGCATTCGTAGCCACGTCGTAGTCTTTTGGCTCGCGCCCCAGCAGCAGATCGCGCACGCATCCCCCCACCAGATAGGCTTGAAAGCCGCGCTGGCGCAGGGTTTCGACGATCGATGTGGCGAATGCCTTCAAGTCCATTTCACGAGCCCACGCTATTTTCTAATAATATAGGCACATGCCCGACGCCTACATCCTCGGCATCGAAAGCTCCTGCGACGAGACTGCCGCGGCCGTGGTGCGTTCCGGCGAACAACTGGTCTCCAACGTCGTGGCCTCGCAGATCGCTACCCACCAGCCTTACGGCGGAGTCGTCCCGGAACTTGCCTCGCGTGAGCATCTCCGTGCCATCGTTCCCGTGGTCCGCCAAGCGCTGGCCGAGGCCAAGCACACTTACGATTCGGTCGACGCCATTGCCGTCACTCAAGGTCCCGGCCTCGCCGGAGCATTGCTGGTCGGCATCAGCTACGCGAAGGCTTTGGCGTTCGCTCTGGACAAGCCTCTGATCGCCGTCAATCACCTTGAGGGTCACATCCACGCCGTATTGCTGGAAGAGCGGCAAAAGGGAAACCACGATGTGCAATTTCCTGTGCTCGCGCTCGTCGTCTCCGGAGGTCACACCCACCTCTACCTCGCTTCACAAACTGGCGCCTCGTGGACCTACGAAAACATCGGCCACACCCGCGACGACGCTGCCGGAGAAGCCTTCGACAAAGTCGCCAAGCTTCTCGGCCTGGGATATCCCGGAGGCCCCGTCATCGACCGCCTCGCTCCCCATGGCGATCCCCGGGCGGTGAAATTTCCTCCAGCGCAAATCAAGCATCGCGACCGCCGCGGCCGCAGCGACGGCCGGACCGTCGATCCCGAAGACACGCGTCCTCGTTTCGATTTTTCCTACAGCGGCATCAAGACGGCCATCTTGCGCTACGTTGAAGCGCACGACCTGCAGAGTGCGGTGAAAGCGCGCCACGAAGCCTTGACTCGCGTGCCCAAACCCAAACTGGAAGACTATCTCGCCAACTGCGACAAGCTCACACTCGACCTCGTGGCGTCGTTCCAGCGAGCGATTGTTGAGGATCTGGTAGCGAGGACGCTGGCGGCCGCCGAAGCCCACGATATCGCCACACTCTTCGTCACGGGAGGTGTCGCCGCCAACCAGGAATTGCGCCACACGTTCGAACGCGAAGGCGCCAAGAAAGGCCTGCCCGTCTTTTTCCCCTCGCGCCCGCTCTCCACCGACAATGCCGCCATGATCGCCGCCGCAGCGTATCCCAAGTTTTTGGCGAAAGATTTTGCCGCCTTGGATTTTTCAGCAGAAGCAAGCCTGCAACTGCGCTGATCCTCAAGCCAAAATTTTCAGTCCTCTGATGGGAGGGTTAGCCAGATAAGTTGGAGCTCGAGACTCGAGACTCGAAACTCAAAGCTCAAAGCTCGCGACTAAATCTCGATGTCTTTGCTCTGTTCTTCGATGTTCATGTCCTTGAACTCGCTGGACTCGAAGATCTCGCCGCATTCCTTGCACTCGACAAACTCCGAGTCTTCATCGCGGCTCACAATTTGTACGCGCGGGTGCTTACAGGGCTGCTTCATATCTACGTTTTGAGGTGAGGGGAGCGACTTTGAGGTCATAAATCCGAACGTGCCCGGGAATAATGGCTGTGGGGCAGTTTTCGCCGGAATTTCCCGGTATTTTAGAACGGCATTGCAGGTTGTCAAGTCCCCTAAGTTACGGTGTTGTGAATTTCGAACAGCTGGCCAGTAGGCCCGACTGGGTATCAAGCTCTCAAATTCCGACTGTTTTTATCGGACACCTCCTAACCCGTTCAAGTGCCAATAGTTACCGTTAGGGTGGAATCCCTGCAGTTGGCTGTACGCACTTGCCCCAATCCGCACAAGTGACGTAGAATTGAATTGCGACGGAAAAGGTCGCATTTGTACCCGACTCTATTGGTCGGGTTTCCTAAGGGATAATCGGGTGCTCAAGCTCACCAAAAAGGCTGACTACGCGCTAATGGCGATGAAGCACCTCGCCGAGCATTCGAGTGAGGGTTCGCGCAGCGCCAAGGACGTCTCGGACGCCTATGGCATACCGCCAGAAGCTTTGGCCAAGATTCTGCAGCGCCTGGCCAAGGCTGGCTTGCTGCAATCGCAACATGGCATCAATGGCGGCTACACGCTGGCGCGGGCTGCGCACACGATTTCTGCTTTCGAAGTAATTAAAGCGATCGATGGCCCGCTGTTCATCACTTCTTGCGTGACGGTGCGAGGTGAGTGCGACCAGAGCGACCGCTGCAATATTCGCGAGCCGCTGCGCAAGGTGAACGAAAGTATCGAAGCTGTTTTAAAGCGCATCAAGATTTCGCACATGCGGGAAGAACCGGAAGATGGCGTGGCCCAGGCTGACAAGGCAGTCGAATTAGTCACCATTACCTGAGCCGTTCGTAGAACAGATTCATCAAAAAGACGAGCAGGAGAATCAATCAATGAGCACGGATGTAAAAGTCCCCCAGGCAGAAACCAAGGCGCACTCCACGAGTGGCAAGAACGTGAAGCTACCCATATACATGGATAACCACGCCACCACCCCGATGGATCCGCGGGTGCTGGAAGAGATGCTGCCCTACTTCATGGAGAAGTTCGGCAACGCGGCCAGCCGCAATCACTCGTTCGGATGGGCGGCCGAAGAGGGCGTCGAGACCGCGCGCGAGCGCATCGCCAAGCTGGTTGGCGCGACCACCAAAGAGATTATCTTTACCTCCGGCGCGACTGAGAGCGACAACCTTGCCATCAAGGGCGTCGCCGAAATGTACCGCGAGAAGGGCAATCACATCATCACTGCGGTCACCGAGCACAAGGCCGTGCTCGACACCTGCAAGCGCTTGGAAAAGTATGGCTACCGCGTTACCTACATGCCTGTGCAGAAGGACGGTCTCATTGACCTCGACGACTTGAAGCGCGCCATGGATGACAAGACCATCCTGGTTACGATCATGTTCGCCAATAACGAGATTGGCATCCTCCAGCCAGTGGCAGAAATCGGCAAGCTCTGTCGGGAGCGCGGCGTGATTTTCCATACCGACGCCACTCAGGCTGTCGGCAAGGTTCCGGTCGACGTGATCAAGCAGAACATCGACCTGGCCTCCATCTCCGGCCACAAGATGTATGGGCCGAAGGGCGTGGGCGCGCTTTATGTTCGGCGCAAGAATCCGCGCGTGCAGATTTCCGCCATCATCGATGGTGGCGGCCACGAGCGCGGCATGCGCTCCGGAACTTTGAACGTCCCCGGCATTGTCGGCTTAGGCAAAGCGTGTGCGATCGCCCTGGAAGAAATGCCACAAGAGTCCTGCAAACTCGCCGGCCTGCGCAACCGCCTGCGCGATCGCATTATGGGCAAGCTGGATGAGGTCTACATCAACGGCTCGATGGACCATCGTCTCCCCGGCAACCTGAACATTAGCTTCGCCTACGTGGAAGGCGAGTCTTTACTCATGGGCATCAACGACATCGCAGTTTCCAGCGGATCGGCGTGCACCTCTGCGACGCTGGAGCCATCTTATGTACTGAAGGCTCTCGGCACCGGCGACGACCTGGCGCACAGCTCGATTCGTTTCGGCATCGGCCGCTTCAACACCGAAGCCGAAGTCGACTACGTTGCGGATCGCGTCATCGAAACCGTCGAACGCCTCCGCGAACTCTCTCCGCTCTACGAGATGGCAAAAGAAGGCATCAACCTGAAAGATGTGAAGTGGGCAGGAGAATAAAAAGTGGAAGGGCACGGCTTCAGCCGTGCCGTAGGGCATCACTCATCCGAGGCTTTAGCCTCTGAGGAGATTCGAAGACAAAGCTCAGGAGAACCGAATGTCATACAGCGACAAAGTGATCGACCATTACAACAATCCCCGCAACGTCGGCTCCATGGATAAATCGAGCCAGGATGTGGGCACCGGCTTGGTCGGCGCGCCCGAGTGCGGCGACGTCATGAAACTGCAGATCAAGGTCAACCGTGAAACCAACGTCATCGAAGAGGCCAAGTTCAAGACCTTCGGTTGCGGCTCGGCGATCGCCTCGTCTTCGCTGGCCACCGAGTGGGTCAAGGGCAAGACGGTCGACGAAGCTCTCGCCATCAAGAACATGGACATTGTGAAGGAGCTGTCGCTGCCTCCGGTGAAGATCCACTGTTCGGTGCTGGCCGAGGACGCTATCCGCGCCGCGATCGGTGACTGGAAGAAGAAGCAGGAAGCTTCCAAGCCCGTCGCCGCTGAAGCGAAGTAGCAACGAGTTTCGAGCGCTGAGCTATGAGACGCAGGTTGCTCGCAGCTCGAAGCTCTCGGCTCGTAGCTGGTTCTTATGACGACTGCAACCGAAAACCCGACGCAGCAGGCCACCGCCAAGGGAATCGTAGTCACCGAGAAAGCCTTGGCCAAGGTGCGTATTGCCATGGCCAAGGAAGGCATTTCTCCCGAACAGGGAGGCTTGCGTCTTGGCGTGCAGGGCGGCGGATGCTCCGGGCTCAGCTACAACATCCGCTTTGACTCGCAGCCGCGGGAACGCGACCGCATCTTTCAGTTTGGCGATGTGCGTGTTTTTGTCGATCCGAAGTCGTTCATCTAC
>DASTCU010000197.1:0-1195 GCA_035710825.1 Candidatus Sulfotelmatobacter sp.
CCGTATGAACGTGGGCCAGATCCTGGAAACACACCTGGGCTGGGCCGGTCATCAACTGGGCGAGCGCATTGCCGAGTTCCTGAAAGAGAACTCCCGCGAAGAGGTGATCCGGCGCGAGCTGAAGAGCATCTTCAAGGAGACTCCATTCGGCGAGAAGATCAACGCTCTGGAAGATGACGAGCTGATGCATGTGGCCAAGACGCTGACCAAGGGCGTGTTCTTCGCTTCGCCGGTGTTTGACGGCTCGCGCGAAGTGGAAATCAAATCCATGCTGCGTGAGGCGAACCTGCCGGAATCGGGCAAGACCGAGCTCTATGACGGCATGACCGGCGAGAAGTTTGAACAGCCGGTCACGGTGGGCTACATCTACATGCTGAAGCTCTCGCACCTGGTTGACGACAAGATCCACGCCCGCTCCATCGGGCCGTACTCGCTGATTACCCAGCAGCCGCTGGGCGGAAAGGCGCAGTTCGGCGGACAGCGCTTTGGCGAGATGGAAGTGTGGGCGCTTGAAGCATATGGCGCAGCTTACATCCTGCAAGAGCTGCTAACCGCGAAGTCAGACGACGTATTTGGCCGCACCAAGATTTATGAGGCCATTGTGAAAGGCGAGGCCGCCATTGAACCGGGCGTGCCGGAGTCATTCAACGTGCTGATCCGCGAATTGCAGTCACTCTGCCTGGATGTGGAGCTGATCAAGACCGAAGGCGGCAAGAAACAGGTAGCCGCAGCGGCTGACTAATTGAGGTCCGGGGCTTCGGCCCCGTCTCCCTCACTCAGCAGACGCGTCTCAACTCCGGACCGCTTCCATCCGGGGTTGAGACCAAGAAAGATGAAGCAGTATTCGGGAGCCGCGCGCGACAGCGTAAGAGCCGCAGGAGGACACCTTGTACCGTTCAAGTCCATTTGATCTGGGCAACACGATTACTGATTTCGATTCCATCCGAATCAGCCTGGCCTCACCGGAGAAGATCCGCAGCTGGTCTCACGGCGAGGTGACCAAGCCGGAAACCATCAATTACCGCACCTTCAAACCGGAGCGCGACGGTCTTTTCTGCGCCCGTATTTTCGGTCCGGTAACGGACTGGGAGTGCCTGTGCGGAAAATACAAGCGCATGAAGCACCGCGGGGTGATCTGCGACAAGTGCGGCGTTGAGGTCACACTATCCAAAGTCCGGCGTGAGCGGCTGGGCCA
>DASTCU010000198.1:0-10139 GCA_035710825.1 Candidatus Sulfotelmatobacter sp.
GAAGACATGCGCGACACGAATGTCGTCTGGACCATGGTCGCCGGCAAAACCGTCTACCACGCCAAATAGCCATGAGCAGGGAACTATGAGAGAAGGCGATGCGCTCTGGATTGTGAGAAAGGGATCGGAGAAAGGCATTAAAAAAAGGGCACTGAAAGGGCTAATCGGACATTATTTTGTAGTTTGCTGACACCTGACAGCTGATAGCTGACAGCTTCCTTTCCTACAGTTTTCCCAGTATTGCCGCTCACGCCCTACCCACTACAAACTTAGCAGCCATCGGGTTGTTCCCCAGCCCTGCCAAGGATTCCCGGTAGTAAATCCAACGTAAAAGAGGTATTGGAATGAGAAGTCTCTGCTTGTTGCTTTGCTCGTCATGCCTGCTCAGTCTTGCTGCTTCTGCCCAATCGCCACACCCCAAGGTGAAACTCAGAGCCTTCACCACGGTAGAGTCCGCCAAAGACGCCGCCGGTAACGCGGTCCGACCCGAAGCCACCACCAGTTCGCTCACGACCTTCACCTACACCACCACCTCTAGCCGTGATGGCAACACTTACACCGGAGTCATGGTCGGCCAGGACCCCTTCTCCTCCGGTTTTACCCCGACCAATATCACCACTCCCATCGTCCCTCTCATCATCACCACCAACGCGGTTGCGATCAAACTCAACAAGAAAGGCATCTTGGCGATGGTCAAGGGAAGCACCACCTTCGATCCCACTTCCCCCGACAATGCCTGCCTCTCCGCTCCCAACAACGTTCCCGAAACTCTGTTCCAGCAGTCTCCCATCTTCCAGAACAACGACTTCGTCTTCGGTGCCACCGACGTCGGCTCCACCCAGTACCTGGACGCCTTCCAGCGCGCCAACTTCTGGCAATTCGTTCAGGGCACCGACTATCACACCTTGGTCAACCCCGTAATGCTTCCTCCCATCACGCTGAACATTTCAATTGCGAAAGCCCTTGCCATCCCGCCGTCCTTGTTCGGCAGCTGCGGATCCCTGGGCATCATCGAGAAAAAAACCTTCGATTCCATCGTGGCCAACACGCTGCTTCCCCAACTCGCCGCGGAAGGAGTCGACACTTCCCAGTTCCCGATTTTTCTGATGTACAACGTCGTCCTCTCTCTCGCCCCTCCCAATAATCTGAATCAATGTTGCGTGCTGGGATATCACAGTTCCTCTGGTTCCCCCGCCCAGACATTCTCGCCCATTGATTTCGACACCACCGGCCTGTTCGGTCCCGGCATCTTCGACACCTCCATCGCCGCCCACGAGGTCGGAGAATGGATGGATGATCCCTTCGGCAGCAATCCCACGCCCGCCTGGGGACACACCGGCCAAGTCAGCGGATGCCAGAGCAATGTCGAAGTCGGCGATCCCTTGACCGGCACCAACGTCCCCAACGTGGTCGGCTCCAACGGATTCACCTACCACTTGCAGGAGCTCGCCTTCTTCTCCTGGTTCTACGGCCAGCCCTCGATCGCCGCCAACGGCTGGTTCTCCGACAACAACACCTTCACGACCGATGCTGGTCCCGTGTGCCAGTAGTCGGGAATCCCTCCGAAGAGAATTCATCGCAACGAAAAAGGCGCCGGGAGAAATCCCGGCGCCTTCTTGAATCGAAGCGTCGCTTACTTCACGATCGACGCGATTGTTTTAATTTGAGGCCCAGCGAACCGCGTACCTGCAATCTCGCGCCTTACACCGATGGAAAGCTGATGCCCCAGAAATTCTTCGCCTTCTCGTCGTGCTCTACGAACTCAACTCCGTAGGTGCACAGTCCCTCGACCGCTGCGATCTGCGAGACCACTCTCGCCGAGACCTCCGTCCCTCGCGGATGCCGGATCACCACCGTCGATCCCACCGCCAAGTCGCGACGCAACTGAATCGCAGCTCCGTGCTTGTTCAGATTCATCGCCTTCGCCTGCACCGAGAAGGTGCTATTCCGGCGGTCTTCGCCCGAAAGCCCTACCGCGGCATTCAGACCCATGCGGTTGCTCCGCCGCTTGCTGATTGGGCTTCGGGTCGCAGTGCCACCCGCCAACGGTCGTGCAGGTTTGTGGAGTGTGTGATGAGCGTGCGTCGTGTGATGCGTTAAGTGGTGTGGCACGAGATGGAGATTAGTAAATCCTATTGCCCCCCGCAACGCACCTCAGTCACCTACCGGTGGTGACCCTCCAACCTGCTGAAGCGCTTGGTCTTGCGCCTGTGTAAAAAATTGTCACTCCGGCTGAAACCCGCGCCCATAGCCTGGTTTGGAGCCTTTCGACCCCTGCCTAATTTCCTAGTTCTTTCTTTCCAGCTCCGTTGTAAAATGGCTGCCATTTAGTTTGGTGGGCCCATGCGATTCTCTGTTGTTTCTTCCGCCGCCCCGCGAAGAGCCTGCAAGTCCCCCCTGTTCTGCATCCTCGTCGCGATTCTGGCCACTCCACTCTCAGCCAAGACCAAAGATGTCCCCCGCACCGTTCCCTCAGCCGAATCGCCAACCGCGGATAAAGATAAAGACGTTATCTCCGTGAAGAACGCCGATAAGTACGCCATCGAGCGCATCGGCGACCGCGGCATCGGGCACGGCTTCAACATTTATTCTCTGAAGCACGAGCTCCAGCTCGGCCGCAGCATGGCCGCTGCCTTCGATCGCACCACCAAGCTCGTCACTGATCCCATCGTCAACGACTACGTCAACCGTATCGCCCAGCGCATCGTTCGCAACTCCGACGCCATCGTTCCCTTCACTGTCAAGGTCATCGACTCCGGCGATATGCCGCGCGCCTACGGCCTGCCCGGCGGATTCCTCTACGTCGACAGCGCCCTCATTCTCGCCTCCGACGGTGAAGCCGAACTCGCAGCCGTCATGGCTCACGAGATCGCTCACGTCGCCGCCCGCCATGCTACTCGCGCCCTCACCCGCCGCGAGATGACCGACATTATCGGTTCCATGGCCATGGTCGCCGGTCCCGCCGGCATGGCTGTAGAAAATGCCGGCAGCCTCGCCGGCCCGCTCTCGGTCAAGAAGTTCTACCGCGATGCCGAGTACGAAGCCGACCTCCTCGCCATCGAGTACGCCTACGCCTCCGGCTACGATCCTCAAGCTTTTGTCGGCGCTCTCGAAAAACTGCATGCCATCGAACTCGAGCGACAAGCCAACCTCGCCAAGATTCCCGGATATCACTTGGCCTCAAAAGTTCCTTTCCGCAACAAGATTGCGCGCGGCTTCGCCAGTTACCCGCTGACCGAAGAACGCATCGATCGTCTCCACTCCGAGATTTCCACTTTCCTGCCCACGCGCAAAGATTACATTCTCGACACCGATGAATTTCAGGACGTGAAGGCCCACCTGCTCGCCGCGCAAACGCCCGTCCTCCGCCACCACTCCGGCGAGGAAGACAACAAAGGACCCGTCCTCCGCCGCACCGCCGACTCCGATTCCGATATCCCCAACGCACCCAATTCGGGTAGTCAGTTTCAACCCGCTGGAGTAGCCGGCGCGTTCATGGCTCAGCTTCCATGAGTTGAGATCATTTCGCCTGCTTCGTCCTCTTCGCCTCTTCCGCTCGAAGGTATTTCTCGATCTGCGTCTTGCCCGCATACGCAGCCCAACCAGTCGGCGTGCCGTGCCACAGCACATCCTTCATATCCAACCTCGCACCGCGTTCCACCAAAAGTTTGACCACTTCGAAATGGCCGCCTCCCGCAGCATGATGCAGAGGTGTCGCATGGGAATGCCCACCCACCGGGTTGTACCGGTTCGGATCCTCACCCGCGTCCAGCAACAAACGAACAATCTCCAAGTGCCCATACTGTGCCGCCACCGCGAGCGCCAGGTGCCGGTCATCACCTCCCGCTGCCGGAAGCAATCGCCGAAAATCCTCCACGCGTCCCAAACCCGCCGCCACTGGCAAATCGATCCGCGCCCCTCGCCGAATCAAAACGTGTGCCGACTCAAGCTCGTCAAGCACGACCGATGTTCGCAGCGCACTATCTGGGTCCGCACCCCAATCGCATAACAGATCGATCAATGGCTCCTGCACGCGACACTCCCGCGGCACGCTGCCCGTTGCCACCAGCATGAGCGTCTCCTTTAGCGCCGCCTGTTCCACCCCCGCATCGAGAATCACTGCCGCCACCTCGACAATATTCGATGGCAGCTTGCCATGCCGCACTGGATTCTCCGCAATGAACTCCAGCAAGCTCGGATTCCGGAAATAATTCCCGCCCTCAAACACGACGCGTTGCCGCTGCAGCCCGGGATGCTGCGTCAAATACGTTCGCAGACCCGTCGCATCTCCCCCATCGATCAAATCCACCGCCTTGCGAAACGCCGGGTCTTCGATTCGCTCGTGGTGCAGCAAGTTGAGTTGATCCGTGAGCGTCGGCCTCTCAATATGCCTTTTCAGCCTTGTCCAACTCGGAAATCCAGCCTCGCGCGCAATGGTAAGCTGCGCGTCGCTGAGCTTGAATCCAGCGGCAAAGATCTCCGCATCCGCAGCCCGCTCAAATCGCGGATGGAACTCTCGAATGCGCTGCGCCGCCCCTGCATTGTGGGCTGTCCGGTCTTTCATTAAGTCTTTCGCTTGATACTTCAGATGTTCAAGATTGGTGTTCGGTGGAAGGACTCGTACTGGCATGGCGAACTTCCTTTCTATGGCCCGAGGTCCGCATGAACGGGCAGAAAGTAAGTTCGTACCGCTGAATTGTGTCGAGCCAGGTGGACTTCTGTCCTTTCCGCGGACCGGATGCGCCCTTCTGCGCCGTGCCATGTTACCACGATTCCGTCAATACTCAAGGTGGGGACGTCATACCGAACGAAGCCGCTTTTCAGGCGGAGTGAGAGATCTCAGGTGCACTTGCTATGCGCATAAAAAAAAGGGCGCCGGAAAGGTTCCGGCGCCGTATGAGAAACGACTCGCGAGATGCGGTCAAGCGAGGTTCGTACAAAACTTGGTCAGTCGTAGCTAAGAGCTAAAAGCTAAGAGCTACTTGCTCTCCGCCACCCCCGGCGACGGAGCCCCAAAGTCCCTTCGACTATTCGCCGCAGTCCGCGCCGCGCGCGCCGCCGGCTGGTTGGCCGCCGCCGCTCCGTAGCGCTCCAGCAGCACCGGGGCCATCGCGTTCTCGGCTTCCTTGACGAAGATCATCTTGCTCTCCGAAGCCATGTCGACGCGCACAAAATCTCCCAACTTCACCTGCCCCGTGGCCACCAGGTTCGCCAGCGGAAATACCAGGTTCCGTTCGATCGCCCGCTTCAGATGCCGTGCCCCGTACCGCGGATCGGTGCCTTCCTTCAGCAAATACTCTTTCACCGCCGACGTGCAATTGAACACGAACTGGTTCGTGCCCGCCGCCATCAGCACGCGCTGCTGCACCATGCCCAACTCGATATCCAGAATCTGCGCCAGGTGCTCATCCCGCAGCGTCTTGAATACCACCGTCTTGTCGATGCGGTTCATGAACTCCGGCGTAAACTTCCGCCGCGCCGCCTCGACCGCCGTGCGCTGAATCTTGTCGTCGAACGACTCGTCAACCTCGACCACCTTCGGCGCGAATCCAAACCCGCCATCCACCAGGTTCATCATTTCCCCGGCGCCCAGGTTCGACGTCATGATGATGATGCACTGCGACAGATCCACCCGCCGGTTGTCGCCCAGCGTCAATGTGGCCTTGTCCAGAATTCCCAGCAGCAGTTGCCACAGCGAGTCCGAAGCCTTCTCGATCTCGTCAAACAGCAGGATCGACAGCTTCAGCCGTTCCGTGAACCACTGGTTCAACGCTTCCTGGGTCAGCAGCGGATGCGTCTCCCGATGCCCCAGATATCCCGGAGGCGAGCCAATCAGCTTGGCAATCTCGTGGGAGTGCTGGAACTCGGCGCAATCGATCTTGATGCAGGCCCGCGCATCCCCAAACAGCGCCTCGGCCATGGCCTCGACCACCCGCGTTTTTCCCGACCCGGTTGGCCCCAGGAACAGCAGGTTGCCCACCGGGCGTCCCGGCGCGTTCAGCCCCGCCAGAAACATCTGGTAAATCTCGACGACCTTCTCTACCGCCTGATCTTGCCCCACAATGCGGCGGCGCAGCGCCGCGTCAAACTCTCCGGCATCGTTGCTGCGTCGGTTCGGATCGAGCACTGTTGCGAGATTCGTTCTCATAAGTCGCTGTCCGGCATCCGGACATTTTCCCTTTCGGCCGTTGCCCCGGCTCTCTTGTTTTTGTAGCCGGACTGCCTGACTCACTTTCAATCGCCCCGCTTCTGGAAGGTAACCACTGTGACTTCCAAAAGCCTTCGTCCGGTTGCCTTGGAAATAAGCAAGCCGTTAGCCACGCCTCAACGTTGCGTCGAATCTTATGCAACTGACGCAGCTATCAGGAGTTAGCGTCCCCGCGGCCCGGTTCCTCACACCCCGCCGCGCATCCCTGCGCCACTTAACGGAAAACCTTTGCATCATCACGGAAGGAAGGTACTAGTAACCAGTCACCCGCGTGACGAATTACTACCCCACCCACGTAGGGGACGGAACGCATTCGTCCGTCCCGCAAAGCCCACCGTGAGCCCAGTCGAAGGGGCGAAGCGAGCGGTTCGGGTGCGCAACCACCCCCCACCGCGCAGCATCCACATAACTGAGCACCGAGCACTGAGCACTGAGCACTGAACACTGAGCACTGAACACTGAGCACTGACCACTGACCACTGGCCACCCGAAAAGAGTAGTCCGCACGTAACTAGCACCAGACAACCCGCGCAGCTACTATCGCACCGTAGGACTGTTCTCCCCCTTGGAGGGATCGCTTGCGCTTGTCTTCCGCCCGCATCATCACCGGAATCGTCTGCCTTCTATTCGCCGTCGCTGGCTGGCGACTGAGCCGTCACGCCGCCTCCGTCCAAGCCCAAACGACAAAGCCGGCGGTCGCGTCGCAGTCTTCGTTGCAGTTGCAGCCGGCCAACGCCAGCATTCCGGCGTCCAAGACCACGACGATCCCCGATCCCAAGCCCGTAGCCGCCCCCGGTACCGAAATCTACACCGCCAAGCGCGGAGAAGCCATCCCCACCATCGCCCGCCGCTATCTCGGACGCACCTCTTATCTGACGTCCTCCGAACTGGCCAGCGCCATCCGCTCCATCAACCACAAGTCCGATGCCTCTAACATTCTGAAGGCCAACGAGAACGTCGTCATCCCGGGAATCCTTGCCGCGCCGGTCACGGAAAAGACCATTCCCATCGCCAAAGACTTTGAAGTCCGTGCCGTCTACCTCACCGGCGTGATGGCCGGCAGCGATCACGGGCTCCGCATCATCCGCCATTGGCGTGAAGTCGGCGGCAACTCCGTCGTCTTCGATATCAAGGACTCCGATGGCAGCGTCAACATCCCCTTCGAGCACCCGCTTCTCGGCCAGCACAAGGTCTATCTTCACGACGTGCCCAAGTTCGTGCACTTCCTGCACAGCCAGAATATCCACGCCATCGCTCGCATCGCCATCTTCCGCGACGAGCACCTGGTCGTAGAGCATCCCGAGTTGGCCGTCCAGTCCCGCAAGAACCACACCGCCTGGCGCGAAAACGGCAAGCTGGTCTGGACCGATCCCTCGAACTCCAAGGTTCAGGACTATGACATCGCCCTGGCCAAGCACGTAGCCCAACTCGGCGTCGACGAAATCCAGTTCGACTATGTCCGCTTCCCAGCCGAAGGCGACCAGAAAGACGCGATGTTTGCCTTCCAAAAAGATCAGCCGGAACCGGCCGACGCTCAGCCCGCCGCAAGCCCGGACTCTACCTGTCTGGTGCCAGTTCCGAAGCGCCACAAAAAGACCCCTGCCCCCGGCACTGAGACGACGCAGCTGCAAAAAGGCCCGTGCCCGGTTGCCGCCAAGCCCCGCGGCCCCCAGCGCACTGACGTCATCGCCGCCTTCCTCAAGAAGGCCTACGCCGAACTGCATCCGACCGGCGTCTTGCTGAGCCTCGACGTCTTCGGCGTGATGGCCTGGCAGCGCAACGTTGACCTCGCCCACACCGGCCAGGACATCGTGCTGATGGCCCAGCATTGCGACGTTCTCAGCCCCATGATCTACCCCTCGCACTTCTTTGGTATGGACAACATCGCCCGCCCCGGCGACGAGCCCGCCCACTTCATCGGCGAATCCATGGACCGTTTCGAGCTCATCACCAAGGGCAGTGGAGTGGTCATCCGCCCCTGGCTGCAAGCCTTCCACTGGCGCACCAGAACCTATTCCCCCGAATACATCAAGATTCAGGTGGAAACCGCCAAGGCCAAAGGCGGCATCGGCTTCTTGTTCTGGAACGCCGCCAACGACTATTCCAAGCCCTTCACCGCCATGCCCGAAATGAAGGCGGCGAACTTTAAGGAAGGCTCGAAAGAGAATCCCAAATATTTCCGCGGCGACGAACTCCCCACGCAATCCATCCAAGCCGCCGCCCTAACCCCGGCAAAATAGCAAGCCGAAAGCCGAAAGCCGAAAGCCGAAAGCCGGAAGCCGAAAGCCGAAAGCCGGAAGCCGCAAGCCGAAAGCCGGAAGCCGAAAGCCGCAAGCCGAAAGCCGCAAGCCGAAAGCCGGAAGCCGGAAGCCGGAACTCAAAAAATCCCGCCCCAACCTTGTATTCCCCCCCCGACATTGTTTACTATCGCCGCAATTCGTTCGACCAACTTCACTTCTCATTGTTGGGGACACCTATGACTCCCGAAGAACGTGAACGTATGAACGTACTCTGCGCCGAGATCCAGCAGGAAAAGAACTACGACAAATTTGCCGGCCAGCTCCGCGAACTCAGCGAACTCATCAGCCGCAAAGAGCAGCGCCGTTTTCAGGATTATCCCAAACTCATTTGGCAGCGCACCCGGCCGTGGAAGACCGTTTCCGCCGTCGTGCACAAAATTATTAAGACCGGAGTGGACCGGCAGCCCGAAAAGGCGGAGATCTCCATCAGCCCGGCGGATTATCTGTTTCGCGAAATCCGCATCGAAAACGCGCTCACCGATCCCAGCGGCGAACTCGTGGCCCTCAAGCAAGGAGCCCACGTCGACGTCACCTTCGAAGCCGATCTGGCCGACACCATCAAACCATAGCCCGCGCAAAATCGGATTAATCGCCGACCTGCCCCAACTATTTTCCCTCATCGCGCACCAGAACGGCGGAGCGCGCTAAAATGCTGAGATCTTTGCCTGCCACTTTCGTCGCTCCACAAAGAGGTGTGTCGCATGAATCCGGAAACGCAACCGTCCGAATCCCCATACTGCGTGAGGATCGAGACCGATAACGGCAAATCCGCTACTGTTCCCATCGCCGTCTTGACACCGAAGCAGTTGGAAGTCTTCCTTCAGACTGAGTTCAAGAGGCTGGCGCAAGAAGCAGGCGTAAAGGGCGCTCGTATTCATGTGGAGCGGGCGACAGCCGCTGACTACGAGCAGGTCCTCCGTGAGGTGACGGCCTGCCTGTCCTCTGCCAAGGCACGAGCCGCATGACTCGGCGCGAGCGATACCAGTGAGCACGAAAAAACTGTTTTGACTCGCGGTTGATGAGTGATCCGGCAATTTTTCGCCAGCAATACCAGCTATTGCCATCTGTTTGCGTCTGGCCCGCCGCGAAACAACCCTCACCTGAGCTACAATTGTGGTAACCCAAACCTCCGGCCCGAAACTGGACAACCACCAAATTGTTGATTAAAGAGAAGCACGCTGCGCCTAACGGAAAGCCCGCCGTTACGCTTCCGGAGTCGTGGAGAAAACCGTCAAACCTGTCGCACCAAGTGACCCCGAAAAGGTCCAGATCGCAGTCGTTAATGTAGTCCAAAAGAAAGCTGGTCAGGTTCTAAGAAGAAACCAGAAATCCTACATCCAGGAGTGGAGACACAAAGGAGTTAAGCAAATGTGGAAGAACAGGGACGAAGCGGCAAGCATGCCCCGCGAATTTGATTCGAAGCAGATGTCGGAGTCGCCCTCAGAAATCGAAGGCGAGGGGATTTATCTCGATAACCGGCCGCAGCAAGTCGGTCCGCAGAGGGTCTTTGCCGAAGCCCCACCATCGACGCCAGTAAGCATGGCGGCATACTCAGAAGCGGTAAACGAGTTTACCAGGAACGCCACCGCTTTCATTGAACACGTCCCCCTTCTTACCAAGGCTCGGGATGC
>DASTCU010000199.1:0-8616 GCA_035710825.1 Candidatus Sulfotelmatobacter sp.
TCCAGGCTCGCCTCTCCCAACCGGTACGCGTATTTACCGCCCACGGACCAGTTGGCCGTGAGATCGTAGGTAACATCGAGAGCTGCGATGTGGCTCTTCTGAAGGAAGTCCGTCGCGGTTTGCTGCAATCCAAATTGGTCCGTGGTCGGGACGTTATAGAAATAGGTGTATTTGACCAGAGCGTTCAATCGGTCGTTCCGCACCGGGCGGTATGCGTAGCCGACCACCCCCTCGGTGTAGCCGCCAACAAAAAAATCTCCAAGCGTGCTATTACTGATGGAGTAATCCAGTTTACCGAGCACGCGCCAGCTGGGGCTTAGTTGGTATTTGAAGTTGTTACGCAAAAGCAGGACGGTCTGGACAATATGACTCAGGTCTGGCTGTTCCACATCGTCCCGGCGCAACTCGACCGCGCTTGAGAACTGTATCTTATCCAGGCCGTAGCCCATGTGGATTCCAGCGGCCTTGCGATTGGTCGCGGCGCCGGTCTCCGAATCGAACAACTTGCCGAACTCCGCGCTCCCGCCGAAATTCCAGCGCTCTTTGGTCACCAGGTTGATTCCTGTTGCGTGCGTAAGACCGCTCTGCGACGCGGCAGTCTGGTAGCGCTCCTCGGCGTAGATGCTGGAGCTATCGCCGAGCCGAGTTTTCACGCCCGAGACCAGGTTGCCCCAGCTACCGCTGTGGACCAGGTCATCGTTGTCTGTCCGCTCGTTTTCCAGCGAATAGTTCAGGTAAAGACTGGTGCGCTCGGAATAGAGAAAGGTGGTGCCGATCTTTCCGCCAGGACCCAGGTCTCCATCAGACGCCTCAGCATCGATTTTGAATCGTTTCGTCAGGCGATAGGAACCGCCCAAGCCAATGCGACTGTTGTCTGGACGGCCGCCGCTTGTTGCGACGGTATCCTGACCGAACATATAAGCGCTCCAATTGTCGCTGGGACTGTACTTTAGCTGCGCCACCGCATCCGTGCGCTCGCCCTGCTCTTGGGTCAATGGAACAACCGTCGAGTTGTCCTTGCGCATATCGTCGCGCACGCCAGTGCTGAAGCTCCATCTGTTGGTGAGCCTGTAGTTCAGGTCCAATTCGATCGCGCGGGTATCGAGCCCCTGGACCTCGGTCCTCTGATCGCCCTTGGCCACAAGGCTCAGGCGGCTGGTGACCGGCATTTTCAACATGCCGCCGTATTGCTCGGTGTCTTTAATCGTCATCTGTCCCGGCGCAGAGTAACCAGCATCGAGTCTCTGCGTGTAAAACGCGAAATGACCGTTATTACCCCTGATGAAATCGCTGAGTCCGAGGCTCACGTCAGCGCGGTAGGCCCCAGCTTTTGAGTTGGTGAAGAGCTGGTCGTCAGGGCCCGCAAAATTGAATCCCCCATCAGTGGACTGCAATGAGGGCGAGAGGACACCCGTGGTGCGGCCTGCTTGCAGCTTGATCCAGGAATTGGCGCTTTTCCGCAAGGTCAGATCTGCGGCCCCAAGATTGCCGCCGCTGTCTCCCTCGTTGGTGTTGGCCGTCATGCCGAGCCTCACGTAGTTGTTTACCCAGTAACTGCCCTGCCCGCCAACAGCGACCTGGTCCAGGCTGTCGAGACCTGGCGTGTACTCATAACGCACTACTAAAAAGGATTGGTCACCGCTCAAGCCGCTGGTACGCACCAGCAGATTGTCGTTTGCGGTCGCCGACAGCGGCTCAGAAAGCAGCACCCGGCCCTGTATGTAGTCGATGTCGTAGTCCACGTTGGGCCGCAGGTTGACCACGCCTGTGACGATATTTGAAGCCTTATCGCGGACTTCAATAGTTATGCTCTCAGAGCCCGTCAGAATATCTTGATGGTGCAGGAAATAGATCGACCCACCTGTCCCGAGGAATTGCTCATAGCTCGGCAACGTTCCCGGTTGAGCGGCGAACCCGTCCACCGAGAGCCGTCGTTCGCCGAAGTTGGTAGTGGGTGCGGCGCCGTAGTGCGCGTTGGCTCCGTACAGGCCGCGATCAACATGAGCCAGATCATTGTTCACGTAGTCGACCTTGAAGTTTCCCCACATCCCAAAATCCTGGCCATGGCTCGCTTTCACAAAGAACTTGCCCAGGGTTGGCGCCATCTCTTCCACGGTGCCGTCGTCACCGAACGATGGGTAGTAATAGTTGGGATCAATGCGCCGGAATAACTCATCGGGCTGCTTGTCCAGGAAGTTGCTGAACAGATCTTTTACCGGGCCTTCGCGGGTATCTGCACTGGCCGTCAAGTGCCAGGTCTGACTCACCTTGCCGTTCAGGTAGAACGCCAACCGACCATCCAGCGACGAATCGACAGGCTGGGTAGCATTATCACCCTGCTGTACTTTTTCCGCCGCGCTCACACTGTTCTTCGATACTGTCAGGTCGGCAACACCAACAAAGAACATGTCTCTGCGCTTGAACTCCAGATCGCGAAGATAGAGCGAGCCGTTGCCGTCAGCGTCGAGCACTGCGACTTCAACCGTTTGCGTGCCGTTGGGAAGCACCTCCTCCGCGACAAAGTTACCCTTCGCATCAACTGGAACCTGGTGGCCTGTAACCCAAACTGTGTGACCCGCCGGTATACCGCTGCCCTGCACCTTCACTGTGCCGCTGCCGAGCGGAATCTGTTGCCGCGCGAGATCGTTTTCGCCGTACGCGGCCAACAGCGCCTGCGTTGACGGTTTCTCGGATTTCGCGAGGTTTCCAGGCGATGACTGATGGTAAAGCCACAGCGGCCGCGCGTCCGTTTCGTCGAAATTGCCCTTCGCGTCATAAGCGCGAAGCAGGTACTTGAG
Organism: Candidatus Sulfotelmatobacter sp.; assembly: GCA_035710825.1. GTDB lineage: Bacteria > Acidobacteriota > Terriglobia > Terriglobales > Acidobacteriaceae > Sulfotelmatobacter. Next base: position 2,799 of record DASTCU010000199.1, read on the forward strand.
TTCGCGTGCCGGGCCCGTGAGAATTTTTGGCGCCGGCTGCCATTCCGCAAGGCCGGTGTCATCAATCGGGATGACTGCGATCGGCTCGGTCTGGAACGACTGCTGGTCGAATATTCGGACTTCAGCGTGATTGAGGAAGCTCGCATAGTTGCTGTACATTCGGAAATGCACGACCGGCGGAGCAGCTTCGCTCACGGGTTCGTTCACGACCACGGAGACTGGGTCCGCTGCGACGGCGAGTCGCCGCTGTGACTCGAGATTGTCCATGCGGAATTGGATATTGGCATTGTCGAGCGCGACGTCGGTGCAGCGCTGGACGTCGGATGAGCTGCGGTCCAGGTCATCGATCGGCTTGCCATCAACGGTGATGTGCATCACATTCAGTTCGTATGGGCTCTTCGGTTGAAGGTCCTGAGTGTGACGGGTGATGTCCACACCCTCGTATTTGTCTGACGGCAATGATTCGTCGTACACCGCCTGAACACGCACAAACGACTCTTCACCTTGAATGAAGCCTTGGTTCACAACGTCGTCAGATTGGACGTAGCCGCGTCCCTCGTGTTCGGAGCGGGCGCCTGCTAACACTGGATCTTTCATGAGGATGTCCATGGCGTGGCGAGCCCGCGCCGCGGAAAGTCCGATGTCGTCGTTGTACACGGATGCGGTGCGGCGGTCGAGCTGCTCATTCTTGGTGTAACCAATAAACCGCAGGCGCGCGTTGGTCCGATCTGCAATTTCTGTAAGCGCGCGATGCAGACTCTCCGCATAACCGGGCGGAATAATCAACTGGCCGTTTTCGACCTTGATATCCGGAAGGCTGCCCCAGGCGGGATCGTAAACCCTGGTTACCGTCTCCTCGATATCGTCCGGGCATAGCTGTGGCTCATCCGGTAACTCCTGAAGAGGATCGTCGTACCAGAATTCCACTTCAATGCGGCGATTCATCGTTCGTCCCTGCACGGTTGCATTGGAGGCAATCGGGTGTGATGCTCCGCGGCCTTCGCTTTCGATCGCTGAAGCCGGCAATCCCAGGATTTTTTGCATTGCCAATGCGACTCGTTGCGCTCTTGCCTTTGACAACGACAGTTGGTTCCCGTAAACACTCTCATCGCGTCCGGTCAGCGGCGCATCATCGGTGTAGCCGATGAACCGGATCGTCACGCCTTGCTTGTCCTGCAGGTTATTGAGGGCCCGCTGGACCTGTTTGGTGAAAGCGTCGGAAATGGGAACGGTCTCGTCTTCGTACCGCAGCGGCATGACGAGGTTCTTGACGCGTGTCCGCGGCGTCTGGCCGTCCTTGTATCGCATCTTGCAGACAGTCTCGGTTCGGCAGACCTTGACGCGCTTGAACTCGTCGGTCCGATTCGGATCGAGCGACCATTGCTTCATTGTCTGGTCGCTGGAGAGATGCCGCTCCACCGGTTCGCCCGGCTTGGCGATGTTGACCTGGCCAGCGGCCACAGGGGCCGCCATGATCAGGAGTCCGACAATCAGCAGTAGATGGCGTTGCATGCTCATACCGTTCACCTACTCTCCGGCACACGCACGTCAGACCGTTTGGGCGGGGCGCCGCGCCGCCAGAAGACCTCAGGCTCAATGGTCAGCACATATTTGTCTTTTTCTGAATCCCATGCTTCGGTCAATTGCTGCTTGACTGCTTGCATGCGCCGTTCGACGAGAGCCGAATCCTCGGTATCGGCGACATAAGACAGGCGCAGCAGCGATGGCGCTTTGCGCAGTTCCCCGAGGAGCACGTCGAGACGCGGCTTCCACTGCTCGCGGATTTCCGTCTTGCCCGGCTCGAACACCGCATCCGACAGGTCGATAGCCACAACGCGGTAAATGGATGCGCCGAAATCAAATTTCAGGGCCTTGCCAGCTGTAGCGTGCTTGATTTGCAGCTGGTCAGTGGACAATCGGAAACCGCTAGGAAGGGTTCTGTCGTCGAGCTTCAGTACGAAATTGCTTCCGCGGATCTCGTTCGGCACGACCGCGCAAGTGATGTGGAACCGCCCGTACTGGTCCGTGATCGCTGCCAAGCCTTGTGCCGTCACCACCCGTACGCCGGGTAGGCCTTTCTCGCCGGGGTCCTGGCGGCCGTTTCGATTCACATCATCAAAGACCTTGCCAAACACGTCTGTGCAGTCGAACGTCTGGTCCGGGACCACACGAACCGTTGCGGTCGCTTCACCGGACATGGGCTGGCCCGTTGTGCCTTGGAGTACCTGCGCGCGATTGACGAACTCTCCTTCGCCAACACCTGCGCCGACTGCGAGTAAAAGCGTGATCGTGGGATGATCGTCGGGATCGAAGTTGAGGCCGCTCCACACGAGCTGGCTGGCGGTCACCGTGGGCTCTGTGGGCACACCATTCAGGCGCGCGGATCCTTTGACGTAGCGGAAACCCGCCGGATAGCGATCCACAACCTGCACACCTTGCGCGGACGCGCCTGCCACACTACTGATCGTGATGGTGTACGGGACTAGCTGCCCGCGAGTGACGTTGAGCAACGGCGTCGTCTTGGTGATCGAAAATGCCCCCGCGATCTGCTGGTCGACTGGGATGTGGTTGTTGTAGATCTGGTTTGAGCCGGGCGCGGAGGTGTTATCCAGAGTGAGATTCAGGTAGTACGCAGTCCCAGTGCTACGCGCGGCCACAGTGGATGGCGGCGCGAACTCCGATCCCTGCGCTTCGCAGAACGGGACAGCCGGAAGCGCGTCTTGCAGACCACCCGGACAGGTAGGCACTGAAAACGGCGCGGTTGCAGCATCTGAAGCCGCCGGAATGGTCTTCGACTCACCGGCCACAAAGATCCCACTCGGCGCGGTTACCTGGATGAGATAGCTGCCGCCGGCGGGGCAAGCGGGATCTGAGAAGTTGAGATCGAAACGGTAATAGCCGCCCGCCTGGGTAATCTGGCCCTGCTGGGCCGTATCGTCAAAGCAACTCGCCGGGAGAGGAGAGCCGGCTCTCAGCATGGTGAGCGTGGCGCCGGGAATCGGCGCACGCGTCGACGAGTTGTAAACGACGCCATTCGGAGCGATCGGCAGATTCAGATTCTGGACGTTGCTGCCAGAAGGCACGGCGATGCCTGTGATCCGCTGCAGGCTGTTGGTAAAGGCTGAGTCGGCTATACCGAGCTTTGCAGTATTTGGCCCCGCGCCGGGCGCGGTGAACCGCAGCTCGTACCGATTTGAAGTCCCGTCGGTCGTCGCTACGTTACTAAATTTATAAACGCCGTTGGCATCCGTGAGGACGGACTGCAACTGAACCCCATTAAGAAACAGCGTGACCGTCCAGCCTTGCAGCAGCGGCTCACCGGCGTCGGGAATCTTATTGAAGTTGGCATCGAGCCAGGCTGTGCCGTTTAAAGTTCCGGCACCAGGAGCGGCAACTCCTCCGATAACGACTGAGGCGCTGGCGCTCGCGGTTTCTGTTGGGGTGTTCCATGTTACTAAACCAGTGTTCGTGATAGTCGTGCCGGCGGGAACTCCTGCAGCAATCTGCGCGCGGAAACGCAAGTCGATGGACGCCCCGGGCTGCAGCGGACCGTTGGATGTGGAGTAGTCTGCTGTTATTACCGACCCGACTACAGTGACACCGGTTGTTCCACCGTTCATCGTCGGCGGTGGGTTCACAAGCGTGAGACGACCTACACCCGCGCTGTTGATATCGTCAGTGATTACGACCGATGAGGCCTGGAAGTTTGGGGGGTTGTTTGCAGGATTGGTCACGTGTACCAGGTAATCAAGTTGCCCGCCCGGCAGCGCTGCGCCGCCTCCCACCACGGTAACTTGCTTGGTAATTGCCAGACCTGGGATCACTACCACGACAATCTTGGTAAGATGGCCACCCTCAAGGCTGAAAAATGCGTTACCGCCTGGGGCAATGCCACCGTTGCCAAAATTGACGATCCCACTGTTCACGTTAAATATCGTGAAGTTAATTCCCGCGGGACCATAACCATGCGGGTCCGTTGCGATGGCGCAATTGGGGTTCGGCCCAAGAGGGCTGAAAGTCCATCCCGGGAGGCCACAAACACCATCGTCCTCGAGGCCAAAAATAGGGACTGTTGCGCTGGTGAGCTGCAAGGCGGTAATGGTTTTACTGGTGTTGTTCACGACACCAATCAGGTTGTCATCAAGGCCGTTATCGTAAGAGGGGGACGGATTGGGAAAAGTTGTTACGATCGACCCGTCAGCATTGAGCGTGATCAAAATGGTACAACCCTCATTGGCGCGTCCGTCTTGATTCGCGAGATAGGTGGGACTAACGCCCCGTCCTGCACCTGCAGTGCCGCCGGTAAGAATGGCGCACGTCTGCACCGTCTGAGCAAATGCAGAGTTCGCTCCCATCATCAGAACGATGATGCCGAAAATAAAGAAAAGCTTTTTCATAGCGCGGGCTTCTTTGATCAGCCATGCTCTTTCTAGGCTGCCAATAGCCGCATGCGCTATGAAGGAGTTCCGCACATCATCGATCTCGGAAAGTTGTACGCGGAAGCGGCGAGTGAACCACAGCTTGTCGAGCAGGTTTACGATCCGTCTGCCGCGCTTTCTCGCCTTATTCGTGCTGCTAAGAATCATTTCGCCCTCGTTCCACCACCAATTGATGATTGAATTCCGGCGGTCCCGCTATCGTGGGGCTTTGAGGCCCGTTAGACCGGAGACTTTGCGTCGCCACCTTTCGATGGTTTTGCCGCTTTCAAAATTTTGTTGAGGGTCAACTTTTTCAGATTCGCAACTTCACTAAGCTTGCTGACATCCCTACCCTTCCGCTTCGGTCGCAGACTTACGTGGCCGGCAGGAAGTCGATCGGGTACACGATCGTCACGGCCTGCACGCCATCCTTCGGGCCGAAATTGATCGTCTTGACGCGGTTCACTACCAGAGTGACGAGATCCGGCGCATCCATGTCAGTCGATTGCAGCTGGCACATCGATACAGCGCCGTCCGGCTCAATCGTCAGTCGCAACACCATCTTGCCCTGCAAAGTCGGATTGCGGCGCAGTTCCCGGTTGTAATCCCGGTAGAAAGCTGACTTGTAACGGTCGAACACAATCTGTATTTCTTCATCGGTACGCGAAGCCCCAGGGCCGGTGTGCGCTTTCGGACGGTCGCCGCCACCGATTCCCGCGATTGTGCTGGTCGCGCGAGCTAACTGCAAACCGGGTCCGCCCATGCCGCCACCTCCACCGCCTCTGCCTCCGCCACCACCCACGCTGCGGCTCAGCGAGCCGGAATCGATGCCACCACTTGATCCCGGGGTATTGGTCGTCAACGCGGAGTGTGATGATGCCTGGCCCGCATCGACGGCGGCTCCGTAGCGCGCGTCGTTTCCAAGGCGTGGCGCGTTCTGGTCCTGTGCCAGGCTCGCGAATTGGTCCTTGTATTTCAGAATACCGGCCGTTCCCACGTTTGGCTCAGGCGGCTTCGCCTCCGCGGAAAATCCCTTGTCCGGACCTGCTGGCAGATCCGGTTTTCCAGGTCCCTTTGGAGCTTCCGAAGGTTTCACTGCCGCAGCACTTGCCCCCTTTGTCGAAGGAGGCGGGACCGCAGTCGGCGTGACTGGGAAAGCCGCTGGACGATAGAAGACGATGTCGATCTCTTTTTTTGTGCGGGTCGCGCCACTGCGAACCAGTACTGACGCCGCCAGAAGCATAAACAAGGCCAGCACAATGGCATGGAGCACAAGACTCTCCACCATGCTGCGGGTGGAGAGAGCCCCGGACTCTCTGAACCTACGGATTTCCATGGTTGTCGCCAAAGCAGCCACCTCAATTGCTCGTAATAAACTCAACCTTCAAATCCTCGACTCC
>DASTCU010000200.1:0-2048 GCA_035710825.1 Candidatus Sulfotelmatobacter sp.
GCTAGCGAAAAAAGAAAAGGTGCTCTAAAAGATTGATGAACACTGGGTTTTAGCAGAACCCGGCATTCTCTTTCGGAGCACCGATACGTGACATCTCGTTGTATACCACAGCTGTCGTTTTCCTTCTACCGACACCGAGCCGTTCGAGCAGATTTTTCTGGCGGTCAGATCACCAGTGACGCCGGCCTGCTGCCTTTGCGGGCCTTTGATCAGCGGCATGGGCTCACTCGCGATTTGTCTAAGTGGCTTCGTGATCCCCGCGAAGATGAGCGCGTTCGTCATTCCGTGTTGTCATTGTTTCGCCAGCGCCTCTACCAGATCATCGCTGGCTACGAAGATGCCAACGACGCTGACCGGCTACGTCACGACCCAGCGTTTCAGATTCTTGCCGATCAACCGCTGGGGGAACCTCTCGGATCACAACCAACTCTCAGCCGCTGGGAGAACTCGCCATCGCCTCGCGATCTCCTCCGCCTGCAGGATGCTCTGCTCGATTGGTTTGTGCAGATCTGCGGAGCACAGGTTCGCAAGCGGGGAGAGATCCTGCTGGATGTTGATTCCACCGACGATCCAACGTACGGACAGCAGCAGCTGAGTTTCTTCAACGGTGGTTACGACCAGCACATGTATCACCCCTTGCTGATCTTTGAGCGGCACACCGGTTGTTTGTTGGCTGCGCGATTGCGTCGTGGTACCGCGGCGAGTCATGCCCGCATCGTCCCCCTGTTACTACGCATCGTCCCGCGACTGCAGAGAGAGTTTCCCAATGCCCGCATCAAACTGCGCGCTGACGCCGGGTTCGCTCTGCCACTGCTCTATGAATTCTGCGAGTTTTTCGGCATCCAGTACGTGATCGGCATAGCTGCCAACCCACGATTGCAAGAGAAAGCGCAGCGGCTGCAGCGTCGTCTGGCGAAACGGTATCGTCGAACTGGCAACCCACAGCGATCCTTTTCCAGCTTCCTCTATCGCGCTTACAGCTGGTCTCATCAGCGGCGCATCTGCTACAAGGCCGAGCACACGGAAGCCGGCACCAACTTGCGTCTTCTAGTCACCAACTTGAAAGGCCGCAGCCGTTCTGTTTTTGCCTTCTATAACGATCGCGGGGAGTGTGAGAACCGCATTGAAGAATTCAAGAATGGTTTTGCTGCTGATCGTTTGAGCTGCCACCGCTTCCGAGCCAATGCTTTCCGCCTGTTGCTACACAGTTTCGCCTACAACCTCGTCAACCTGTTTCGCTTGCAGCTACCTTCGTCGCTGCGCTCCGCACAGATCGAAACGCTTCGCGTTCAGCTGTTCAAGATTGGTGCGCGCATTCGCGAAACAGCCCGCTGCATCCGCATTCACCTGGCCAGCGGCTGGCCTTTCCAGGATCTCTTCCAAGCCGTCTGCAACTCTTCTTAGATTGTCTCGCCAGTTCGACAACACACTCTCCCCGAAGGAAACAGGCGGAGCTAACTCCAAAAACGATTCATGACGTCAAACAACGGCAACGCCAACCTTTATAAAGGTCGACTACGGAGCGTGATCCTTTCCTCCTTCACCAAAACGCTTTCTGCGCTACGATTCTCGCTTCTGACGAATTAACCAGGCTAGAAGCCCTCGAAACGGTCCCGCAATCTCCGCCACCGCCTCTGCCCCTGCTCCAACTCGCGGAAAGAGGATCACCTCCCTGAGGGTGCGTTTTTCAGTCGCTGCCGTTTATGGTGGGCGTTCGAGAACTCTGACTTCGCTGCGAGGAGCGAGAACACTTCAAGCAATAGAGGATCGCGCGATTCTGAAACCGTAGTCGGTGTATTTAAACTCTGGCGGAATACTCGAACGCGCCGCCGTGCGGGCAACCTTTATGTGGTGCCGCCAGGAGCCACCTCGCGAGGCTCGGCGGCCAGTGTTAGTAGGCCCTTGCGGATTTCGTTCAGGAGAGTAACTGTAGTAGGCGGCGTCGTACCAGTCGTTACACCACTCATGCACGTTGTCACCCAAATTGTAAAGCCCGTAAGCGTTGGGCGGATAGAGCCCTACTGGCTCAGGCCCGCTCTTCCAAGGCT
>DASTCU010000201.1:0-1071 GCA_035710825.1 Candidatus Sulfotelmatobacter sp.
CAGGGAAGGAAAAAATACTTACTTCGGTCACGCGTATTGGACAACAGCATCCGAAACTCCGAATTTGGCTAGGAGGTTCGAAGTCTTACACCGGCGGAACTACTGGGAACAGTTCCGGAGGCGCCGGGATTTGCGACTGGCAGCTTGCATTCCGAGGCATGCCGCCAAAAACTGGGGGCCCAAAAAGCTGAGTTGCTGCCGCTGCCCACGAACTCAGCGGCATAGACCTACTTTCTAGCACAAGGTGGGCTCTGATTCAAGCGAGCCTTGTGACTTCAATCACAAACAACCGTGAGCTACAACACCTTCATTTGCAACAACAACTGAAAGAATCGAGGCAGCGACGGAGGAAAAAGTGCCAACCGTTCAAGCGCCTCGGGGCAAGCAGGTCAAACCGAACGGAGCCAAAGCTGCGTCCCGCAACCGTCCCATCTCCGCATCGGCCGGTCTCATGCAGAAAGCAGAAATACGCGTTCCACTGGCTTCCGGCAAAGATTCCGGCAATGGCAGCAACTTCGCGACGCAGACGCGCCGAGTGTCAGCGGTTCTTTCGGCGGATAAACTTGGCGACCTTTTGCAGTCCATCGTGAGTCGCGGGTTTGAGATGATCGGCCCGACCGTGCGCGATGGCGCAATTGTTTACGACCGAATCGCCTCGGTTTCCGACCTGCCTGCTGGCTGGACGGACGAACAGGACGCCGCACAATATCGACTCCAGCGGCGCAAGGACCATGCCTTCTTTGGCTATGCGGTCGGACCTCAGAGCTGGAAGAAATTTCTGCATCCTGCGGAGATCAAGCTGTGGGCCGCCGAACGGGAGCAAGGCGCGTTTCGCATCCTCAACAATGAAGACAAGCAGCGACCACGAGCTTTCCTGGGAGTTCGCGCATGCGAGCTGGCAGCGATTGCGGCCCAGGATCGTGTACTTCTCGCAGATAGGTACCGCGATCCAATCTATGCCGCACGTCGCGAAGGCACCTTTGTCGTTGCGGTGCAATGCACGCACGCGGCGCCCACTTGCTTCTGTGCGTCTATGGGAACTGGACCCGAGATCAAGAGCGGCTTTGATCT
>DASTCU010000202.1:0-15012 GCA_035710825.1 Candidatus Sulfotelmatobacter sp.
AGTCAGGCTCGGTTTGACTTTCCAGGTGTCCTGTACGTAGCCGTCATACGCTTGAGTTGCGAAATTGCGCGACGTGGGCGACCCGGCAGACAGCAGATTGCCGTTCTTATCGAACGTGAAGTTGGCGGTCAACTGCGTGAATCTGCCAATGGCGGCCGTGCCTGCATTCCTCACTTCGATAGTCGAGGACAATGACTGACCTTGATTTTCATCACCGGGCAGACCATTCGCGTCGAGATAGGCCTGGAAATCGCCTGGGATATTGGCTCCAGTGTTTAGGTAAAACGAAGGGTTCGTTTCCGCGAAATCGAAGGCGGTTCCATAGCTCACCCGCTGGTTGTTGATCTTGCGAATATTCACCCCGAATTGGAGATTGTGATTCCCCTTCACCCACGAGAGGTCGTCGGTGATGTTGTGAACCGGTGTGATGCGGGAGAGCGGGTGAGTTTCACCGTTCGGCTGGAAAACAAACCGGAAATCGGTGTCATTCCCGGTGCTATCCCCACCCTCAGTGAACGCCTGACGGGTAAATCCATAACGTAGATTGTTAACCAGGTTATTTCCGATCGTCCAAGTGTGACCAACAGCCAAGCCCCAGGGATGACTCCATACCCCAGGAGAAGGAGTGTCTGGGAGCCATTGCGGCAATTGCTGGTGGTTGTACTCCACGTTCAAACGTGCAAAGGCAGTCTGCCGACTCGTGAGATTAAAGTCGAGTTTGGCAACGTGAGAATTCAATCTGGTTGGCGTCGGGGCATTGAAGCGAAACCCGCCGGTGTTCAGTTGATCACCAGTGGTCGTATCGTTCGCTGGATATTTCGCCGCGGCCGCGGCTAAGGCATCAAGGGCCGCCTGGTTAATACCAGCACCGTCAGTCCCGCCAAACGGGCCTGGATTCGCTGGGGTCACAGTGAGCGAACTTTCCTGAACGCTGCTGCAGGCGCTGTCCGCGCAATATTGATAATTGATCGTGCCCTGCCCTAAGTTTGCCAATGGAACAGTTCTCACTACGCTTGTGCCACTTGCATCATGCCGGCCCTCGTATGCGTAGAAAAAGAAAGCCTTATCTTTTACGATCGGCCCGCCGAAGTTGCCGCCGAACGTGTTGCGAACCAGCGGCGTTCGGGGAACGATCGGATCGGCGTGATTGTTGAACCAGTCGTTCGCGGTGAACCCTCTGGACCGGTAGAACTCGGAAGCAGCGCCATGCCACTTATTGGTGCCAGACTTCGTGATCAGGTTAACTTGGGAACCGGAAGAGCGTCCCTGGTTGGCGTTGCCGTTCGCAGTCGTTACGCGAAATTCTTCCAGGGCCTCCGAATTCAGGTGTAATGCAGGGCCGGTCGTAATGTCGCCCGTGTCGTTGTCCAGGCCTCCGATGATCAACCCGTTCGTGCTGCGAGGAATTTCGGCGTTTCCGGTCTGTGCATTGTTAATATCGACGCCATCGAGCGTGATATTCGACTGGTCAGCACGGGCTCCGGTAACGTAGCCTTCACGCGTCGAACCTGGTTGCAGCGAGAGCAAGTCAACAATATTTCGGGCTTCCAGGGGAAGCTGCGTGATCTGAATCGACTCGAAGTTGTTCCCCAGGGTTGCGTCTTGTGTGTTGATGACCGCTTCCTGAGCAGTGGCCTGCACTTCCACGATTTCATTACTGGCACCGACGTCAAGGGCCACGTCAGTGTCGGTTGGTTTGCCAATGAGGGCCTTTACGCTCCCTACAATTTTCTTCTTGAATCCCTTGGCGTCCACTTCCACCCGATAATCGGCGGGCGTGATCAAATCGAATATATAAGTGCCGGCATCTGTCGTTTTGGCTGTACGCACGGCGTTGGTCGCCGTATTGGTAAGAGTCACAGTGGCGCCCGGCACTACTCGTCCTTGCGGATCGGTTACCGTCCCTCGGATCGTGGATGTGCCTGTCTGACCCCATGCTGACGTCCCCAACATCACTGCGATGAAGAGTACCGTTACAACTCTGACCAGACGCATAGCGCCTCCTTGGCGTAGAAAAACGTGCTATGTATTCTCAGGACGTAAGGCAAGGGCAGGTCCCAAGCAAACCCAATGGGGCGGTATTGTGCAACTTCATCACCAAAACATTCAAGTAAAATTTGCTGCAGATTGGGCCTTGTGAAACGTTTGAATACGCCTTGTCATATGGGACCTTCCAGAGTTGGAAGTTTATGCACGTCGATGAATGAATGCAGAGGCCAGAATTATCAGCGCTGGATAGCATTCCAGGGTGTAGCGGGGTTCGGGATTCTCCAAACTTCCGAGAAAGGCCGAGCGCAACACAACAAATACAACCAACAGGCCAATACCGAGGAATTCACGGGCACGGATTAGTCCCCCCAGTGCCATTACGGCGTAAGCCAAGTTGATCACGCCGAAACTCAGGCTCACCGTAAGCCAGCGGCGATCGTCGTTGAACTCCCACCAACGCGGATCTGAGGGGAACAACTCGGTGCGCGGACGGAGCCACATGTCGGCGATGCGCAATGCGGGGAGCCAGACATAATAGCGGAGCGGGGCCGCGTGAATTCGTTCTGCCGCAAGATCGCCGAAACGGGCGTCCAGTTCCGGGGTCATGTTGGAATTGGCGTTGTATTCCTCGAATAGATCGCTCGTCTTCTCTCGCTGTGAAGGAGAATCAAAGGCGCGGTTGGGAAGCTTGGTGAAATCCATCTGGGAGCCCGGGACAGGCCAGTAGATTTCCTGCACGGATACATAGTCGATGATCCAGGTCTTGGTCCAGCGGTTAAAGCCGCTCATGACCATCTCGTCGGAATCCGTCGCATAACGCGGGGCAAGAGGCTCGAAGCGGTGAAGCGTATGCAGATTGCGAAGCGTCCAGGGAATCAGGGGGGCGAGAGCGGCAAAGGTGACCACAATCCCGGCCGTAATAACACCTCGCGGTAGCAGGATTGGAGTTTGCGGACCGGCTGCGCTCGAGCGCACCGCGCGCACTAGCAGGAAGAACAGATATGCGCCGATGGCTACCAGCAAAATTCCCCCATCCGGGCGGAGCAGGATGGCGGCGCCGACCGAGAGCCCGCAGCCGAGCCAGGGAAGCGTCGGGCGCGAAACCGCGCCACCAATGCCCAAGCCGCGCAATGCCAGGTCCAGGGCCAACGCAGTGAAGAAGATTTCCAGCGTTTCGGTGAGTGCGGCGGCGGCATAATTCGCGAGAAATGGACACAGCGCTGCCAGCAGAAAAGCCACCTTTGCCCCCCGTTCGGAAAACAAGCGCCGCGCCATGTTAGCGATCAGGAAGCAGGTGGCAAGATCGAAGAGCACCTGGATAAGCAAGACGGCGCGAAAATTATCGGCTCCGAAGATGGCAAAGATGGCGGCAAGAAAGGCGGGATATCCCGGCAACCGCGAGAGTGTCGGCACGATTACGCCGGAGTTGGTGATGCCGTAGATGCCGTGCTGCAGCCAGTTTTTGGCGATGTCGGCGTAAAGCCTGGAGTCGTCCACAACGGCCGGAAAACGCAGTACCAGAAAGAGGCGAACGGCCAGTGCGGCGAGGCTCCCCCAGAGAAAGAAGCGCGCGTGCTGTCTTGCCCATCCTGGCCGCCCAAGTTCGTGCACGGGCGCATGATAGCGCGTTTGCGGCAATCCCGGAGCGGAGAAATTGCATCTTACTCGGGAGCAGCTTCTCACCCTGCCCTGGTCGAATTGACCGTGTGCCGCTCGCGGCATACGATGAACATCGTCCCTCATGGCTCAACCGGTTTTTTATGATCCGCGACGCGCCCGCTGGAAACGACTGCGGCGCACGATCGACGTTGCCGCTGTTCTGATTTCGGCGCTCATCATTGTGTTTGTCTACACGGCTTTGCGTGACGAACCGTTGCCCGAGTTGCTTTTTTCACCGCAAAAGCGCGCTTTCAAAGCCCTGAAAGAAAGTGAAAAAGAAAAGGCCAGAGAGCGGGCGAGAAAGGCGCTGGCCCGTTCTCACCGCAAGTCCAAACTGGCGGCGTCGCAGGTCACGCTGAATCAGTCGGAAGGTATTCGCGCGGCTTTTTACGTGCCCTGGGATGCGGCCAGCTTCTCGTCTCTGCGCGACTACGCCCACCAGATCGACATTCTCTATACGGACTGGCTGCATGTGCTGACGCCCGATGGACGACTGCAAGCGGTGGATGACCAGACCAATAAATATTTCGATCTGATTCAGGGGAAGACAGTCGGTTCCGTCGACGATCGGGTTATGCCCTTCCTCAAGGCCGAAGACCCTGGAATGGAAGTCTTCCCCATGGTCAACAATTCCGATGGCGTGGACTGGGTCGACATCTCAGGTTTTTTGAACAATCCTGATGCTCGAGGGCTTTTCAGGCGCCAGGCGGGCCAGTTTCTGTCGTCGGGGCGATATCACGGGCTGATGATCGATTTCGAGTCGTTTCCTGCCTCCGGCCAGCCGGGCTATATCGCATTGCTCCAGGAATTATCGACCGATCTGCATTCCCATGGAATGAAGTTGTACGTGGCGGTGCAGGCCCACAACACGGAATATAACTACCCTGCGCTCGCCGCTGCGGCCGATGGCGTTGTGGTGATGAACTACGACGAACACTATCCTGGCGGCACTTCGGGGCCCGTCGCGTCACAAGATTGGTTCGTGGACAACCTGAAATTCGCCAGCAGCGTCATCCCGAAACAAAAACTGATCTGCGCCATCGCCAACTACGGCTATGACTGGGTTCTGAAGCCGAAGGACGGGAAGTTGCCGCCGGAGATGCACGACAGTTCGGTCAGCGTACAGGAGGCATGGCTGGCGGCACGCGATTCCGAGCAGGACATCAACTTCGACGACGATGCGATGAACCCTCATTTCAGTTATCTCGACGAACGCAACCTACGGCACGATATCTGGTTCGTCGATGCAGTGACCGCCTTAAATCACATGCGCGCCGCGCAGTCGCTGGGCATCCAGACGTTTGCCCTGTGGCGACTGGGCAGCGAGGATCGAACCCTGTGGCGAATCTGGGATATGCCGGGCGAGTCGGGTGCCGTCGAGAAATTACGCGACGTGCCTCCGGGGGCCGACGTCGACATGGAAGGTCAGGGCGAGATCCTGCGGATTGAAGACAAGCCCGCCCACGGCACCCGCGACCTGACCTTTGATGCCAACAGCAAACTCATCACGGACGAAGTCTTTCAGGAGTTGCCCGAACCTTATCGCGTGGGACGCTATGGCTATAGTCCGAATAAAATTGCAATCACCTTCGATGACGGACCGGACCCGGAGTGGACTCCGAAAATTCTCGACGTGCTGAAAGAGAAGCACGCAAAGGCGACTTTTTTCCTGATTGGCATTCAGGCGGACAAGTTTTCAGGGCTGGCCAGGCGAATTTACGACGAAGGGAGCTCGATCGGAAATCACACTTTCACGCATCCCGATGTAAGCAATATCTCCACCGCTCATATGAAGGTGGAGTTGAATCTTACGGAGCGGCTCTTTGCCAGCCTGTTGGGAGTGCGCACGACCCTGATGCGGCCGCCTTACGCGATCGACGAAGAACCGGACACCTCCGACCAGGTGCGCCCCCTCGAGATTCCGCAAGAGATGGGCTACATCACGGTGGGGAACCGGATCGATCCCAACGACTGGAGTGAGAGTCCGCGGCGCTCGGCGGAGCAGATTACGCAGTATGTGCTTTCGCATCTGCCGCCTTGCAAGGTGGAAAACCTGCGCTGCGGCAATATCGTGTTGCTGCACGATGGCGGCGGGAACCGCGCCGAAACGGTTCGCGCCTTGCCGATGATTATTGACGGGATTCGCGCTCGTGGTTTTGAGATTGCGCCGGTTTACGAACTGCTCGGCATGCAACGCGCGGACGTGATGGCGCCCTTGCCCCGCGGTGAACTGTGGGCGGCGCGCCTGGACCGGCTGGGCTTCTGGATGTTCAACGCCGTGCAGAGCGGGATCACTTGGATTTTCTTTCTCGGCGACCTGCTGATGACTGGACGTTTGATCTTCATTGGAGCGGCTGCAGTGTACGACCGCCTGCATGAAAAAATCTTTGGCAAGGCGGCGGAGGTGGCCTCATACAAGCCAAAGATCGCCGTGCTGATTCCTGCCTATAACGAAGAGAAGGTCATTGAACGCACGGTGCGGGCAGCGCTGAATTCGAACTATCCGAACCTTCGGGTGATCGTGATTGACGACGGCTCGAAAGACCGCACGCTGGAAGTCGCGCGCAACGCCTTCAAAGCAGAGGTCGCAACCGGCAAGGTTCTCATTCTGGGAAAGAAGAATTCAGGCAAGGCCGAGGCCTTGAACTACGGGATCGAGCATATTGGGGATGCGGAGCTTTTTGTTGGCATTGACGCCGATACGATCATCGCACCCGACGCCATTGCGCGCCTGGTGCCGCATTTCATCAATCCGAAGGTCGGTGCGATCGCGGGCAATGCCAAGGTCGGCAACCGGGTGAATCTGTGGACGCGCTGGCAGGCCCTTGAGTACATCACCAGCCAGAACTTCGAGCGCCGTGCCCTGGACGTGTTGGGCGCAGTCAGCGTGGTGCCGGGAGCGATTGGTGCGTGGCGTGTTTCGGCCGTACGCGAGGCCGGGGGCTATCACATCGATACGGTCGCGGAAGATGCCGACCTGACGATGGCGCTGCTGCGCCGCGGCTATCGCGTCGAGTATGAAGACATGGCGCTAGCTTTCACCGAGGCACCGACCAACGCGAATGGCTTGATGCGCCAGCGTTTTCGCTGGTCGTTCGGAATCCTGCAGGCGGTCTATAAGCATCGCGGAGTGTTTGCACGCAAGGGGGCGCTGGGATGGGTGGCGCTGCCCAACATTGTGATCTTCCAGATTCTGCTGCCGCTGGTGTCGCCCTTGATTGACATCATGTTTGCCGTGGGCACAATCTGGTATTTCATTCAGAAACATTTTCATCCAGACTCAACCGATCCGGCCAGCTTCCACAAGCTGGTGGCGTTTTTCTTCGCATTTCTGGTGATCGATTTCGTGGCCTCGGCGATTGCCTTCGCTCTCGAACGCCGGCGCCCGGACGACAAGGAAGATGTGTGGTTGCTCAGCCAGGTCTGGCTGCAGCGCTTCGCGTATCGGCAGTTATTTTCGATCGTGCTGTTCAAGACGCTGAAGCGGGCGTTGGAAGGTCGCAGATTCGCATGGGACAAACTCGAGCGCACGGCGGCGGTGAACTATGTGCCGGCGACGGAAAACAGGGAACACGTCGACGTGCCGTAGCCACGCGTCGATATGAATCGCTTTCGAGTTATGGAGTAATTGAGAAAAGTAGACCGTCGTTATTGGCCCCGGCGCCAGCTGGGCCATAGAGCTGGTGCCCCTTGCCGAAGGTGAGACCTCCTGGTCCGGCTCCTGCAGCGCCACCAGGAAAACGGTAGAGAACGGTCTCAGTCCACGATCCACCTAACGCAACTGGTGGGGCCAGCTGGAAAACGGTTCCGCATCCAGTCCCACTACCTCCGCAACTCGGATCACCGCCAATCGGCGTGGTGCCATACAAATTGCCTGCAGCGTCCATCCTCAGGGCTGAGCCCGGGTAGCCGAAGCCGCCGTCATTTCCGCCGTTGAAGGAATAGAGCACTGCGTGCGTCCACGCCCCACTGGCGGTCGGCGTCAGCTGGAAGATTGTCCCGCACGGTGAACCAAAACAGTTCGCGCCCCCGCTGCCGCCGTCACTCGTCGTGCCATAGAGGTTGCCATTCTTGTCGAACACAAGTTCGGCTTCGGGATCCGATCCATCCGCGAGACCCGCGAAGGCGTAGAGAACGGTGTGAGTCCACCGAGTTCCTGTCTTCGGCGGCGTCAAGCGGAACACCGTGCCCGAGGTTGATCCGCTGCCGCGAAAGGTTGTGCCGTAGAGCACACCGTGCGCGTCCATCGTCAAGCCGGCGGAGGTGCCACCCCCGGTTTCAAACGTCCCCGAGAAGTTGAACAACACCGTTTCAGTCCAGGAACCACCTAGTTGGGTCGGCGGCGCAAGTTTGAACACGCCACCGCATCCGCCCGCACATCCTCCGGTGCCTCCGGATACGGTTGTGCCATACAGATTCCCCGCCTTATCGAGCACCATGCGTGCTTCCGGCGAACTCAACCCTGCGCCGCCGAAGCCGTAAAGCAGCGAGTAGGTCCAGGAGCCGCCCGGAGCAGTGGAAGGTGACAATTCGAACGCCACTCCGGCGCCCTGCGGTCCTCCCAGCCAGGTCGTGCCATACAGGTTGCCTGCGGCGTCCATCACCAATCCCGCGAGCGGCCCGATTCCGTTGCCCAATGCAGCATAGGAAAAACTGTAGAGAATAGTTTCGGTCCACGCGCCGCCGAGCTGCGCCGGAGGCGACAGTTCGTAGACGGTTCCGGCGCCGGACGATCCTCCGCCGTTGAACGTGGTGCCGAACAAGTTGCCGGCGCGGTCGGCGATCAGGGCGTTTGAACCGATGCCGTCACTCCCGCCCTTGAAGGCGTAAATCACCCGCTCGGCTGCAAGCGCGCTGCTCGCAAAAACCACAGCGACGACAAGAAGGACGCCGGTGGCCGTGATTGTCGTGAAGAAGGAGGATTTGAGAATCGAAGAGTGGAGAGTCCGGCGGCTGAGAGTCACAAACTACCTCCCGCAATCCAACCTGGCCTTGGCAGATTGCCTATTCTGTCGCAGACAACGCGGCAAGACGCGGCTGAGAATCGTACTCCAAAAACGCCTGCGCGGGTGATCAGGAGCGGATTTTGACAATTCTTTAACAAAACTTCCCACAGATGTTTGTGGGTGCGACCGTCCGTCTTGAGTTACCGAAATAGCAATCCGGCGAACTCCGCAAGGTTGCGTCGCCAGACCATCCACGTATGCATGCCGGGCGTTTCGATGTCGGTATGTTGAATTCCCCTGGACCTCAACCATTCCCGCAGGTTCCGATTGGGAGTGATCAGCCGGTCTTCCGTACCACAAGCAATCCACAGCAAGCGAATCTGCTGGTTCGCTTTCGAGCTTAAGTCGGGGAACGTTTTCTCAAACGGCTCGGGAAGTCCGCCTGCGCTGAAAGACCCGATCCAGGCAAACTTGTCGAGAGCGTTCAGTCCGGTTCGGAGTGACTCGGCGCCTCCCATGGAGAGTCCGGCGATTGCCCGCGAGTTGCGGTCCTTGATCACACGATATTCGTCCTCTACCTTCGGCATGACCTCGGAGAGCAGCTCTTCGCGAAATTTCAGGAAACTCTGCTCGCGAACGTCGGGATTGCTCATGATGCCTCCCCAGCCGACGCGAATTGGTTCCATGGTGCCGTAGCCAAGGGGCATCACGACAATCATGGGATTGGCTTTGTCCCGCGCAATGAGGTTGTCGAAGATCACGTTGGCGCGGCCGACTGCGGTCCATCCGCTGGCGTCGTCGCTGAAGCCGTGCAGCAGATAGAGCACCGGGTAAGTCGTCCTCGCCGTAGGATCGTAGCCCGGAGGCGTGTAGACGTAGAAGTCGCGATCGTCATTCGCGACCGCGGACCGGTAGAAGTGATGGTGAATCTCTCCATGCGGTACGTCGTTCAGTTCCCAGGGCAGCGATGGCGGGCCGGGGACGTGCACGAAATTCCCCGGGGAGAGCAGGTTCGGCACAAATCCGCTGTTGTTGGGATCGAGGAAGCGCACGCCGTCGACGGTGACCGAGTATCCGTAGTAGTCGGGAGACAGCGGTGGAGCGTTGACGATCCAGATGCCCTGATCATCTTTCTGCATGGCGAGAGGCTCAGCACCTTCGCGATTCAGCTTCACTTCCTGGGCGTTGGGAGCGCGGAAACGGAAAGTGACGCTATTGTCAGAATGGACTTCAGGCGTGACCAGCGCGGGCGGACGCACTTGCGGAGGTGGCATCTGCGCTGGCTTCGCCTGCCGCGCGGCCATCGAAGTGGAGAAAAGTAAGGAGAGGATCAGGGCGGCGTGAGGTTGCATCGGATCGGCTCCTGAAGTAAAGGCATAATTCTATAGGTGTAGAAGCAACGCAGCACTATTATTAACTTTCAGACTGCCGGCAAACACGTCGTCAGGAAACGGCAAGATGAACGCGGAGGAATGGCGAAATGAGATGCTTACTTCTGCTGGTGCTTGTTAGCTCCAATGTTCTCGCTGCGGACCAGGTGTACGTAGGCTGGGTATCTGATTCCGGTTGTGCTCTAGCCCGGGCTTCGGGTGGAAAATACACCGCCACAAATCCCGACTGCGCTCGCAAATGCGTGAAAGACGGTAGGAGCATTGTGCTGATCAGCCCGGAGACGAAGTCAGTCTTCGCCATTGAGAATCCAACAATCCTCAAATCCGAGGTGGGGAATAAAGTACGCGTATATGCCCGGTCCACCGGAGCGCATCAACTCCACATTGAGAAGGTGGTGTTTATAGAGGAAAGCCATCCCGAATGCGAGCGTGCGCCGCTGAAGAATTAATTCGCACGCAGGTGTGAACTATTTCGCGGCGTTGGCAACTTCCAGCCGGACTTCGGCCCTGTGCAGCGCATCGAGCGCGCGCTCCACGTCGACAGAGGTGTCGCCGCTGGTCAGGCGCTGCTCAGCCCGTTCTTTGGCTTTGCGCGCCCGCTCTACATCGATCTCGGAAGGACGCTCGGCACTCTCCGCCAGAATCGTCACCTTGTTGGGCAGAACTTCCGCAAATCCCCAGGCCACGGCCAGCCGCTGCTCGGTGGAATGCTCGCAGAACGTTATCTGGCCGACGGCGAGTTCGGTAATGAGCGGCGCATGTCCCGGCAACACGCCCAAATAGCCGTTCTTGCCCGGTATCTGGACTTCCTCGGCCGCCGTGTCCACAACCTTCTTTTCCGGCGTGACGATCTCGAGTTGGAAAGTGTCTGCCATTCAAAATCGGGCTTCTGGCTTCCGGCTCTCGGCTTCCGCGAACTTTACTGGCGGAAGCCGGACACCCGAAGCCGAGAGCCCTGTTCTTACGCTGCTGCCTTCATCTTCTCCGCGGCCTCGAGCACTTCCTCGATTGGCCCCTTCATGTAGAACGCCTGCTCGGGAATGTCGTCGTACTTGCCTTCGACGATCGCCTTGAAGCCCTTCACCGTGTCGGCGATCTTCACATAACGGCCTTGTGCGCCGGTAAACTGCTCGGCGACGTGGAACGGCTGTGACAAGAAGCGCTGAATCTTGCGGGCGCGGGCGACGGTCACCTTCTGATCTTCGCTCAGTTCGTCGATGCCGAGAATCGCGATGATGTCCTGCAGATCTTTGTAAGTTTGCAGGGTCCTCTTCACGGATTGCGCTACGTCGTAGTGCTCTTGCCCGACGATGCGCGGATCGAGAATGCGCGAGGTTGATCCCAGCGGATCGACCGCGGGATAAATTCCGATCTCGGTCAAAGCACGCGACAGCACCGTGGTCGCGTCGAGGTGAGCAAACGTTGTCGCTGGAGCGGGATCGGTCAAATCGTCAGCGGGCACATAAATTGCCTGCACGGACGTGACCGAACCTTTCTTCGTTGAGGTGATGCGCTCCTGCAGTTCACCCATTTCCGTCGCCAGGTTGGGCTGGTAGCCTACTGCGCTGGGCATGCGGCCCAGCAGCGCGGAGACTTCCGAGCCAGCCTGCGTGAAGCGGAAAATATTGTCGATGAAGAGCAGTGTGTCGGCGCCCTCTGCATCGCGGAAATACTCAGCGACGGTCAGTCCGGTTAAGGCGACGCGCAAGCGCGCGCCTGGAGGCTCAGTCATCTGGCCGTAGATCAGCGCGGCTTTCGACTCGGCGGGCTTGCCCGGCTTGATCACGCCCGACTCCGTCATTTCCAGCCACAGGTCATTCCCTTCGCGGGTGCGCTCGCCAACGCCGGCAAACACGGAATAGCCGCCGTGCTGCTTGGCGACGTTGTTGATGAGCTCCATGATGACGACGGTCTTGCCCACGCCAGCGCCGCCGAACAATCCGATCTTTCCGCCCTTCAAGAATGGCTGGATGAGGTCGATGACCTTCACGCCTGTCTCGAACATTTCAGCGGTGGTCGCCTGCTCGTCGAATGCCGGCGCGAGACGGTGAATCGGCATGCGCTCTTTATAGTCGATGGGCCCCAGTTGGTCGACCGGCTCGCCGATCACGTTCATCACGCGTCCGAGCGTGCCGCGGCCCACAGGCACGGAAATCGGCCCGCCCTGGTCGATAGCCTTCATCCCGCGTACCATGCCATCGGTGGCCTCCATGGCGATGCAACGCACACGCCCTTCGCCCAGGTGCTGCTGCACCTCGAGGATGACCTTGATCGGGTTTGGCACCTTGAAGCCGTCGCTGACGACTTCCAGGGCCTCATAGATCGGAGGCAGGTGGCCCTCTTCAAACTGCACGTCCACTGCGGGTCCGGCGATCTGAATAACATGTCCTACGTTTTGTGCCATAAAACCTCAGCTCTTGGCTGTTAGCTGTTAGCTTTTAGCTCCATCTCACCGCTCTACGCGGTATCTACAACCGTTAACTCTTCGTACAAACAATGTCCCAAGCCCGCCCACTTGAACCTTCCCAAAGAAGCTAAGAGCTAAAGGCTAAGAGCTAATAGCTCCGTCTCACATTGCCGCCGCGCCGCTGACGATCTCGATGATCTCTTTCGTGATCTTCGCCTGGCGCGCCCGGTTCATGGCTAACGTGAGCGAATCGATCATGTCAGTTGCGTTGTTGGTGGCTGAATCCATAGCGGTCATGCGAGCGGCATGCTCGGCCGCGACTGACTCCAACAGCGCGCGGAAAATCTGGATGCTTACATATTTCGGCAGCAGGGCTCGGAACAGCTCCTCCGGCGGCTGCTCATAAATGTAGTCGACCTGGGCGGTGCCGAATTGCGAGCCCGCCTCGGCCGTGCCCTCCGTCGTGTGCATTCCGACGCCCGCGCTTACGGCCGCCTCTTTGGCTCTCTTCTTTTCTTCTTCGGTGGGCTCTTCGGCGAGCCGCACTGCCTGTTCACCAATCTGTTCGATGGGAAGAATCTGTTCGACGATCAGGCGCTGGGCGATCACCGACTTGAATTCATTAAACACGACGTAGACAGCGTCGATCTCCTCGCGCCGGTAGCGCGCGATCACGCTCTGCGCCAGAGCCGATGCCTGCGCGAACTCCACCTTGCCCAGAATGCCTACGTGATCCCCGGTGATCTGGATCTCGGCGACACGCTCGGCAGGCTCGGGTTCGGATTCGGTGGATTCTACGAGTTCCGCAAGGCTCTGCGTCTGCACTTTCGCGGCCGGATAACGCCGCCGCAGGAAGTCTCGCCCTTTACGTCCGACCGCTTCAATGTCGACGTTCTTCCCCGCCTTCGATTCGAGGAAACGCGCTGCTGCTTTTGTGATGTTCGCGTTGAAAGCGCCAGCGAGTCCCTTGTCTCCCGTAACCACGATCAACAGAATGTTTTTTTCCTGTCGCTGCGCCAGCAAAGGATGTTTTGGCTCGCCGGTTTCAGGATCGTAGATTTCGGCGCGAGCGACCAGCGATTTCAGCACATTGGTCAGCATCTGCGCATAGGGGCGCGCGGCCAGGGCGCGCTCCTGTGCGCGGCGCAATTTTGCCGCCGAGACCATCTTCATGGCCTTGGTGATCTGCCGCGTGTTGATCACGCTGCGAATCCGCCGCCGAATGTCGAGAATGTTAGGCATGATGCTAGTTGCGAGTACCGAGTCCTGAGTTGCCAATAAGAGTCCGCTGGTACTAGGTACCAGGTACTCAGTACTATTTCGCTACCGCTTCCCTCTGCGCTGCGAACTGCTGTTTCGCTTCCTTAATCACGTTCTGCAACTGCGTTTTCAGCTGATCGTCAAGAATCTTCTTCTCCATGATTGTGCGCAGAATGCCGGGATTGGTCGAATCGACGTACTTGTACAACTCTATTTCGAACTCACGCACCTGGTTGACCGGCATGTCGTCCAGGAAGCCGCCCGTGCCCGCCATGATGATCAAAATCTGTTTCGAGAACGGCAGAGGCGAGAATTGGTTCTGCTTGAGTAGTTCCACCAGCCGCTGGCCGCGATTCAACTGCGCTTGCGTCGCTTTGTCGAGATCGCTGCCGAACTGCGCGAAGGCTGCCAGTTCGCGGTACTGTGCGAGTTCCAGCTTCAGAGTGCCGGCCACCTGGCGCATGGCCTTGATCTGCGCGCTGCCGCCCACGCGGCTTACCGACAAGCCAACGTTCACCGCCGGACGCACGCCTTGGTTGAACAAGTCGGTTTCCAGATAAATCTGGCCGTCGGTGATGGAAATGACATTGGTCGGAATATAGGCCGAAACGTCTCCAGCCTGCGTTTCAATGACCGGTAGAGCAGTGAGTGATCCGCCGCCGTTTTTGTCGCTCAGCTTGGCGGCCCGCTCCAGCAAT
Organism: Candidatus Sulfotelmatobacter sp.; assembly: GCA_035710825.1. Taxonomy (GTDB): domain Bacteria; phylum Acidobacteriota; class Terriglobia; order Terriglobales; family Acidobacteriaceae; genus Sulfotelmatobacter. Next base: position 14,351 of record DASTCU010000202.1, read on the forward strand.
CGCGAGTGAAGATAGAAAACGTCTCCGGGATACGCTTCGCGTCCCGGCGGACGGCGCAATAGCAGCGAGATTTCGCGATACGACGCCGCGTGCTTTGACAAATCGTCGTAGATGACGAGCGCATGGCGCTTGGTGTCGCGGAAGTACTCGCCCATCGCGCACGCCGCATACGGCGAGATGTACTGCATGGGGGCGGGTTCGGACGCCGACGCTGCCACAACGATGGTGTATTCCATCGCTCCGGCATCTTCCAGAATCTTCACGACCTGCGCAATCGACGACCGCTTCTGTCCGATCGCGTTGTAAATGCAGATCAGATCGTTGCCCTTGCTGTTGATGATGGTGTCAAGCGCAACCGCGGTCTTTCCGGTCTGGCGGTCGCCAATGATCAACTCGCGTTGTCCGCGGCCGATCGGAATCATGCTATCGATGGCTTTCAGCCCGGTTGCCATGGGCTCGCGCACGGGCTGGCGGTCGATGACGCCCGGAGCCAAACGCTCCAGGGCAATGAACTTGTCGGTCGCGATCGGGCCTTTATCATCGATGGGCTGGCCGAGCGAGTTCACCACGCGGCCGACCATGGCGTCGCCGACGGGAACGCTCATGATGCGTCCGGTGCGCTTGACCTCGTCGCCTTCTTTGATCTCGGTGTATTCGCCGAG
>DASTCU010000203.1:0-4799 GCA_035710825.1 Candidatus Sulfotelmatobacter sp.
TTATTGTGACCGTGTTGGTTGCGGCGCTCGCACTGCTGGCGAGCTATATTCCAGCCCGCCGGGCGACGCGGATCGATCCCATACTTGTTCTCCGCATTGACTAAATGGCTTGGACCGCGCAGCGGTTTTGGTACTCGCACCTTTCGTCGAATTCGCTTTGATCCGAGGTGACGATGTAGCCTGGATTGACACTCACGACAAAATCGCCAAGAAGGTCGTAGCCACAGACGCACACCGGACGCACACGATAACCATGGACACCACTGAGAGGCTTTCAGAACCCTGCAAGATGAAGGTGATGAAAAGGTTATTTGGCTGCCCCCCAGGGATTCGAACCCCGATATGCTGATCCAGAGTCAGCTGTCCTACCATTGAACGAGGGGGCAGAAGAGGTTGATTCCTTAACAGGTTACCATAATTCCCATTGTCCGGCCAAAGTCGCGTGTGGTTGAAAGCGTGGCTGTTCACTGAATCAGTTTTGGGGTGTTACGCTCATCGATCGCCGCTTTCGCGCGCGGGCTAAATTGGGATGCATATACCCATTTGTCGTCTTGCGGTCTGCATGTCCCTTGGTGTCGCGACTGCCGTTACAGAACTCACCGCTGTAATCCGCGCGGTTCCCGATGCGGCAACAAGAGCTGCCGGCACCGTCGCTGTCAGCCTGGGGCCGCTCACGAAAGTGTGGCAAGCGACGTTGTGCCGGCGCTGTTCGTCCCGTTCGCTACCATGTCGGGTACAAAGCCTGTACCACTCACTGCCATGTGCATGTTGCCATCGCGTTTTGAGCGGCTAGGTCAATACCAGCTTCGGCGACAAAAACCTGGCTGTTCCCGAGCCAGCCGGTCAGCCGCGCCCGGGTAGATTCCGGGGAAAGGTGTACGTCCGCGCCTGGAACCTGGATCACCAGATCGGGAATGCCGTCGCCGTTGACATCAACAACGGCTGTGCTCAGCGGGCGGGCACGATGGAAGCGCAGACTGCTGAGGTCGATCTGGGTGACGTCGAAGCCAGGAGAGCCGAGCACCGCCATGGTGATTGTCCGGTTTGTCACGATGGCGTTCGGCGAATTTGCCAGACATCCGGGTTGAATCACCAGGCTTGCCGGACGCGGCGCCAGCAGGACATGGTGGTGGCGAGCTTCATCCATGCTCACCTCGGGAACGCTGCGCGGCTGAGAAGACGAGGGAAGCCGCGGCTGGGTTGGGGATTCGGCGATCCCGATAGAGGAATTGTCTTGCCCATCATCGTTGCCGGAAGACGTTCCCAGCAGAAACGCCCAGTCGTTGAAGCCGGCAAGCGTGATGAGTGGCGGGGGCGTTATGCAATCAGGGTTGAAAGGCTGCGGCGACTGTCCCAGGAAGTCGATCAGCTTCGCGAGGTGTCGGTTATCAGCAACGCCATCGCCATCCCAATCCACTGGCCCGGTAGACGCGACCGTGTTGGCGAGCGAGTCACACGTTGAAAACGAAAAAAGGTCGGCAGTGTTCGAGCCGAGGCCGGCAACCTCGTCAAGATTGTCTTCGTCGAGGAATCCGGGAGTGTTTCCTCCGATGGGCAGCGCCTGCGAGGAGTAATCGAGGCGGCGGCAGGATTTTGCGATGCAACTCTGGCCAATGCTGCAATTGGAATCGACTGCACAGCTGGAAAATGTACTTGATCCCACGGCAGCACCCTGAACGATGCCCGTTAATTGATGGGCGTAGCTCATCACGCTCAGGTAATTCGGCTTGTAATTCCGGTCTTCTTGTCCTCCATGCTCCAATCCGAAGTTGTGTCCAAGTTCGTGCATAGTGGTGCCGCTGACGAACATGGAGAAGATGTCGGAAGCGAAGCCCTCTGTCTGCAAACGCGCAAGGCCGACGACAAAATTCAATCCTGGGAGATCGGCGTGTCCTGTTTCGGCTCCGATCACACAGCCCACTTGGGGGTCCGTGGAGTTGTGGGCGAAGATCGTGTAATGCTCGTCTGGGAACTTGGGAACGAAGTACTGATCGCGCACAGTGAAGAAATTTCCTTGGCTGGTGTCGCAGAGTTCGCCCTGCGAAAAGGTAATCGTCTCGATTTCCGGTATCGCAGTGTGATGTGGGTCCACGATCAGTTCTACGCCGTGGAGAGCGAAGGCCTCGACAAGTCGCTGGATGGCTCCCGGCGCAACCACTTCGGGATCATGAGTATGGTCGGGCGCAACCATGTAGTCGTAGTGCAGGCGAACTTTCCTGTTCCCGATGCCGACACCCAATCCGCTGAGAACGAACCTCTGCGGCCCGATCGGGTCTGCCGGCGTGATGATCAGCTGGCTCGGGTCGGCGCCATTCACCGCAGGCCGATATGTGACCGAAACCGTGCAGGAGCCACCTGCCGGTACCTTGGACTTGCAATTATTTGTGACGTGATAGGTGGCATCGTTGGCAGCGGCCTGGAACGTCACGGGCAGTTTGCCGATATTGGTAAGCACCACGTTCTGCGGTGGAGATGAAGTCAATAAACGCTGCTCTCCAAAGCCCATTCCCAGGCCATTTACCTTGAGCGCCGTCCCGGTTCCCGTGATCGCGATTTTCTGCGGACTGGTCGGATCTTCGTCAGCCACCGTCAGTGTGGCGTTGTAAAACACATTTGACGTCGGCGTGAAAGTTATATTCACATCGCAGAATGAGCGCGGAGCAAGCGTACCTATACAACCGTTGTCTCTCGTGAAGCCGGATCCGGAAAGGCTTACCGCGCTGATCTTGACGGGCGCAAAGGAACTATTGAAGACACTCACCGGGGCTTGGTAGGTCCCGCCGACCAGTTGCAGACCGAAAGGATCGAAGCCGATTCTGAGGGGATGGCCGGATCCGTTCAGCGCCACCGAGCCTTGTCCGACCGGGTGATTGTTGTCGGAGATCGCCGCCGTGATCACCAGAGCCGCCGGATCGGGGCCGGTGATCGTGGGGGCGAACGATATGTTGACTACGCAACTGCTTCCCGGGCTGATGAAGAAATGCTGCGAGCATTGCGAGAGATCCAGCCCGTAATCGGGGTTTGTGCTGGCGGCCGAAAAAGCCAGCGCGATTCCCCCGCTGTTCGTCAAAGTAAGAGGCAGAGTTGTCGGACTGCTGGAATTTTCCACTGAAAATCCGAAATTCAACGGCGCACCCGTTATTGGAAACTTACCTGTACCGGAGAGAGTTACGTTTACTGTTCCAATAATATGGAAACCGGAATCCATGATGGAGAAACTGATTGTTCCTGCCTCTGGTCCGGTCACCGACGGGGTGAATTGAACTGAGAAGGCGCAGCTCGAGCCAGGCATAAATGCTGCCAGGATTGCGGCACTCGATATAGGGCAGTTTGACGAAATGATTGAAAAGTCGCCGACGAGCCTCGGCTCCTCCAGGTACACGGTTGTCGAACCGGGATTGCCGAGCTGAATCGATTGGGAAGCGGAAGTCAATCCAACGTAAATGGGATCGAACGTTAGTTGATCAGTGGACGCGCTCACCTGGGCCGCAGCATTGCTGCTGAGTGCAAGCGCAGCCAGGCCGAAGGCTAACCCCGCCAGCAGTCGCGCATTTCGTGCGACATAGAAGAGGCAGAGCCCCAGACAACGCCGGGTTCGAGACGAAAACAGGTATTGCCGTTGCAAAAGAACAACCTCCGGGAAGCTGCGCAATCGATTGCGCCTGGAGTTTGCTCTGCCTGTTTTCTTCCAGCAATGGAGGTGGAATGATTTTTAGGTGACTTTTATGTAACTTATGTAAGTTACTGACCTACTGCGAGATAGAACACTGGAAAATCCGCGTTATACTAGCTCCCCCATGGCGTCAGAAGTCCAGATGGGCAAGCCCTGCCTCAACGTTTCCCGGTACGAACTCACCCTGAATGGCAAGCGGGTGAGGCTCGAGCGACAGCCCATGGAGCTGCTGATCCTTTTTGTGAAAAGGAAGGACGAACTGGTCACCCGGGAACAGATCATTGACAAGCTTTGGGGCAAGAATGTTTTTGTGGATGTTGACCGAAGCATCAATAGCGCCATCCGCAAGATTCGCGCAGCACTAAAAGATGACTCGGCCGCGCCCAGATTTCTTGAGACGGTGGTGGGCAAGGGGTACCGCTTTATCGGCGAGATTGATGTGGTCGATCACCGCTCTGCTGCGCCGCAAATTTCTCCGCAGAACCAGCCAGTCGCATCACTTCCATCCAAAACAACCCATCGCCGCTCGATAGCCTTCTTGATCGCTGGGGCCCTGGTTCTGCTGATGGCTACCTTTATATTGAACCTGGTCCGGACCCGTCGCAGTGGTGCAGCGCCAGGACATTCCGTTGCGGTGCTGCCGCTCGCCAATCTTTCCGGCGATCCAAGTCAGGATTACCTGGCACAAGGCATGACCGATGACTTGATTACCGAACTTGCCAGGATACGCTCCCTGCGCGTCATTTCCCGAACGTCTTCGATGCATTATGCCGGCAGCACTAGGCCGCTTCCGGAAATCGCCCGGGAGTTGCGGGTCGATGCAATCGTTGAGGGCTCTCTGGTCCGATCAGGCGACAAGCTAAAGCTCACGGTGCAGCTGATCGACGCCAAGTCAGACAAGCATCTGTGGGCGGAGCGTTATGAACGCGATGTCCGCGATGTCTTGAGCATGCAATATGAAGTTGCTCAAGCCATCTCTGACCATCTCAACGGGAATGCTGCCTCCGCTGGACCTGCTGTCCCGGTTCGCCGCCACACCGTTAGCCCGGAAGCCTATGAAGCTTACCAGCGCGGCCGCTTTTTCTGGAACAAGTGGACTGAAGACGGAGTGCGCAAGAGTATTGAG
>DASTCU010000204.1:0-35745 GCA_035710825.1 Candidatus Sulfotelmatobacter sp.
CTGCGCGACCCGCCGGGCGTCGTAAACGTCATCGAGCGAGCAGCAGCGCCCCTGCACCGACTCCGGCATGCCCTCGCGCCCGGCCAGCCGCCGCTGGTTCCAGAGTTGCATGGTCAAGCCGATGACGTTATGCCCCTCGGCGCGCAGCATGGCCGCGACGGTGGAAGAGTCCACACCGCCCGACATGGCGACCGCGATGGTTTCCGTATTCAGGTTCTACTCCTAGCTGCCCACTTTGACTGGCGAGCTGTAACGTGGCGAAATCTCCCGCAATCGCGCGACAGTTTCGGGCACGAGCGACAGCGCGAAATCAATATCTTCTTCCACAGTCTGCTTGCCCAGGCTGAACCGGATGCTGGCCCGCGCCTGATCCGGACGCAAGCCCATGGCGATCAGCACATGCGAAGGCTCGATCGCTCCTGACGAGCACGCGGCGCCGGTGGAAACCGCCAGTCCCTTCAGGTCGGTCGCGATGACCAGGGCCTCGCCTTCGATGTGGTCGAAGCGAATGTTTGCGGTGTTCGGCACCCGTGCCGCGCCCTCACCGTTCACACTGGCTTCGTCCACCTGCGCGAGAATTCCCTGCTGCAATCGGTCTCGCATGGCGGCCATCTTCTTCTCATCACCGCGAGCAAAGGCAGCACCGGCAATCTGCGCGGCCTTGCCCAAACCCACAATTCCCGGCACATTCTCGGTTCCCGCGCGCCGCGAACGCTCGTGCCGTCCGCCATGGAACATCGGTCGAAGCTGCGTTCCCTTCTTCACAAAAAGCGCTCCAGTCCCTTGCGGCGCATGAATCTTGTGCCCCGAAATCGTGAGTGCCTGGCATCCGATCCGCTTCACATCGATCGGAACCTTGCCGGCGGCCTGCACCGCATCGCTGTGGAACAGCACGCCTGCTTCGGCGGCAATCTTGCCAATCTCTTCTACGGGCTGCAGCACCCCGGTCTCGTTATTCGCCATCATCACCGAAATCAGCTTTGTATTCGGCCGCAGGGCGCGCTTCACGTCCGCCGGATCGACCAGGCAGCGCCCATGCACCGGCAGAACTGTCACTTCACATCCCGCCTCTTCAAGGTGCTTGCAGGCATGCAGGGCCGCATGATGCTCGATGCTCGACGTGATCACATGGTCGCCCGCCGCAACCAGCCCGGAAATCGCCAGATTGTCGCCTTCCGTCCCGCCACTGGTGAAGACTATCTCCGAGGCGCTGCACCCGAGCAGTTGCGCCACTGAATCGCGCGCATTCTCCACCGCCGCCCGTGTCTCCTGCCCATGATGATGAATGGACGAGGCGTTGCCAAAGCGCTCGGTAAAATACGGGCGCATGGCTTCGAACACCTCCGGCAGAACCGGAGTTGTGGCGTTATTGTCGAGGTAAATGCGGCGCATACAGAACCCGTTTCTATTCTATCTGACCCACAACAATCCGAGGATGCATCGCGCTCCATCCTGGGAGGGCAGCGGCGAAGAGCCGAGCCGCAGCATCAAAACCGGCTACAAATGCAGCCGAAGCCTACTGACAGGCATCCAATCAGGTATCAGTTCCGGCAGGCTTCGCGGTGCTGTCGCGGCCTTCCGGATGGTAAATTACTACGTACAGTTTTTCCTGCCGGACCCTGAAAGACAAACTAGTTGGCATCGACGAACAATTCGAACCCGCCGTATCGCCGGCGCTGGATTTGGCTCGCTGCGCTCCTTGTTATTCTACTCATCCTCTACTCTTATCTTCACCAGACTCCGCTCAAGGTTCGCGCCACCATGGTGATACGTGGCCCCATTCGCAGCGTAGTTTCCACCAACGGCAAGATTGAGCCGATCCAGAACTTTGAAGCCCATGCTCCCATCGCCACCACGGTGAAGCGCTTATACGTTAAAGAAGGCGATCACGTTCACAAAGGGCAGCTTCTGCTTCAACTCGATGATGCTGACATCCGGTCGCAAGCCGCCCGTGCCGAGGCACAGGTGAAAGCCGCGCAGGCGAATCAGGCCGCTCTCAAAACCGGAGGCACACAAGAAGAAGTGCTCACGACGGGTGCGCAGCTCATCAAGGCGCGCAGCGACCGTGATGTTGCCCAGCACAACCTGGATGCACTTCGCCGCCTGCAGCAGCAGGGTGCCGCGTCTCCCGGCGAGGTCCGCCAGGCGGAAGACAAGCTACAGAGCGCCCAAGCCGACGTGAATCTTCTCGAGCAGAAGCAGAAAGAGCGCTACTCTCCGCCAGAAGTGGCCCGCACCGAAGCCCAAGGCGCGGAAGCACAAGCCGCTTACGAAGTAGCTGAGGACGCGCTGCATAAATCCAACGTCCGCGCGCCCTTCGACGGCATTGTCTATGCTCTGCCCGTCAAGGCTGGAGCCTTCGTGCAAAACGGCGAATTGCTTCTGCAGGAAGCCGATCTCTCCAAGGTTCTCGTGCGCGCCTTCGTCGACGAGCCGGACGTGGGCCGCCTGCAGGTCGGGCAGAAAGTCGAAATCACCTGGGATGCCGTTCCCGGACGCGTTTGGACCGGCACCGTGAATACCGTTCCCTCTACGGTCAAGCTGCACCTTTCACGAAACGTCGGCGAGACGACGTGCCTCATTGATAATCACGATTTGCGATTGCTACCCAATGTGAACGTTGGCGTCACCATCATAATCGCGGAGCACCAGGACGTCCTCACGCTGCAACGCGATGCGGTCCGCCTCGATGACAGCAAGCCGTACGTCTACCGCATTGACGGCGACCGGGTGAAGCGCCAGGACATCCAATATTCTCTGCAGAACCTGACTCGTGTTGAGATCACTTCGGGGCTGTCGAAAGGCGACCCGGTTGCCTTGCCGGCAGAAGAGTCGAAGCCGCTGTTCGATGGCGCTCTGATCAGGATCGTGCACTGATTGCATCGCATGAACTCACGAATTCTCCTCGGATGCGTGCTCTTTGTTCTGCTCGTGGCCCCAACTTTTGCCGACAGCACCCCCCAGCAGCTTCTCGCCTCCGGTCACGTCGATGACGCTGTCCAGATTCTGCAGCAACAGACGAGCCGCCCGATTGTCGACGCCGAATCCTACAACCTGCTCTGCCGTGCTTACTTCATGCTCGAGGAGTGGGACCGGGCTATTTCCGCGTGCGAGCGCGCCACCAGCCTTGCCCCCCGCAACAGCCAGTACTTTATGTGGCTGGGACGCGTTTACGGCGAAAAAGCCGACCGCGCCGGGTTTTTCTCTGCAGCGGGCTTGGCCAAGAAAGTACGATCATCGTTCGAGCGGGCAGTGGAATTAGATCCCAGAAATTGGGAGGCCCGCACTGATCTCGCCGAGTTTTACCTGGAAGCGCCGGGCATCGTGGGCGGAGGTAAAGATAAAGCCCGCGCCCAAGCTGAGGCGATCCAGCCACTGAATCCCGCGATGGCTCACTGGGTGCTAGCTCGGCTGGCGGAAAAAAATAATGACGCAGCCGGCGCCGAGCGCGAATACCGCGCCGAAATTGCCGCCAGCCAATCCAGCGCCCGTTCCTGGTTCGATCTCGCAGCATTCCTGCGGCACACCCACCGCCTCGACGAAATGGATGAGGCACTCCGCAAGCTTGAATCGAGCCCGCTTGATCGTCCTGACACGCTCGTGGACGCCGCCAGCATTCTGCTGCGCGCGGACCGCGACTTCCCTCTCGCCGTGACCCTGCTGCGCCGTTACCTGGTTTCTCCGGCGGAGGCCGCTCCAGCCTTCAAGGCGCACGATCTGCTGGGCCGCATCCTGGAGAAACAGGGGGATAAACGCGGCGCTGCCGACGAATTTCGCGCCGCCCTTGCCCTCGCTCACACCTACGCCCGTGCGCAGGAAAATCTAAAGCGTGTCGAGCACGAATGATAGAGGGATTGCAAAGGCCCCATCCTTGTCGCGACTTTGTGTAACAGGGTGGAGTTTTGACTTTCAATCGCGCAAAAATGACCATCTCAGTCCAATCCGGCATTTAGAATTTCGCTGGCATCCAAATTGTTCATACTGAGATTCGCATCATTGGAAAGGGACGCAATGAAAACCTTATGCGGCGTTGCCCGCCCACTCACCTGGGTTGTCGCAGTCATCCTCATTCCCGGTTTTGTGTTCGGCGAGCCCGTCCCGCTCAAGCGCATCGTGGAACTCGCGCTTTCGCATGCCACCGGCGCAGCCATTTCCTCCGCCGACGAACAGCATGCCGCCGCGAGCTACCGCGAGCTCCGCGATAACTACATTCCCCAGCTGTCCACCGGCGCGGGCCTTGGTTTTTCATACGGCTTCCCTTTGGCTCTGGAAGGCTCTGCTCCGTCGCTTTTCAACATCAACACGCAATCGGCACTGTTGAACTCTTCCCTCCGCAATTTCATTCGCGCCGCCAAGGCCGACTCCGCTGTGGCTTCTTTGAAAAGCAAGGACCAGCGCGATCAGATCATCCAGGACGCCGCGCAGAGCTATGCCGAACTCGCCAAGTGGGAAGAGCGTCTCGCCAAGCTGCAGGAAACCGAAGCTGAGGCCAACAAGCTGCAGACTGCGGTCGAAGAGCGCGTGAAAGAAGGCATAGATAGCGAACTCGACCAAAAAAAGGCTCGCCTCTCTGCCGCCCGTGTGCGCCTGCGCATTGCCGAGGCGCAAGGCTCAGCCGACGTTGTGCGCGAACATCTCTCCAAACTTACGGGACTTTCGGCCGCCAGCATTCAGACCGATCCTGATTCCATTCCAGCCGCTCCCGCCGCGCCTCCAGCAGATGAGCCTGCAAAGGACAGCGCAGCGACCAATCTGTCGGTGCAGGCCGCAGTCGAACACGCGCGCGCTCAATATCTGCGAGCCCAGGGCGAGCATCGCGCGCTGTGGCCCACCGTCGATTTCGCCGCGCAATACGCGTTACTGTCGAGGTTCAACAACTACCAGAACTATTACATTCCCTCGCGGCCTTGCACCACATCTTTGGGCGAATTTTTGTGCGTGACGAACAATTTCCAACAGAACAATGCCACGATTGGCGTGAGCATTCGCTTCCCGCTCTTTAACGCCTCGCAGCGGGCGCGCGCCCAAGCCGCCGACGCCGATGCCCTCAAAGCCACGAAGCAGGCGGAAGCCGCCAAGAACCAGGTTTCCGAACAGACTCTGCGGCTGCAACGTTCCGTCGCGCAATTGCAGGCCGCTCGGGACGTCGCTCAACTGGAATTGGAAATCGCGCAGAAGAATGTGGACGCGGTGCAAACCCGCATGGACAACGGGGCCGCCAACCTTCACGATCTCGATGACGCTCGGACTCAGGTCAGCGAACGTTTCATCGCCCTACAGGATGTGAATTTCAATCTCGAGTGCAGCCAGCTAGGTCTGCTCCGCTCCACCGGAGATCTGGAAAGATGGGCGCTGGGAACAAAATAATTCTCGTAGAAGAGCGGCCTCCTTCAGGGCCGCGCAAGCACAAAGGATAGGTCCGGGCTGATTGTGGTCCCCTACAATTTACCCCGCAACATCTTCACCATCTGCCGGATGGCCTTCTCATTACGCCGGTACCAGCGCCATTGCCCATGCTTGGTCGCCTCGACCAACCCGGCCTTCGTCAGAATCCCCATGTGATGCGAAATCGTCGGCTGAGAAAGCCGAATGCGTTCCTCAATCTCTCCCCCGCAAAGACAATGCCCGGGAACCGTGTTTGGCGCCGCTATTTTCGGGCCGCCTTCTTTCAATACCTGCAAAATCTTCCGCCGGGTCGGATCGGCAATCGCGTGAAGCGCCCGGTCGAGGGATGCATCTGTTGTCATCGTGCCTTACAAATAACCCGGAAATCGATGACTGTCAATGTAGGAAACTCCCTTGGGCAGGAAACTTTCCATTTAACTTTGGTGTCCAATGAGATATAGCTTGTTCGGTTTCGCCGAGAACCGGCGACACGGCCACCGTTCCCGTCATCATGTCTGGCTACGAGGTTCGCAATGGGCCAGGTCGAACCGCCACAAGTCGCGCAAGCCAAACGCTGGCCGGCCATAGCCGCCTTGATATTCGCGGCGGCGGTCGCGGCCGTGGCTTGCCCCTTGCCTTCAAGGCGATTCCTCTCTTGGTCTGAACTTTGGGGCGCCGCGCTCGTTCGCGTACTGGCAGTGTCGACCGCCGCGATCGTGGCCGGCTGGGCGTTCTCGGCCCTGAGTCCAAACCAGAGCCGGCTTGAATCCCGCCGCATGATGATTGGAACATTTCTCAATGCCCTCTGGCTGGCGCCCCTGGCTCTCTCGATTCGCGAGAATTCCCTTTGGACGATCGCGCTTGCCGCCACTTTTGCGCTCACCGTGACCCAATCGATTCGGGTTCTTCAGACTTCCCCGGTGCACGCCAATCCAGAAGAATCGCTGCTGTTTTCTCTCCGTCCCGACAATCTCCCGCTGACCTTCAAGCGCGCGCCGCAACTCTCAGTGGCAGCAGCGCTGTGCGCTCAAACTGGCGTACTCGCTGCTTTCGCGGGATACCCTCTCACCGCAGCACTTCTGGTCATCGTCGGCTTTGGCGCATGGACATGGTCCTACACTCGCAACATGCCTGTCCCGCAGTGGGTGCAATCGCCTTCGGCAACTGAATCGCGCAGCTTGCTGCTGGTGACCGCCTCAACTCTGTTTGTGCTGGGTGCGCTCTTCCCTTATCTGCTGAGCGCGCGCGGGTACGGAAAATTCGGCATCTCGCCCGGACTCCATCGTTTTGCCGCGGGGCCTTCCGGCAATCAATTCGGGCGCCCGGCACGCGTCAGCCGCCCAGATGAATCTGTGGCATCGGCGAGCGAAGGAGAAACGGGAATTATTCTGTGGCCGGACAAGCAGCCGATCACCAAGCTGGTCGCCCCAATCCCCGTCGCCAACACCCAGCTTGCGAGCAGCCGTCCTTCCAATCCCTTGGTAATTCCCTTTAACGGCGTCTACTGGTTCTTCAAGGCTCCTGACGAGCAACCGCCGAAGAATTCTCGCCAGGCTCATGCCAGCCCGGAAACCGTTGAAATCCGCTCCACCGACCGCCGCCCGCTCTCGATCGAGGCCCACGATTATCTTGGCAATCTGATCGATCTCAACTGCTGCAGCCGCATTCAAATCGCCATCCGCAACGCTGACCGCTATCCCGAAACTGTCTCTCTGGAGCTGGTCCTGGTCAACACGAGTTTGCCCAGCCGCCCTTCCGAATCGCTGGGAAGAATGATCGTGAAATCCACACGTCCCTGGAACATCTATGAAAAGCCAGCACCCACGAGCGAGACCTTGAATTTCGCGATCCCGCATCGCCCAACTCTCCGCCGCTTCGACGAGGTAACAATCGTCTTCCGCCTGGATCGGGCCCGCGCCGACGCCGGCGCCAAAATCGCCATCGATCACTTTGTACTGGTCCCACGAGGACTGTAACGACAGGTTGAAGGATGTCGTGGAGCAACTGCGTCGAGGAGCGCGAAGAGGTGAACTGGAAGGGTCGTAGAGGAATACGTAGAGAAGCACCGTGGAAGAGCGGCCGCTTAGGGCCGCGAAAGCGGCGCCCGAAGATTAGGCCTTCAGTCCCTGTTACTTCTTCAGAATCGGACTATACCCGTCCCCTACGAGCTTGGTCCGCATGGCCTCCGCGTCTTTGACGTCAGAGAACGGCCCCAACTGCACGCGAAACAGCTTGTCCGTAGCGGCTGCCGATGCTACGAACGCCGGATAATCTTTCTTCTTCAACGCATCCACCAGCGCGTCCGCATCCTCCTGCTTGCTGACCGCAGCGACCTGCACGAAATATCCGGCACTGGGCACGGTCGTGGACGGATCCGCCGCGTTACTGGCGGGAGCTTGCGCGGAAGACGCATACGTCGCAGGAGCGGCGGTCGCATCGGTCTTTGCATCCGCGGGCGGGGTCAGTTCCGGCGTCGCCTCTTTCTGCTCGACCGCCTTATAGAAGGTCATGGGAGGAGCCGAGCCAGTCGAGCCACCACTGCCCTTGCTCGTGTTGGAAGAAGCCTGCGGCACCGCCGCCGTGCTGGCCGAAGCGATCGTCGGTTCCGACTTTCTTCCCAGCGAGTATCCCAGCCCGAAGAACAGGGCACAGACCCCCACCAGCCCGAAAAACAGCACCAGCAACTTCCCTGTGCCTAACGTGATTTCCGTGTCTTGTGACGAAGCCATAGTTCAACTCCTGCGCGCTAAGCGCTCTTTGCCACGGGCGCTTCCCCATTCCCAGACTTCCCCAGCAACTTCTGAATTCCGGAGAAGAAGTCCACGGGCACTGGAAACACCACCGTCGTATTCTTCTCCACGCCAATTTCCGTCAACGTTTGCAGGTAACGCAACTGTACGCTGACCGGCTCGCTGGAGAGCAAATGCGCTGCATCCACCAGCCGCTGCGCCGCTGAGAACTCGCCTTCGGCGTGAATGATCTTCGACCGCTTCTCACGTTCAGCCTCGGCCTGCTTGGCCATGGCGCGCAGCATGGACTCCGGCATATCCACCTGCTTGACCTCGACGTTGGTGACTTTGACGCCCCAGGGCGACGTATGCATGTCCAGAATGCTCTGCAGCCGCAGGTTGATCTTGTCGCGATGCGCCAGGAGTTCATCCAATTCCTGCTCGCCCAACACTGAGCGCAGCGTCGTCTGCGCGAACTGAGACGTCTGGTACACATAATTCGAAACTTCCACCACCGCCTTGCGTGGCTCAATCACGCGCAAGAAAATCACCGCGTTCACTTTCAACGTGACGTTGTCGCGCGTAATGATGTCCTGCGGCGGCACCTCGAGCGCTTCCTGCCGCAGCGACACGCGCACAATCCGGTCCACGGGTGCGAACACGAAAATCACGCCCGGCCCCTTGGCCGCAGGCAGCAATCGCCCCAGGCGGAAAATCACGCCTCTTTCATACTCAGCCAGAATTTTGATGGAACTCAAGAGATAAATGACAACGATGATGATTACGATCGTCGTAAAACCAAAGCCTAAACTTTCCACAAACGCCTCCCGCCAGGAGTGCGAACACTCCTACCGCGGATTGTATAGCAGCTAGAAGGAAGCGTCGCGCAAATCAGGGGGGTGACCGTTGCTTGGCTTGATGCGCGGTGGGTAGAGTTGAGTCGTGGAAGAGCGGCGCTTTGGCGCCGCGCCAGAGATCTGCACCTATCGGCCCTTAGCCCCCAATCAGGGAGGCGAAATTCGAAAGCCGCCTACTTACGATCCCGCCCGGGTCACACGAATCCGGCTCGCATCCACCGTGACGTCCCGCTGAATCTCCATCTCGATCGACGTGCCGACATCCAGCTTCAGCTCCGGACCATGCTTTAGCAGAGCCCACGCGACACCGCCAGCGATTCCCGCCAGCCCGCCATACCGCGCCCCGTTCAAGCCGCCAGCCGCCACGCCGCCGATGCTCCCTACTGTGCCTCCAACCGCGGCGCCCTTGGCCGCATCTTCCAGCCGCTTGCCCGTGTCTTTATCCTGTTGAATCGTTCCTTCCGAGTCCTTCACGCCCTTGTTGTCGGCACCCGGCGTGTTATCGATCGATCCCGGCAGCATGACCGTGTACCCGCTCGGATAGATCATCGAGGTAAAGTGAATCAGAATTTCGGCGCGCTTCTTCGACCGGCCGGCATGCTCGGCGTGCATGATCTTGCCCTGAATGTAGGTCCCCGCCGGGATGAGCACGCGGTCGTCCAACACAAAGGGAAATGCCGTCTGCGCGTACACTGCGTCACCCTCGCGAGCATTCTTGGTCGAGATTGCCTGCGCCAGGGTCAGCGGAACTTTCGATCCCGCAGGAATGACGGCCGAATTCGGATTGCGCGGCGCAACCGGCGCAATCGACGGAGCCGCAGCCGAAGGCGCCGCATCGGCAGCATTCGTCGGATTATGCGATTCCGCTGCCTGCCCCCAAGCGATTCCCGAAATCAGCAACATCGTCGCCAGCACGCGCATTCCGCACCTCCTACATCAGCCCGATGCAGTTCACCCAAGCTTACTACGGTTTTAGGGGCTAGGATGCGCGCTTCCGCGCCCCAGGTTATCCGCACCATCTGGCGGAGGGCCCTCGATTACGTCGCGTCTAAACGATTCGCTCTGGCCGCCGCGTTCTGCGACTGCGGGAACATGGTCTCGCAATGCGGGACGGTCTTTTCTGATTGCTTCCAGCAATCGAACGCGCTAGCCTTATTTCGCTCTCGCGATTCTCCCACCTCTGTTTCCGTCTCCACGATAAAAGTGCATGTCTGCTGCAATGTCTGTGCAATACAGCGCGGTCGTCCGCAACCCCACACTACATATAGTGTTATATTGCTTGACCCCGGCCCAATTTCACCGTTACAGTAGCTTAACTTTGTGCCCACCCTGCCCAGCCTGGGGTGAGAATCACGCGCTGCACCGGTCCGGAATGGACCGCAAAAGGCATCCAATGCGGCAGAGGAATCTGCCTGGTAAACACCTGCGCCAGTGCGGTCGTCGGGTGCGACGCACAGCCGAGAACAGGCATCTGGCCGCGCTGGTTCTGAGGAGTTCACGTTGCTAAAACTGAAGAGACTTCAGATTCTGGGGTTCAAGTCGTTCTGCGACCGCACCGAACTCAAGTTTCACGGGGACGGTGTGGCGGCCATCATTGGACCGAACGGTTGCGGCAAGTCGAACATTTCCGACGCCATCTCGTGGGTGCTGGGCGAGCAGTCGGCCAAGACGCTGCGCGGGGCGCGCATGGAGGACGTGATCTTTGCGGGCACACGCGATCGCAAGCCCACAGGCATGGCGGAAGTCTCGCTGACGCTGATCGATCCTGAAGCTTACGGTGGGCCGGACGCCAACGCCGCCACTGAAATTGATATTCAGGACGAGATGCCTCCTGAAGCCCACGTCACCGACGACTGGGACGAAGCGGCGATCCGCGCACGCACAGCCCAGGACACCGAGCGGGCAGTCGAAGATGCTCAACCCGGCAAGATGGAAGAAGTCGAAGTTCCGCGGTCGAAGATCAATACTATTGCGGTAGCCTTCCCTGACGACGAGCCGATCTTCGCGCTGCCCGTGCACAATGTAACCGCCCCTCCTGCCGACGCCTCGGTTGGAACGCCCGCCGGGCATGTAGTGCTGAAGATTCGCCGCCGCAAGTTCAACCAGCAACAGTTCCGCGCCGGGGAGATCGTGGTTACCCGCCGTCTGTTCCGCTCGGGTGACAGCGAGTATCTGCTCAACGGCAAGCTCTGCCGCCTGCGCGACATTCAGGAACTCTTCATGGGCACGGGCCTTGGGCCGGAGTCGTATGCGCTAATCGAGCAGGGGCGCATTGGGCAAATCCTGAGCAGCCGTCCGACGGATCGCCGAGCGATTCTTGAAGAGGCAGCGGGAATCACGAAATTCAAAACCAAGAAGCGCCTCGCTGAAGCCCGCCTCGAGGACGCCAAGCTAAATCTCTCTCGTATCAATGACATTTTCGAGGAAGTTACGCGCCAGATGAACTCGCTGAAGCGCCAGGCCTCCAAGGCCGAACGCTATGCCCGGCTGCGCGAAGAAATGCGTGCCAAGCTGCGCCTGGTGCTGGCGAGCAAGTTCGCCGCCATCGAGCAGGAGAGCGCCGAACTCGATGCCCAACTCAACGCCCTCGCCGAGGAAATGCAACACCGCACGGACCAGGTACAGCACCTCGAAGCCGAGCATTCGGAGCGAATGCAACGCGGTTATGCAATCGAGATGGAGGTACGCGAAAATCGCGATCGCATCAGCCAGCTCTCTCTGGAAATCGATCGGGCGAAGGCTCGCCGCCGCCACAATGAGGAGCGCTGCGCTGAACTGCTGGTGCGTTCGGCCTCAGCGGAAGCGGAACTGGCGCAGGCTCGCCACCGTCTGTCGACACTTGAGGTGGAGCAAGAATCCAACCGGCAGATCCTCGAATCCGCCGCCGCCGATCTGGCTGCTGCTCAGAGCGATTTTGCGCTGTGCCAGCAGGAAGCTACCTCCGCGGCTGCCAGCCTGACAGAAATCGAGCGCCAGCAGGAAGAAGCGCGCGTTGCCATGTTCGACACCGTGTCATCCGCTTCGCGTCTGCGCAATCAGTTGGCGCAAGCCGAAGAACGTCTGGCCGGAGTCGATCGCGAGGCTCGTCGCCTGGAAGCAGAGATTGAAGGCGCAAACACACAGGTCGAGGCCTTCGGTGGGCAGCGCGGGCAGCTTGCGCTGGAGTTCGAGAGCGTCAGCCAGCGCGTCACCGGAATCACCGAGGAGATCAGCCAACTGCGCCGCCTGATTGAATCGAAGAAACTGGAAGAAACGCGCGCCAAGACGAATCTCGACGTGCTGCGCGCCGAATATGCGACCGCGCTCGGCAAGAGAGGGTCGCTCGAAGCAGTCATCGCCGAGCATGGATATTCCACCGAGTCGGTGCGCCGCTTGTTTCAGTCTGGAGTGATGCAGGGAGGACTGGCGCCAGTCGGTGTGCTCGCCGATTTCCTGGAAGTCGAACCCAGGTACGAGCGCGTGGTGGAGGACTTCCTGCGCGACGAATTGAACTACATTGTCGTGAAGTCGTGGGACGCGGCTGACGAAGGCCTGCGCTTGCTTCGTTCCGATGTGGATGGCCGCGCTACTTTCCTGGTGCATCCCGAGGACTCCCAAGCCAAGTTTTCGTTCGTGCTCGATGAGGCGGCGCACTCCGCGCCTCCCGCTGCGCAGATCGTCCCTTTAAAACACACGATTCGGGTGCTCGACGGTTTCGGGAAATCGCTGGAAGTGATTCTCCCGAAGCTGCGCGACGGATACATTGTTCCGGAAGCCGGCGTCGCCCGCGGCCTCGCCCTGGAGAATCCGGACGCGTTCTTCCTCTCGCAGGCGGGAGAGTGCTTCCACAACGTCACCGTCACCGGCGGTAAGCAGCGCGCCGAAGGACCGCTGTCGATGAAACGCGAACTGCGGGAAATCCTGCGGCAACTTGACGATCTAGAGCGCGCCCTGCGCGAGGAAGAAACTCGCGTGCTCACGCTCGGGCACGAAATCAAGGACCTCAGTTCCCTGCTCGATCGCCTCGAAGGCGAAAAGCGCCAAGCCGAGCATCAAGCCCTGACCTCGGGGCACATGCTGCAGCAGCTCGATTCCGAGATGGCGCGCGTTAGCGAACGGCTGCAGGTTTCTCAGCTTGAACTGCGGCGCCTGGCAGCAGAGCGGTCTGAGCAGGTGGGCATCCTGTGTGCCCGGCAGTCTGAGATCGAAGTTCTGGAACTACAGCGCAACCAACTGGAGCAGCAGATCGCCGCTGCCCAGGAATCGCTGGCAGCTCTTCGGCAGCGCCGGGAGCAAGCCGCGCAGACTACTTCCCAGCATGCGGCTCGCGTGGCCACACTGGAAGAGCGGCATCGCTCCGCTGCGGGCGTTCTGCAGCGTATTGAAGGACTGTTCGCTGAAATGGGCGAACGCGTTCACGCGCTTGGCTCTCAAATCGAGGCGGCCGCGGCGGAAAAGCTGCAACGCGAGACGGAGAACGAGCAACTCGCGCAGCAGGCCGCAGACCTGGAGGCCGAGCGCAACGCCGCTCAGACGCGCGAAGGCTTGCTTCAGTTCGAAACCGAACAGCTCCGCGCTCACCTGTCCGAAATCGACGAGCAACTGCGCCATGGCCGGCTGCTGTTGGACCAGGCTCGCGACCGGCGCGGCGAACTGTCGGCGACCGCAGCCAAGCTCCAATCCGACGCGCAATACCTCTCCGAAACCTGCCTCAACGAATTAAGTGTCGAGCGGGCAGTGCTGATGGCCGACACTACTTTGGCTCCCATCACCGGCGAACAACTCGCGACCGAGGACCAGCTTTATCGCGACATGCGCTCCAAGCTGGAAGCCATGGGCCCGGTCAACATGATGGCGCTGGAGGAGTACAAAGAGACTGCCGAACGCCATGCGTTCCTCGAAACCCAACGCAAGGACCTGATCTCCTCGATCGAGAACACAACGGCGACGATCCGCGAGATCGATCAGATTTCACGGCAGAAATTCGAGGAAGCATTCACCAAGATCAACGAGAACTTCCAGGCGACGTTCAAGAAGCTGTTTGGCGGCGGCCACGGCTTTATGAAGTTGACCGATGAAGAAAACAGCGCCGAAAGCGGCATCGACGTCGTGGCCTCGCCCCCGGGCAAGCGCCTGCAGAGTGTCCTCCTGCTTTCGGGCGGCGAAAAGGCCCTGACCGCGCTGGCGTTGCTGGTGGGCATCTTCCAGTACGCGCCCAGCCCGTTCTGCATCCTCGACGAAGTCGATGCCCCGCTCGACGAGGCCAACGTGGGGCGTTTCACCGAACTGGTCAAGGAAATGAGCGTGCAGACTCAGTTCGTGCTCATCACCCACAGCAAGAAAACCATGAGCATCGCCCCGGTTCTTTATGGTGTAACCATGCAGGAACCCGGCGTCTCAAAGTTGGTGTCTGTGCGCTTCGGAGCGCAGTAGCGGCGTTCAAGCTGGTTTTTGCATCAGAAGCACGGTGTGTCCCTCCGGATCTCGTCTGAGATTTCCAGCGCCAAGGTCTCGGCGTAAAACTCTTTCGCCTGGTCGAGATTCTCAAAATACAGCTCGACACCGACGACCCCTGCCCGTATTTTCTTCATCGCTTTTGGCTCCTGATAGAAGAGGCCCCAGGGCTTTCGTCCAAGATATCCACGCCCATCCTCAGCTTTTCCACAACGGCCCGATGTCTTAACTGATAGGGGAGCAGGGTTTTTCAGAGATCTGTAGCCCTGTCAACGTTTTTTCTGCCGCGGCATTCGAGGATGATCGCCGCGCCGTGATTAGAATCGTTGACATTTTTTTCTGACAAGCTAGAATACGCCTCGCCTCTTGCCTGTAAAATTTCATCATGAGCTCTGAACTTCTCGACTCCGTCCTCTTACATACCGATTTCCAGGATCTCGGCAACCGGACCAGTGGCAAAGTCCGGGACGTGTACACCCTTAATGACAAACAACTGCTTTTCGTGGCCAGTGACCGCATTTCGGCGTTTGACTACATCCTGGCCACTGGAATCCCCCACAAAGGGCGGGTTCTGACGCAGATTTCGCTGTTCTGGTTCGATTATCTTGCCGACATCGTTCCCAATCACCTGATCACCGCCGATGTCGGCCAGTACCCAGCCGCAGCGCGCAAGTATGCCGATCAGCTTCGGGGACGCTCGATGCTGGTACGGCGCGCAGAGATGTTCCCTGTCGAATGTGTGGTCCGCGGCTATATTTCCGGCTCGGCCTGGAAGGAATACAAGGCCACGGGAAAGGTCTCGGGCATAGCTTTGCCCTCGGGGTTGAAGGAGTCGGAAGCGTTCCCCGAGCCCATTTTCACCCCCTCGACCAAGGCCACGACCGGCCACGACGAAAATATCTCTTTCGACCAGATGTGCGAGATTGTTGGTGTCGAAACAGCCAGCCATCTGCGCGATTTGACACTGCGCATTTACAAGAAGGCGTCGTCCTACGCTCGCCAGCGCGGCATCATCATCGCCGACACGAAATTCGAATTTGGCCGCACCGATCACGGCATCACGCTGGCCGATGAAGTTCTGACTCCTGATTCATCGCGCTTCTGGCCAGCCGATAAATATGCTCCGGGACGGGCGCAGGATTCATACGACAAGCAGTATGTCCGGGATTATCTCGAGCAGATTCACTGGAACAAGCAGCCGCCCGCTCCGGCCCTTCCGCCGGAGGTCGGGCGCCGCACCAGTGAAAAGTACCTGGAAGCTTACTTCCAGCTAACGGGGCACAAGCTGGATGTCTGACCGAATGCGGAGCACGATCGTCTGCAAGCGGGATGTATGACCATCGCCGACTGGATGATTTGTGCGGTAGTGCTCTTGAACGTAATCGCGGCCGCAATACAAGGATTTTTTTCCGAAATCCTCATGGTAGGCGGCCTGGTCGTTGGTTACATTGTGGCTGCCTGGAAATACCGCAGCCTTTCAGAGTGGTTTGAAACGTTTTTGAAGAACCCGTGGTTAGCTGATGTTCTCGGCTTTTTGATCATTTTTTTTGCCACCATGCTCCTGTTCGGCATCGCCGCCAGGATTGCGCGGTGGGTTATGAAACACGCCGGACTCAGCGGTTTTGACCGTTTCCTGGGCGCATTGGTGGGATTGCTCAAGGGCGGACTGATGGTCGCAGTGATCCTGATGGGTATGACGGCATTTCAGCCAACTTCGAAGCTGCTGCAGAATTCGCAACTCGCGCCCTACTTCCTAGTAGTCGGGCGCGCCGCTATCTGGCTGGCTCCTTCGGAATTGCGCTCACGTTTCTATCAAGGTCTTGACCTGATTCATCAGTCGGCTCAGAAAGCAGCCAGTTCCCCTGCCTCTACGCGAAAATAGGCGAACGGCGTATTCATCAAATTTCAGAAAGAAAGAGACGCCTCGTGAAAGATCAATTAGAAGCCCTCGTGTTGCAAATGTACCGCAGTAATATTCTCTATTCAGAGGGAGTGCGGGAATTCAAGAAGCGCTTCATCCTCACCGTTCTCCAGGAGAATAAAGGCAATCAATGCCGCGCCGCCCGCCAGCTCGGCATGCACCGCAACACTCTGAGCCGCACCATCACCGAGCTTAAGATAGATGTCCGCCAACTGCGTGATGGCGTCAAACGCCCGCCCCGGAGTGCCCGCCCGGTCTCGCTGGAGAAGAAGATCGTCCGCTGACCGATCATGTCATTCTGAGCGAAGCGAAGCATCCCAACAGTCGCAGCCGTGGTCGGTGCGGCGCCATTGTCATTGCTCCAAATTCGCAATCCAAAAAAAGAAGGCTCGTCAGAAGAAAATCGGGGGCTCCGGCTCGGGCAGCTTGCCAAGTGAGTTCGCGATGATTGCGTAGCGAACGGGCGATCTTCTTCATGGGTTCGATCCGGGAAGCTGCGGAAGCCGGCAGGCTTTCCATGCCACCTTTTCGCTTGACTCTCACGTTACGTGATCCCGGAGAATGGAAAACGGCACGAGGCAAAATCGATGGCTTACACCGTCAAACAATTGGCCGTGATGTCGGGCGTCACCGTGCGCACGCTTCATTTTTACGATGAAATGGCGCTGTTGAAGCCCGCCTACAGTAAGGCGAACGGCTACAGAATCTACGAAGAGCCGCAACTGCTAATGCTCCAGCAAATCCTCTTTTACCGAGAGCTGGGCTTCGAGCTGAAGCGCATCAAGGAAATCCTGAGCCAGCGAAAATTCGCAAAAATCGCCGCTCTGAAGTCGCACCGGCAGGTTCTCGAAAGGAACGTCACGCGGACCCGCACGCTGATTGAGACCATCGATAAAACCATCCGCCACTTGAAAGGAACCAAAAAAATGAAGAATGAAGAACTGTTTGTGGGCTTCAACATTGGCGCAGGAAAAGACCGGTTCAATGATGGGTTCAACCGCTACGGCACGACGGTTGATTGCAAGGTGTCGGGAAAGGACACCGGTGGCGCAATGTGTGTTTTGGAGGTGAGCAACACCGGATGGCCGCGCCACCTCAACCGAGACCAGGACGAATGGATTTACGTCGTTGATGGCGAGGTGGAGCTGGAGATTGGCAAGAAGCGGTTCCACCTCGGAACGCGTGAATCCATGTTCATACCGCGCAACATAGAACACGCGTGGGCGGCCGTCAGCGTCCCGGCCAAGATCATCAATACCTACCAACCAGCCGGCGGAATCGAGGAGTTCTTTCAGGTGCTGGCCAAATTTAAAGACCTCCCGACGCGAGAGCAGGCGATTGAGAAGAGCTACACCGCCGAACAGATAGACGGATTGAAGCGAGTGTTCGAAGCCCACGGCATGATTGTGACCGGCCCACCACTCGACATTGATTCGAATGGAAAGTAGGAGAAGACGGGCGAATCACTCAGTCGTGACGGGTTTCACATCCGCAATTTCGGAGGGCATGAGTCTGAGACGCGCCTCAAGGGCTTGGATAGATCGACTGATCTGTTGCAGGTGGGAAAGGTCGTGACCGGCCAGCAATTGCAGCATCATGGCCAAGGACTCCGCGCCACGCTCATTGTGTTGCCCGCTGCGTTGCAAGTCCTCGGGTGACATTCGTCTCCAAACAGACAAATTGAGTACGCGCAGCGTGCGAAATATTTCGACAAGTTCGGACGGCTCGCTTTCATTGTGGCGCTGGGAGGCTACCCAGGCATCCTGCCTGATGCCCAGAATAGCCGGCTCGTCCTCGCAAAGGATCAACCTGAGGCGATATCCATAAACCCATTCGCTGTCGGTGAGGTGGCCGATGATTTCGTTCGGAGTCCATTTCCCTTGAATGGCTCGCCCGTGCAGAACTTCCGCCGGATGTCTGGCCACAATATCGGCCAGGGTGGATGCCGTCTGCCCTAGCACCTCGATCGGATCCCGGCCAGCCAACAGGTTGAATAGCTTTTCGCGGTAGGTCGATGGGGCCGATACCTCTAGCCCTGGTTGCGGCGGCGTCATAATCAACTCCTTCCTAAGAGCAGTGACCTCAACTCCTCGCGAGATCGAAGCCTTCGTCCTTCCAGCCTTCGATCCCACCGATCATCTTCTTTACTTTTCTTCCGAGCCGGGCCAGATTCACGGCCGCGCGATCGGCACCGTTGCAGTGCGGACCGCCGCAATACACGACAAACAGAGTATCGGACGCGTAGCCGCCTAGGTTCCGCTCGTTGATCCTGCCGTGCGGCAGATTGATGGCACCGGGCACGTGTCCGGCCTGGAACAACTGTGGGCCCCTCACATCCAGCAACACGAAATCGTGGTCCCCATTCTTCATCGCTTCATGCACATCCCAGCAATCCGTTTCGAACGTGATAAGCCGCTCGAAGTGGCGAAGCGCATCGCTGGGATTGGCTGCTTGCACCTCGCTGACGCTGGAACCCGACCCGAGCAATTTAGGCATGGTATTTCTCCTTTTTGGAACTTCACAGCCAGACTCTAGATGAAATTTGCGATAATCGCGATAGGCAGAAATGCCAATATGCGCTAAAATCCTGCCATGCGCTCCTGCGACCATCGCCGCGTGGCTACTCTGCTTTACGACGGCCTCAGCATTTTCGAGTTCGGGATCGTGGTGGAGATTTTCGGCTTGCCGAGGCCGGAGCTGGAGGTTGATTGGTACAAGTTTGAGACTTGCTCGCACCAGCGCGGCCCGCTCCGCACCACCGGCGGCGTTCATGTCGAGGCGCGTCGTGGATTGCGGACTTTGCAACGGGCCGGAACCATCGTTATTTCGGGCTGGAAGCGAACCAGCGAACCTCCTCCGGCATCTCTCCTTAAAGCACTGCGTTCGGCGCACGCTCGCGGCGCTCGTCTGGTCTCCATTTGTTCCGGAGCGTTCGTTCTAGCGGCCACCGGCCTTCTCGATGGCAAGCGCGCCACCACCCACTGGCGTTACGCGGAAGAGCTGGCTTCGCGGTTTCCCAAGATTCGCGTCGACCCTGGCGTTCTGTACGTGGATGAAGGCAGCATTCTGACTTCTGCGGGCAGCGCCGCGGGCATAGACCTTTGCCTGCACATCGTCCGGTGCGATTATGGCGCCGAAATCGCCAACCGCGTGGCCCGCCGGCTGGTCATGCCCCCGCACCGCGACGGCGGTCAAGCGCAATACGTGCAAAACCCCGTCGACAGGCGGGCGGCCGGAGGGCTCGCGCCGCTCATGCAATGGGCGCAATCGCATTTGGGCCAGGCTCTGCGCGTGGAGGATCTGGCCCGCCGCTCCGCGATGTCGCCGCGCACTTTCGCGCGCCAGTTCCGCCAGCAGACCGGAACCACGCCTCACCAATGGCTCACCCACCAGCGTCTCCTGGCCGCGCAGATGCGCCTCGAAAAGACCGACGACGGGATCGATGCGATTGCCGAAGCGGTGGGGCTACAGACGGCGGCGACGCTGCGGCAGCACTTCAGCCGGAAGCTGGACACGACACCTACCGCCTATCGCCGCCGGTTCTCCACCGCGTAGGGCGCTGCACCGGTTTCGGGATTTCGCGGTTCAGATCGCGGAATCCGCTGACGGTCGCGGCCCTGATACCGCGACAGAGTCGCGCAAGCCGAGCTTCCGGCCGTCATTGGAGCGTAGCGGTGACCCACAGATTTCTCCGACGAGGCAAAAAGAAAGGCAGCCCGTGCGGGCTGCCTGGATTGTTTCAGAGTTGCTGCGGAGCTATTGCGCTGCTGGCTTGCGGTGCACCGGCGGCTTCTTTGCGGGTGTCGCCGACTTTGCCCTCAGCAATTGACCCTTCTCCATCACCATCATGAAGGGATTTGGAGTGTACGATGCCGGCTCACCTTGAAAGTCGAAGCTGGCTCCGTCCTTCGGAATCAGGCGTACCGGAACCTTCTCTTCGAATTTCAGAGTGATGTCTGCCTTCTTGGCCTCGATGTCGTCCGAGCTTCCCGCAATCATGAACTGCGTGGGTTCGGTGCTGATGACCACCCCGTTCATCTGCACAGCTTTGCCTTTAATGGCGTTCCACACCGTGTCTTGATCGGCCTGGCTGCCATTGCTGAGCACAAACTCCCAGGTTGCGAAATCCATCTTCTCAGGCGGAGTTTTCGTGACCATGTCGTGCGCCTGATCGGCTGGAGTGGGCGGAGCCGGAATGGGAACCTGCGGGCCGCCGGCTTTGGCGGCATTCAAAACATCCGGCCAGCCGTCGTCACCTTGGTGGTACTTCACATATTGCGAGCGGGCATATTTTTCAATTCCCGCCTGGTTCGCAGCAGGAGCGACTGCAGCCGCGCGGGCCGCGTACCATACTCCATTCTGATAATCCGGTGGATTCTGCTGCAAATATGAGAGCGCAAGCGGGTACAAAAGCGCCAGATCCTTTTGTGAATCCGGCGGATTGGAATCGACCGCCGCCTTCAGGAATTTGGCCGCCTTCGCATAATCTTTATCCTGCAGTGCACCCCATCCGATGCCCGCGTTGAAATTCTCCGTCATCGTCGCGAGCTGCTTCTTAAAGTCGTCGTCGCTGGTTCCTTCCGGCTTGGTGTACTTCGGCAGGCAATCCAATCCCTGCTGTCCGTACTTCTCGGCATCGGCAGATTCCTGTTTGCCATTCGCGTCGCCACCCTGGGCCATCACGCGATTCACATAGGTCAACAGGAACAATGCCGGCACCTGGCATGGGTTGGCGGCCACCAACTTCGTCGCAGTCTCCACTGCTTTCTTGACGTTGCCAGCCTGCTGATAGGTGCCCATCAACATCTCAAGCGCCTGATTTTTCATGACGCTGTTGGGATACTGGGTGAGGAAGGCTTCCAGGCCGCTGATCTTGGCATTGGGATCCTTCTGCTGCACGGCCGCGACGTAGGCGTTATATTCAGCGGGATCTTTGATGACTGGGGCTTGCGCGGGTGCGGCAGGCGCGGCCGCCTGTCCTTGCGCGGGGGCGGCTTGGCCTGGGGCAGCTTGGCCCGGCGCAGGGTTAGCCTGTCCGGGTGCTGGTGGCGTCGCCTGGCCTGCTGGCGGAGTCGTGGTCTGGCCCTGCGCAGGCGGCGCCGATGGCTGCGCAGGATTCTGTGCTACGGCACTCACAGCAACCCCAAGCACAACCGTAAGCAGAATCTTTTTCATCTATGGCTCCTTGAAATGTCGGGAAAGCTATTAGGATTTTATTCTCTACAACCTAAGCAGCAACTGCATTCCGCCTGGACCGCTCGCGTTCGGATCCTGCTCTGAAATGCCGGCCTTCCTGGCAGGGACCCCGGGACACGAGGGCTCATCCGGTTGGAACTTGCTGCGGCAACCCTTTTTCCCGGTTGGCCGGATTATAAGTACCTCTTCTTCCGAAGGCAAGCGACTTCCCATTCGTGCTCTCCTTTATTGTTAAGATGCGCATAGAGGAGAGAGCGGATGGTTCGTAATCTTCGTTCTCCCGCAATCCGATCGCAGGAGCCTTCCCTTCTATGGACACCAAACCTCCCCTGGCCGGACAGGTCGCCGTTGTAACCGGAGCGGGCCGCGGCATCGGCGCCGCCATCGCTCGCCAACTCGCGGCCCTTGGTGCCACTACCGTGCTTTGTGGACGGACCAAATCTACCCTGGACGAGACCGCACGAACGATTGCTGAACTGGGAGGAAAGACTGAAGTCATCCCCTGCGATGTGACCGTGCTCCATCAGTTGGAATACGCTGCGACGCGGGTCGACAGCACGTTTGGCCGCGTCGATATCCTCGTAAACAATGCCGGCATCGGCGGCTTTAACGAACTGCTGCACGCTCTGCCGCCGGAAGAATGGGATCGCGTTCTCAATACGAACCTGCGCGGGGTCTACTATGCGATTCGAGCTTTCGCGCCCCTGATGATTCGCGCCTACTCAGGTCACATCATTAATATCTCTTCGCTGGCCGGGAAGAACGCTTTGCCCAAGGGTGCCGCGTATGCCGCCTCCAAGTGGGGATTAAACGGCTTAACGTATTCGGTGGCCGAGGAGCTCCGTCCGCACAATGTCCGAGTGTCTGTTATCTGCCCCGGCTCGGTAGACACAGAACTCGGTCCGCACACCGGCAAAGATCCCCACAAGATGCTCAAGCCTGATGACGTGGCGCACGCGGTGGCCATGCTGGTGACGCAGGCTCCGCAATCGTTCATGAGTGAGATTCTGCTGAGGCCAACACAGAAACCGTAGTGTGGCTGTATGTGAGGACAGCCCCCATAAGCAGCTAACTTAATCAAAATTCCTTCCGGTTGGCGACCATTCGGGAGTTGATTGGTTCGGTCAACACTACCGCGTTCGTCGCGGGAAATCACGTCACGGGATCGCGGCGCGGGCGATGTAGCTTTTCTGCGCATTGCACCAGCCACGCACTACCTGGCCATACCACGATGCTCGAGCCGCCTCTCGAGCCGATACGTCCGACATCTCCTTCGGATCGCGCTCGAGATCGAACAGTTGTGCCCTGCCCGATCCGATCTCATATACGAACTTCCAGCGCCCGTCGCGCAGGCCCAGAAGTCCGAGAGAGTAGTCGGCAAAGAAGAGTGCCATTCGCGGCGCGGCATCGAGCATGGTGCGGCCCTGGTAATTCTTCGGGGGCGCAATGCCCATCAGGTCAAGGACGGTCGGCGCGGTGTCCACCAGGCTGACCACCTTGCGCACCCGTTCCTGTGCACGGAGCAGGCCGGGCGCGGCGATAAGAAACGGCACGTGAATATTTTCATCGTAGAGGAAAAACGTGTGACCGTAATTCCCCTCGTGCTGGTGGAAGGCCTCGCCGTGATCGCCATAAATCACCCAGACCGTGTTCTGCTCTAACCCTCGCGCGCGTAGTCCTTCGATTAGCGCACCCAGCGAAACGTCCCCGTAGTGCAAGGCGTTGCGATATTGATCGATCTCGGCCGTCGCCGCGAATGGGCCGGGCTCCGGAGTGGCATAGGGGTGATGGCCCGCAATGGGCAGGTATGTGAGGAAAAAATGCTGCCCACGGGGCAGAGCGTCGATCCATGCCAGTATCCGCGCCACCGTTGCCGGTTCGTCAACGCCAAAGCTCGAATTGTGGCTGCCTGCGATGTCGCCGGCATCTTCCAGCGTCTGGTAACCGCGGTGGCGGATAATTGAGTCCATCCCCAGATACCCGAAGCGTCCCGAGTGAAACATGGCCGTGCGATAACCGGCGTCTCCGAGAACCGAAGCCACCGAGCGGCACTTTAAATTCGCATACTCTTCCGGCTCGCTGTCGAAAGCGGGAAACGTCGAACACAAAACCGAGAACAACCCCTTGATGCTCTCCGGATAAACTGCATAGGCGTTCTCGAATACCAGCGCCCTTCGCGCTAAGGCGCTGAGATTGGGCATCACTTCGTACTCGCCGCCGTAGAGCGAGAGATACTGGGCTGCGGTCGATTCCAGGCTTACCATCACCAGGTTTCGCCCCTGGGCGGCTCCTGCAAACCGCGAAAGGTCACCGGTTCTGTCTACCTCGAAGCGAGATTCGCGCCATTCGCTCGCTCCGGCGCCGGCTATAACACGCGGCAATCCACTGTCGATCAGCGCCGTTACCACGTTACGGTCCATCCCACGTGTGTCCGCCCGACTGCTCGCCATCGGTCCGAGCAGGACGACCGCTATGGCACAAACCACGGCCAATCTTGCGAACTGCTGCGGCACGCGGCAGATCAGCCACGGTAAACCCGCGGCCGCCGCCAGGACGGACACAACGAGCAGGATGTTGGTTGGGGTCAGATAGACCAGCATGGAATCGGCCAGAGGCCCTCGCGCGGCGCGAAGCATGGGCCGTGTCAGTGGAGTGGAAACCACGCGCCCCACGGGAATGTTGATTGCCGTGTAGATCGCAATAGACCAGTAAATCGCCCAGACAATTCGAGTTGCCGCTCTGATCCTTTGCAGCGCGATGTCGAGCGCGCCAAACGCCAGCGCGACCATCACGTCCTGCCACACGTAGGCCAGCAGAGACCAGCCCGTTACCGGCGCGGCATGGCCCCATACGATGACCAGCTTGGCCAGGAGGAAGACCAGGAGCAAACTAGCGCTTCTCATCGCCGAACCAGATTAAGACGCTTCAGCAGCGCGGCGGAAACTACGGCTCCGTTTCCGCGGCGGTGCCAGATCCAGTCATGCACCAGAACCGATGACGAGGGCGGACTGCGATAAATCACTGCGCGTTCGCCATGCAGACACAACGGAATTACGGTCAGGTCGCAATCGAGCGATTCCCCAGGCAAATAGCGCTCGTTGCGACATTCAATGTTCCCGTCGAGGAGTCCGCGCGCGGTTTCTAGATTGCACGGATCAGAGTCGACGATTGTGAGGTGTGCCGCGGGAAGAAGTTCTCTCAGGATCAGCGCCGTCCTCGGAAAAAGGCCGCCGCCCACAATGGTGACCCGGCGAATGGTCTGCAACTGCGGCAGCAGAGCCCGAAAGGCTCGTCGGTGAGTGCGCAGGACGAAACGCTGCAGCCACGTTGACCGAAGAACAAGGCGCTCCATAGCCTCCAGCAGCCCGTCATCCATCCAGCGCATCAACGGCGGCCACGAGCTGGTAGCCGCACCGGTCTCGCTGAGGCGCGGCAGATGTGTCCAGTGAACCGCGGGAGCGGCGTGGTGCTCGGCGTGATATCCGTCGTTGAAACACAGAAAGTTGTAAATGCGTCCGTAATGGCTGATGGGCCGTCCCACCGCATGTTCCCAATGCCCCTGCAGTGCGCACAACCCCAGCCCTGCGAGATACCCCGGAAGATACACAAGCAGGAAAAAACGCGGTTGCAGCGATGCCAGCGCTACCCAAAGGCAAACCACCAGCGCTGTCTCAGTCACAAGACGCCCCGAAACATGCAATCGCCATTCGACGCCCGCGTGATGCGCCAGGTGACGGTCGCGCCAGAGCGTCTGCGGAATGCCCAGAAGAACGCTCAACGCGGCGGAAAACAGGCGGTTCATCCCCACCGACCGGAAGAAAGGCCGGTGTATGAAATTGTGCGCAATCGTGTTTGAGTTCCACCACACTCCGACCGCAATGAGTGGCACCACCGGCCATGCCACTAAGATCGCGGCGTGCAGCGCGGCCAGCACCACCAGACTTGCGTCGCGACGCGAGAAGCGCCAGATTCCCGTCCGCCCGTAATGTCTTGCGATGGATGCCATTCGAGTTCAGCGGTCTCTGTAATCCAGAAGCGCCTTGGCCCTCGGCTGCTCGGGATTTATTTTGATCAGGCCGTTTCCCAACGGATAGTCGTCCGGAGACTTCGCTTCCTCATCCGGTTTCCTGAGACGGACTTTCGCGCCCCAACTGGATCCAAGTCCCACCACCTGACGCGTGCCGGCGACGGATTTCAGATCGGCCCATTCCCGCCGCGCGACTTCGTCCTTGCCTCTAGGCAACCCGAAATAGAGGTATCCACGTTGCGGTGCCGAATACACGTCGGAGCGTTCCTCGGCTGTGATAAAGACACCCAAGATCCGAATACGTTCCGGCTTGTCCGCGTTAGGTTCGAGCGCCACCTTATCCACTAACGCATATACGGCTATCGGCCCACTGGCCTTCAGGACTCCCAGGCAGAGCATAATCGCGAGAACTGCGGCGGCGGAACACACAATTGACTTCATCGCTGCCCTCCCAAATGAAAATGCTATACGACAGGTAAGACGGGATAGAAGCCTCTTGTGTTAACCAACCTTGATGACGGGCAAAACGGAAACAATAGGCCTTTAAGGTAGCGCTTATTGTCCGCGGAGCGAAGTTCCGCACCCCCGCGGCGTTCATTTCTTGAATAAATTCTCAAACGCGGCGCGCGCATCGTTCGGCCTGGCGCTCGCGGGGGTCGAAGTCTCTTTCTCGCGGGTGACTCGAATCTCGAACAGTTCGCAGTCATTGCGCGCATCTTTCTTCACGATGCGCTCCTTCACCGGCTGCATGCACTCGAACCGGCTGCCGGGATCGAAATAGGTGCACTGCTTGCAGGAATGAAGCTCAAATCCGCACTTCGGGCACTGACCACCGGCCGGCGCCCCCTGCAGCACTGTGCCGCACTGCGCGCAACGCGAGACGGTCCGCGTCCCAGGCAAATTCACTGGTCGCGGACCCAGTGCGTGATCCCATTTCGGCGGGCCGCTCTTTCGTTCAGCAGGCGGCTTCCGAGGCTCCTGGTTCCGCGGTTCACGATCGCGATCCTGATAACCCGGTTGACGGTATTTCGCCACAAAGTCCTCCCCCAAGCGTGTGCGCAGTATTGTCCACCCGTTGCTGCCCATCGGGCAAGTGGAGTCGAACAAACCAGGGCCACGGATCAACACCGATTAACACGGATATTAAGAGGAAATTTTGGTAATTCGTTCGAATCCGTGGCCAATGCTTTACCCGCTACAATGAAATCATGATCCACGAAATTCTTGCCGTCGGCCCGCTGCAATGCAACTGCTCAGTCATCGGCGACGAAGCCACGCGGGAGGCCATGGTCATTGATCCGGGCGATGACATTGAAGACGTTCTCGCCCTCATTCGCAAACATAACCTGCAGGTGAAGCAGATCGTCATCACCCACGCGCACATCGACCACGTTGGCGGAGCGATGAAACTCCGTGCCGCCACTGGCGCTCCCATACTGCTCAACCAGAATGACTATGCACTGCTGAAAATGCTGGATGTGCAAGCCGCGTGGATCGGCGTGCCCACGCCTGGCGAGGTCGAAATCGATCGCAGTGTCACCACCGGCGAAACTGTATCCGCCGGTTCGCATACCGCTAACATCCTGCATACTCCCGGCCACACCGAAGGCAGCATCTGTCTTTACTTCGAAGCCGAAAAAAAACTGATTGCGGGCGACACGCTTTTTGCAGGATCGATCGGCCGCACTGATCTCCCGGGCGGCTCGATGCAAAAGATCATGCGCTCGCTGCACGATACCGTCTTGGCCCTGCCCGACGAGACGGTGGTCATCCCCGGCCACGGAGAAGTGACCACCATTGGCGAGGAGCGGGAGAGGAATCCCTTTTTAGTCCGGCGTTAGGTCGAAGATACTTTGGCCCAAAACGAAACTGGAAGCGACATTCTGTGATGTTCCGCACGATCTTCACCGCTCTCATTCTGTTATAGTGAACCCCTGCAAAGGAGCACCCTATGGCTGGAAGAAGTCTCAACCGCGTTCAACTCATCGGCAATCTGGGCAAGGATCCAGAAATCAAATACACGCCGCAGGGCACGCCCGTGGCCAAGCTGGCCATCGCCACCAACGAACGCTTTAAGGACAAGGCTGGCGAGTGGCAGGACCGCACCGAATGGCACAATGTCGTGCTTTGGCAGCGCCTGGCCGAAATTGCCGGCGAGTATTTGAAAAAGGGCGGCAAGGTCTACATCGAAGGCCGCCTGCAAACCCGCTCCTGGGACGACAAAACTTCTGGACAGAAGAAATACATGACTGAAGTCGTGGCCAGCGATCTGATCCTGCTCGGCGGGCGTGGTGAAGGCGCAGGTGGCGGAGATTTCGCGGGAAGTTCGCGCGGCGCTTCTGCGGGCGGCGGCAATAACTTTGATCAGCGCACCCCGGAATCCGAGCCAGCGCCGGCCGGTCCGATCACCGACGAGGATATTCCGTTCTAGGAATACCCCGCCGCGCTCTCTGCGAAACATGAAACGATGTACCCCTCCACAGGGACCAGATTTGGTCCACAGGTCATTCCGTTCGGCGCTATCGAACTTGGAGGAATTTACGCAGAGCCCAGCGGGTCAGTCGCCGTCGCCCACCGCCACCGGGTTTGCCCGCAGGCGGTCAAGCAGCGGACTGTTCTGCGAAAGGAACTCGAGATGGCCGCACTTCGGACATTCGAGCATCACGTTGCCGCTGGGAGTGCCGTGCGGGAGAAACGTGAACTTCGTGAAAACGTAGCTGTCGATCTCGTGTCTGCAGCGCAGGCACTCCACTTTGCTGGGAACGCTGGCTGAGGGCTTTTTCCCCACTGGCAAGGGGCTAGGCCGGCTGGTTTTCTCGATACTCATACAAATTGTCCTTCCAGAGACTCTACCGTAGCATAGCCTCGCTTGGCCAGCGCGTTACGCGCGTAGTGTTGCACAAGTTGAGACCCAGTCGGTTGAGCATCGCTTCCTGACACCATTCACGAACTCCGACGCTCTTTTTCCCCACCCGGCAAACGCACGCCGACCGCGCGTTGAGCGCTTCGCCGGTAGGTTTCTAAGACGAAGCCGAACGGGTCACAGGCCAGAGGAGAAGGGAGGGCTACCCTCCGACCGGTTAGGCGACCCTCGGGACCAGCCCTTCTCAGCTGTGGCCTGAACTAGACCTTAGATGCGAGCTCGGGGCGGAACATCGCGACGCGTTCCTGTGACCTCTTCATTGCCGGAGCTGCGCCGCCGCGGGTGGCCTTCACAGGCTGCGGGCCCACGGAGGCCTTGGCGCACTGTACGCATGTGCTTTCGGAGACATTGGCCCCAACCAAATCCTTGCGAAAGCGAAACGCGTAAAGCACAACTTCCACGCGGCTGGAGACGCCCAGCTTGTCGAAGATGCGGAAGAGGTAATTTTTCACAGTGTGTTCGGTGAGCCTTAACCGGCCAGCGATCTCGCGGTTGGACAATCCTTCGGCCACACATCGAACCACATCTTGCTCGCGCTGAGAGAGTATGGCTTCTCCGCGGGAATCGATCAACCGCATGGGCTCTGATTCACGGAACGCCTCGAGCAGGTAGCGCAACTCTGCGCTGTTCGCCCACACCTGTCCTCGGTGAACGCTTTCAATGCACTTGGCCAGGGTCTTCGACGACTCAGTGCGTGAGAAAATCCCGTGTGCTCCGCAACGGAACGCCTCCACCACCGCGGACGGAGTAGATGCATCCATCAGAAGTATGACGCGCGTGCCGCTGTGAGAGGTTCGGACTTGCCGAGCCAGCTCAAACCCAAACGTGGCGGAGCCTTCTAACGTTGAACTGACGAGCACGATATGGGGCTTCTGTCGCGCGATAGCTTCTAAAATCGAAGATGGCTTAGGCTCCATCCCGGCAACCTCGAGCCGGTGTTCCTGGGACAATGCATCGACCAGCAACTGGCTACTCATGCGAGTACTGTCAGCAGCCAGCACCCGTATTCTCTCGGAATTGTCCGCTGCAAGCGTGAGATGTTGTGACATTTGTTCTAGGCTTCCTCGGGTAAAATTTCTCCCTGTCGGGCGGCGCATTCAGCGGGGGTTTCTGAGCGGCGCGATTGGTTACGGTCGAAGTTCTGTTGATGTTTGAGACGGGTCAACAACCGTCCAGAGCAGATCGTTCCAGAGACTTTAGTCTCACCCCCAAGGTCCGTAAATGGCACTTAAGTGCCATTCCCGTCGATTAATGTCGTGGTACGATACTTCTACGATTCTTGGGGCAGCGGTTTTTTCCTGGAGAGAGTAATTCCGCGAAAACTACGCGAACCTGAGGAATTCCCCCTTGTTTCGCCCCGGTAGGCTTCTCGTAACCCAGGGGATGTTACTACGAAAATGCTGACCAAATGGAGTAGAAGGTCTCCTTGACAGGGCGCGCGAGCGAAGTCATCATAGCAAAACACAGCGTGCGCTGTAATCCCCCTCGACCGATTTTTCACAGCACCCCATCTATTAAAGACCTTAAGGAGCAAGACATTGGTTCTTACGAAGCCTGATTTTGACGTTGCCATCATTGGCGGCGGACCCGCGGGCGGGTCCATGGGCGCCTATTTGGCCAAAGCTGGAGTGAATTGCGTGATTTTCGAGCGCGAACTCTTTCCTCGCCCGCACGTGGGCGAGTCGCTCGTTCCATCGGCTATGAGGGTATTTCGCGACCTCGACTTTCTTGGCCAAATGGAAGAAGCCAAGTTCCCGCACAAGTTCGGCGCAGCTTGGACCGCTGAAGATCAGGGCGCTTACGAGATGAACTTCCAGGGTGGGTTCAAGGATAAAGATCAGATCAACCCGGAATCTCATGTGGAAATCCGGTTCAACGAGCGCCAGCAGGAAGGCGTCGACCGGGAATACACCTATCACGTCGATCGCAGCAAGTTTGACCTGATGCTGCTGCAGCACGCCAACAAGCTGGGTGCAGCGGTGTATGAAGGGGTCAAAGTTAAGGATGTCGATTTCGGTCCTAAGGAGCCGATCGTTCGCTTCAACATGGGCTCTCGGGAAATGGGTGTCAGCGCCAAGATGGTCATCGATTGCAGCGGCCGCAACACGTTCCTCGGCAATCAGATGAAGCTGAAGATCAAGGATCCGGTTTTCGATCAGTACGCCATCCACACCTGGTTTGATGGATACGACCGCAGGGCATTCGCCAAGAAAGATGCCCAACTCGACTTTATCTTCATCCACTTCCTTCCCATCTCCAATACCTGGATCTGGCAGATTCCCATCACCGACGCGGTCACCAGCATTGGCGTGGTTACGCAGAAGAAGAACTTCGCCAAGTCGCGTCAAGACCGGGAACAGTTTTTCTGGGAAGCGGTGGGAACGCGTCCGTTGCTGCGGGAGAAACTGAAGCAAGCGGATCAAATGCACAACTTCAAAGATGAAGGCGACTACAGCTATGCGATGAAGCAGCTCTGTGGCGACCGCTTCATGCTAGTCGGCGATGCCGGGCGCTTTGTGGATCCGATTTTCTCCACCGGAGTCAGCATCGCTCTGAACAGCGCCCGCTTCGCTCATACCAACGTATTGCGCTCGCTTGAAAAGAATGATTTCTCGCGCGAAAGCTTCTCCGAGTATGAGACCAAGCTGCGGCTCGGGACCAAGAACTGGTACGAATTCATTTCGGTTTACTACCGATTGAATGTGCTCTTCACCTATTTCGTTGGCGACCCGCGTTATCGGCTGGACGTACTGAAGCTGCTGCAGGGCGATGTTTATGACGATGCCGCGCCACCGGTGCTCGAGAAAATGAAGAAGATGGTTTCCGAAGTGGAGCAAAACACCAAACATCCGTGGCACAAGTTGCTGGGTGACATGACCGTAGACGCGTTCAAGCAACTCAGTCAATAACGGCAGCGGGACGATTCTTAAGAGATTTCCAGGAGGAAAGCGTTGGTTATTACGAAGCCAGATTTTGATGTCGCCATTATCGGTGGGGGCCCGGCCGGATCTTCCATGGCCGCCTACCTGGCCAAAGCCGGTGTAAGTTGCGTCGTATTCGAACGCGAGCTCTTCCCACGGCCGCACGTGGGCGAATCGCTCGTTCCCTCTTCCACCCGAGTTTTCAAGGATCTGGATTTTCTACCCCAGATGGAAGCTGCCAAGTTCCCACACAAGTACGGTGCGGTGTGGACTACTGACGACAAGAAGACTCCTTACGTTCACGACCTCGAGGGCTTGGCCCCGGATTGCAACGTCGACATCCGGTTCGACGAGCGCCAGCAGGCCGGCGTCGACAAGAACCACACCTACCACGTGGATCGCGGCAAGTTTGATCTGATGCTCCTGCAGCACGCCCACAAACTGGGCGCGACTGTCTACGACGGCATCAAGGTCAGCGCGGTGGACTTCGGCCCCAAAGAGCCGCTGGTGCGTTTCAGCATGGGTCCGAAGGAAATGCACATCAGCGCGAAAATGGTGGTGGACGCCAGCGGCCGCAACACTTTCCTGGGCAATCAAATGAAGCTTAAGGTCCAGGATACGGTTTTCGATCAGTATGCCATTCACTCCTGGTTTGGCAACTACGACCGCAAAGTGTTCGCCAAGCGGGACACGAACCTCGACTACATCTACATTCACTTCCTGCCCATCTCGAACACCTGGATCTGGCAGATTCCGATTTCCAGCGATGTGACCAGCATCGGCGTGGTTACGCAGAAGAAGAATTTCGCAAAGTCCAAAGAAGACCGCGAGAAGTTTTTCTGGAGCTCGGTGGGGACTCGTCCCATGATCGAAGAGACTCTGCGCAAGGCGGATCGCATTCGTCCCTTTAAGGATGAGGGCGACTACAGCTATGCCATGAAACAACTGTGCGGCGACCGTTTCTTAATGGTCGGTGATGCGGGACGTTTCGTGGATCCCATTTTCTCTACCGGCGTCAGCATTGCGCTGAACAGTTCGCGCTTTGCGCATAAGGACATCCTGAGCGCGCTGGAAAAGAATGATTTTTCGCGGGAGAGTTTTGCCACCTTCGAGAACACTCTGCGGCTGGGAACCAAGAACTGGTACGACTTTATTACCGTCTACTACCGGCTCAACGTGCTGTTCACGTACTTCATCAACGATCGCAGATACCGCCTCGACGTATTGAAGTTATTGCAGGGCGACGTTTACGATGACGCAACTCCTCCCGTGCTGGAGAAGATGCGCACCATGGTCGCAGAGGTCGAGCGCAACGAGAAACACCCGTGGCACAAGCTGCTTGGCGATTTGACCTCGAACGCGTTCCGTCCCGAGGCCTAAGCATAGGCATTGTCGACGAGGCCACGGTCGGGACGTAAAAGTACTTTGGCGGGGGATCCCCAACGAACAACGGGATTCCCTGTATTATTACTACCCCGATACGAGCGCTCCATCGCTTGTGGCAAAGATCTTTTCGGGGATTAGGTGAGGGTGGCGCGTGTCGGGCACCAATAAAAAATTCGTTTTCGCCTATGCGTTCCTGGTGGTCCTGCCACTGCTAGGGCTTGCGGGAATTCTAAAGAGTGGACGTGGTTTGCAAGCTCCTGCTT
Source organism: Candidatus Sulfotelmatobacter sp. (assembly GCA_035710825.1). Lineage (GTDB taxonomy): Bacteria > Acidobacteriota > Terriglobia > Terriglobales > Acidobacteriaceae > Sulfotelmatobacter. The sequence goes on from DASTCU010000204.1 coordinate 33,042, forward strand.
CCATCGACGGGCTATGGAGCCTGCAGCTTGATTCTGGACAGCTCAATTCCCTGCCCTGCGGCAAGGTTCTGGCTGCGATTCCCGACCACGCGATCTTGATTTCGCAATCCGGCAACAGTTTCGTACTTAGCTTCCCAGGCGCGCCGAAGATCACGGCATCCGGCGCTCTGGACGGGACCACGCTTCGAGCCTCACTGAACGACATGGGGGCGTCGAAAGAAAGCGGCTGTGCGGACGGCCAACCGCTCACGATGCTCGCTACGGTCGACCGGCGTGCAGATTCGAGGATTCTGGCCGGCACGTTTTCGCCGACGAATTGCGCAACCTGCGCCTCCGTGGGCTTCAAGGCTGAGCGCCAAGCTGCCGCCTCGCCCAAGGGAGGCCATTAATGCCGAATCTCTTCACGCTGGTTCTGCAGATTACGGTCATTCTCGCCGTATGCCGCCTGACGGGCAGTTTATTTCGCAAATTCCATCAGCCGCGCGTAGTTGGAGAAATGTTCGCCGGCATCCTGCTGGGACCATCAGTGCTGGGCTGGATGGCGCCCCAGGTCTCCGCCTATTTATTTCCACCCTCGAGCCTGGGATTTCTCAACGCGTTGAGCCAGGTAGGCGTAGTGATCTTCATGTTCCTCGTGGGCTTGGGCATTGATCCCAAGAAACTCAAACACCAAAGCCACGCCGCCGTTCTGGTCAGTCATGTCAGTATCACCGCGCCGTTTGTGCTGGCTTCCCTGCTCGCTCTTTACCTTTACCCCAGACTTTCCGACGCCAGTGTGTCGTTCACCAACTTTGCGCTGTTTATGGGCGCGGCCATGAGCGTGACCGCGTTCCCGGTGCTGGCTCGCATTTTGACTGAGCGCGACATGATGAAGAGCACCCTGGGGAACATCGCCATCGCTTGTGCTGCCGTCGATGACGTAACCGGATGGTGCATTCTTGCTTACATCGTTGTGCTGATTCGCTCCGCTCACCAGGCGACGTCCATCTGGGTGACGCTGGCAGGGATCGTTCTGTTCGCCGCCGTCATGATCTACGGCGTTCGCTTCCTGCTGCGCGGGCTGGAACGAACGTTTCATAAGTACGGCGAGATCAGTGAAAATCGGATGGCGTTTCTGCTTTTGTTGGCACTGGCTTCAGCCTTGTGCACCGAACGACTGGGGATTCATTTGCTGTTCGGTTCGTTCCTGATGGGCGCGATCATGCCCAAGGAACCAAAGTTCGTGCGCTACGTCCTGGACCGCTTTGAAACCATCACCATTACGCTTTTGTTGCCCCTGTTCTTCGCTTTTACCGGCCTGCGCACGAATATCGGTCTGCTCAGCGGTCCCTCGATGTGGTTCTACTGCGCCCTTATCATTCTGGTGGCAACCGGCGGGAAACTGGGTGGCTCGACCATAGCAGGATGGCTGTCGGGCATGCCTCTCCGGGAAGCCGCTGGTCTCGGCACGCTGATGAATACCCGCGGCCTGATGGAATTGGTGATCCTCAACATTGGTCTGGATATCAAGGTGATTTCGCCAGCATTGTTCTCCATGATGGTGTTGATGGCCCTGTTTACAACGTTCATGACAACGCCGGTGCTTGAACTGATATGCCCTGATCAGGCTCTGCGCCCTGCGCCGCAGAAAATCAGCGTGGCAGAAGTATCGTTCCAGGAAATTGCTTAAGATTCGCGGATCGCATTACTGCTTGACGATCAAGAACGGCGCGGCAGAAGGCGAAAAATCGCCTACCACCGGACAAGAGTCAGGCCGTATCACGAATGCGGTTGCCGTTAGGGTGCTTTCGGCTCGGCGAAGCGACCGACAATTTCTCTTTGGTTTGGAAGCAACAACGGCCGGATCTCCGACAGCCTGAGCCAGCGAGGTGATCCTTCCCAGGAGTCGCGTAACTCGCCGGTGGCTTCGGCCTCGAACACGGTAATTACGCACGGAATGTCGACCGAGCTTCGATATTCGAACAGCAAATTCGACTTCCTGACTTGCAATCCTGTCTCTTCGAATACTTCCCGCACCGCAGCCTGCTGCGGCGTCTCCCACGGCGAGATGAAGCCGCCGGGGAACGACAATCCTCGGCCATCGCTGCGCGCAATGACCAGAACCAGTTCATCCTTTCGGATTATCGCCACCGCGGCGCGCAGCGCGCCAAAGATTGGCAGCCGCGAATAGATCCATACTCCCGTTCGCGAGAGCACGGCAAACAGTGCCCGCTTGATACGGTTGAGTGCCGAGAATGATCTTTCCACGGGAAAGGCTAACATGCCCGCATTTTCGATGCCGGAGAGGTGGCTGGCCCCTCAATCAGAGCGAAGGCGCTGTCAGCACGGCTCTCCTGAGGGCTATTGCCTGTTCAGCAGACATACGGCCTTAACGTGGCATGGTAAATTGTGTGAAGCCAGAGCCTGCGCGGGCCTCAACACCGTCTACGGGCACAATTCGGGTGCGGCGATCTAATTTGATTTTGTGCTCGCGATTCTGACGCATTCGTGAAGATCCGGCGGGATCTAAGAATGGTCGAATTGGGCTCAGCAATACCGGGGCGCTTGATCTAAAGAGCGTAGGATTTTGTGAAGATCATACTGGTGCACAACGCCTATCAGCGGCCGGGGGGAGAAGACGCGGTATTTGAACAGGAATGCAGGATGCTGGAGCAGACGGGACACCAGGTGGTGGCCTACCGCCGCAGCAACTGGGATGCGGAAG
>DASTCU010000205.1:0-8129 GCA_035710825.1 Candidatus Sulfotelmatobacter sp.
CAAAGAGGGAGTCCAAGTTGTGATCTGCCACCCCAAGCTGGTGGAGACGGGTTTGGATTTGCTGGACTTCCCGACCATCATCTTTTACGAATCCGGATACTCGCTGCACACCTTGCGGCAGGCCAGCCGCCGGTCCTGGAGGATCGGACAACGCCGGCCGGTGCGCGTGAAGTTTCTTTGCTCGGAAGGAACCATGCAGACTTCCTGTCTACGCTTGATGGGGAAGAAGCTCCTTGTGGCACTCACTATGGAAGGCAAGTTCGCCGGCGAGGGCTTACAGAGCATTGATGAGGACGATGACATGCTCTCGGCCATGGCGCGGGAACTGGTCGAGAGGAACGGCATCGGCGATACGGCCGACTCGGTTTGGAGAGCCCTCAACAGGGAACACCAAAAGCTGTTTCCAACGAATTCTCACAGCGAGGATGGAACCTCATCCAAGGAAATGCCGGGCATTCTGCTGGAGACTCAGCCTGAGCCCGCGGGTCTTCTGGAAAGCGTTATGGACGCGGGGTCCATCGTCGTCTTCGGACAGCGCCCGCAAGCGTTGTCAGGTAAAAGGCGGCGCGGGAGGCCGGTTGTACCGGAACAAGCGTCACTCTTCGGCTTCAGTTGACCGGAAATAGGCGAATATCGGGTTTCGTCGCAGTCCTCGACCCTCACGAAGTCCCCTCAACCAATCGCAACCCCCCCAGCGATTCGCCAGCATTCGCACCGCTGGATTTCTTCAACTTCAAGATCTTTGTTTCAAATCACTAAGGAGGAAAGAAGTATGTCAGAAACAAGCATGTTAATTGGCTACAGCGGCCGAACCATTGGCCGCGAAGAACTAGCGCTGGTGCCGACACCGGCGGCAACGGAAACTCACCGCCCGGTCCCGCATCACGAGATTGTGCAAGCCCTGATTGAGACTCTGGGATTTCGCCACATTGGCGTGGTCCACGACGAGTATGCTGTATCGCCGGATGGCATGAAAGCCTTCGGCGTTCTGGATCTCGCAACCGAGATGGAAGGTTGTCGCTTCTCCATCGGGTTGCGCAACTCCCACGATAAGAGCATGCGGCTGGCGATGACCTGTGGATATCGCGTATTCGTCTGCTCGAACATGGCGTTCGCGGGAGACTTTACTCCGGTGCTCGCTAAGCACTCAAAGTCGTTTTCGCTCATCGACTGCATCTCTGTCGGCATTGACCGGATGCAGCGGAACTTTGAGCCGATGCGTAAGCAGGTCGAGGCCTGGCAGAGAAGTGAATTGACGGACGTGACGGCCAAGGTGGTCATCTACGAGGCATTTGTCGAGGGCAAGCTCGAAGCCCCTAAGCATCTGGCTCGGAGCGTACATGACCTCTACTTCGAACCGAAGTACGAGGAGTTCAGGCCACGGACCATCTGGAGCCTTTCCAATGCTTTCACCTCAGCATTCAAGGAACTGGATCCCATTCCGCAGTTCAAGGCAACGGCAAAGCTAGGACAGTTTCTTGAGGCTCGGTTCTCGCAGTCCTTCTAGCCTTCGGCGGTACCGGCCGGGCCGCCGATCTTTTGTTATCCGTTTTGCCCGGCACGTTGCGCGGAGACTGACGCCTCCCCACCATCGATTTCCTGGAGGTCCGTTGTGCCCAGTCTCCGGATTGACGACTATACGGAAGCCTCCTGGACTCGAGTGTAAACTTATGCGCCGGCACACACGCGCTGCGGTGACAGTGGGTACAGACATTCGCAAGCGATTACTCGTAGCGCAGCGCGGCCATGGGGTTGATATGCATCGCCCGGCGCGCGGGGACATAACAAGCCAGCATCGCCACCGCACCCAATCCCACAGCGACGCCGGCAAACGTCACCGGATCGGTCGGCTGCACACCGTATAACAATCCCGCCATCAACCGGGAGAGCAACATTGCTCCCGCAAGGCCCGCTATCGACCCGGCCACGGCCAGCCACACTCCCTGCCGAATGACCAGCAGCAGAACATCTTGCCGAGTCGCGCCCAGCGACATGCGCACCCCGATCTCATGCGTGCGGCGCGACGCCGAGTAGCTGAGCACGCCGTAGATTCCAACCGCAGCAAGAACTAGCGCGACCGCCGCAAAGATACTCAGTAGCATCATTTCAAATCGTGGTTGGGCGTTCGCCTCGCTTACCACTCCGTCCATGGTGACAACTTGCGAAATCGCCAGGTTGCGATCGAACGACCATGCTGCCTCTTTCAGAGCCGAAGCTACCGCCGCAGGATCGCCTGCCGTGCGCACCACGAGTGTGATGTAGTTCATGTGCTCGGCCGCTTCCGTTCCGGAATCGCCCAGATAGTCGTGGTTCTGAAATGCCGCCAGGTAGGCTTCCGGAGTTGCCTTGTCCGTCCAGCTATCTTGTTTCGCATCCTTCGCAATGCCGATGATTGTCAGCCACGTCTTCGGACTCCTGGTGTCATCGTCAAAGGACACGCGCTTCCCCAGCGGATCCTCTCCGGGCCAATACTGCCGCGCCGCCTGTTCGTTGATGATGAGTACGCCTGGCGCTGTTGCATTGTCGGAGTCGGCGATGTCCCGTCCGCGAACGATGGGCAACCGCATCGCCGCGACATACCCCGGCGTCACCATGCGATAAACCGCGCCCGGCGCTTCTCCGGGACGCGGCTTCGACCGGCCTTCGATCGCGAAATGCCATCCCCACAAATCTCCCGCGAGCGGTAAATGATTGATCGCGCCCGCTGCCCGCACCCCGGGAAGAGAGCGCACACGCTCGATGAGTTGACGGTAGAAAAGTTCGCGGCGGCCTGCATCGGCCTCTTTCGATCCCGCAACCGACACAATCATCGAAATCAAGTTGTGCGGATTGAAGCCCGGATCGACGGCCGCGAGCGCCGCGAACGTGCGGATCATCAGCCCTGCGCCGATGAGCAGCATCAGCGCCAAGGCGAATTCCGACACGACAAGCAGGTTGCGCAAGTGGTTGCGCTGCACTCCTTCGCGGCCGCTGCGCCCGCCCTCTTTCAGCGTGTCGTTCACGTTGACCGCCGAAGCCTGTAACGCAGGGACCAGTCCGAATCCGATACTAGTCAAAATCGTCGCCGCGAAAAGAAACAGGGCGGCATGCAGGTCGATCGACACCGTTTGCACACGCGGAATGTTCGGCGGGCTCATCACGATCAGAGCGCGCGTCCCCAGTATAGCGATCAGAAGTCCGAGCGCCCCTCCTACACAGCCTAGAAGAAGACTCTCGGTCAGAAATTGGCGGATGATGCGACCGCGGCGTGCGCCTAGCGCAGCCCGTACCGCGATTTCTTTTTGGCGCGTTGCCGCCCGCGCCAGCAGCATGTGCGCCACATTCGCGCAAGTAATCAGCAGGACGAACGCTACCGCGGCAAGCAGCACTAGCAAGGGCGTCTCGATCGGACCCACAACTTTTTCTTTCAACGGGATTACGGCAACATTACGATTCGTGCCCGGAAATTGCTGCTCCAGCCGTCCGGTGATCGACGCAATCTCCGCGCGCGCCTGTTTCAACGGCACGCCATCTTTCATCCGGGCAAAGATGCGCAAGCTTCCCCCGCCGGCATGAACACCCGCAAATACGCCCGGCACCCACAACTCGGCCTTCGTAGCCCAGAACGGAGCAAACTGAAATTCCGGCGGCATCACACCCACGATCACATACCCACTTCCATCCAGCAGGATTGGCCTGCCGAGCACGTTCGGGTCGGATGAGAAACGTCGTTGCCATAGCTTGTAGCTGAGGATCACTTCTCGATTGGCGCCCTCGTTGTCTTCTCCTGGGACGAATAAACGTCCCAGCATAGGATCAATGCCGAGCATGGGAAACAAATCTTGCGTCACCTTCAATCCCGGAATGTGTTCTGGAGAATCGATGCCCGTCAGGTTCGGAGACCAATACTCCGCTGCACTCATTGCCGTGAAAGAACGGCTCTGGTCGCGCCAATCGATGTAATTCCCCGCTGCTACCGGACCGTCGCCATTCATTAGGATCGTGACGAGACGGTCGGAGTCACGGTAGGCAAGTGGCTGCAGCAGCACGGCATCCACTACGCTGAAGATCGCCGTCGTCGCCCCGATACCGAGTGCGAACACGATGACCGCGGTCAACGCAAACACCGGCGTGCGCAGCATAGCTCGGATGCTATGTCGCAGATCCTGAAGCAGCGTCTCCAGAAAACTGACGCCGACCGCGTCCCGACATTCTGCCTTCGTGGTTTCTACGCCGCCGAATTCCAGTCGCGCCTGGCGCAGCGCCTGATCTTTCGGAACGCCGCGCTTCATCAGTTCCGTTGCGTGAGCCTCAACGTGAAAGCGCATCTCCTCGTCCATGTCGCGTTCCATTTGAGTGCTTCGCACTGTCGCGCTCGTCCATGAGCGTAATCGAGTCCAGAAACTCATAACTCCTCCGGCGACGTCTTCAGAATTCCGGCAATGACGTCAGTCATCTCGTTCCACCGGTCTGTTTCTGTTTGCAACCGGCGCTTTCCTGCTGCTGTCAACCTGTAGTAGCGCGCTCGCCGGTTGTTCTCCGACTCCCCCCACTCGCTCGTGATCCATCCGTGATGTTCGAGACGGTATAGCGCTGGATACAAAGATCCTTGCTGAATTTCCAGCCGCTCTTTCGAAATCTGCTGGATGCGCAGCAGAATTCCGTACCCATGCAACGGGCTCAGGGAAATCGCTTTCAGAATTAACATGTCGAGCGTGCCTTGCAGGAGTTCAAGTTGTTCGCTCACGTCGTCGCCTTCCTAGATTGTCTAGGAATACACCTTGCTCTCCTAGATTGTCAAGGAGAGTAAGAATGAGTAACGTTGGCTTCGGGACAGTCGAACGCATTCACATCCGCATTTCAAGGAACTGGATGCCATTCCGCACTTCAAAGCTGCGGCGAAGCTCGCCGAATTCCTCGAAGCTCGGTTCTCGCAATCGTTCTAGCTCGTAGGGCGGTGTCGGCCGACCGCCCCTTTTTTACCAGCGAGCATCGCGCGGAGGATCGGGGCCTCCCCCTAACTGATTTCTTAGATTCGCGTTTATCGGCACAAATCGGAACGACGAGCCGAGACTGAGTCCGTTCTCAGTGCAAGAAAACCTCCGGAGCATTCTTGGGAACAATGAATGTGGTTGCGGCCTTTGGGTCCGGGTTGAACTTTCCAAACACCGCCGAGTTCTTGTGAAAATGCTTCTCTAACGTCTCAACTCGATTTTGGTCATCGGGGTGATCCGATAAAAGCTGTGGTATCTGGCCAATCTGCGCGTTCTTAAAATCCTGGAACAGCCATACGAGTCCCCACGGGTTGTAGCCGGTAGCAGCGCACACGTCGGAGCCCGTAAGGTCAGCGCGTGATTCGACGTCTCGCGAGTAGCCCAGCGAATGAAGCTTTCCGAGGAGAAGTATGGCGAGCACGTGCGCGCGAGTCGGGCCTAGAAGAATGGCAGCTCCGACTTCCCGCTTTTCCAGTTGTTGTTGTTTCTCCAGCAACGTGACGGTGTCGTGATGGATGGTGTGCGAGACTTCGTGACACAAAGTTCCGGCAAGCTCCTCTGTGTTCTTCACGAAGTAAAGGAGCGAATCGACAACATACACGTTGCCGCCGGGAGTTGCGAAAGCGTTCGGTTGCGTTTCGTGAACCAGGTAAAACTTGAAAGGGTGGTTGTAGCGCGGTTGCGCAGCCTTCGTAATGGCATCGGCAATCGGCTTCAGCTGCTCGTACAGTGGGGATGATTCGATGATTTCGCCCTTCGCCTTCAGTTCGTTGAAGACTTCCTGACCCATCTGCGCTTCCTCGTCTTGGTCCGGGCCCGGCTGTTTATCCGAAGCCTCTCGTCCTCCGCTTCCGCCTCCGCAGGACGCCAGCCCCGTTAAGGCCACGAGGGAAAGCAGCGATACGCGAATTAGTTTGAACACATTCATGGTCGCTCCCTTCGCTTACGATGTTGAACTCGAGATCAACTCCGGCGCACAGAAGCGGAGAAAGGCCCAAGCGCCAACGTCTTCACACTATGTGATTTGCCAAGCCAGCATGGGTCCCGGCCGCGAAGATTGCGGCTACGCTGCTCGAGAAAGTCGTTCCATGGTCGCGGCGCCACTCCGTATCTTGGTTGCGATCATGATCCGGGAAATTCCGCTCAGCAGCACTGACACGCCAACCAGCGTCCCAATTGTCCAAATCGCGCTGGAGGGCCACTTGGCGAAAATCAGAACGCTCAGCAGCAAGCTGGTTGCGGCATCCGCCAGAAACCAACCCCAGCCTTCCACGGGTTTCAGCTGGAGCGCGATAGCAGTAAGAACTCCTGCTTGAACCAGCAATAGCGTTCCGAGCATCAGGGTCAAGGCCGCGACCCCGGCTATCGGAAAGAACGCCAACGCGATACCGCAGATTCCATAAAGCAGGCTCAAGAGAATCTTCAGGAGGAAGTTCCCGACCGTTTGCGAGTGAAGCGCGAAAACAAACAGGGCGATACCCACGAAAATCAAGACCCAACCTAGGAGAACAGTCGTGATCGTCGCGGTTGCCAACGGATAAACGATGAGGAACACTCCAAGGGCTGCGGTCACAACGCCCATGAAAATGCTCCAGGCAGAACGCTTCTTCAGTTCGTCAGTTAAGTCTTGTGCAGGCATTTGATCCTCCTCAGTTTCGTATTCTTTTAAAAAGGGGAGAGGCCGGGTTTCGACCTCCCTCCACAGAGCCTCAACCAGCGGGGCTAGAGAGTCTCGCGTTACGACGCTTTGGCCTTCGCAGCGTCCGCTTTTGCCTTGAGTACTTGGGCCTTCGCCTGCGCCTGACGCTCCAGGGCCTCACGTCTGTCTTTCGCGTTTTGCAACTGCGCTTGTATCTTGGAGTCAAGCCGGTTGATCTTTTCCTGGAGCTTAGCTTTGCGGTCGGCGTGCGCCTTGGCATGCTCTGCCTTCATCTGGGCGAGGTCAGCCTTCATGGCGGCGACGTTCTCCTCGTGGATTGTCTGCTTCACATCCGACAGAGTACGCCGGAAGACAGACCCGCCGATTGCTTCCATGCGAGTGTCCACGGGCGTGGTCCAGTCCTCTTCAATTTCGGCCACGACGGCGACTCTGTTCGGCACCAACGTCTTGGCGACGTCGTCGATGAAATCCTCGCCGATGCGGGCGTTGTTCAGATCGGCAGCCGCGCCGATCGCCAGACCCGCTGAAGCGCCGATAGCCAAACCTATCGGCCCACCCAGCAAACCAATGAAGCTTCCGAATGAGGTTCCGACCAACGAGCCGATCGGCCCGGAGTCATCCCCTTGCTTTGCGGTTGCCGTGCCATCTGCGTGCTTGGCAAGCACGGCGTAAGCGTAAACGCTTATGCTGCCTTCGCCGTCCAGCTGTAGAAGGGCCTTTTTCCCTTCGTACGCTTTGGTTTCGTTGTCAAAAACTACCACCAGCATGCGATCCATAGTCATCTCCTGTTTTTAGGTTTAAATTACTGTCTGCGCCGGTCCTCATTCGAGCTCACGAATCCGCGGCTTTTCGGAAACAATCCACTGCCGCACATACTGCGAACAATGCCGAAGCTTGATTCCCTTCGTTTCACAAACTGCGAGGAAGTGCACCGCATCGAGATCCACGAGCCGTACGTGCTCGAGGTCCAACACGAGGCCGCGTGTTCTTCCGTCAATCTGTGTCTTCAAGTCCTGTACATCTTCCGATTCAATTCGCCCGCTGAGCCTGAGAACCGTGTCCGACCCATCCGACACACTCTCGACCTTTAGAACCATTTGCCAGATCTCACTGGCAAGGAGTGCAACTGCTGGGCCACACGTAAGCTGATGACACGACGCGGCTTCGCTAGCATTTTCCGTGGTTAATTTCGGCAATTGGCGAAATAGAGCAACGACAGGAGCGCAACGCACGCACGGGGGCGTGCTGGGGCGTCCCTTTGCCATAAGAGAAGGTTGAGAGAATTTGGGCGAGTCGCCCTCCGACGAACTCTAGTCAGATTTGAAGTGGTGCTTGTTGATTCGCAGGATTCTGATCCTGGATTCCAGCGTTGAACGCGGAATGCCGAGCTTTGCCGCTGCGCCCAGCGGACCGGACACGCGCCCCTGTCACTCTCTTAGCGCGCACTCGATGATTTCCTTCTCCTGGTTTTGTCTCGGTCTGCCTAATCCTCGCGT
>DASTCU010000206.1:0-1396 GCA_035710825.1 Candidatus Sulfotelmatobacter sp.
CGAAATCGCATTATAAGAGGGCGCCCCTTTTGGAGTAGGTTGTCATCGTTCGCATGATCACCTACGAAAGGAGCACCCTCAATGAGCAGTGAAAAGTATATTGGGCTGGATGTTCATCAAGCAACGATTTCGGTCGCGGTGGTGGATTCGCAAGGCAAGGTCATCATGGAGTCCATCCTGGAAACGAAAGCGTCCACCATCCTCGAGTTCTTCGCTGGACTACACGGCAGCTTGTTCGTGACCTTCGAAGAAGGCACCTGGGCAGCCTGGCTCTACGACTTACTCAAGCCGCATGTAACTGAGGTCCTGGTGTGCAATCCGCGCAAGATCCCACTGCTCAAACATGGCAACAAGAGTGACAAGATCGACGCTCGCAAACTCGCCCAGCGGCTGCGCCTCCATGATCTCAAGCCCGTGTACCACGGCGAAACCGGCGTACGCATGCTGCGCGAACTAGCCCGAAGTTATCTGACCATCGTTAAAGATCTTTCCCGGGTCATGAATCGCCTGAAAGCTCTCTATCGCAGTTGGGCGATCCCCTGTGCCGGACGGGACGTCTACTACACGCGACATCGCAGCCAGTGGCTGGCCAAAATACCCGAGGCCGGAACTCGCCGCCGCGCCGAGCAACTCTATCAGCAACTGGACATGCTGCAGCACTTGCGCCAACAAGCGCGGCGCGAACTGCTGGCGGAGAGTCGCAAACATGCCATCACTGCTAAGCTGCGGCAGATTCCGTCCCTGGGACCGATTCGTTCCGCATTAGCGGTGGCGCTGATTCAGACCCCGCATCGTTTTCGCAGCAAGCGCCAACTGTGGACCTATAGCGGACTGGGGCTGGAAACTCGCGACAGCGGAGAATATCACTACGTCCGCGGACAAGTGCAGCGGCGCAAAAAACAGGCGACGATTCGCGGCTTGAACAAGGATTACAACCATGACCTGAAAGGCCTGTTTAAAGGCGCTGCCACCCGGGGCCAGTGTAAAGCCCGGACCGTTCCAGGAGTTTTACCAGCGCTCGCTCGCCAAAGGCATCAAGCCCACCATGGTGCGCCTCACCCTAGCACGCAAGATTGCAGCCATTACGCTGACACTGTGGAAGAAGGGAGAAGACTTCGACATCCATAAACTGAACTCGCAAGCCGCTTGAGCGTCTCGGGTAAGAGCCCTTTCCATCTCCGGTGATTTTCCTCGGGGAGTGGCGGATCGGTTCTTGAGACGCTCGGGTTCGAGAGTGAGTATCCTTATCGCCTGTAGGCATGAAGTGTCCACCGGGCACTTAGCCTCCGTGAAATCTCTATACCCTCTCGGACAACCCGAAAAAGCACTAGGCCACGAGCCTCAGATAGATCTATGTGTTGCCAACCAGGCAACCGCCGCGGCTTGCCAGCTCCAG
>DASTCU010000207.1:0-49348 GCA_035710825.1 Candidatus Sulfotelmatobacter sp.
CACTTGCGCGCTGAGTCCTCTCTCCCCGTTTTGCTCCCTCGCGGAATCGCGGCGGCAGATTCTATCTGATTTCCTTGCGAAGCCGTGCTTGTGCTTTCGGTGGAAGCTCCGTGGCTTGACTGTTTACCGGGCTCGATCGGATGTTTCCGCTCTGGAGTATCGAATCTCACTTTCAGAGACCCCAGTCCGCGCAGCCCCAGGTTCGTCCGCCAAATCAGATCCTGCGGCTCCAGTCGCAGGTTAGAGAACGCGCGGAGAAGCCCTTCGAATACAATTTGTCCTTCCATCCGAGCCAAGGGCGCACCGAAGCAGAAATGCGCGGCATAGCCGAACGCCAGATGCCGGTTGTCCTGGCGGGTGATATCGAAGCGATCCGGTTCTGGGAAGCGTTCGGGGTCACGGTTTGCAGCCGCCATCACCGCAATCACCGCCTGCCGTTGGCGAATCAGCTTGCCGCCCAATTCCCGGTCGGACGGCGCCAGGCGCGCGGTGTGCTGACTGGGGCTTTCGAAGCGCAACATCTCTTCGACGGCGGATGGGATCAACGACAGATCGCCGCGCAGCTTTTTCATTTCCTCGGGGTGTCGAAGCAACGTCAGTACGCCATTGCCGATCAGGTTCGTTGTAGTCTCTTGTCCTCCCACCATCGTGATGATCGTGTTGGCGACTACTTCTTCATCGCTTAGGCGATCTCCTTCAATCTCCGCCGTTAGCAAAGAGTGAATCAATCCTTCCCTGGGATGCTTCTTCTGCTCGGCGATCGCTTCCCGGAAGTACGCGGTCATCTCCTCCACAGTGCGCAGCATGACCTGGGCGTGATCGGGGTTGTGCTGAAAATTACCCAGCATCTCCGCAAAATTTCCGGACCATACTTTCAACTTGCGATGATCATCGACCGGCACACCCAGCATTTCGGCAGTCACAATCGCCGGCAAGGGCTCCGCCAGTTCAGCGATTACGTCCATACTGCCTTTTTCGGCAACTGCCGCCAGCAGGCGGTCCACAATCTCGCGGATGTGCTCCCGCAGCACTTGGATGCGAGCCGGCGTAAATGCCTTGGAAGCCAAGCCCCGCAAGCGACTGTGCGCAGGTGCGTCCATGAAGAGCATCTGCTTGACCATCAACTGCGCTATCGGACCGATCTGCGATAATCCCATGGCTGCCAGTTGCTCGGGAGTGGGAGTTCGATCCGCGGAAAAGCTCTGCAGTACTTCCAGGACATCGGCGTAACGAGTCACAACCCAGGCATGGAGAAACGGATCCCAATGGACGGGAGCTTCGCGGCGCAGACGATGAAAAAGCGGGTAGGGATTAGCGAGGACGTCCGGGTCCAATAAATGATACAGACTGAGAACCGCGCCTGGGCTCTCCAGCCGGGAAACGGGTTGGCTTTCGGAAGACATTACAGGGACATTTCTCGTGAGAAGAGATAGGACTGCCGCGGGCCAAATTACCCCAGCATAAGCCAGCATACAGCGGAAGCAGCGGAAAAGGGGATCAGGAGCGGCGGAGGATAAAAAGTGCGCCATTAAATCGGAGTCTTATCGGCATGAGCGACGTGGCCTTCGCCACCTTTCGCTTGTTCGAGCTTGAGCAGAATCAAGTTTTCAATCTCATTCGACATCTCTTCAAGCGTGGGATGATCAAACAGCTGCAGCAAAGGCAGCTCGACTCCGAAACTCTCGTACACTCTCGCGAGGAGTTGCGTGCCCAGCAGGGAGTGTCCACCCAGAAGAAAAAAATTGTCATTCGCGCTGATCCGGTCAACATGCAAAAGCGAACCCACGATGCCGGCGAGGCGTTGCTGCACCACTCCGCTGGGTTCGACGAACACTTCGTCGCGCAAACGATTGGCATCACTCGGCCCGGGTAGCGCGCCGCGATTAATCTTTCCGTTTGCGGTCACGGGCAAGGCCTTCACCGAAACGAACACCGACGGAACCATGTAATCGGGAAGACTCTCAGCCAGATGTGCGCGCAGCACCGTGGCCGTGAGAGCGGCACCTTCGGCTGCAACGACGTAAGCCACAAGCGATGTTTCTCCACCCTGACGGCGCGCTACTACCGCGCTGCACTCCACATCCGGGTGACCGTCGAGAGCGCTGACAATTTCGGCTGGTTCGACCCGGAACCCGCGGATCTTCACCTGTTCGTCAAGACGACCCAGGAACTCGATTTCACCGCTGGGAAGATACCTCGCCCAGTCTCCGGTTCGATAGAGCCGATCGCCTGGCCGTGAACTGAAAGGATTGGGCACGAACTTCTGCAGGGTTAAATCGGCACGATTGTGATAACCACGAGCCAATCCAGCGCCCGCGATGCACAATTCGCCCGGAGTTCCCGCCGGTACCTCGCGCATCTCGTCATCTACGATGTAAATCTGGGTGTTGTCAATGGGCCGTCCAATGGAAGGAAGTTGCTTCGACGAGCCATGAGGCGCGACCGTTCCCGAACTGGCCACCACAGTGTATTCGGTGGGACCATAATTATTGACCACCGCGAAAGGTAGTTCCGGCGATGGGTAGTGGTGCAAAGTATCGGCACCGGTCAACAGAATACGCAGCGCAGTATGCGCCGGCCAATTCAGCGACAGCATTCGCTCGGCCAATGGCGTAGCCAGGAAGGTGATGCTGATGCGTTGCGCGACTAGCCAGTCCCGCAGGGTTTCAGGATTTGTCCGGCAGGACTCCGGCGGAATATAAACGCAAGCCCCTGCCACCAGGTACGGCCAAATCTCCCACACTGCGGCATCGAAGCTCAATGCCGCTTGGTGGCTGGCGCGATCTTGCGAAGTCACCTGGAAGGCGCGGCAGTGCCACGAAACCAGATTCGCCAACCCGCCGTGCGTGATCTCGACACCTTTGGGCTGGCCCGTCGATCCGGAGGTGTAGATTACATACGCCAGGTTCTGTTCCGACACTTCCACGGAAAAAGCATCGGAAGAGAAAGCGGCAATTTCCGTGGCCTGACCATTCACATCTACCAGACGCCAATCACCAGCCGGCAACTTCAAGGCAGACGCGCTTTCGGTCACCAGCACACCAACCTCGGCATCGCGCAAGATGAAACTCAGTCGCTCTGCAGGCAGCGTGAGATCGAGTGGAACATAAGCGCCCCCGGCCTTGAGAATGGCTAAGGCCGCCACCACCATCGACGGCGACCGCTCCATGCTCAGTCCAACTAACAGATCCGGGCCCACGCCCACTGACGCCAAGTAGCGGCCTAGTTGATTGGAGCGGGCTTCAAGATCCGCGTAGGTGAGCGCTTCTGCGCCCGCACACACTGCGGGAGCCTGCAGCCGCCGAGCCGCTTCTGCCGTGACCGCCTGCGGAACAAGGCTCTGTCCCCGCTCGACATCCGCCACCGCCTCAGGAGCAGCAGAAGTTCGCGAGCCAGGCCATCGGCTGTCATCTTGGAGACAACTAGAATTCATTGGCTAGGACAACTCCCGGACTTAGCTTTCTTGTCCGGCGATTTATTTCTTCTTGCTTTTGCTGATCACCAGCTCTTCGATCTTGTCGACGCTCTGCAGATTATCGGCGCTGATTTCTTCATCACCAACTCGGACTCCGAAATTCTCCTCGAGAAAAGTGACCAGCCGGAAAATACCTAGGGAATCGATAATCCCATTTTCCGTCAGGGATTCGCTGTCGGTGAATGTAGCGATGCCCTTGGCGGCGGCTAGTTCTTCGCGGATAAACTGGCGCACTTGGTCCTTGATGGTGGTTTCATTCGCGGTCGTCATTTGATTCTGCTCCTCTTTTCCCTTGGGATTAATGAAATTGCGGACAAATTCTGCCGCGGCGGCCCACTGCCGCGTCACTTACACTGCGACGGGAAGACTTTCCCGCGACAGCTGAATCCGATCCACTTTGCCGGTCGAAGTCTTGGGCAGGGTTTCGCGGAACTCGATGAGTTCGGGAATCATGTACCGCGGAATTCTCGTCCCGCAATGCTGCTGCAGTTCCGCGGCTTTGATCGATATCTCGGAATGCGCGGCTACCACCGCCTTGATTCGGTTGCCCACAACCTCATCAGGGACCGCGATCGCGGCCGCTTCGCGCACTGCAGGGTGGCTGAGCAAAGCACTCTCTATTTCGCCCAGTTCAATGCGGTAACCCCGGCTCTTGATCATGCTGTCGCGGCGCCCGACGAAATAATAGTTCCCGTCTTCGGCTAATGTAACCAGATCCCCGGTCCGGTAAATATTCTCTTCAAAGTTCTTTTGAAAGCGGTTCGGAACCACCATCTTCTTCGTTTTTTCAACATCGGCCCAGTACCCGTAGGTGACTGCCGGACCGCGAACATACAGTTCGCCGCTCTCCCCAGGAGTGCTGACGATTTCATCCTTGTCGTTCACCGCAAACACTTCGGTATTTTCACAGGCAATGCCAATTGGAAGTTTCTCCAGGCTGCCCAAACGCTCGCGGTCGACCCGGTAATACGTACACACGTTGGTTTCGGTCGGGCCGTACAGGTTGTCCAGCTCCACCGCAGGCAACAGCTCCGCTAGCTGCTTGAGGTACTTCATAGGGAAGACTTCCCCGGCAAACAGAATTGTCCGCAGGCGTGGGAGCTTCTCGGCCTTCAAATCTGCATGAAGCAGCAGCAACACGAGGGCCGACGGCACCGAGTACCAGACTGAAATCTGGTGGGTTTCGATGAATTTCGCCAGTGTGGTCGGAAACAGCGCAATATCTTCCGTCACCAGGTGAACCGTCGCACCGGCCTCGATGGCATTGTAAATATCGAAGACCGACAGGTCGAAATGCAGCGGTGCGTGATTGGAGAGATGATCTTCCTGCGTGATCTGGAACTTGGCAGCGCACCATTCCACAAAGGTCAGAGCATTCTGGTGAGACAGCATCACGCCCTTGGGTCGCCCGGTGGAACCGGATGTATAGAGGATGTAAGCCAGATCGGTCTCAGTGAGAGTAACCACGGGCGGATGCGATGCCGGATACTCCGACAGCGCCGACCAGGGAATCACGCCGCTCCCGTTCCCCGATTCGCGCGCCTGGTTGATAACCACGCACCGCTCCAGCGATTCCCGTGTCGCGGCATCGAGCGCGCGACGCCTTTCGTCCTGCGTGATCAGCACCTTGATTCCGCAGTTGCTGATGATGTAGCCAATCCTGTCTACCGGTGCCTGCGGGTCGAGCGGCACGTAAACGCCGCCAGCCTTCATAACCGCAAACATGCTGATGATCGACTCTACCGACTTTGGGAAAAATAGTCCGACGCGATCGCCCTTCTTGACTCCACAGGTTTTCAAGAGGTGCGCCAGTTGATTGGACTGCTCCTCAAGTTCGCGATAGCTGATGCTCCGCCCGCGCGCCCATACCGCTGTCTTTTCCGGAAATCGCCCCGCGCTGTGAGTCAGCAGTTGTTGAAGAATGTATGCCATTTACCCGCCCCTTAACCAGGAAGTTGCTGAATCAAGAAATTGCTGGGGGAAATTCGTTCTAGAACCCGTGCAAGCCCGCGATGATGACCTTCTGGATCTCGGATGTGCCGGAATAGATTTTCCCGGCAATCGCGTCGCGCAGTTCCCTTTCAATCTGGTAGTCAGTCATGTAACCATAGCCGCCGTGGATCTGGATCGCGTCCAGGCAACTCTGGATACAAGCTTCGCTCACATAGAGTTTTGCGATGGAGATCTCGCGCAGCGGATGCCGCCCTTGAGTCTTCAGCCATGCCGCCTTGTAAAGCAACAGCCTGCCGGTCTCAAGCCGCACATCCATGTCGGCAATCTTGTTGCCGATGGCTGAAAACTTTCCAATCGGTTGACCAAACTGACTGCGCTCGCGGGCGTATTTTACGCAAGTCTCCAAAACGCGCTGCATCATGCCTAGATGGCTGGCTAGAATGCAGGTGCGCTCCCACTCCATGGAGGTCGTGAAGATCGCCTGCCCGCTACCTTCTTTATCGAGCAGATTTTCGACCGGAATCTTGCAGTCATCCAGGGCCACTTCACCCATCGGAGACGTTCGTAAGCCCATCTTATGAAGCTTCCCGCCGACGATGAGTCCGGGAGTCCCTTTTTCAACCAGAAACGCGCTGACGCCGTTGGCTCCTTTGGAGGGATCCACGTTCGCGAAAATGATGAACAGGTCTCCGTGCTGCGCGTTGGTGGCGAATGTCTTCGAGCCATTGAGCACATAGCAGTTTCCCTGACGCTCAGCCCGGGTATGCAGGCTATAGGCGTCCGAACCCGACATGGGCTCGGTCATAGCATGTAGCCCGATCCACTCTCCGCTGATCAGCTTCGGCAGATAGCGCCGCTTCTGCTCCTCCGTACCGAACGCCATAATGGGGATTTCCGTCGTCCACATATGGGCGTTGAGGGAAAACAGAAAACCGTTATCCCGGCAGCCATAACCCAAGGCTTCCAGTGCGCACAGGGTAGTTAGCGTGTCCGCGCCCCCGCCTCCATACTCTTGCGGTACGGGCAGACCCTGAATGCCAAAGTCGGCGCATTTTTGCCAATGACTCCGGGAAAATTCTTCGTCCCGGTCACGCTGAATAAGGTCGTCGTTCAATTCTTGCTGAGCAAACCGGATTACTTCCCTGCGAAATGCGGCTTGCTCTTCTGTCCACGCGAAGTCCAAAGTCCTATCCCTCGGGCACTGGCCTAAACAATGATTTTTTGCGGCTCAACTGCATTGGGTTGCGGTTTGACTTTCTTTTTGCCATCCAGCGTCTTCCAGGGCATCTTCCTGAGACGGCCCCCGGGCAGCTTGATGCGCGCCGGTACCCCCATGACCGTCGTGTTATCGGGTACGTCGGTGAGCACCACGCTGTTGGCAACCACCAAGACGTTGTTGCCAATCTTGACTTCGCCGATGATCTTGCAACCTGGGCCAAAGTAACAGTTGTCGCCAATGCTCTTGACCGCGGTCCCGATCAATACGTTCGAATTGAAAGTACATCCCGAGCCGATGGTTGTCGGTGAGATCTGCAATCCGTACGCGGTATGCAGAGTAAAGCCAGGGCCAATTTCCGCATCGGGGGCAATTAAAACTCCCGCCAGCATGATCTGGTTCCAGCGCTGCCAAATCAGTGCCACGATCAGCAGTAATTGGCGAATGACCGGTATATGAAGTCTATGCACCCAGGCCGAAAACCTGTATTGCAGAATCACTTTTGTTTCCCGCCGTATGAAAACTCGCCAGGGACGCTCCAGCCGGCGATGGGCGCCGGCCGCCTTTAGATCAGCTCGCAAATTCTCGAACATTTTCTTTCCTTTGGGATGATGATAAACATCGCTGAAATCGGGCTTGATGGTTCAAGACCATTCAAACCCTGGGTATGGATTCAGTTCACAATCTTTTGTAGACCGACTCTGGGATAGGAAAGGTTCTCTGATTCAGCACGGCTCCCAGAACGGATATTTTGGCTGCCTGCAATTCATGCACTGTTTTCCGGACGGTTTCCCGACGGGAAGAATTTGCTTTCAATACCAGCACAACACCATCAGCAGCAGCCGCCAGCGTCGCTGCATCGTTGGAAACGTTCAGGCCCGCGGCATCGATCAATACGTAATCGGTGTGGGCGCGCATTTCTGCGATCCTTTGACGCATACGATCAGAACCCAGCAAAGGCAGCGATTGCTCTGGAGAAGATCCGCTACTCACCAGCCACAAATTGGGGCGGGACATCGCCTTGGCAAAGCTGCCCATTGGATCAGATCCCCGTAGGGCGTCAGCCAGTCCGTAACGGTTCTCGACTCCGAACTGCTGGTGCAAGCCGGGGCTGCGCAGATTCGCATCCACTAAGCAAACGGAACCTGTAGACTGACTGGCCAGCAGTTCCGCCGCGCGAGCGCAGATCCAACTGCATCCGTTGCCTGATTCGGTCGCGGTGAACACCACAACTCGCGGAGAACTATCGGGCATCATAAAAATACGCTGCGTCAGCTTGGTCAGCTGTTCCAGTTCCGCGGTATTCAGCTCGAGCTGCGGCTCCGTAAATACCGGCTCCGTCACCATCGGCCGCGAAAGAATCGGCTCGCTCACCAGTCTTGGCGCCTTCTCTTCGATGACAGGGGCGGCGACAGGTTCTGCACCCAGCAGTACCTCTTCTTTGCCCAATTGTTGTAACAGCTCGAAATTACGGCTCATTTGTCTTTTGTCCCCATCCCCGAGAATGTATCGTTAAATGCTGGCATGAATCGACCTACATCGTGCAACACCGGCCAGACCCGAACCATTTATGCCGGTCCACTACACGTTGAGCGTGCCGACCCCTTTGTTGAGCCGGGTTCGCCTACCAAACGATCCCGTGCTGGCGAATCTTGTACAGTAAGCCGCGATAGCTAATACTTAAGAGCTGGGCGGCCCGCTTTCGATTCCAGCCGGTTTCCCGCAAGGCGTGGGCAATTGCATTCGCTTCGGCTGCGGCGCGCACACTACGCAATGTCGGCTTGGGATCCGATGCCGGCTTCTCAGGACCGGTGGATCCAAATGGCATTGCTTCTTGCTCGCCAGGTTTTAGCGTGACACTACCGTCACTATTCATCACGACTCCTCTCATCTCTTCTTTTTTCTCACTCACAAGATTCCCGGGGGTGACTAGCATTTCGGAAAGATCGTCGCTCATAGCTTCGCCCTCTCAGTCCCATTCAAGGAACAATCAAAAATTAGGCCCGTGCCGCTTAGGCTCTTACCGCGCTATAGCCCTGACTTAGGGCGTAACTAAGGGGGATTGGAGGGGAACCACCGAACGGGCTCAGTCGCGAACGACCTTAGCCGTTAGCTAGTGAATTCAGAGTACGAAAACTTGCATATCGCCGCAAGAGATCAAACGCCCTATAACGAAAGTCTCTATGACGCTTCATCGATACTCTGTTGTCCGACCATCCCCATGTCTCAGCACTGCGGAATCTCATGACTGCCAGCGTCTCAGCGATCGCGCCAGCTGCTGCAAATACGCTTGCGCCTCCGTCGGCGAGACGGGTTCGCCTTTTCCCCATCGCTCCCCACTCGGAATAGCGCCGGTGTGTGTATCGCCCCGGGCTCCCGAACCTGCGTGGCCAACGGTCTCGGTGGCCGGCGGAATCGTCCAGCCATAACTATGATTGGCTTCTTCATTTGCCCGCGGAATCGTAGCCGCAGGCGCCGCCCCTGGCTGGGAAACGTATTGCGAGATATCCACGTCGGCAATGACTTCTTGCACAATCGACTCGTCAATCGTTGTCTGCTGGGTGGCGCACGCCAGAGACATCGCATTGAAGCAGAAATTGTTGATGTTTCGTGGGATCCCCTCAGCAAAGTAGGTCATGGTGGCCAAGGCCTGAGGAGTAAAAAGGCTGGCGCCTCGGTAACCGGCTACGTGCAGGCGATGCCGTATATAGTTTCGAGTGTCATCGATCGACAACGCCTTCAGGCCGCTCACCAGAGAGATTCTTTGCCGCAGCTGGGCCAGGTTACGCCCGGCCAGCTTGTCCGCGAGTTCTGGCTGGCCCGCCAGCACGATCTGGAGCAGCTTGGCGCGCGGTGTTTCAAAATCCGATAGCAGCCGAATGGTCTCCAGCACAGACGCATCAAGGTTCTGCGCCTCGTCCACCACGATGATGAACCGCTTGCCCGCCCGGGCTTCTCGTAGCAATTGGCGGTTGAACTCCTCGTGCATCCGGACAAAGTCCTGGTCAGCTGTCTCATAACCTAGTTCGGCCAGGAGGAAGCGCATGAATTCACGCGAAGTACATTGCGTTTGAAACAAGAACGCCGTGCGCGCCGAGCTGCGGAATTTTTCCAGAAGATGGAAAAGGAGCGTGGTCTTCCCCATTCCCTGCTGCGCGATCAAGGCCAGGAATCCCCGCCCTGCCTCGATGCCATAAAACATCGAGGCTAGCGCTTCGCGGTGCGCAGAACTCAGGTACAAATATTTGGGATCGGGCGTGACCCCGAACGGTTGTTCCGTGAGACCAAAGAATTTCAAAAACATGCTTAATTGTCCTTGCAGGCCTTCCTAGTCAGCGGAGTTCTCAGTCACTCTCACGTTTGAGGCCGTTCTTTTTTGCCGCTATTCGTTGCGTATTTGGAGACTCGTCTCAATCTGCTCCCGAAAAGCTAGACCGCTTCGACCGCATATCCTTGAATTCGGATGGATAGCGATCGTTGGATAGGCTCCAGGGAAATCACCAGACTCTGATCTTCGTTCTGCACAGACAGAATGCCCTCCACTCCATCGAGAGATCCGCCACGGATTCGAACCCTCTGTCCCACCCGAAGATAGGGATGTTCGCGGAAGGGGACGTCATTCGCCAACAGCGTCCGCACATCTTGAATTTGGCTGTCAGGAATCGGCTCTCCCTGGTTGTTGATGCCCACAAATCCCGCCACTCCTTGGGTCTTCAGAACCCGAAGGCGCTCCCGCGAGGAAGGAACCATCCGCACAAACGTGTAACCGGAGAACAACGGTAACTCGACCTCTTTTACGCGGTCGGTCCACTTTCGGCTACTCTTGATTAACGGCAAAAAATTCTCAATTCCCTGCAGTTCGAGCTGTTCCGACACCATCTTCTCGTGGCGCGAACGGGTCCTGATCGCATACCACTGAGGCTGTGAAAACGAGAGACTTCCCGCCGCATCGAAATTTGTCTGGATTTGCTGGATACTGCTGCCCATAGCTTCGCCCTCTGAGTAACATTCAAATTCCCATGAGTCCGGTCGGGAAACATGGGGAAACAAATCCGTTGCTAGCTGGGTCTTGCCAGCTCATTCCAACGATTGCCATCTGGGGGGAGTACGACTGCTTGAAATTGCGAGAGGGGGAACGGCCCCACATCTTGCTTCTGTTGTCCGGATTCTAGGGCCACTATGCAAAATACTGCAAGAGGAAGAAAGTAGAGAGACTAAAGCCTCTGATCGGCCTCATGCACTTCTCGATGTACTTTGATTTAACCGTCTGATAACGCGTAACATCCGCACCATTTAGCTCTCTGGTTGCACTGCGCACGTTCAGCTTGAATGCATTCTCGCCCGCCCTTGCGCCGCAATCTCATCGGTCCAGGGTAACGCCACGGACGTGCCATTCCTGAGACGGGTTTCTCAATGGTAGGATGTTGCATTTTGCGAGGGGCCATGAGATCTGCGATTCAACCCCAGGCCAAGTTTCTGGGGATGCTTTTGGGGCTGATTGTGCTGGCGGGTTGCGGATCAGCAGGATCGGGAGGCTCTGGCAAAGCCCCCGCACCAACGGCCACGTTGACCGCGAATCCCACCACGATCACTGCCCAGGGCTTTTCTACTCTTACCTATAGTTCGACAAATGCCGATTCAGGCGTGATCGACAACGGTGAGGGTCAGGTGGGACTGAACGGGCACAAGGACGTGAACCCTTCGGTGACCACCACCTACACCTACACCGTCTCAGGTCCTGGGGGAACCGCCTCGGCCCAGGCCACAGTCACGGTTACTCCGGCACCCCCAGCCCCCACAATAAGGCTGACCGTTACTCCTGCAGCGATCTTTCCTGGTCAAAGCATCACGTTCAACTGGCAATCCACGAATGCCACATCGGTGGTTATTGACAACATTGGTCCTGTTACACCCGGCACCGGAAGCGTAACGCCACCGCAGGCGATGTGGCCGACCCAGACGACAACCTACACTGCCGTCGCAATCGGAAATAACCAACAGGCCACCGCGACGGCCACCGTCACCGTCAATCCGATCATCTCGTTCGACGGACTGCTGCCAGATTCATCGGGGAACGGCGCGTTTACGAAAATTGACCCGAATGGCGCCGTCGGCACCCAGCAGTTCATGGAGTACGTAAACACCGAGTATCAGGCGTTCGATAAGACCACACACCAGCCGGTATTGCCGCCGATTCCCGCGGGGAGGTCCGGGCAGGCGATCGGCACACCGTGGACGACCGCGTCTGCAGACTGTGCGGGGACCGGCATCGGATTGGATGCTGTAATTAATTTTGACCGCTTGGCCAAGCGCTGGGTGATTGCTGGGAAAGCCGTTAGACAATCTGGTGGTGAGAAGTACTACTTTTGCATTGCAGTCTCCAATACCGACGACGCCGGTGATCCTAACTTCGGCTGGTACGCCTACTCTTTTCTCCTCAACCCGATTCTGGCAACAGGAACAAAGTTTTACTTCCCGGACTGGCCCAAACTTGGCACGTGGCCCGACGCCTACTACGCCACTATGGATATGCTGGACCCGAACGGCAACGATACGGAGAATGGCGTGGCCGTTTGCGCCTTCGATCGCAACAGTATGCTGTCCGGAGCGCCCATGAACGCTCCGCAATGCTTCACCGATACGAGTCGGGTGGGCAACAACGGTCTGTACCTCGCTCACAGCTTGATCCCAGCAGATTTCGACGGAACCACACCTCCGCCTGCAGGCCGGGATGAATTCCTGGTCAGCATCGAGAATCCCATCAGCGACGGTACGACAACCACGTCTAGCAGCTTCAACCTTTGGGACTTTCACTTAGATTGGTCGAACCCCACCAATACGACCCTCACGGTGACGGATATTCCCGTGACTCCGCCCTACACGCCGGGATGCTACCTCCCAAGCTCTCCCGCGATAACGAATTGTGTGAACGAGCCCCCATCCGGGGGGCAGGGACAGCACATCGACTCCGTCGGCGATCGGTTTATGCCCCGTTTTGCGTACCGCAACTTCGGCTCCTACGAGTCATTATTGGTAAGCCACACCGTGAAGACAGCCGCGGACCTGACAAACAACCCTAACCAGACAGGCATCAATTGGTATGAACTGCGCGGGAGCGGGAGCGGAACGCCTTCTCTATTTCAGTCCGGTACCATCAACCCGGATAACTCCCTATTCCGTTTCCTGCCCAGTATCGCTCAAGATAAAGACGCGAATGCCGCCGTCGGTTACAACGTGTCCAACAGTTTCACCGATCCCGGAATTGATTTTTCTTATTGGAACCTTGCGACCGCTACCGCGCCCACAGAAATTTCTATCCTCAGCGGAACCGGCGAGGAAGTCACGCCTACGACCGGAACCGGGAACTGGGGCACTTATTCGAGCATGACCGTTGATCCTACCGATGATTGCACTTTCTGGTACGTGAACGAGTATTGGCCTACCAATGCCGCCTGGGCAACGCGGATTGCCTACTTCAAGGTGCCTAACTGTACTCCGTAGGCGAAGCAATTCCCAAACCGCAGGAGGAAGGAATGAAAGTGCGAATACGCCGAGGTCTTTCCTTCCCAGCGTGCCACGAATGTTAGCGTCTTAGCAGATCTGGAAGGCGGATTTGCACGCTATGTATTAGCTCGAAGGCTGGGTGAACCGGATCGTGATGCGCGTTTGCCGCTCAACTGGTTTTCCATCCACCGAAAACGGCTGATATACCCATTGTTTAACTGCTTTGACCGCAGCTTCAGAAAGCATGGGATCGCCTGACACCACATTGACCGTGCCTACCCTGCCGTCGCCCTGAACTTGCACATCAAGAACCACCGGTCCTTGGATCCCTTTCGCTCTCGCTTCTGGCGGATACTCCGGCTCGACTTGGTGGATCAAGCGACTCGTAGAAGATCTCCCCGCGCCGCCTTTGCCAGCAGTTCGCACAGGGTTCGCCGGCTCGACGCGGTAGATGACCTTCCCATTTTCCGTGACCAGCAGTCCCCCCACCGGGACAGAATTCTGCGCGTGCGTTGTCTTCGGCTTCTCGGCAGAGCCAGTCTGATTCGATCCAGCACCAGTTGACGAAGTTGGATTATTCGCCAGTGCCGCAGAACTCGCCTGCGGATTCACACTTGTCGCACTCGGCGCCGCAACTTGATGACTTTCAACAACTCTCCTGCCGAGGACTGCGCGGCGCCACCCAATGATCACTCCCAGCAACACTGCCACTGCGATGACGAGCACCACCAGCACCGAAGTCCAAGCCTCACTCTTCTTGTCGGCTGTCAGTTGGTCGGCTGTCGGTTCGGCTGAAATCTCCTCCGCCGCGAAACTCTGTTCAGCATGTTCCTGTGGCTCACTCCGAATCTCTGCGAATGCCACTTCGGGCGCCTCCGCCGGGTTCAGCGTGCCCTCCTCGGCCTCTCGCTTATTCTCAGCCACTCGCCGCGCCAGCACGCGCAGCGTGTTCACGTCCTTTGGTCCAAACGCATTGGCTCGTGTCGCCAACACTTCCAGAATCCCAAAGCATTGCTGTCCATCGCTGACGGGCGCGATCAGCATCGACCGCACTCCCAACTGCCGGCACGCCTCCGCATTCACGCGCGGATCGGTTTCAGTATCCGAACAGTGCTGAATGTCTCCCGACTTCAAGCAAGCACCCGACAAGCCCGCATTCATTTCCGCGCGCATCCCAAGGTCTGGGGCGTTGACTCCCGTGGTGGCGCGGCACACCATTTCCCCGTCCCGCGTGAGGGCGATCGCCGCCCCCGTTGCGCCGGTTGCACTCCGCGCTTGTTCCACGATTTCGTTCAACACCAGGTCGAGTGCCAAATCGAATGCCACCGCGCCGCCCCCATGCTCGGCGAGCGTTTTGGCCACTTGATTGAGTTCGTCGTTCTCCGCGCCGGCAAAGCGCAAGCTAGAACCGCGAGAAGGCTTTTCATCCCCGGAGGGTGTCTCGCTGGATGGGTCCGGCAACCTGAAAGGCTGAGTCATCGAATCACCGGGTATTCGAACCGCCGGGTACCGCCATTATGCGGCCACTTTGGGGTAGTTTCAACCATTGCTTTAAGGCAGCCATCTTTCTTTCTTCCTGCGCTGCCCGTTCCCATTCTTGCCCCCCAGCCCAAATTTTCCGCCGCCAAGCCCAAACCCAGCCCTAAACTTCGGTAAAATCGGATGTCGCAGGTCCCGTATCGAAGTCCACAAAGGAATTACTGATGCGCATTGCAGTCGTAGGCTCCGGTTACGTAGGTCTGGTCGCAGGTGCTTGTTTCGCCGATCTCGGCCACGAAGTCATTCTCGTCGATAACGACCTTCAAAAACTGACAGCCCTCCGCAATGGCGAAGTGCCCATCCACGAAAAATTCCTGCCCGAACTTCTCAGCCGGCATCGCGGCCACCGCCTCACCTTTTCCGATGACTTGAAGGAAGCCGTCCGCCTTAGTTCCGCGATCGTCGTCGCCGTAGGCACTCCGCCGACAGAAAAGGGAGACGCGGATCTTTCGTATGTGGAATCCGTCGCCCGCGAAATTTCCGGTGGCATCGAGAACTACAAAGTTGTCATTGAAAAGAGCACCGTGCCTGTCTACACCAGTGAGTGGGTGCGAAAAATTATTCTCCGCAGTGGCACCGATGCCGAATCCTTCGATGTCGCCTCCAATCCCGAATTTCTACGCGAAGGCACTGCCGTCACCGACTTCCTGTTCCCCGACCGCATCCTCATCGGCTGCGACTCCCAGCGCTCCGCCGACCTACTCCGCGAAATCTACGCCCCTCTCACCGACGGCAGCTACTACAAACGCCCCCACGCCATTCCTCAGCCCGACCGCGCTGCGATTCCTCCTGCGCTCATCATCACCAGCACCAAGAGCGCGGAACTGATCAAACACGCTTCCAACGCATTTCTGGCAATGAAAATTTCGTTCATTAACGCGGTTGCCTCCGTCTGTGAATCCGTCGGGGCCGACGTGAACCAGGTTGTCCGCGGCATCGGCGCCGATTCGCGCATCGGCCGCCGCTTCCTCAATCCCGGCATCGGCTATGGCGGATCCTGCTTCCCCAAAGATGTGATGGCCTTCCGCGCGGTCGCGCACGAATACGGATACGAGTTCCGCCTGCTCGACGAAGTCATGCGCATCAACGAAGAGCAGCGCCGCCGTTTCTTGCGCAAAATTCATGACGCTCTCTGGACGCTTCGCGGCAAGCGCCTCGCCGTCCTCGGCCTCGCCTTCAAGGGCGGCACCGACGACATTCGCGAATCACCCGCCATCTTTCTCGTGCAGGAGTTGCTGCAGGAAGGCAGCAAGATTACCGCCTACGATCCGGCCGCCATGGATCACGCCCGCGAAGTTTTGAATGCCAGCATCACCTTCGCCAGTTCGCCCTACGAGGCCGCCCACGGCGCCGATGCCCTACTGATTCTCACGGAATGGGAGGAATTCTCCAACCTCGACCTTCCGCGTCTGCGCCGGGAACTCAAGTATCCCATCGTGATCGACGGCCGCAATCTCTACGATCCCGAGGCCATGGCCGCCCAAGGCTTCACCTATTACAGCGTCGGCCGCCCCGCCTGCCTGCCCGATGGCGTGCCCACCGGTGTCCTCAAGAACGGCAAGAAGGCATGACCTCGCAACGCGCTCTGATCACGGGCGGCGCCGGCTTTCTCGGATCTCACCTTTGTGACGCCCTTCTCGCCGAAGGCTGGTCTGTCGTCGTCGCCGACAACCTTCTCACCGGGCGCCGCGCCAATCTCGCGCACCTGCGCTCCGAGCCTCGTTTCGAGTTCGTCGAAAAAGACATCTGCGAACCCTTCGACGTCGGCAAAGTGGATTATGTCTTTCACTTCGCCAGTCCTGCCAGCCCCGTGGACTACCACACGCACGGCATCGCGACGCTCAAGGTCGGGTCGCTCGGCACCTTCCACGCGCTCGACGTCGCCCGCAAATACAACGCGAAATATTTCGTCTCTTCGACCTCCGAATGCTACGGCGACCCGCTCGAGCATCCGCAGAAAGAAACTTACTGGGGAAACGTCAATCCCATCGGCCCGCGTTCCGTTTACGACGAAGCCAAGCGCTTCACCGAATCCGTCACCATGGCCTATCGCCGCTATCACAATGTGGACACGCGCATCGTCCGCATCTTCAATACCTACGGCCCGCGCATGCAGCTTAACGACGGACGCGTCGTTCCCAATTTCATGAAGCAGGCCCTGCGCAACGAAGACCTCACCGTCTACGGCGACGGCCATCAGACTCGCAGCTTCTGCTATGTGAGCGATGAAATCGACGGCTTTCTGCGGCTCTCGAAATCGGACGAGCATCTGCCCGTGAATATTGGCAATCCCGACGAGTTCACAATTCTGGAATGCGCGCAGCTGGTCTTGAAGGTAACGGGATCAAAAAGCAAAATCCGCTATGAACCCCTGCCGCAGGACGATCCCAAGCAACGCCGTCCCGACATCACCAAAGCCCGCCAGTTGCTGGGCTGGGAGCCCAAGATCGACCTCGAAGCTGGCCTCCGCCGTTCTCTCGACTATTTCAAGAAAGCCGTCGCCGAAGAAGAGACGACTCCCAGCCGCTAGGTTCTGCATGATGGGAGATCTGCACCGCCGGCCCCGTGGAAGAGCCCCCCAGCACGGTGGAAGAGCCCTTCAGCACCGTGGAAGAGTGGCCCTTTAGGGCCGCGTGAGGCATGGGAACCGATTTCGGGCTTTTAGCCCCTGTGGGCGCCTGCCAATCTAGGAAGGATCTGTCGTGGACGCCACGAACTCCGTCAACTTCTGCACATTCGCCTGTTCTTCTTTCGTCTTCAACTCAAATCCAATACCCATCCCGTAGCCGGGATGCGACGTCAGCACCGTTCCCCGCAACCGCAACTTCATCTCGTAGGTCCGCACCAAAATTTCAATCGACGAGCCCTGCGGAAACGGCAGCGGCACCTCGAGGTAACACCCGCCGGAACTCAGATCCGTCAGGCAGCAGTGGTTCGGAACGGATGTTCCCGTACGATAAACCTCGGCGCCCAAACGGCAGCTGTAACGAACCTGCAGGCGCCGGTTGTTGGCATCGGCCTCGATCGCAGCCGCTGATTTCTCCCGCACCTGTGTTGCAGTGGCCGCTCGCCGGGGCTCCTCTGCACGAGGCTTCTCCTCTTTTTTATGGCTCGACTCCGCCACCGCGACCGCCGCTGGCAACGGCTCTTCCATCTCCACTGTCACGTCTGGCAATTCCGGCGGAGGCGCTTGCTGGTTCACGTTTGCTCCAAGGAACTCATCCAGCAGTCGCCGCGAAGCCTTCGGCACATCCACAAACTGCACTCCTGCGCGTCCATTCCAGTCTTGCCACATCACCTGGCCGGATAGGCGCACACTGGTGGCCTGCCCCGGCAGCTTGAACTGGAAATAAACCTTACTGGTCGGTGGAAGCCTGTTTCCAAACAATACGGCCATGCCGTTGTGCGCCAGGTCGACCAGCGTAGCCTTCTCCTGCTGAACGTTGGCGTAGTCCACCGTGGCGTGGGTGTGCACCGCGGCACGGGCGGTCTTGCGCTTTTCCTTGCGCATCACCGCGCGCGCTGCCCGCAGGCTGCTCAAAGCCCGCTCGTAGGCCACCGGCTTGTAGAGCACAAAGTTGACGCCCAGCGTGAATAGATCGCGAATGCTTTCCTGCGTCGGCACTACAGCCACGGCAAGCGTCGCGTCGTTCTTGCGGGACAATCGGGTTTCGCGCAGCAATCCAGTGATCTCGGCGCTCGATCCGTCCACGATAATCACGTCGAACCGCACTTGCGCCGCGCGCACTCCCGCACGCGCGAAATCCGGGCACGCTTCTACCCGGATGCTGAGTTCCTTCAACACCCGTTGCAAAACCTCAGCCGCCTTCTTATCCAGGCACACCAGTAGGGCAGATAGAGTCATACCTGCCCCTCATCCTAGGTTCCGCCGGTGCCTCGGAACAAGTTACCAGGGTCATGGGCCGACTTCTCACCCCCGCGAGGCGCCAGGATTCGTTAGAATTGCGTAATTGAGCAATTGTGTAAATGGGGGATTGAGTAATTTTTCAGTGCGAGAAAACAACCAGCGCTATTTTTCAAATTACTCAATTACTCAATTTCCCAATTACTCAATTCCAAATCCGCCATGTATTCCCCTTATTCTCGCTACCGTCGCCGTCCCTTTTCCTGGCTGATTTTTCTTCTTTCCTCACTCACGACCATAGGCTTGTTCTTCATTCCTGCCTACATCATTCGCCCATTCAGTCATCAAGCTCCCGGTGCCCTCGCTTTCGCTATGGCTCTCCGCCAGCGCGCTCCCTGGGCAACACTCGCCGGATTCCTGGTCTGCATTATCTTCGCGCTGGTGCTGTGGCAATCCAACAACCTCCGCCGCAAAATCGTTCTCTGCACGGTTCTGTTCCTCGTGGCTGTCTCGGCCGTGATGTCCCGCTTGAACTATTTCGAATGGATGTTCCACCCTGTTAACAGCCCGCAATTCGAGGCTGAGTCCGCCAGCAAGCTCAATCCCAGCGAAATGATTCTGGCGGTCGGCTTCCCCGGCGACGCCCGCGCCTATCCCATCAGCCAGATGGCCTATCACCACATCCTGAACGACGTCGTTGCAGGTGTTCCGGTGGCCGTCACTTATTGAACGCTCTGTCACACCGGTCTGGTGTGGACACGAACGGTGAACGGACGAGTGCTGCACTTTTATCTCGCCGGCATCAACAACCAGAATTTTCTGATGCGCGATAAGGAAACCGGCACCTGGTGGCAGCAGATCACCGGCAAGGCGCTCTACGGCCCGCTGAAAGGCGCCACGCTCGAACTTGTTCCCAGTGACGAACTCACGTTTGGCGAGTGGAAGTCGGAAATCTCCGGCGGCAAGGTTCTCGCCCCCGTCCCGAAATACGTCAAGGAATACGACAGCAACTGGGAACCGGAAGTCGCGAAGCTCCCGGTAGTGATCAGCTTCCCCGGCACTGAGTTGAAATCCCGCGATGTAGTGGTCGGCCTCGAACTTGACG
The DNA here is from genome assembly GCA_035710825.1 of Candidatus Sulfotelmatobacter sp. GTDB lineage: Bacteria > Acidobacteriota > Terriglobia > Terriglobales > Acidobacteriaceae > Sulfotelmatobacter. Next base: position 19,658 of record DASTCU010000207.1, read on the forward strand.
GTGCCAGCCGCGCCTATCCCTGGGAGACTCTACTCAAGCAATCGCCAGTGATGGACCGCGTCCACGGCATCCCAGTCCTCATAGCCGTAGGCCCCGACAAGAAATCATTCCGCATCTTCAAAGCCAGCATCAACAATCAGGACGCCGAATTCTTCCTGAGAGGCGAAGAGTCCTCGCCGACCGCTGCAACGGGTGGTAGCGCCGGCACTGCAACGGGTAGCGCCGGCGTCCCGCCGGCTGTCGCGGGGGCGTCTCGCCCGCGCGCCGCGGACCCGGCACCGGCCGCGTCTCCTGCGAACTCCTGGTCGCTGCTCGACACCACTACCGCGAGCGAATGGAACTTCCAGGGCTGCGCCACTTCCGGCCCCTCGCAAGGCAAATGCCTGGACCGCCTCCCCGCGTTGAAAGATTACTGGTTCGACTGGCGCAACTATCATCCCGACACCACCATCTACAAGCATTGATCGGGTTTCGGCGCCGGCGTCCCGCCCGCGAGTGACGCCGTTGATCTAAACTCTAGGAATCCCTACCGGAGGAAATTCTTGCCCGAAATTCGCGCCATATTCTGGGACGTCGGCGGCGTCCTGCTCACCAACGCCTGGGACCGCAACGAGCGCACCAAAGCGCTCCAGCAATTTCATCTTGATGCCGACGAATTCCAATCCCGCCACGAACTGGTGGTCTCCTCGTTCGAGCGCGGCAAGATCACCCTCGACGAATACCTCGACCGCACAGTCTTCTATCGCGAGCGCCCCTTCACCCGCGACGCCTTCCGCGACAGCATGTTCGCGCTCTCGCAGCCCTTTCCCGAAGTCCTGGCCTTCGCTCAATCCCTCACCGGGTCGGGTAAATACTTCATGGGCACGATTAACAACGAATCCCGCGAGCTCAACAATTTTCGGATTGAAAAATTCGGACTGCGGAAGATCTTCCGCCTCTTCGTCAGTTCCTGCTTCGTGGGCCTGCGCAAGCCGGAGCACGATATCTACCGCCTCGCCCTCGAAATCACCCAGTTCCCTGCCGAAGAATGCTGCTTCATCGACGACCGCGCCCTCAACCTCGAATGCGCCGCCCAACTCGGCATGCACGCAATCCAGATGCAATCGCTCGATCAGCTGAAAACAGATTTGAAGAAGTTAAACGTGCAGCCGTAAGGAGGAAGAGGCCGACCGCACCGCCGACCGTAGCGCCGGCGTCCCGCCCCCGCATGCCTGTTCACGAAAAACTCTGGATAAGTCGCTTCCTGGAGCGCCGCCCTTCAGGGCCGCGACGATCACGATGGAGGACCGAACTCAAGGCCTTGAGGACCATGCCCTCTACGAATTCTTCTTCGGCGCAGTGGTCTTGACTGCGATAGTCGCCGGAACCTCCGCCTCCATCGTCGTCAAAGACAAATCGCTCGACCAGCAATCCGCGGCCAGCTTCCATTCCCCATTGCTTTGCCGCGCGCACACCCAAAGATATTTCCCGCGCTCTTCCCGCCGCTTGCCCATCGAACTCGGAATCAATGCCTTGCAGCGTCCCGCCTCGTACGCCAGTTCTCCGGCAATTTCCACTCGCAGCGGCTCCAGTTCCACCTCGCCCAGGCCCGCATCCAGCGCGCCGAAGTAGAACTCCCGCACCGCCGCCGCCCCGCGAATCGGAGGATAGTTCGACCGCAGCACCAGCGCATCGGAAACATACAACTCGAGCAGGTCATCCAGATGCTTGGTATTACAGGCCAGCACCCATTCCTGCGTCACCTGCCGTACCGCCGCCTCTGCGCGGCTCATGTCCCCGCGCATGGCCGCGCTCGGACTCGAACGCAACTTCTCTTCCCTCAGCGGTTCGGCCCCGGCTCGCGGATAAGCTCCTTCTGCCCCGCCCGGAAAATAATGATGGTGGTAGTGATGGTGATAGTGGTGCGTCTCGTATCCGGTGGGCTGCGTCGTCGCCGGCCTGCCCAAGTGTTCCGGAAACTGATTCGGAGCCAGCGCGATCGCATTCGCAGGCTGACGCTCACTCGGTCCTGCTGCAGTTCCTGGCGCCTTTTCACCGGCTGCGATGCCGCACATCCCGCAAAATTTGTTCCCCTCACGATTGGGGTATCCGCAAACTCTACACACCACTCTGGCTGGCTCCGCCGCCAGATCGTGAGCCACATCCGCCGCGGCATCTTCCGCCTCGGCTTCTGCGGCGAGCCGCTGCGCCGCCTCCAGCGCCTCCGCGATCGCATCCGGACCAGGCTTCTGCCGCCGCATCGATGGCTGCAGCCGCCGGTACAGTTCCTTCAGCTCCGAACTGCCCACCGGCGTATCCATCGGCGCGCCAAATGTCTTTGAACCCTTATCCTCTTTATCCACGAATCACGTCCCCCATCCACTTGAGGAGATTCTAGTCCAGCCATGGGGAGTGCGGCTATCGGTTGGAGAATTCGACCTTGCCTTCGGTCTCGGTTGGAACTCCGTTGCACGTTGCCGGACGATATCTCCACGTGCGCACCGTCTGCAACACATGACGATCCCCGGCCAGCCCTGCGCTTTCCAGAATCAGCGGGCTGTGCACGCGGCCGTCGGTCCCGATGATAAAACTCACTTTCACCTTCAACCCGCGCCCGCCCGCGATGAACATAGGATCCGGCGTCGTCAACTCTTCTGGCGGCTGCACATCCTGGCAGGCCGCGCTCGCGCTCACGTGGAACACGTTGACGAATTGCGATGCGCGCGTCAGCCTTCGCGAAAGCTGCTGTTCGCGCTGATCCAATCGCGCCACGCGGGTGCCGCCAGTGCTCACCGCCCATGCCATCGCCGACACTCCGAGTAGCAAAATCGCAGGCCAGATGCGACGCATCCCGTCTCCTAATCCTGATGCCCCGCAATAACGCGGCAAGTTTAAGACCACCCCGTCCCTACCACTCTTCCTTGCAATGCAGCAACTTACAATCGGCGCCTCCTGCAGCAGGTGCGCGCCTTGTGAAGCAACTTGCACACCTAGGCCGGATGCTCGAATCGCGAGCCAAGGGATTCTGAGTGTAAGTTCTCAAAACAGTTATCTGGTTCGCGCCCTGGAAAAAAAGGCTGCCCTGTGAAGTTCTGAGGGCAACTCCAGGCAATCCATCCTCTGGTGCGTAGGCACAGCTTTTACTGCGCGAAAATCAGCAAAGTGAAGGTTTTCGAAATCACTTTCGGCCAGGGATGAGGATTCTTGGGCGTGGCGGGCGGTGGCGGTCCGAACTCGGCGGTCACGGTATAGACGTTGTGGTTCTTGGTGTCGAGGGCCATGGTTCTTGCGCCGCGCTGCGTCGTGATTGTTTGGACTACGCTCAGTTTGTCGGGCGAGTCTTCATGCGCGACTGTGATCGTGCCCTCGCCGCAGGAAGCGAACGCCAGGCCAGTCGCGGGGTCGAAGCGATTTGCATCTACCCCCTTGGCGATCGGGACGGTCGCAACCACTTTCCCATTGGTGTAGTCGACCATCGCCATCATCTCATTGTGGCAGCCAACAAAGATGCGCTTGTGCTCGACATCAATCGCCAGGCCGGAAGGTTCCTTGCAGGGAGCCAAAGGCCAGGTGTGCAGCACTTTCAGGGTCTTCGAATCGAAGGCGACGAGTTGACTCTTGTCCTCGATGTTCACGTAGATGTGACCGTCACCATCGGCTTGTGCAAACTCCGGTTTACCGCCGAGTGGGATGCTGCCCACAACTTTGCCCGTGCCGGTGTCGATGGCGCTGGCGTCTTTCGTGCCGCCACCGTTGAACGTGAAGACTCGTTTGCTGGAGGCATCGTAGAGGATGGCGTCCGGGTCTTTGCCCGACAGGTCGATCCGTTGAATGACTTGCATCTTCTGCAGGTCGAGGACGTCGACCGAGCCCTCTGCGCTGAGATACGCGCTCTTGAGTTCGGGAGCGAACGCGATGGCGTGTGTGCCATGCGCTTTGCCGACATCGGCAAGCTGCTTTCCGCTGGAGTCCACCACCAGAATATGATTTCCGCGTGGGATGAAGACGTGGCCGGTGGATCGCTCGACCTCAAAATAATCCCAGCCGCCCTCTCCGCCCAGAGTGATCTTTGTCACCAGCTTGTACTCGGAAGTGTTGGAGGCGCCTTTCGACAAGCGAACGAATGCCACGAGTGAAGCTACAACCAGGGACATCGCAAACAGCGCCGTTACTTTGCTGCGCATTTCTCCTCCGTGATTCCAGGATTGTGAATCTCCAAAGATATGTGATTCGCCACATCTAGCCCCGCTTCTCGCGCGTTCCTTGCTCGAAGAGATTGCCATCGGATTTCACTTGATTGTTTTGAAAACTGATGACTGACAACTGACCACTGACGACTACTACTTCCCTCTTCGAATCGTCAGCAGGGTGATCTCCGGAGGGCAGTTCAAACGCACCGGAAGCTCCACCGTCCCCAGCCCTGCGTTCGTGTATAAAGTCAGTTCACCAATTCTGTACAAACCCCAAACATATTTGCGAGCCAGTTCCGGCAAATACAGCGGTCCCACAAAAGGCAGCCGAACCTGACCTCCATGCGTATGCCCCGAAAGCTGCAGGTCCACCGGATAGCGCGCTACGTGGTCCGCGTAGTCCGGCTCATGGGCCAGCAGAACCACCGCCTCGTCCTTCGGGACATCGTGCAGCGCTACATCGAGATCGGCCCCCTTAGTAATTACGTCATCCACTCCACTCAGCCAGAATCGCCCTCCATTCCGCTCGATCGCCACCGATCGATTCAACAGTACCGGAATCTTCTTCCCCTCCAGCGCGCTGGTCACGCGACGCGGATCGGTGAAGCAGTCGTGATTTCCCAGCACGGCCCACAAGCCCTGCGGCGCATTCAGTTGCTTCAGCAGATTGGCGCATGGCTCCGCCGCCGCAGCCGCCTTCCTGCGGTTCCCCACCCATGGCATGGAAACAAAGTCCCCAGTCAAAGCGATCAGATCCGGCCGTAGATTGTTGACTATGCCGATGGCCGCTTTGATGGGATGAATGGAAAAATACGGGTCGTAGTGAAAATCGCTGAGCAGCGCGATGGTAAACCCGTCGAGGCTCGCGGGCCACCGCCGCAGCTCAATCTCCCGGCGAATGACTTGCGGAAAATTCGGCGCCAGCAGCGTAGCGTCGGCGCCCAGCGCCACCACGCCTGCACCCGCGGCCAACCTAAAAAACTTTCGCCGGTTAATCGGAAGACGAGCCAATCGTTCTCAAGCCTAACACCGCGTCCGCGGCAACCCCACACTTCAGCACACCGTGACGGCGGTCGCGCGGCACATAGAGACGCGGATATTCGCGCCGAGATTCTCTTTGAGGCGGTGCCACCGGAGTCTTTGCTCACAGCTCATAGCTCGTAGCTCGTAGCTAAAAGCTAAACGTCGCCTGCAGCTCGACCCGGCGGTTAGCGGATGACCCGCCCGAGAATGGCCCTCCCTGCAACGCATTGGAGACGCCAAACAAACTCGACCCCAGCACGCCGTTGGGATTGGCCACATTCACATTATTGAAGACGTTGCGCACCCCAACCCCGAGCATCAAGTTGTAACGGCGATCGGAATTCGATGACATGATCATCGGCCCACCGCCGCCGAATAGCGGGCCGTGCCGGTGGCCGCCATCGCCACCACCGCCGGCCTGCCCCTGACCAGCCTTAGCCTTGCGTCCCAACCCAATCGTCTTCGTGAGCCGCAGGTGCAGCACAAAGTGCGCGGGCCCGGTTTCGTAGTTGATGGGCAAGAGGCTTCCGGTGGCGCCAGTCGCATCGAACGTGCCGTATGGCGTGCAGTAAACGTTCGGGCCGGTTGTGTTCACCGATGCCGGGCAGCTTGCCGTCGACACCAGGCTGGGACGGTTGTTGTAGAGCTGATCTCCATTCACATCAATCGGAGAAAGAATGTTAAACGGCGACCCCGAGCTCACCACCATGAACGGGTTCAGACGGATCAGATACGGCAATGCGATGCTGCCGCCCATAAACAACCGGTGCCGCACATCGAACGACGCCCGCCCGTAGTCCTGGCTGATGTTGTACGAATTCGACGGAAAGCTCGAAACCCCTGACGTATCGCTGTTCGCGTATCCCAAGGTGTAGAAGCCAAACAACTGCACCTTCGAACCCACCTTCACATTCGTATTCACAATCAACTGGTTCTGCTTGAAGTTGCCTTCCGAGACGTAGCGGTAGATGTTGCCTGTGGTGATTGCCGGGCAATTTGGATAGCAGGCCGATCCAGGTTGTGGGGCGGCCGCGTTAATGGTCAGGAACTGGTCAAATCCGCGCGAGTTCAAGTACGTCGCCGACACGGTCGCCGACTTGGAGATCTGCCGTTCTACACTCACCGCGCCCTGCAGCGTATAGGGCGCGTGCAACCTCGAGCTGACTTGATAAATGTTCGAAGCACCCAGACTCGGCGCGCCGCAGCTGGAAAAATCCGTCAGCGCCACGTCCACTCCTGGAAAACAAGTCGGGTTGTTGACGATGAACTGCTGCTGGATTACGCCGTTCAAGCGCTCAGCCTGCAAGAGCGATCCCGTCTGGAAGCGATCATAAAAAATGCCATAGCCCCCGCGTATGACCACTTTCGGCGGCCCACTTCTTCCGCCCACGCCCCAGGCAAATCCCAGGCGCGGCGCCCAATCCCCGTGATCGTGAATCGCATTCTGCGTTTCAAATCGCAAGCCCGAACTCAGGGTGAAGTTCGGCCGCACCTTCCAATCGTCCTGCACATAGAGTCCGGCGTCATAGTATTTCACCTGCGCAGTCGGCAGACCTGTCGTATAGGTCAACTGGGTCGCATTCGGAGTGCCTGCGTTCAGATGCTGGTTGGCATAGGCCAGGGAAATCGGACACGCCGACGTGCCTCCCACGGTGCAATTGTTGCCCGGCACATCAGTCGGGTCATTCAGCGATGAGAAGGTGAACGTTCCGTTGAATCCCGAGGTCGTCAGGCTTGTTTCCTGTGTAGCCCGCACCCGCGCCCCAAATTTCAGCATGTGGTTGCCATGGATCAGCGAAGTGTAGTTCTGCAATTCGTAGCGGTTCTGCTGATCGCTCTGCGTGCCTCCGCCACTGCCTCCTCCAACGAAGTTCCCCAACACATTGACCGTTGGGTTCGTGTCCACAGGATTTTGCTGGTCGTTTTCGCGCACGTACTGAAAGCGCAGCTCGTTGACAATCTTCGACCCGAACACCTGGGTATCGCTAACCTGAAAAGTATGTTCTTGTTCCTTGGAGTAGTATCCCTGCGATGGAAGGCTGAGCACGCCCACGCCGTCATTCGTTTCCGTGTTGCGCCAGTACTGGTAGCGCGCCGTCAGCGTGTTGTTCTTGGTCACCGCCCAGTCCAGCCGTGGACTGATGTTGGTGCGCTGCCGCGGGTTCGGGATGGACTCAACCAGTGACGTTTCCGTGGGGTCCAGGACGACCGCATTGATCGCCGTCAGTTCGTTGATATCCCGGTGCTCGATGTTGAAAAAGAACGATGCCTTCTTGCCCAATGGCCCGCCGACGTTTCCGTTGTACTGCGTGGAATAGTAAGGCGCCTCCACTCCCGCGAAGGGATTCTTGGAGTTGAAAGGCGAGTCGTTGCCGATTACAAAGAATTGCCCATGATATTTATCGGTTCCCGGCTTTGTGAAAATCTCAATGCGCCCGTACCCCAGCTTGTCGTACTCCGACGAAAACGGATTCTGATTGATGCGGATCTCCCGGATCGACGACTTCGGCGGCAACTGCCCGGCCGTGAAGCCGTCAATGTACATCTGCCCGCCATTCGGCCCCGCCGACGGGCCGGCCAGCGCCTCCAGATCCGACTGCAACTCGTCGGGATCGTCCGGCAGCGCCTCCAGCTCTTTGCCCGAAATCACAATCGCCCCGGCATTGTTCGAAGGGTTGATGTCGATCGTAGGCGCCGTATCCGAAACCTGCACTTTCTGCGTCTCGACCTCAATGGTCATGGTCACGTTCAGGCGCAGCGGTTGATCGGCCACGACGACATTGTCGTTCTCATATAACGTGAAGCCCTGGGCCGCCACCGTCAGCGTGTATTTGCCCGCCGGCAGCGTCTTAAACTCATATTGCCCCTGCCCACCGCTCTGGACAACAATCGGAGACCCTGTCGCCGGAGTCATAATCACGCTGGCATTGGGAATGGCCGCTCCCGACGGATCTGTCACCTGCCCATGCAGGCTTCCCGCATTCTGCGCCAACAACGACGTGCTGAGCAGTGAAAAGCAAACAACGCTAAGAAAGATACTTATATATTTCAGACACTTCATTTCTATTGATCTTCCATTTCTGATGATCGGATTAAGCCGCGAAACAAAATATGTATGACGATCCTCTACTCGGCGTTCTCAGCGAGTACCCTCAGCGTCCTCAGCGGTTAAGATCTTTTTGGCCGCAGAGCCTGCCAACAATCGCGAGAACCAAGAACTACTGCATCGCGTCCCCGCCGGGCGCTCCACTCAAACTCCACGGCGTCAGCATCATCGCCTGGCTCGGCGCTGCCTGCAGAATCGGTTCCACTCCGCTGAGCAGCGTAATGGCGGTGCTGCCAGTTGCCGAACCTTCAGTCGCGACGATCAGAACCGCATCGCCTTTGTGCAGATCAGCCAGAGTGACCGCAGGCATGCGACTGAGCATTTGCTGGAAATCATGGCCTCCGCCCGGCCGCATCCCTCCGCCCATTCCGCCACCGCCGGCAGCGGCTCCTCCTGCACGCGTACCCGGCGCCGCGGCCGGTTGCGCCCCGTTACCCGCTTTCTCCGCTCCAGCTCCGCCGGCTCCCTGCATCCCAGACGCCATACTGCCCTTCAGTCTCGTCGCAATCATCTGCGCCATCTCAGGCGGAAGCTTGTGCAACTGCGACTCCGAGGTGATCTTTACCACCATCGGTTTCTTGCTCAATAGATCTTGAACATTGATCGTCCCCGCGCTTGCATCTACAGAATTGACGGTTCCCGCGACATTCCGAAAGCTGCCCGTCACAATTTCTTCTGCCGTCACCTCCGAACCATCGGCGCTCCGCTCTCCTCGCGCCCGCAGCTGATCTCCCGCATGAATCTCCGCCAGCGTGCTCGGCTTGGCATCGTCAAATTTGATTGAGTCCGGGGCGTAGCGGCGAATCACCGCATTCTTCGCCGTCTTCACCGCTACTTCCTTTTTTCCGCTCAATCCTGTGACCGAGATCGTCACCGTCCCGTTCGCCGGATCCACCCCGCTGACCAGCCCTCCGATTCCGCGCTTTTGCCAGTCCTGACTAATCCGCTCGCGCACCGCGTCCACGGCCGAACTAGTAATGACCAGCACTTCCAGCGCACCGATCCCCGGCCCCGCCGCACGTCCGCGCACCCGAATCTTGTCGCCGACCTTCAGATCCTGCAACTGGATCGGCGTGGCGTTCTTCAGATCCTTGTCACCAGGGTTCAACCGCAGAATGCGCGCGCTATCCTCCACGGTGACCGGGACGTCCGCGCCCGACTCGGGGGTCAATGTGATCGCATTTCCGCTGATGGCCTTGATCGTCCCAATCTGCTTGGCAATCGCCGACTGCCCGGCGGTCTGGGCGATGCCAACCGCAGCCCACAAAACTGCCATGATGACTAAGCTGTGATGCTTCATTGCTCCACCTCTAATCTACTCTGCGCGACGGGTTGCAACTGCGTGATTTACAAAGTTTTACCCAATGCATCACAACATTACAAAGTGTAATGCCTGGTAACAACAGCCGTAGAATTCGATGACGGTTGGGGCAGAGTGGTACACACGTGATCCGATGAAGATTCTTGCCTACATCGGTATTTCAATCTCAAGGGTTATCGCTGGGGCGACAGCGGGAGGCATCTGCGGTTTGCTGCTCGGATGCTGCTGGCCCTCGGCTACCACAGACATGGGCTATCTGACCCCGCTGATGCCCGGTATATGTCTCGATCGGCCTGATGATGGTCGGTGCATGTCTGGGAGCAATCGTTGGCCTCGGCATGGGAATTGTCTTTTGCGAAGGATTGGCGAGAAGACGCAAAGCTCTCGTTAGGTGCGGAAGGAACTTCTGATTCTAAGTCAGCAGCTCAATTCAAAATCACCTGTTGAGAATTTCATCAATCAGTAAGCGACGAAGAAGTCTTCTCTGCTGTGCTGCTCAGGTTAAGAAATGCCCGCTGCGCATCGTTCGGAAGCACCAGCACGCAGATCGGGATGATCCTTGACGCCGAGTATGGTGAGCGACTCGGCAAGCTCTGGCGGGAAGTTAAACCGATTTAACTCTCATACTTATCTGCTTTATAATCAGCATTATGCGAGCACTTTTTTACACAGCACTTTACGCTCGAAGTGAGCCTTGAATCAGCTACTTACAAACGCACTGCACTGTTTCCGATGCACCCCTGCCAGAAACGGGGCTTGACTTTTTGCTCCCGCGGAGAGGGCCATCAAATTTCCAGTGCAATCGACGCTCCGCCAAAGTGATCCTTCACAAAATTCTCTCGTGCGTATACCCCGCGGCCACCAGCGCCGCCAGCAACTCCGCGATATGTTCCGGCCCGCGCGTCTCCATCGTGATATCAATTGCCGTGTCTCCCAGATTCACCCCGTGATACGCGCGGTCGTAAGCCGTCTCCACTATGTTCGCCCGATGCTCCGCCAAGATTCCCGTCAACCGGTGCAGCGCGCCGGGATAATCCGGCAGATGCACTCGCAAGCGCACCAGCCTTCCATCTTTCACCAGGCCGCGCTCGATGATCCGCGCCAGCAGCGTGACATCAATATTTCCTCCACACACCAGCACCGCGACCCGTTTCGCATCGAGCCGCACCTTGCGATTCAGCACCGCCGCCATCGCCGCCGCTCCTGCTCCCTCCGCCAAAGTTTTTTCCCGCTCCAGAAGCAAAAGAATCGCGTTGGCAATCTCCTCCTCCTCCACGGTCACGATTTCGTCAACGTACTTCTGCACCAGCGGCAGCGTTCGTTCCCCCGCCCGCCGCACTGCAATTCCATCGGCGATAGTCTTCGCCGAATCGAGCGTCACCGGTTTGCCCGCGTCCACCGCCGCTTTCATCGAGGGAATCTTTGCCGGCTGCACTCCATACACCTTCACTGCCGGACGGATCTGCTTCACGGCGCACGCAATGCCGCCGATCAACCCTCCACCCCCGATCGGCGACACGATCACCTCAATCTCCGGATGCTGCTCCAAAATTTCCAGTCCCAGCGTCCCCTGCCCCGCAATCACCGCGTCGTCGTCAAACGCGTGAATCAGTGTCAGGCGTTCTTCCCGGCTCTGCTCCACCGCCTTTTCATATGCCTCGTCGTAGTTCGCTCCATGCAGCAAAACCTCCGCGCCATACGCGCGGGTAGCCGAAACTTTCGTCAACGGCGTCGGCAGCGGCATGACGATCCGCGCCTTCACTCCATGCCGTCCCGCGTGATAGCTGACGCCCTGCGCGTGGTTGCCCGCCGAGGCCGCGATCACGCCCCGCCCGCGCTCCTCCGCGCTCATCGTCAGCAACTTGTTCAGCGCCCCGCGTTCCTTAAACGCTCCCGTGCGCTGCTGGTTGTCGAGCTTGAGAAAAATGGAATTGTGCGTCAGTCCGGAAAACGCCTCCGAACGCGGGCACGGCGAGACGCGAATGTCCGCCCGAATCCTGCTTAACGCCGCCTGTATGTCCGAGAGTTGAATCATGCAGCGGAGAAAATCACCGATGTACCACCGTGGAAGAGCGGCCCTTAAAGGGCCGCGTCAGACGCATGCAATTGATAGGGCTTTAGCCCCGGTTTGGCCTCGGAACCGCAAGCCCGTTAGAAGCGCCAGTACGCCCCGCCGCCCACAAAAAAATTATGCTGACGACTTTTTCCTGTCGGAGCCAGCGGAAAATCCGGCTCCCCCGACCAAAAGTCGCGAACCTGCCCGCGGATGTACACCCTCTTCGATAGTTTCACATCCAGCCCGAGGCCGAGCTCGAATACGCCGCTGGTCGTCGATTTCCCGGGATTGCTCCCTCCATAAATTAAACTGCTGGACTGACTGAAGTGTCCGAAGCCCGCTCCCAAGCTCACCCAGGGCGATACCGCCGTCGTGGGAAAAAGGTTCACGCGTGCCGCCGGCGTGACAAACAGCTCCTTCATGCCGGGAGGCACAATCGCATTCCCAAAACTTCCAGCATTGATGTCCTCATCGGGGTTGTACGCAAATACCACTTCCCCGGACACCGCGTATAGCGGCGTCACCAGGAACCGCCGCGCGTAGTCAACGTCGAAGGTCAGACCTTTGCCGAAGGCAATCACCGAAGGAACGGTCGCGTCCTTGATGCCCTGGTTGCTGATGAAGGTGCGTCCCAAAATCCCGCCGAGTTCGTTCTTCTCATCCTGCGCCATCCCCGTCGCCACCAGCACCATTACCACCGACAGCAACGCCACACAAAGCCGTTTGCCAGACATTTCTCCTCCAGCGAGGTTTTGTTCCCTAAATTGTTACGGCGGTAAGGACATAAGCCTAGCACGACAATAGGCTGTTTGAATCCAGAAATCCTATCTTTCATCGCCCCTGCAAGTCCACCCATGTGGATTAGAATTCCACGTTCCTTGCCTTCGTGCGTGCGTTTGGGTTTGATGAATTCAGATCACACACTGCGTGCGCGAAATGCACCTTCCACAATGCTAAGATAGAAAGATTGCATGTCTGTGAAGGACCTCACTGTCAGCGGTTCCCCAGAGTCTAAAAAGAAGACTTCACCGGAGAAGCCGCACTCTGTCCCTGCGAACCGCCCGCAAAAGGTCGGCTTCGTGAGCCTGGGCTGCCCCAAAAATCTGGTCGACAGCGAAGTCATGATGGGACTGCTCGCCCGCTCCGGCGCCGAACTTACCCGCCGCGCAGAAGATGCCGACATCATCGTCGTCAACACCTGCTCGTTTATCGAGAGCGCACAGCAGGAATCGGTCAACACCATCCTCGAAATGGCCGGACACAAAACCTCCGGCAAAGCGAAGAAATTAGTCGTTGCCGGATGCCTGGTCGAGCGCTTTCGCGACCAGATTCGCAAAGACATTCCGGAAGTCGACGCGGTCGTTGGCACCGGCGAACTGGAAAATATTCTGTCCGCGACAGGAATCGCGTCTGCCGCAGCGCCTGCCAACTCTCCGTTCGTCGTGCTTCCGTCCCGTCCCGAAGGCAACGCCCGCGCCGCCCAAGGACGCTTCTCGCGCGATAGTTGGGACGGCGGCGTCAGCGACCTTCCGAATTATCTCTACGACGATTCCACGCCGCGCGTGCTCGCCACCCCGCGCCACATGGCCTACATCAAGATCGCCGAAGGCTGCGATCACCCCTGCACCTTCTGCATCATCCCCCAACTGCGCGGTCAATTCCGTTCGCGCCGCTTCGAGTCGGTAATCGCCGAAGCCGAGCGCCTCGCCCAGTCCGGCGTCCGCGAGATCACCCTGATCGGCCAGGACACTACGTGTTATGGCGAAGAATTCGGCCTCAAAGACGGCCTCGCCCTGTTGCTCGAAAAACTCGCCACCGTCGAGGACCTCCGCTGGATCCGCTTCCTCTACGCCTATCCCAACAAAATCACCGGCAAGCTGCTGGAGACGATCGCTGCCCACGAAAAGATTTGTTCCTACATGGACGTCCCTTTGCAGCACGCCTCGGCCTCGGTGCTGAAGCGCATGAAGCGCGGCGGCGGTGCCGACGTGTTCTTGAAATCCATAAGCAAAATGCGCCGCGTGATTCCAGATGTGACCCTGCGTACCTCGTTCATCGTCGGCTTCCCCGGTGAGACCGAAAATGAATTCGAGGAACTCTGCGACTTCGTCCGCGAAGCTCAATTCGATTGGATGGGCGCCTTCTCCTACTCCGATCAAGACGGCGCCGCGGCCTACGCTCTCGAAAAGAAACTTTCGCCGCGCGAAATCGAGCGCCGCCGCAAGCACTTGATGTCGATCCAGCGCCAGATTAGCAAGAAGAAAAAGAAAGCGCTGCTCGGCCGCGAGTTCGATCTTTTGCTCGAAGGCGAATCGGAAGAAACAGAGTTGCTGCTCGAAGGCCGCACCGCCATGCACGCCCCCGAAATCGACGGCAAAGTCTTCGTCAACGACTTCCCGGAAGAGTCCAAGCCGGTATCCGGCCAGTTCTACCGTTGCCAGATCACCGAAGCCCACGACTACGATCTGGTTGCCAAAATCGTGTAGCGTGCCGCTTTTCAATCTGAAATCTACAATCTGCAATCTACAATAGATGTTCCTATGCCCCCGAAGCGCTCGCTCAAGCTCCGCTGCCCAATCTGCAAGAAAGCGGTAAAGCGCACCAACCCAGACTTCCCTTTCTGCAGCGACCGCTGCCGCATCATCGACCTTGGCAAGTGGGCTAGCGGGGGCTACGTAATCTCCTCACCAGTGACCGACGCGGAGGAAGGAATCCGCGACCGCACTGTGGAAGATGAGGACAAAGACCGCTGATGGATGCGCCTGCAACGGTCATTCAACCCCGAGCCCCGCTCTGGGCAACCCTTACCGCTACTTTCTTCGGCATCGGGCGTCTCCATCCCGGCCCCGGCACCTGGGGTTCGGCGGCGACAGTTCTGCTCTGGGCCGCCGCGTCCTACGCGTTAAGCCCAAACCTCCGTACACCAACCGCCATTACCTTAGCCGTCCTGATCACGCTGGTCGGTATCCCCGCCGCGACCCGCGTCGCCCGCGCCTGCGCTACCAAAGACCCCCAATTCGTCGTTATCGACGAAGTTGCCGGACAACTGATCGCCCTCATCGCCGTCCCTCTGGCGTGGAAAACTTTTCTCGCTGGTTTTATACTTTTTAGAGTCTTCGACATCTTCAAGCCTCCTCCAGTTCGCCAACTGGAAAAACTTCCCGAAGGCATCGGAATCGTGCTCGATGACGTCGCAGCCGGACTTTACGCTCTCGTGGTAATGCAACTTCTGCTCCGCTCTGGTTTAATAAAGTAATACCGCGTTGCGACTACTGAGTACGGGCCAAGCTCCTGGCCACTCGATACTCGCAACTCGATACTCGGTACTTCGTTCATGGGATTTTCCGACCGCATTCTTGGCAGAAAAAACGTCAATGGTGGACCGCGCATTGACTCCGTCGCTCCCTCGTGCGCGCTTGCCGGAGGTGAAGTCCGCATCATTGGATCCGGCCTGCGCCCGCAGGAACTTCTCCGTCCCAAAGTAAAATTCGGAGATTTCGAAGCTCCCATCGTCGTCAGCTCCGACGCATTCCTTGTCACCCGCGTCCCCGAAGGCGCCACCACCGGCCCCGTGATAGTTGCCACCGACGGCCACACCAGCAACCCGCACAACTTCAAAGTCGCCGTTCCCATCGCCGAAAACCTTCATCCGGTCACCAATCCCGCGCTCGACCCCGATGGCAACATCTACGTCACATTCTCCGGATCGCGTGGCCAGAAAGTTCCCGTCGCCATCTTCAAGATCGATACCGACTACGCCGTCAAGCCCTTCGTCTCCGAACTGATGAATGCCACTTCCATCGCCTTCGATCGCAAGGGACACATGTACGTCTCCTCCCGCTTCGATGGCGCGGTCTACAAAGTCGCTCCCAATGGCAGCATGACGACTTATGCCGAAGGCATGGGAGTCGCTACCGGCATCGCCTTCGACCGCGAACAGAGCCTCTACGTCGGCGACCGCAACGGAACCATTTTCAAAATTTCCCCCGACCAGCAGGTCTTCGTCTTCGCCACGCTCGAGCTCAGCGTCTCTGCCTACCACCTCGCCTTCGGACCCAGCGGAGACCTCTTCGTCACCGGACCCAACGATCGCGTGTACAAAATCGATCCCAACGGAACCGTCACCACCTTCTATAAAGGTTTGGGCCGCCCGCAAGGGCTCGCCTTCGACGCCGCGGGCAATCTCTACGTAGCCGCCTCGCTCGGCGGCACGCGCGGTATCGTCAAGCTCACTCCCGACGCCAAAGCCAATCTGGAAGTTTCCGGTCAAGGCCTGGTAGGCCTCGCCTTCGCCCCGGGCCGCTCCGTGATCCTCGCCACCAGCAGCGCCGTGCACCATCTCTCCTGGAACATCCCGGGCCTGCAACTCGTGCCGGAATAGAATTGCTCTGCGTCCTCGGCGTCTTCCCTCCGCGTCCTCTGCGGTTATCCGTTCTTTTCATTTACACTTTTAACGCGTGAATGCCGAGATCATCGCGGTAGGCTCCGAACTGCTCACCCCCTACCGTATGGACACGAATTCGCTCTACCTCACCGAGCAGCTCAACCTGCTCGGCGTGGACGTCCTCTTCAAAAGCATCGTGGGCGATGACCTCCGCCGCCTGGTCGCCGCCGCGCAGCACGCCCTGTTTCGCTCCGACATCGTGGTCTTCAGCGGCGGTCTCGGTCCGACCGAAGACGACCTCACTCGCGAAGCCGTCGCCGAAGCCCTCGGAGTAACCCTCCACCGCGACCCCGAAATCGTTCGCGCCCTCGAACAGCGCTTCGCCGCCCGCGGCTGGAAGATGACCGCAAACAATTCCAAGCAGGCCGACATCATTGAAGGCGCCACCGTCCTGCCCAATCCCAACGGCACCGCACCCGGGCAATGGCTGAGCGGACAGTTCGACGGACGCGAACACATCATCATTCTTCTGCCCGGACCTCCGCACGAAATGAAGGCTCTGTTCGAAAGCGAAGTCCTCGAGCGCCTGCGCGAAAAAGTTCCGCCCGCACACCTGTTCACTCGCACGCTGAAAGTCGCCATGCTCGGCGAATCGGCCGTGGACGCCCGCGTCGCCCCCATCTACAAACGCTATCCCGATGTCGAGACCACCATCCTCGCCGGCGCGGGAGAAATCGAACTCCACTTCAAAACTCGCGCTGCCACCCTCGACGCCGCCCAGGCCCGCGCCGACGAAGTCGCCGGCCTGGTTGAAGACGAACTTGACGACGCCGTCTATTCGCGAAATGGCGAATCGCTCGAGCAGATCGTCGCCTACTGGATGCAGATGCGCAATGCCACGCTGGCCGTCGCCGAATCCTGCACCGGCGGCCTGCTCGCCGAGCGCATCACCTCGATTCCCGGTAGCTCGCGTTATTTTCTCGGAGGCGCGGTCGTCTACTCCAATCAACTCAAGACCGAACTCTCCGGCGTGCCCACCGAGATGATTCATCGCCACGGCGCAGTCAGCCGCGAAGTAGCCGCGGCCCTGGCCGAAGGCATCCGCTATCGTTGCGAATCAACTTTCGGCGTCGGCGTCACGGGCGTAGCCGGCCCGGCAGGAGGCACTCCGGAAAAACCGGTGGGATTGGTGTTCCACGCCCTGGCCACTGACTCGGGAACGGAAGTAGTGCAGCGCAATTTTCCCGGCGACCGCAAACGCATCCGCCGCTTCGCCTCCACCATGGCGCTGGACATGGTGAGGAAGAAACTGATGTGAAGGAAAGTTTCACGTTTCGAGTTTCGAGTATTCCGATCTCAGCGCGAAGCTTCTAGCTCGTAGCTCATAACTCAAATGCGGCTCTTCATCGCTCTCGACATCGACGACGCCATCCGCGAACGCCTCGCCCGCTTCGTCGAGGGAGTGCGCAACTTCGCTCCCGACGCGCGTTGGGTGAAACCGGAATCGCTGCACGGCACCCTGAAATTCATCGGCGAACAGCCCGACGCAGCCGTAGAAAACATCAAGCAAGCGCTTGCCACGATCACCGCCGCCACAACCGAAATAAACTTCCACGGCTACGGATTCTTCCCCACCGCTAAATCTGCCCGCGTCTTCTGGATCGGCATGGAAGCCGGGGCTCCACTCGCGGTCCTGGCCGGAGCCATCGATGAAAAAATGTCCACCCTGGGAATTCCGAAAGAGGACCGCGCTTTCAGCCCGCATCTCACGCTGGCCCGCGCTGCCGGCGGCTCCGGCTCTCCGCGAAGACTACGCGGCGATCACCCCAACCGTGGCTTTCAGTATCTACAGGAAAAACTCTCCGCCCTCCCCGCCCCCGAGTTTGGTACCATGACGCCCCGCGAGTTCTTTCTGTACCAAAGCCAACTTTCACCGAAAGGATCCAAATACACGAAGCTCCAAAAATTCCCGCTGCAGTAGCGCAGCAACAGAAATCGCACGGCCGATAATCGTAGCGCCGGCGTCTCGCCGGCTGTGGCGGCGGGGCGTCCTCGCCCGCCGCTGCCGGAAGCACAACGCAGCCAACTTTCGCCAATGCCCCATGCCCTGCTCATCTCCGCCGCCAGCTACCTCCTGGGTGCCATCCCCTTCGGCTATATCCTCGTCCGCATCTTTCGCGGCGAAGACGTCCGCCAATCCGGCAGCGGCAACATCGGCGCTACCAATGTCTCCCGCAAATCTCCCGCCCTCGGCATCCTCACGCTTTTTCTCGACGCGCTCAAAGGGTCGGCCGCCGTCTTCCTCGGGATGATCCTGAGTCCCGCGTTGTTCGAGCGCATCCCGATCACGCACGTCCCCTGGCGTGACCTCCTCCCCGCATCCGCCTCACCGCAACTCGCGTCCTGGGCCGCCCTCGCCGCTCTCTGCGCCATCCTCGGACACATGTTCCCCATCTGGCTGAAATTCAGCGGCGGCAAAGGAGTCGCCACCGGGCTCGGCGCCTTCGCCATGATCGCCCCCAAAGCAGTCCTCTGCGCCGCCGCAATCTTCGTGATCATCGTCTTCTTCTTCCGTTACATCTCTCTCGGATCCATCGTCGCCGTCGCTCTCTTCCCCACTCTCACCTGGACGCTTCGCGAATTCGGCCAGAAATGGCAAGCCCTCGCCTTCATCTCGCTCTCCTCTCTGGCCATTGTCATCAAGCATCACGAAAACCTTCATCGCCTGCTCACCGGAAAGGAAAATCGCTTAGGATCGAAGCAGGCCGTGAATCAAGGAAACCAATGAGCCAGATCGCCGTCATCGGAGCAGGCGCGTGGGGCACCGGCCTCGCCATCGTCCTCGGCCGCAAAGGCACGCACCAGGTCCGCATCTGGGCCCACGAACCCGAAGTCTGCGAATCGATCAATCGCGATCACGTGAATCATGCGTTTCTGCCGGACCGCCGCATCCCAGATTCCGTCTCCGCGGGCAATGCTCTGCCCGGAGTGCTGGATGGCGTGGATATCATAGTCGGCGTGATGCCTTCGCAGCATTGCCGCAAACTGTTCGCGCAGATGCGGCAGCTTATTCCGCCACGAGCGCTCATCGTCAGCGCCACCAAAGGTCTGGAAGAGGGGTCACTGATGCGGATGAGCGAAGTCATCACCAATACGCTCAAACGCGATGATGCCGTCGCTCCGCTGATCGGCGCCCTCAGCGGCCCTTCCTTCGCCCAGGAAGTCGCCCGCGGCGATCCCACGGCCATCGCCATCGCCTCGCAAGACGCCGCCCTTTTGCGCACTGTGCAGCAGGAATTCAGCGACGCCAGCTTTCGTGTCTACACCAATAACGACGTCGTCGGCCTCGAACTCGGGGGCGCGCTCAAAAACGTAATCGCTATCGCCGCCGGCATCTGCGACGGACTCGGCTTCGGACACAACTCCGTGGCCGCGCTCATCACTCGCGGCCTTGCCGAAATGACGCGCTTAGTCGTCGCCTGTGGAGGCCGCGCCGAAACCATGGCCGGACTCGCCGGACTGGGCGACCTCGTTCTCACCTGCACCGGAGGCCTCTCGCGCAACCGCAGCGTTGGTGTCGAGCTCGGCCGTGGTAAGAAGCTGCCCGAGATCATCGCCGGCATGCACGGCATGGTTGCCGAAGGAGTCTTCACCACCACGGCCGCCGTCGGCCTGGCGCACGCGCGCAAGGTCGAAATGCCCATCACCGAGCAGATGGACGCTATCCTTCACCGCGGCAAATCCCCCCGCGAAGCCATCCAGGACCTGATGTCGCGCACCGGCAAAAGCGAGGCATCGTAGCGCAGCGTCTCGCCGGCTGTCGTGACGGCCTCCTCACCGCCACCGCCGAACTCGGGCCACCAGCCGCCAATTTTCACAACCGGCCGCCGCTTCAGCGATACAGTCACGCTACAACCACTGTGCTCCTCTGTGCCCTCTGTGGTTATCTTTGTTAAGTACACCCCAGCCCCTCGCGTGTTACCCTTTACAGTTTTCACACGCTCGATTCGGAGTCCCCCATGCGCCAGAGCACAATGGCTGTCGCCATCCTCATCCTTCTCTCTTCCCTGCCAACCACCCTGGCCCAAACCAAGACCACCGCCGAGCGCCTCGGCTACTCGCGCGATTCCAAGCTCCTCATCATTCATGCCGACGACCTCGCCGTCGCCCACTCCGAAGACGTGGCCAGCTTCGACGCGCTCGATCGCCACGCCGCTTCTTCCGCCAGCATCATGGTCCCCTGTCCCTGGCTCACCGAAGTCGCCGACTACGCCAAGTCTCATCCCGATGCCGACCTTGGACTTCATCTCACCGTGACCAGCGAATGGAAGACCTACCGCTGGGGCCCGGTCGAATCCAAAGACAAAGTGCCCTCTCTCCTCGACAGCAATGGATACCTCTGGCCCGACAATGAACCGGCCACTAAGAACCTCAAAGCCGACGATGCCGAGCGTGAAATTCGCGCCCAGATCGAAAAAGCCGTCTCCCTCGGAATTCATCCCACTCATGTTGACAGCCACATGGGAGAATTTTTCGAGCGTCCCGATCTGTTCGCCGTCTATCTCAAAGTCGCCCGATCCTACAAACTCCCCTTCCTTGCCGCGCTCATGCCGAACACTCCCAAAACCATGTCGTCGCAACTCTCCCCCAATGACCTGGTTCTCGATAACGTGGTCATGGCCTATCCCGAGGTTCCCGTCGCCGATTGGAAGAACTTCTACTTGAATACCCTCAAGAATCTGAAGCCCGGTGTGACCGAACTCATCGTCCACCTTGCCCACGACGACGCTGAGATGCAGGCCGTCACCGTCGATCATGCCGACTACGGGGCTGCCTGGCGCCAGCGCGACTACGATGTCATCACCAGCCCTGAATTCAAGAAAGCGCTGGACGACAACCACATCATCCTCATTCACTGGAGCGACCTGAAGAAGCTGATTCAATAGGCATCCCGCTGCACCTTACAGTGATCGCTCTGCACGGAGACATAAACCATCATGATGATCGCGAACCTGATTGCCGCTGGCGCAGCCTTGACCTTGACCATTGCCGGTGTGGTAGCCGGGCAAACGAGCGCAGCAACGCCGGAGACCGCTCCTCCGAAATTGCTGGTGCTGGTGTACCAGAGATTTTCCTTCGCCAAAAGGACCGACGTCGATCGCTGGGAAATCGCGACCGCCCGCGCCTGCCAGAGCCTCGAAGTCCCAAATTCCTGGGTCGGCATGGAATCGATCACCGGCGAGCCGGAGGTGCTGTCGTTCGATCCCTTCGATTCCTTTGCGCAATTGGACAAACCGGTTGCGGAGTGGGGGCGGATCTACGCGACTCATCCGGAGCTAGGCCGCCTGCAAGCCCAGATCACCGCCGCCCTGACCAGCCAGCGCACCCTCATCGCTGTTCGCCGGGACGACTTGAGTTACCGCGGCGATCGCATTGACCTGTCGAAGGCCCGGTTCATGCGCGTCCTTGAAGTACGGCTGCATCCCGGCCGCGAGAACGAATTCGCCGAAGCCTTTCAGAAGCTCACCGCGGCTTACGAAAAAATCGGATCGGATTTGCCTTGGGTGGTGTATCAGGTGAATCTGGGCATGCCTTCGCCCACGTTCCTGGCTTTCGTGCCCCTGAAAGCTGTGGGACAAAACGATGATTTGCTGAACATCCGCGAACGCTTGCACGTCGCCGAAGGCGAAGCTGCCGAGCGCATGCAACAGATCGCGCGCGACGCGTACGCCAGCACGGAAAGCAATCTCTATTCCATCAACCCGGAAAAGTCGCACGTGTCCAAAGGGTTTGCCGCGGGCGATCTGGATTTCTGGACGCCCAGGCCGCAGGCAGCCGCGAAGCCCGACAAGAAAAAGTCCATGGGCAAAAAGATCAAGCCAGGAAAGTAGATGCAAAGCAGCTAATCTCTAGAAGGCCGCCACGCGGAAAGGGCCCATCTAAATTACATCGAGGGTCGGGATCGTAGCCTTCACCAGGGTTCCCGGTTCGGCTCGGGAAATTCGGAACTCCCCTCCCAACTGCTTGACCCGCTCTTTCATTCCGCTGATCCCGACTCCCATCGGGGCTCTTCCGATCTCGTGACTATCAATGCCTTTCCCGAAATCGCGAATGCGCAATGTCACCGTGTCCTGTTCATGAATCAGCTCAATGCGCGCATCCTGGCTCTGGGAATGGCGGTAGATATTGGTGAGCGACTCCTGGATCACACGGAAGACCGCGGTTTCAACATCCGGCACCAGCCGCGGGAACAATAGCGGTTTGTACTCGAAGGTGATGCGCAACTGCCCTCGACTCTGTAGCCCGTCAAAATACCAATGCAAAGCGGGCAGTAATCCCGATTCGTCCAGCAAAGGCGGGTGCAGCAGGTACGACATGTTGCGCACCTTGTGCAAGGCACTGTCGGCTAACACGGTCGCTCGCAATAGGTTCTTGTTTGGGCTGCGTTCCGCCTTGCCCAAAGCATCGATTTCCATCTTGACCGCCACCAGTTCCTGCCCCAGATCGTCGTGCAACGTGCGTGCCAGTCTCCGCCTTTCTTCATCCTGCACGTGCAGCAGCTCGGTGGACAGTTTTTGCAGTTCCAGGGTCCGCAATTCGACCTGGCGTTGCGAGTCCAGCAGTTCTGTGACGCGGCTTCGGAGTTCTTTGTTGAGCTGCCGCGTACGCTCTTCCAGCGCACGCCGTTCGGTCAGGTCACGCGTTACCTTGGAAAAGCCGCGCAATACCCCTTGCTCGTCCCGGAGCGCCGTGATCACTACATACGCCCAAAAAGTTGATCCATCCTTCCGAACGCGCAATCCCTCGTCGGCGAACCGTCCTTCCTTGGCAGCGATTTGCAGTTCCCGGTCCGGCCACCGGCTCTCGCGCGCTTCGTTGGGATAAAACACGGAAAAGTGCTGGCCAATGATATCGTCCGCCTTGTAGCCCTTAATCCTCTCCGCTCCCTGGTTCCACGTAGCGACTCGGCCTTCCTCATCCAGCAGGAAGATTGCATAATCCTTTACGCTTTCCACCAGTAAACGGAAGATTTGGTCGCTCTGCCGAAGATGAGTTTCGGCACGCTTCCTTCCTTGCGACTCGTTGACCAGTGTGAGCGCGCGCTCCTGCTGCACTTCGCTACTCCAGAAAAAGAAGAATTGACATTTGACTGCCCTGTCAGCCGCTCGAAAAAACGGATATAAAATTGTAGAGTCCAGCCCAGCATCCTTATATACAGCATTCCCCTTAACTTCCAACCTGTGCGCCAGCGATAAAACCAGGCCGAAACCGCGGCCGCAAAGCGGTGCATACCTTTTCTAGCCCGCCGGGGAACTGTAGGGCCGGAAACAAACCACTCCGCTGAACCCGCACCCAACGTACCGTTTCACGCGGTACTTTGGTAATGCCAGCGCTTCCGCTTTTCGCTGCACTCGTTCGATTCCCCATTAAACTTTTAAAGACACCCTTGAAAGCTGCCGCCACTTCGCCTTCGGCGTCTGCGACGAGTGAAGGGAGAGACTTGTCCGCTAGCGCTTCCAACCCGGCTCGTATCCCCATTCTCTACGTCATCCTGGGCGTGTTGCTGGCCATCAGCATCGTGCCTATGTATTTCTATTCGACGCAGGTCGAGGCCAGCAACCGGGAGCGCCTGAAGACCAACGAACGACTGTTGCAGAACGCCATCACCCGCTCGCTCGCCGACGATCTTGCCCAGCACGAGCGCTCGCAGCGCATGATGCTCGCCAATCTTTCTTCTGCCATCCAGGTTGCCAGCGGCGGCGACATTGGCGACAAGAACATCGAAGCCCCGGAACTCCGCGCCCTGCTCGAAAATTTCGTTTCCTCTTCCGATGAGATCGCCTATGCGACGCTGCTGAACTCCGAAGCCAAAGGCATCTTCTCGGGAAACATCGCTCCCGACGCCTTCCTGCAGCGCGAACTCGAACGCGCGTATTCTGCCGCTCGCGACGGCCGTGTCTACAATGGCCAAGCCCTCGTCATTGGTGAAGGCAAGAACGCCCGCACGGTTTTCCTGGTCAGTACTCCGGTCAAATATGGCCCGCGCTTCCTGGGAATGATCGCGTCGGTCGTCGATCTCCAGTTCCTGATCCGCCGCCTGCACGAAGTCAGCGGCGGAGGCCTCACGCCCTATGTCGTCGACTCCCAGGGACGCCTCATCGCCGCCGCGACTCCCGAGTTCGCCACCGGCCAGGACATGAAGAGTTTCGAGATCGTGAAGAACTTCGTGGACCGGGGCAACAAAGCGCTCTTCGCCGAGACCAAGGAATTCACCGCCAAGAACGGCTCTGACCACATTGAAATGCTCGGCACCTACAGCCCGGTGAGTTCGCTCAACTGGGCTGTGATTGTGCAGAAGCCGACCCGTCAGGCTTATAGCGACGTCTACGATATGCAACGCATTGCCCGCCTTCTGGCCATCGGCGTGGTGCTGTTGAGCATCGGCGTCAGCATCTTCGCGGCCCGCCGCATCACCAATCCCCTCTCCGTGCTCACCGAATCCAGCCGCGCTCTGGCACGCGGAGATTTTTCGCAGCGCGTGCACCTCGCCAGCCGAACCGAAATTGGCGAGCTTGCCCAAACTTTTAACACCATGTCCGAAGAACTTGAACGCTTCGTCGAAGACCTCAAGCGCGCCGCTGAGGAAAACCGCGAGCTCTTTATGGGCTCCATCCAAATGCTCGCCGGAGCCGTCGACGAAAAGGATCCCTATACTCGCGGCCACTCTGACCGCGTCACCCGCTATTCCCTGCTCATTGCCAAGGAAATGAATCTGCCTTCGTCCTTCATGGAAATCTTGCGCATTTCCGCGCAGCTCCACGACGTCGGCAAGATCGGCATCGAAGATCACATCCTCAAAAAACCCGGCGCTCTCACCGAAGAAGAATTCGAAGTGATGAAGACCCACACCACCAAAGGAGCCAACATCCTGCGCCCGGTCACGCAGCTCGCAGAAATGCTCCCCGGAATCGAATTGCACCACGAGGCTCTCGACGGCCGCGGATATCCCTACGGCCTGCATGGGGATCAGATACCCCTTCTCCCGCGCGTCATCGCGGTCGCCGATACCTTCGACGCCCTCACCACCAATCGCCCCTACCAGCAGGCGCACACTCCCGAGCAGGCTCTGCAGATCATCAAAGGCCTCGCCGGCAAACGCCTCGACCCCGCCGCCGTCCAGGCACTGCTCGCGGTTTACGAACGGGGCGAGATCCGCATCCAGCGCTTCACCATCAAGCGCCCGGTCGCAGCGCCACCCGCTGAAGCCGCGAAAGCAGTAGCCGCCGCCCAAGCCACCGCTCCCGAAGCCCCGCTGGAACGAACCCGAGTCTGAAACCACGCCGCCGCCACATCGTAATAGCAGTGGCATAAGCCGCTTGCTGCGGACGTGGGGTGAAGAACTTTCGAACGGTCAGTTATTTATTTCTTGCTGCGTACTTCGTCGACTACCTGTCGCACCGCAGTGACAATGGAGTCTGGCGATTCCTCCATGCCGTGGCCCGCATCCACTACTACTTGCCGTCCTCGCGTCGACAGCCGCACTAGGCTGGCTTGCAATTGATGCACCCAAATGTCGTGATATTCGGCTGCTTCTTTTTCGAGGCCGTCCGGAGCCCAATACCTCCCAGCGGTCAGCACGACGAGCGGGCGATCACCTAGACTGCCCGCGTTCCGTGCGGCGTCGTTGATATCGGGATTTCCGCCGCCTTCCCTCGGAACGATTCTGCCCTGGTTGGTTGCTGCGCAAGCCTGCTCGGCATCGGTCTCAAACGCCTTCGGCTGTGCTTCGAGCTTAGCCAATGTGCTGTTCTGCTCCGGGGTGAAATCGGGCGAGGGAGGGCGCCGCTCCCTGCTCGCCCCGAATCGAATAATCCCAAATCGCGACGCCGCTGGCAGGCCCATGCAAATCAAGTGTCTCGTGCTGCCCGACATACGATTGAGGGGCGATAGCATGAACTCGGGCTCATGTTGGTCCGGAACTGCTGAATCGATGAAGACCAGCCCCGCCACGTCCGCGGGGTAGCGCGCCGTATAGATGTGAACATATTCGCCCCCGACCGAACTACCAGCCATCACGTACGGTGGCAGCACTCCCGCTCGCTGTAACGCCTCGTGCAGATCTCTAACAATGCTGGCGCTGGTTCTCGGCGACGAGGGCGGATCGCTCCACCCCACGCCCGCGCGATCGTACCAGCAGGCGCGAGTGAATGCCGCCATTTTGGACTGTAGCACCAGCCACTCATAACCGGGCGAGTTGCCCCCGGTTTCAAGGATCACGATCGGAGTGCCCTGACCCGAGCAGTAGAGGTTTAGACTGCGTCCACCGATATCGACCGCCTGTCCAACTCGTGGAGGCATTTGACTGGCATCTCTCGCTCTCCCTACCTGCTCATAGGTAAAGCCCACCAGAAGGGCCAGCACCAGCAGAGTCAGAAATACCAACGAGAGTCTCCGAACCCACTTTTTCATGTGCGGACCTCCTCCTAAGAAAAGACCGACTCACAGTTCGGCGCACACATTCGTTGCGAAACGCTCGGGATTACTGGCGCATCGGCCAGTTGAATAAAAAGCTTCCGAATCCGATAAGGACCGGCAACGCTCCGGCGATACCCCCCAGTACCCATTTCCACATTCCCGACCGCATGAGCCACTGCCGCATCAGAGAGATAGCGGCGTCATACAAGAGCGGCGCCGCGCCTGATTCATCACGGGATTCGTCGAATATCCAAAGAAGTTCTGGCTCGAACCGCAGGCGAAATGCGGGTGGATGCAAACCAATGAGCCAACGATACAAGGTGCGGTTCATCATGCCCTCTCGGGATGGATTTTGATATGGAGTCTCGCTTCGCGCACCACGCCTTCGAGTCTCGCGATCTCCGTTGCCAAAAGTCCACGGCCAAAGCGTGAGAGGCGATAGTAGCGGCGCCTCGGATCATCGCCCGTGGAGCGTGGGGAGCGCTCTTCCACGATGCCTTGATCGAGCAGTTTTTGCAGATTGTCGTACAACGTGCCGGGACCCAACTTGTAGCGGCCGTCCGACTGACGGGCCACCTCCCGCATAATCCCGTACCCGTGACGATCTTCACCTGCGAGGGCAACCAGGATATGCAGCGCGGCCGGGGAAAGAGGCAGGAATTGACTAAAATCTTCTTTCATAGTCGGACTCCGTTATATCGGACTCCGACTACTACAGTCAAGTTCTTTTCTTGAAAAGAATGCCAGGCTCTAGGCTCAATCAGGCAGCCCGACGCGCCGCGCGAGATGCTGAAATTCCGGGTGGGAGAGAATGTTCTTAAAATCAGGGTACATTCTGATCCAAATCAACATTCCAGACCAGTGTTCTAGTTTTCTCCGACGATAGCCGTGCCCTGAGCATAGCTGCAAGCACCGCCTATTGGATGGAGTCGCTCACGCTAATCTGCATCAAACCCGGCTCCTTGGCGAACCACTTCTCGGCTACTTTTATCGAAGTGTGGACGCCCACCATGCAATTTGGCACCGGCTTGCTGTGACCGAGAATACTGGCTGGGTCCGTAGGGGTTAACTCCAATGGCGTAATAGTCACTGAACCCACAGTTTTGCCAAGTTTGTAGTCAAAGTGAAATCCTGCTCGAGCCTCGCCGATTTGGCTGAGAATACGCGCCCCGTTCCCGACCAGCTGTGCCGCCACGTCGTCGCTGAGAGCGTCCATCAGGGGCACAAACTTTTCTGAACACAGCGCAAAATCTCCGTCAAAGTTTGCTTCATGCGTAACGGAGTCGTGGCCGAATGCAGCGCCGTTGCCGTGCGAGTACGATGCCTGCCCGTCGTTGAACCGGTTCAGTACGTTCGTGGGAGCGTAGCTCTTAAGGAACGCGCTCTCCGTTTCAAAGGGAGAGGACGTCTGGCCACGTTCCCAGATAGAGCAACCAGCAGCGAGTAGCATAAGAGAGAGAGCGATCAAGACCCGATGGGATTTCATGGGGCAGCCTCGCTCACCAATCATAGCTTTTCTTCATCACAACCTACAATTCTCAATGGAAGGACGATCCAGTTCGTTGATTTTTTCCCAACCGCAAATCGGCACTTGACCAGGTTGTGAGACTCGTTGAAACATCGCTGTTTTCGTCAAGTATCCATCCACCAGCGTCGAGCAAACGGAGGCAGCGAAACCGGTCGATCTCGGACCGCAAATCGCGCGAAGGCGCACGGCGTCACGTCGCCACAGAGGAATTTTGTGCACCTCGCGTCGCCGGCTCGGGCAGTTGCTGTCCGCAATACGCGCAATTCGCCCAAGTGGGCTCAACGGGCTTATCACATTTCGGGCACGTTGCCTGCAGCAAAGTGCCGCATCGCGGACAGAATGGGAATTTTGCCTTTTCGACATGCCCGCAGCCGGGGCACGGCTTCGGCAGAGGGTCGCGGAGAATGAAGTACAAGATTATCCCAATCGCATCAGGAATGAAGATCGCCAGCAGCGTCCACATTACGTACCGCATCTGCCGCCGCTTCGCGTCGCCGTAGACGTATCCGATCAGCGCAACCAGACCCACCACTAGCAGGAAACTTCCGTAAACGAACAGCGCTTGTCCCCAGCGTGGCCATTTGCCGATTTCAGGATCCGTTGGTGCGACAAAGTAGAACAACGGCACCGTGAAGCACAAATAAGCGAACCATGCCACGATCCACGCTGCCTTTGGAATCACACGCAATTCCTTTGTGAAGCGGCTCATGCCAGCCTCCTTTCGCCGCGCTGACAAACTGCCAGCATCACTGCGGCCACCCCTCCCGCGAGCCACCCTAGCGCGGTGAACGCGGCAAAACTGATCCACGTGTCGCTGAACTGCGGCCCGAGCAAGCTCCCGAAACGTCCGCTCGCAAAATGGAAAGCCGGCCAGCTCGCAATCGTCAGCAGCCACGCAAAAGCCACGACAACAACCATTACGCGGCGGTTCCAATCGTGCTCGGCCTGTTCGGTGAGCTTCGCCTCCGCACGCGCCAGCGTGGCGTGCACCAGCCACGAAGAAGGCTGCGGCGTCGGCAATCGGCGGAGTTCGCTCGCAATCGGCTTCCAAGCCCCCAATTCGTTGGAGCATGCGATGCAAGACCGCACATGCTCCGCAACCTGCTTTTCTTCCGCGCTCGTCAGCGCGTCGGCTGCGGCCAGCGCCAACAGTTCTCGTATCTTGTCGTGCTCCTTCATTGCCATGTACCTCCCGGATACCGCGCTTCCAGCGCGTCACGCAATTGTTCCAGCGAACGTCGCAGCCGCGACTTCGCCGTTGATAGCGGAACCGCTGTAACCTGTGCGATTTCCTCAATCTTCATCTCATCCTCAAACCGCAGGGTGAGGACTTCGCGATACACAATCGGCAGCCCCGCCATCGCTTCGCTGATCTCCGCTCGGCGCTCGGCCGCGAGCGCGTGATCGAGCGGCGTGTGGTCTTTACTTGAAATCCGGTCGGCCACGGTCTCGCTATGCCCGCTGTTGGCGAGCGGCTCGTCCAGGCTCTCCGGACGAATCCGGCGCAAATGATCGATCGCCAGGTTGCGCGCCAGCGTGAACAGCCAGGCGTCGAAGTTGCGGCTTGCATCAAAAGAACGAATCTTCTCGACCACTCTCAACCAGGTTTGCTGGAACAGGTCTTCCGC
>DASTCU010000208.1:0-22117 GCA_035710825.1 Candidatus Sulfotelmatobacter sp.
GGCCGTGACGATTCGTTTTGCGCCGGAGGCCTTAATAGCCTCGGTGTTATGGTCACGCAGCGCCATAAACAGCAGCTCTTCGCCGAAGCGCCGCGCCTCGTGGCCGCTGTCTCTTTCGGCTGGTCCGAGAATGCCGAAATCTTCGCCCACGTGATCGAGAATCTTTGCCGTCGCCCGAGCAATGGACTGCATGCGGTCGTCGTACGACGTAACGCTATCAACGAAGTACAAAGTCTCGGCACCGGGATTCTTGTCGAGCCTCTTGACCTCACACGCCTCCTGAAATTCCTTTGCCGTGGCCCAGTCAGCTTTCTTTTTTTCCATCTTGCCGTAGGGATTGCCCCGGCTTTCGAGGGCTTTCAGCGGCTTCTGAAGGGATTGCGGCACATTCCCGTCATCCACCAGGCCGCGCCGCAGGTCCACAATCTTGTCGATGTATTCCACAAGTAATGGACATTCCGCTTCACAGGCTCCGCAAGTCGTGCACGACCAGATTTCATCCTCGGAATAAATCCCGCCGACCAGGGCCGCTCCATTGCCAGTTGTTCCAAACATCGGATAGTGCTGAAACGCGTAATCCCGCGCTTTAATGGTCAGGAACCGTGGCGACAGCGGTCTGCCTGCGGCATTGGAGGGACAGTTGTCGGAGCAACGCCCGCAGTCGGCGCAGGAGTAGAAGTCGAGCATTTGCTTCCATGTGAAATCTTCAAAGGTCTTCACCCCGAACGATGTCACCTGACTGAGCTGCTCGTCACTTACGCCCCAGCGCACCGGTTTCAGCTTTTCGCGATCGAGCTTCGCGAAATAAACGTTAAACAGCGAAGTCTCGACATGAAACTGAATTCCAAAGGGTCGGTAACAGAGAAGGAAGTAAAAGGCGAACTCATGGACAAGATATCCCGTGAAACACAAAGCTCCCAGTGCTGCGGGCGACGCCGAAAGCAGGGCAACACCGAACAGCCAGGGGAGCGACAGAACCGCTCCAGTCGCAGCAGACTGGTGCGCCTGCACCAAGGCGACTGCTTTCGACGCTTCAAACAAGCTGTCGGCGGACATCAGAAGAGCGATCAGCGATAGCAGGAAAATGGCATCGGCTTTGTGGGCCTTGCCGAATCTGGCAGGTACCTCGTAGCGTTGCGGCTTAAACACAGTCCGCCGCACAATGGCGAAAACCATGCAGAGGAAAACCATCGTCGCCGCATAGTCGGTGGCAACTTCATAAAGATGGCCCGCTTTGCCTGACAGGCCGGGTACTACAAAACCGTACTCGAGGCCGACTATCAGTACAGTGAAGGCGCGCAGCGCCAGCAGGATGAATCCAGCGAAGATCAGAATGTGAAGCGACCCGGCCGTTTTGTAGCGGGGATGTTTCCACTGTCCCAGCCAATATTTGACAACATTGTGAAGGCGGGCGAGAGGCCGGTCCATGCGTAGGTCGCCCTGCGCCCTGAACAGTGGGATTAATCGCCGCCCCACGATGTAGGCGAATGCCACAACGCCTAAGACGTGGATCAGGATGAATAGCGCGCGTCCTTGGTCCAGCCAGGACGTGAGTTGCGGACTAAATTGAACGGCTTCCATCTCCCTCAGGGCCTTCCTGCCAGGCGGTTTGTGCGCGCTAAGACTCCACTGGTTCTTAGCGGTCAGCTGATGGAACAGCGGTGTCCGTGTCTTCCGTACTCTGATGGCTCGCGCTCGACAGTGAGCGATAGCCTGCAGTGAGGCGGAGAAAGACAGGAAACGATTCGGATTTATGCGATGAAAACTTCAACGCACCAGTCTGTCGTGTTCTGAAACGGTGAGGGGCGAGCGAATTCCGCGACTGCTCTTGCTTCTTATGTCTCGCGATCACACCAGTTCCCTTGGGAGTAGCTGGAGGGATCGTCCCTGCGAGAAACATCTCGCTCGATAGACCGTGCCGTCCGTACCTGGCGACGCGGCAAAACTGCTAACCGGATACAACCGTTCGCTTTCTACGCGTAGTCGATGGGATGCTTCTCGAGCCAATGCTCGTCTCGCACCCTGTCAATATTCTTCAGAGCGCTGCTGGCCGCACTGCCAGCTAAGAAGCGGCCTTCCCAAACCAGGCCCGCTCCCAAGCCGATTAGTCCGCCGAGCAAGCCCGACGCCAATACTTGTACGACCGATCGTTGCCGCCTTCCGGGGCAACCGGTCACCAAGCCCACCGATGCGCCGAGAGCCGCGGGTATTAACGCTTTTCGAAACGACTCGCGAAAAAACGGAGTAAGAGGCCTACCATTCAAGAATGCTTCTCGGCCGGAACGTGCTCCCTCCAGCCCAGAATTCAGAACCCTTCGGCCGTACGCTACTTCTGATTTAGACCACTCGGATAAAAGCATCTCTTCTCACTTCCGGTCGAAGGACAACCACTGAAGTCACTAGACCATAGTGTGAACAGGCGAGTCCGTGGCCATTGTCACCAAGCGCTGTGATGAGAGTCACCCCTGGCGGGGAAATGGGAAGAGTCGAGCTTTTGCGCAGTGTTTATGCGGTCCCGCAGTGGTTAGGCCGCTATACCGCCGTTCGCCGATGCCACTTATCTCGGTTTTTTTGTTTCCAGCCGTCCCCCGGGGTGTGACCAGATTCATCCCCAAGTAAAAGTCTTTGTAGACGCCGTCGTCTTCCAGATTCTGCAGCGCGATTTGCAGTCATGTTGCGCAGGGGATGCCAACGAGACACATCGAACTCCGCTGTGGAGACGGTTGCGTCCGGTCCTTACGCCTGGTCAGCGGAGGCGAGCTTCCATCCATCCGCAAGTTCAGTCCAATGCTTGTTGCAGTTTTTGTGTTGGCGACCTGCTTTGCTTCCAAACAGAGTTTCCCTGTATATTTACGATCTGTTACTTTTAGTTTCGAGATAGTGCGTTTGCCAAGAGAAGGTTGCGGGTAGGAAATGCGTGGTGCAGGCCGCGGGTTGCGCTCTGGGCATGGCCGAAGAGGATAGCAAATGAAAAGCAATCGGAAGCTGTTCCTAAGTCTTCTCGTACTTTTCGCGCTGCAGACAACAGGCCTGTTCGGGCAGCGAGTGAAACCCAGGAAGCCGTCTGTCGAAAGTCTCCAGGAAAAAACGATTGGCGTCTCGGTGAATCCCGCCGACGGCTCCTACTCGGTGTTCGATCCGGTTTCCCGCAAGGTCATCTTGCACTCCCGCGTGGCCGTTGAAATCGATCATCATTGGACGAACACTAGCGACTACACGCAACATGCCACGTCACGCGATAGCACCACCGATGATCTTGGATCAGGAACGCAACTCACGGTTTCGAATACGGGACTGCGTCGCCAGCCAGACTTGATCTACTCTTTACGATCCCATGCCGATCCCGATTATGTGACTGTCACAGTCAGGATTCATAACAGCGGCCCAAACCCGGTCACCGTGCAGGCTCTCCGCAGCGTGGATGCGAATGGTCCACCAGTCGTGGACCTCGGCGGTCCGGATGTGTCGGACCGCGTTTTGTCCGACAGCTTCAGTGAAGACCGTCCCGGCATCGTAATCCATGACCTGGCCGATGCCGAGAATGGAATGCACCGCGCCGTCGGCAGCCAACTCATTTACAACCGCGAAACTAAACGAAATCTGTTCCTGGGCACGCTTACTTCGGAAAAATTCCTCACCATTCTTCGCCTGCATACCTCCAGGGACAAGATCTCATCCTACGAAGTGGACTCGGCGGGAACCACCGAGCTGCTCAAGGAGAATTCCCTCAAGCGCTCCTCCGCGGAAGATCAGATTGAGTTGAGTCTTCCCGTAGCGCCCAATGCGGATTTGTCTTCCGAGCCTTTGCTGATCAGCACGGGCGGCGATTATCACCAGCAATTAGAAGCCTACGGCGGCATCATCCGGAAATTGCATCATGCACGCGTCACGGCTCCCAGCTTTGCCGGCTGGTGGAGCTGGACTGCTTACTATTTCGGTCTCAATCAGGGAACGGCGCTGACCAATGCACAATGGCTCTCCGATAATTTGAAGGACCTCGGCTATACCTTCTTCCATATTGACGAGGGATACCAGTATGCCCGCGGCGAGTACACCACACCAGACGCCACACTGTTTCCTGGCGGCATGAACATGCTCGAAAGCAAAGTTCGCGCACTGGGGCTGACCCCGGGAATCTGGACCGCTCCCTTTGAAGTATCCGAACGTTCCTGGCTATTTGAGAACCACAAAGATTGGCTCGTCCACAATGCTGCTGGAAATCCGATTCATGCTGGCTCGGTCACCGGCGGTGAGCAGCGGCTCGATCCGCTCTACATCCTCGACTCTACCAATCCCGGCGCCCAGGACTATCTTCGCAAGACCTACACGACTCTGAGCAAGGTTTGGGGCATTCGCTACATCAAGCTCGACTTCATGGACGACAGTGCCATTGAAGGTTTCTATTACAAGCCCAACACCACGGCTCTGGAGGCGCAACGTATTGGTCTAAAGGTCATTCGCGAAGCCGTGGGCGAGGATGTTGTTCTCGACAAAGACGGCAGCCCCATGCTAAACCCGGTCGGCATCGTCGATACCGGTCGCACCTCGGTCGACACCGGGCACAAATTCGAAGCAAGTAGGGAAGCGGCGCCTGGAATTGCCGCTCGCTATTACATGAATCGAA
Organism: Candidatus Sulfotelmatobacter sp.; assembly: GCA_035710825.1. Lineage (GTDB taxonomy): Bacteria > Acidobacteriota > Terriglobia > Terriglobales > Acidobacteriaceae > Sulfotelmatobacter. The sequence goes on from DASTCU010000208.1 coordinate 4,625, forward strand.
ACTTCTACATCGCGGATCCTGATGCATTCACTGTCTCGCGCCAGACCTTAAGTGAGCAGGCGTGGCACGGAGGCAAACACCCGCTCAGTCTGGATGAAGCCAAGGTCTCAATTGCGCTGGCTGCAATCGCTGGCGGAATGTACGAAATTGGCGACGATCTGCCGATTCTCGGCGCCGACGCCGACCGCGTCGCGCTGGTCAAGAATGAAGATCTTTTGAATATGACTCGCTTGGGCCGGGCGTCGCGGCCTCTGGATTTGATGAGCTACACGGCGGAAGACGAAATGCCGAGCACCTTTCTGCTGCAAGAAAGCAAGCGCGTCTCTGTGCTGACTGTTTTTAATTGGACGGAAAAGCCGCGGGAACGAAAACTGGACTTGGCCCATGACTTAGGATTGCAGATGAACGGGCACAATCAGGTTACCGATGTGCTCGATTCGACGGCCTCGCCGGGAAACAATCTTGAGAGCATTGCGCTGCAGTTGCCGCCGCATTCCGTGAAAGTGCTCAAAATCATTGACACTTCCATCGCAGCCGCTGCTCCTACCGTGTCCGTCCACGTCCCGGAAAAAGCGCAAACGGGAGCGAGCATGCAGTTTTCTGCGGACTCTGATCCTGCAGGCGTGCCCGCGCTGTCGTATCGATGGGACTTCGGAGACGGCATACACGCGGACGGCGCGGCTGGAACCCACTCCTACACTTACGCCGGCGATTTTACCGTGCGGTTGTCGGCGAAAGGTCTTGATGGCATCCCTTTCGAGAAATCGACATCGATCACAGTCGAGGGAAAGATCGGGACCCGTTTTGTTCCCGCAAAAAAAGTGCGGCTTGATCGAACCGATTGATTTCGAAGAGTGCGTGCTACGGGCGCATGGTCCTGAAATCTGCCGTGCCAAGCTTGATCACTGTTCCCTGAGGCGATTTTTTGTCGTCCTTTTGTCCTTCAGAATTTGGCTTTTTGTTAGCAGGAGCCTGCTCAGGAACGGGCGGTGGCGCAGGCTTCTCGGTCCAGATACCGTACACCCGACCGCCGTACGCCGCTAATCCGCTGTAATCGCCGAAGAACAAACCTCCGGCCTCGAACGGTTCATCGGTCCAGGCATAATTGCTGAATGTGCGCCCGCCATCGGTGGAGCGCGCCAGCACCACGATTTGCTTGCGATTCCGCGGGTCGCCGCGGCGATCGTAAAAAACCACATTGACGGAGCCGTCCGTCGGATCCACCGCTAACCACTGGTAGAACTGTTCTGCCCCGTCGTGAACCGGATCATTGTTCACGCGCACCGGGGAACTCCAATGCTTGCCTCGATCGCCCGAAGCCACAAGGAAAACATCCAGATCGCCGTTTCGATAATCGCTCCAGGTCACATACATGCGCTTGCTTTTTGGGTCAATCGCAATCTGCGGAAATCCGTTCGCCCGGTCGAGTGTTTCAATCGCAAACATGATGGGCGCCGTGTGAATGATCGCTCGGGCGCGCGAGAATGTCTTACCCCCGTCGCGCGACGAGGTCAGCATTAGGTCATCATTCTGGCTCCAGATTGCGTAGAGAGTGCCGTCGGGAGCTACTGCGCCATCGAAGCCTTCGGCGGAGCCATTGTCATCCCGCGGCAGACCCGGATGCGCGTCGATCTCAACCGGGGGCGACCACGTTTTCCCATCGTCGGTCGACCGCGAAATTACCATCTGCGAATCGGTCAGGCGCCAGCGCGTCCATCCCACGTAAAGATTACCCGCGTACTTGCTTTTCGTATTGTCGGCGACAATGTAGGGCTTGTCCTCGAATGGAATCCCCTGACGAGTAGGCTGCTCCGCAACGGGCGCGTGCTCCGCTTCCCACGTCTTTCCGCCATCGAGGGAACGGCGCACAAAAATTCCGTTTCGGGTCGCACCATGTGCCCAGTAGTTGAATGTGCCCAGCTTATCGAACGCTATGTAACAGATAAACGCATGCCCTTGGTTATCGAATGCCACCGACACGTCGCCTGAAACCAGGTAGTTTTTCGGATCGACGCCTTCGGCCAACTGCCAGCTGCGGCCGCCGTCTTGCGAATATGCGGCGTGAGCATTGTCCTGAAAAACAGCGACCACCTGCTCGGGATTCGCGGGATTCACGGCAATGGCAGGCTCGGTAAAATATCCCGGTGTTGGAGTGAGAGTGAAGATGTGCGCCTGAGGGGCTTTCGGCAATTCCTGCGCGCACAAAAACTGCTCTGTGAAAGGAATAATCAGGAAAGGAAGGGCGGTCCACACTCGCTTCAAACGTCGTGCCACGCACATGCAAAGTCCTTTTTTGGTTTGCGAATCAAATCACGTAGAAAGTTTCACAGGAGAGCCGCGCCGCCCGCGATTCCAGCATCTGCCCCGTAGTGCGCCATCAGCAGCGGAATATTAGAGGCTCGCGGATTTACGCACCAGCCCGGAAGACGCTTTTTGATTTCATCGAAAAATGGCTTGAGCATGGCTGCTACTCCACCCCCCATCACAACAACATCTGGATCGAGCAAGTCAACGATGTTTCCCAGCCACGCCGTCAGCAATTCAACCGTTTCCAGCAGGACCTCGCGCGCCAAAGAATCTCCGGAAGCATTCGCTTGACCTACCATTTCGCTGGTTACGGAGGCAATATTGCCCTTGGCCAGATCAAGCATCGCCGATGATCGCTTGGGATCAGCTTTGAGCTTGGCGCGTGCTCGTGCCCCAATCGCGGGACCCGCGGCCATCACCTCGATACAACCGCGTTTTCCGCAGCTACAGACCGGGCCCTGATAATCAATCGTCACATGCCCGCCTTCGCCCGCAGAGCCCGTATTGCCGTGATAGATAGCGCCGTCGAAAACGATGCCCGTTCCAATTCCAGTGCCAATCGTGGCATAGAATACATAGCGGAAGCCGCGGGCTGCGCCCCAGCGAGTTTCCGCCAGGGCAGCGGCATTCGCATCATTGTCCACTTTTACCGGCACGCGATACTTAGCAGCGATTCTCTGGGCGAGCGGAAAAGTTCGCCAGCAAGGCAGGTTGGGAGGATTGAGGACAACCCCAGTTGTCGGATCGAGTGGCCCCGGGGCGCAGATGCCGATGCTTTGAACGGCATTGCCCGACCGTGACAGCAACGAATCAATCGCGCCAGTAACTGCGTCCAGAGCGGCTTCTGCAGTACCGCTGGCCACCATGGGCTTGCGCCCTTGCTGGAGAATTTTCCCATCGCGGTCTACAAGGCCGACCGCAACCTTCGTGCCTCCGATGTCAACTCCGAGAAGAGGCGGACTCATTGCTTTTCCGCCGTCTGCGGCATCCCGGAGAACTGCACCCTCACGGTTTTGATCTCGTACGGCTTGGTGGAAACTGTCACTTTGCCATTGGCGACTGGCAGGTCGCCTATCGGCTTCTCCATCAAATTCGTCTCCGAGGCAGATTGTGCTCCCGGCGGCAGTTGCAGCGCAATGTCGCCCGCTTTGCCGGCCCACTCGTAATAGCGCAACACGATCGCGTTTTCGTCTTCGGCTTTCTTTACGGCGCTCACAATCACGTTCTCATTCGCTACCTGCAGGAAAGATCGTTCCGGCTCGAGAGTTCCTTGATGTTTTTCCACGGGTAGCGCGATCAATTTGTAATTCAATTCATAGCCGCGGCGAATCGTCAGCGCGTCTTTCCAACCTCCACCATGTGGATACAAAGAGTAGGTGAACTCATGATGTCCCTCATCGGCATGAGGGTCGGGCCACTCCGGCGACCGCAGCAACGAGAGGCGCAGCACGTTGCCCTTGGCATCGTATCCATACTTGGAGTCATTAAGCAGGCTCAGCCCGCGTTTATCGTCAGAGATGTCGGCCCACCGTTGTGCCGGAACCTCAAACTGTGCCTGCTCCGCCGGAGTATTGCGCGTGGTTGGACGTTGTACCGAGCCGTAAGGAATTTCGTACGTGGCCTTATCGCTATGCGCGCTGACGGGAAACGCAACTTTGAGCAGGATGTGCTTCTCATGCCATTCCGCCTGCATCTTCACATCAACCCGCGGTACGCCTGCATATAGAGTAATGTCGCGCACGAAAGTCGAATTCTGAAAATGATTCTTAACTTCAATGACAGCTCGCAGCGGCCCATTTTCTACCAGTTTCACCTCGTCCGCCTTATCGAGATCCCAATGCTGCTTCTCGAAGTCGGCATCGATATTCCACGCGTCCCATTGCTTAGGCTTGTCCACAAAGGTCTGCAGCAAATTGCCGCAGATCGCATTCTTGGGCCCGCCAGTGTCAGTTTCTGCGGGAGCAAGCGACTCGGTGTTGCTGCGCTTATCGAACAGGCTGGTCATGCACCCGGTTTGCGGATCGATCTTCACGCGGATGAATTCATTCTCCAGCGTGTCGCCTGATGCTTTCAGCATCGAATGGACCGCTGGGGCGGTGCCCGAGGCGCGCACAAAGTAGGTCTGATATCCCAGCGAAGGTGTCGCTGACAGCAGGAGGAATTTCGCGCGATGAGTCTCACTGTCGATGGATAGCAACTGCGTTTCTGCCGGTTTTCCGTGCGAGTCCACGACTTGGATTTGTCGCGCCGGTTCCGGCAGTTGCGCCTCGATCTCCGTCACCTCGGCGCGCGGCCACGAAAGCGAATTGAACAGAAGCACCGGCACGCCCTCTCCCTCGGTATTAACGTGCGCCGCAATCTCCCGCAGAGAAGCGAGCGTGACATCGTTCGCCGCCCGGTCCACAGTCTCAAGATTGCGCTTAGCATCGAGATAGTTCACTGCAATGCCCGAGCCCGGCATAATGTCGTGGAAGTGGTCGAACAGCAATTTCTTCCAGACCTGCTCCATGCCATCTTGCGGGTAAGGCCGCCCGTACAGCGCTGCCAACGACGCAAACTTCTCCGCATTCAGCACGTTTTCTTCGGATCGCCGGATTCTGCGCTTGGTCTCTGCCTGCGTCGTAAACACTCCGCGGTGGTACTGGAAATAGAGTTCGCCATCCCAGGTCGGAACCTGCATCGTGGGAAGCTTCTTCTCCATGTCTTTAAAAAAGTCGCTGGCAAAACTGAGTTCCAGCCTCGGATAAACCGTGCCCTGAGCCCTAAGTTGCTCGGCATGATCGAGCATGGTGCGGGTCGGCCCGCCGCCATGGTCTCCCACGCCATACAAGTACATCATCTCCGGTTGGTCCGTCACTTTCTTGCCGTAAATAGAGGGCATCCAGGTCGAGGCATCGGTCGCTACATGGTCCGCATCAATCGCCTCTGCGTAATCGTGAGGGAAGTAGGTGAGCAGGCGGCTTCCATCCGGCGATTGCCACCAGAAGAACTTATACGGAAACGTCGTGAATTCGTGTGCCCACTGCAGCTTTTGGGTGACGAAATAGTCCATGCCCGACCGCTTGTAGATCTGAGGCAGCTGATAGTTGTACCCGAACGAATCCGGGTTCCATCCGATCTTTACATCAACGCCGAAATTCTTCTGAAAGTACTGCTTGCCGACCAGGATCTGCCGCACCAGCGATTCGCCATCCGGCATATTCAGGTCAGGTTCGACCCACATCCCGCCGATGATCTCCCAGCGTCCTTCTTTCACGCGTTGTTCAATCTGCTTGAACAGGTCGGGATATTTTTCCTGCATCCACTCATAAGTGCGTGCCGAAGACATGGTGAACTTGAAATCCGGATATTCGCGCATTAAATCGAGAACGCTTTGAAACGTGTTGCGCACCACTTCGACGGTTTCTGTCCACGGCCACAGCCAGGCCATATCGATGTGCGAATTGCCCACGGCGCGAATCGTGAATTGCTGGAGCCATGGCTTCAACTCTTCCAGTTTGGCGTATGCTGCTTTTAGCGAGGCGTCGAAGCCAGCCTGGTCGCCTTTGTCGAGCGGCGAGAAGTCAATCGCTTTCACAGCTGCATTCAGTTTTTGCTCGCGTTCCGCGCTTCCATCTTCATAGGCCGCGATCATGGGCCGTGCCGAGAGAACTTCCAGACGCAGCAGGACAGGATTGGGCCGCGAATGAGGCGGTTCGATCGTCATCTCGCTGTGAACGAATTCTGATTGGACGTCATCTCCTGTGACGATCCGCACGGCTACCAGGAATTTCTGGCCCGGCTGCGCGTTCTCGGTCAGCAGAACCGGCTGAATGTTGTCGTCATCGCCGCGGTAGAGAATTGCACCATTGGAAAATACCGTGATCATCAAACTTCCCGGGCTGCCAAATCGCAGATCCAGCGACACACGCGAACCCTCCGTCGCATATCCCTGGATCTTCTCTGGAATCTGAATCCATCTACGGAACACCCGGGTCCCGTTCCAGTGTTGTTCCTCGGCGTGTTGTCCTCCGGGCCCAGACGCGTTCTTGACGGTCCATGTGCCCCAGTCTGCATCATTCAGCCCCGGGTCTTCCGGATGCGGGACGTCGGTATGGAATCGCCACTGGGGTTCTGCTTGCTGCGTGAGAGATTCGAGACGCTCGAGCACCGGCTTTTTGGGATCGGCGCTGTTTTGCGACAAGCTGAGCGACGTACAGAACAAAATGGCCAGTAATAAAGAGGCGGGGGAACACTTCATGGGCGCACCTTTCTCGGTAAATGATGGAACAGCAGATAGTGGAGGCAACGAAAGATTACCATTCAACAATTGTTTCGAGGGCTAAGTTGCTGATTCTACAGCTTGGCGCGGAAAAATTGGGATGGATGAAAAAAACTGATTCCTTTTATTCAAAGTTTGAGTCTAAGTCGTTACCTAAGGATGTTGACGGGCGCTCGTGGCCCCACTTAGAATCGAGCCTCAATGTTGGATAGCTGCAATCTTCGTGCTATGTGCTGCTGCACTTGTTGTTGTTGTGCATGCGTGCGCTCTGGCGCGGGGAGGCTGCTGACCTAAGATTTAGTTCTTAATTCCGGCACTCATCAACCCACCGCCAGGCCAAACCTGGCGGTGGGTTTTTTATTTTTCAGGAACATGACAATGACGACAACGGCAACGAAAGAAACCAAGGCACAGCGTGTCGAGAGCCTCAAGCGGGCAAAAAATCCGTGGGAAGGATTGGACGAGATCCGCCGCTTTGCCCGCGAAGGTTTCAGCTCGATCCCGCCGGAATGGATTGGCACCTATTTCCGCTGGTGGGGCGTTTACACCCAAGGCGACGGCGCGGGCGTAACTGGCGGGCAGGGCGGGGAAGGCCGCGCTTTGCAACGGTTCATGGTGCGCATCCGGATTCCCAACGGCATGCTGACTTCTCATCAACTGCGCGCCATCGCCGACCTCACGCGCCGCCACGCCAACGGAATTGCCGACCTCACGGTTCGCCAGAACATTCAACTGCATTGGGTCACAATCGAGTCTCTGCCGGAGGTTCTCGATGGCCTGTGGCAGGTAGGGCTGAATACGACCGGCGCTTGCGGCGACGTTGTCCGCAACGTGACGGGATGCCCGGTTGCCGGCGTGGATGCCGACGAGGTAGTCGACGCCTCGCCTCTCGTTCTGCAGACTTCACAGCTGCTCGCGGGAAATGCCGATTTCTATAACCTGCCGCGCAAATTCAAGATCTCGATTGCCGGATGCCACTCGTGGTGCTCCTACCCGGAAATTAACGACATTGGCCTGACCGCGATCACCCGCACTGTTGGAGGAAAGCCCGAGGTTGGATTTTCCTTACGAGTTGCCGGAGGCCTCTCGGCCGAGCCTTATCTCGGCGCACGCCTCAACGCCTTTGTTCAGTGGAACCAAGTGCTCCCAGTAGTCAAGGGCATTGCGGAATTGTTCCGCGATTCCGATGTTCTGCGCGAGCATCGCGAACGCGCCCGCCTGAAATTTCTTTTCCTGCGCCACGGATGGACGGCAGACCGTTTTCTGGAGCAACTACAGCAGCGGATTGGATTCCGCCTCGACGCTGCCGTTGAAGAGCATGCACCCGACGACGTCTACCGCGACCATGTCGGCATTCATGCTCAAAAGCAGCCCGGGCTCTCCTACGTAGGAGCAGTTGTTCTGCGCGGGCGAATCACTGCGGACCAGATGCAATCCGCCGCGGAACTAGCCGGGCGATTCGCCGGTGGGGAACTGCGCGCCACCAACATGCAGAACCTGCTCGTAGTCAACGTTCCCACCATCAATGCGGACGCGTTGGCCAAAGAGCTTGACCAGATTGGCCTGCGCGTGGGCGGTTCTTCCTTCTCCCGTGGAACCGTTGCCTGCAGCGGCACAGAATTCTGCAAGCTGGCAATCACCGAAACCAAGAGCTTCTCGCGCTGGCTCGTCGAAGAACTGGAAGAGCGGCTCCCCGGATTCGATCAACACCTGAAGCTGCACGTTACTGGATGCCCCAACAGTTGCGGCCAGCACTGGATTGCCGACGTCGGCATTGAGGGCAAGAAGATCAAAGTCCATGACCGGCTGGTGGACGCGTACTACTTCTGTGTTGGCGGAGCCCTTGGACTGAATCAGGCGACAGCGCGGCCCGTCGGCTATCGCTGCCCGGCAACCGAAGTGCCCGATGCACTTGAGCGGTTGCTGGGCACTTATCTCGGGCAGCGCGAGCCCGGTGAGAATCTGCGTAAGTTTTTTGCTCGCCACAGCGATACGGAATTGCGCGAGTTCCTGGCTGGCGAAGTCGTGCAGCCGGTCGCGCGCGATCTTCCAGTGTTGGGCAGCGTGGCGCAATCGGCAGGAGGAATCGGTGACTAACTTGTTTCCCATGTTCATGAAGCTCGAAGGCAGGCAGTGCCTGGTTGTGGGTGCGGGAAAGGTCGGCGAGCCCAAGATTCGCGGACTGCTTGAAACGGGAGCCCGCATCCGCGTGGTCGCACTCGACGCCAGCCCCGCGGTCCGAGAATGGGCCCGCATCGGAAAGATCGACCTCGACTTGCGGGCGTTTACAACGTCTGACTTGGACGGTGCGTTTCTCGCCGTCGTCGCAACCTCGTCACGCACGCTGAATGAACGTGTCTATCACGAGGCTCAGAAACGTGGTGTTCTGTGCAATGTGGTGGATGTTCCGGATCTTTGCGACTTCTTCTATCCCGCAGTGGTACGCCGGGGCGACCTGCAGATCGCTGTCTCAACCGCGGGTCGTAGTCCATCGCTGGCGCAGAAGATTCGCCAGCAGCTCGAAAAGCAGTTTGGTCCGGGATACGCCGCCTGGGTGGCAGAGCTCGGCGAAACCAGAAAACTCATTCTGGCGAGCGATCTCGACAAAGAACGCAAGCTGGATCTATTGCATTCGCTGGCCAGCAGGGAAGCCGCGGAAGCAGCCATGGCCGAACAAACTCAACTGGTCGCCGAAGGAGAGGGAGCATGAAGGGGAAAGTTTATCTGGTGGGTGCAGGGCCGGGCGATCCAGAGTTGCTCACACTGAAAGCGCTGCGCCTGCTCCGAACTGCTGAAGCTGTTCTGTATGACGACTTGGTTGCTCCCGAGATTCTGAATCTCATTCCGTCCAAGGCCCAGCTCCATCCGGTTGGCAAGCGCTGCGGCAAGAAAAAGATCCAGCAGGAAGAAATCAATTTCCTGATGATTGCTCTGGCGGAGTCGGGTCTGCAGGTCGTTCGCTTGAAATCCGGCGATCCGCTCATTTTCGGGCGCGCGGGGGAAGAAATGGAAGCTCTCCGCAAAGCCGGAATCTCGTGCGAGATCGTGCCCGGCGTGACTTCCGCCTTGGGCGCCGCGGCTGCAGCACAGATTCCGTTGACCCATCGCCGCGCTTCTTCCGCGCTTGTGCTCCTCACCGCGCAACAGGCCGCCGGCAGTGAAGCCGCAAATTGGAGCAAGCTGGTCGGCAGCGGCTCGACGCTGGTGATTTACATGCCCGGCCAGAACTATCTCGAAATCTCCAAGAAGCTGAAAGCCGCCGGCCTGGCTGCCAACACGCCATGCGTCATCATTTCGCGCGCTACCAGTCCGCGACAACAGGTTCATCGCACCTCGATCAGCGAATTGCGGCATGCGCCGGCAATGGTCTCCCCAACGCTGCTGGTTGTCGGCGAGGTGGTTCGCTTCGCCGATGCAGTCGTACTCAACGAATTCGTAGCACCGGCCCAGGCGGCTGGCGACACTTTGTCGCTTTCGCCACTACTTGGCAGTTTCCAAACCCGCCGAGACTCGAACGGTAATGAGGAGCCAATCGCGTGAACGCTCAAACGCAAGATCAATTTCAGGGCCTCAATAATCTGCAGATCGTAGGGATGCAGGATTTGGCTGAGGCCTGGAGCCCGCAACGAACCTTGGCTTGGGCTTTTGAAACGTTCGGTCGCAACGTGGCCATTTCCTCCGCCTTCGGAGCCGAGGGCATGGTGCTAATCGACATGGCGTCGCGCGTGCGCAAAGATTTCCGGCTCTTCACCATCGACACGGAATTTCTCTTTCCTGAGACCTACAGTCTGATGGACAGGATTGAAGAAAAATATGGGATCGCGATTGAGAAAGTGTATTCGATGCTCTCCCCCGAGGCGCAAGAGCGCACGCATGGAGCCGCGCTCTGGAGCCGTGATCCTGACCGTTGCTGCAACTTGCGAAAAGTCGAACCGCTTCGCCGCAAACTCAGCGAATTGGGCGCGTGGATTACCAGCATTCGCCGTGACCAGACGTCGGCCCGATCCGGAGCCCGCCGAGTCGAATGGGACGCGAAGTTCGGTCTGGTGAAGATCAATCCAATTGTTGACTGGACGTCGAAGCAGGTGTGGCGCTACATCCACGATCATGATGTGCCCTACAACGAACTGCACAACCAGGACTATCCCAGCATCGGCTGCACGCATTGCACGCGCGCCGTGAGACCCGGGGAAGATCCGCGCGCCGGACGCTGGCCCGGATTCGCCAAGACCGAATGCGGCCTGCATCTGATCGAGCCGGCACCGAGCGCAACGGATGCATCTGCATCCAAAGCCGCCAAACTCGGCAACTGAAGTGGAAGGATTGGAGCCTCGTCCACCGTGCGCGCGAACGTGGAAGAGCGGCCCTTCAGGGCCGCGTAAGGCGGAGACAGGATACGGGCTTTAGCCCCCGTTTGCTGCCGTCCGCGCCACCCTATCCCGCTTGGCAGAAAGCGCTGGAGATCCCTCCCCAATCGCGAGCCGGCTCTTCTTTCGGAAAGAATAATCCATGCAGCCGCCGCACCGATTCTTCGAGATTGGATTCTTCCACGAGAAATGAAATCGTCCGGTCGGAAGCCCCCTGGCAGATGACGCGCACGTCCATATCCGAAACGGCCCCGAACACGCGGCTCGCCACTTCCGGCTGCCGCCGAATGTTTTCTCCCACCAGGCAAACCAGCGCCTTGTGATTCTCCCAGCGCAAATCAGCCACGCCCTTGAGGTCGGCAGCAATTCCAGCCAGTCCCGCGGTCGAACCGACCAGCAACGAAATGCGACCGAGTGAGGTGCCCATCACGTCCACTAGGCAAGAGTGCTGGTCGAAGACCTCAAATACTCTGCCCAGTAGTTCAGAATCCATCCCGCGCAGGAACTCGATGTCGACCGCCGCGACATTTCTCTTGGCCGTGATCGCGCTGATCCTTTTTCCCGTATTCGCCCCGGCAACAATCTCCGTGCCCTCGCCTTCTGGGCGTCGCGAATTCAGCACATACACAGGGATGTTCTCGCGCATGGCTGGGGCCAGCGTCGCGGGATGCAGCACCTTTGCTCCATAATGCGCCAGTTCGGCTGCCTCATCGAAACTCATCTTGCGGATGACGCGGGCGTCGGAACAAAGCTTGGGATCGGTGGTCATCACGCCGTCCACGTCGGTCCAGATTTCCACGCGATCGGCTGCTAGCGCAGCGCCCACAATGGCAGCCGTAAAGTCGGAACCGCCGCGCCCCAGAGTGGTGGGCACACCATCCTCCGTTGACGCAATGAACCCGCCTAATACGGGTACGCGTCCTGCGCGAAGCAACGGGCTCAGGTTCTCTTGGAGTCGCTGGTTGGTCAAATCCCATAGCGGACTTGCCTGTCCATGGCGAGCATCGGTCACGATACAAGAGCGCGCATCCACATGAGCGGCGTTCAGCCCGGCCTGGCAGAGCGCTTCCGTAACCAATCTGCTCGAAAAACATTCTCCGAGGCCGAGCAGTTGATCCTGCGCTTTGAGATCAAGCTTCCGCGATACTTCGAGATCGTGCAGAAGCGACTCAAGCGCGCGAAACTCAGCGCGCATTTCGTGATCGAGCGCATGATTGGCTTTACCGGTCACGAGCGAATCCGCCAACTGTTCGTGTCGCACATAGATATTCCGCACGGTAGCGAGAGCCGACCCGAGGTGACCTTGCGCAGCCGCGTGTCCCGCATCCAGCAGTTGATCGGTGACTTTGGCCAGTGCGCTCACCACGATGACGGGCTGCGATCCCAGCCTGGTCTCCACAATGCCAATCAGCCGCTGGATGGCGGCAGCGTCTTCTACCGACGTGCCTCCAAACTTCATCACCACCAAATCGTCGCCCTGCTCGAATCTGCTCTGTCGCTTGCTCATGGTGTCGTGCTCCGTTCCGTAGTTTTGGGCGCAAAGAAAAACCCACCGCCAGATCTCTTCTGGCGGTGGGTTCGGGTATTTCTTTAAGAGTGCTTTACTTCATCCGTTCCCGTCCTCCAGAAGACACGTAATTCGTGTCGACATACCTGTGCCTGTCGATGTAATTCGCGTGGCGTTCTGGATGCGGATATTCATGAAAAATGTCGCACTGTGAGCATACCGGGCGATCCCGTCTACAAGAAATTCAAAATTACGATGGATGCAATCGAAATTTCTGTTCGATGCCTACGCGTTCGTCTTCTTCATTTGCGTGGCAAACGTCCGCAATAGGCCGACAAACGCGGTCGAAGCGACCGACAGCGTTCTGTCACGGCGATAAGCCAGTCCCAGTTCCCGATACAGTTCAGCGTCTTCCAGTTCAATCAATTTGACCCGGCCGGCGTCTACCTCATCGCGCGCAAACGATGCGCTGATGAGTGAAACACCCAGATCGGCCGCCACGAAGCTCTTGATCATGCCAATGCTGGGCAATTCCATGCGTATTTGTAACTGGGCATTATGCGGCCGAAATAGCTTGTCCAACAGGCGCCGCGTGTGTCCCGTCTTGGGGAAAAGCAGCGGGTGCTTGACGATCTCGCTCACGGACACCACGTTATGCTTGGCCAGCGGATTTTTCGGACTCACCATGACCATCAGCTTGTCGCGAAAAATCGGCTGAATCTTCAGGCTGGGAGACTGAATTGGCAGAGTTAGAATGCCAACTTCCACCATTCCGTTCTCCAGTTTCTCCACGATCTTGTAGCTGAAGTTCCGGTAAATGCTGATCTGCACCGGCGGATACCGGCGGCAATACTCGCCAAAAACCTCGGGCAACACGTACAGGCAGGTCGCCTCGTTAGCGCCCACGCGCAGCGTTCCTCGAGGCGTGCCGCTGTGATCCGCTACCGCCATGAGCGACTCTTCCCGCAGATTCTTCATGCGCTCGGCATACTCGTAAAACACCTGTCCGGCAGGGGTCAGCTTGACCGTCTTGCCCGAGCGGTCGAGCAGGCGGTCGCCATATTCCTGCTCGAGTTGGCGGATTTGAGCGCTGACCGCCGACTGTGAGCGGAACACTTTTTCCCCGGCACGGGAAAAACTACCCTGCCGCGCGACTTCCAGAAACGTAGTGAGCTGATCGAAGTCCATTGTCGTGGTTGAGCGAAATTATAGCGGAGTCCTCGACTGTTGAAGGTTAATTCCGTGGAATCGAGAGCGCCAACCAGCTCCCTGAATTTTGCATGGCTTGCATCGAAATTCTGCATTGTACTTTGGCGGCTCGCAGGCGCTATTAAAGAACTGCGAATGTGTGTTTCCGTGCCGAAGTGTGCGACCCCTGTGTCGCCCAGCAGCACGGCCGCGAACAAGCCCTTCGAAAGGAAATGGTGCTCAACGACGAGGTCCATGACGACACGTCTCAAATCGCGCGATGGTCTACCTCCCGCCCAGGGGCTCTATGATCCTGCGCACGAGCACGATGCTTGCGGCATCGGCTTTGTAGCCAGCATCAATGGCGACAAGAGTCACGAGATTATCCGCCAGGGAATCCAGGTCCTGCTGAACCTCGCGCATCGTGGCGCCTGCGGCTGCGATCCTGAGACCGGGGACGGTGCCGGCGTTCTGATTCAGATCCCGCACAAGTTTTTCGCGCGCGAATGCGAAAAGTTGGGTTTCAAGCTGCCGGAACCTGGAGCCTACGGCGTCGGCATGACCTTCCTGCCCGTGGAGAAACACCAGCGGTTGCAATGCGAAGGTACAGTTGAGCGCATCATCCGCGAAGAAGGGCTCACCCTCCGGGGCTGGCGCGATACGCCGGTCTACGCATCCGCCATCGGCCGCGTAGCACGCGCTTCTCAACCCTATATTCAGCAGATCTTCGTGGGCTCCGCCCCGGATATGGACGAAGATGCCTTCGAGCGCAAACTCTACGTTGTGCGCAAGCGTGCCGAAAATGAGATTCGCGAGTCCGGGATCGAAGATGCGGAGATGTTCTACATCCCGTCCCTGTCATGCCGCACGATCGTTTACAAAGGGCTGCTGCTCGCTTCCCAGATCACGAATTTCTACCGCGAACTCTCCGATCCCGACGTCGCCAGCGCACTGTGCCTGGTCCACCAGCGCTTCTCCACCAACACCTTCCCCAGTTGGCAACGGGCGCATCCGTACCGCTATGTTGCCCACAATGGCGAAATCAACACGCTTCGCGGCAACGTGAACTGGATGCACGCCCGCCAGTCCCTGCTACGCTCTCCGCTATTTGGCGACGACCTGGGGAAACTCCATCCCATCATCGCGCCCGACGGCAGCGATTCCGCGAATTTTGACAATGCGGTCGAATTACTTCTGCAGGCAGGACGCAGCCTTCCGCACGTCATGGCCATGTTGATTCCCGAAGCCTGGGCCGGCAATCCGCACATGAAGCCGGAGAAGCGTGCCTTCTACGAGTATCACGCATGCATTATGGAGCCTTGGGACGGTCCTGCCGCCATTGCCTTCACCGACGGCCGCGTCATCGGGGCGACCCTCGATCGTAATGGCTTGCGCCCAGGGCGTTATGTCGTAACGCACGACGGCCTCGTCGTCATGGCATCGGAAGCGGGCGTTCTGGATATTGCACCCGAGCAAGTGAAGAAGAAAGGCCGCCTGCAGCCGGGAAAGATGTTTCTGGTCGACACGATGGAAGGCCGTATCGTCTCTGACAAAGAGATCAAGCTAAAGCTGGCGTCACAGCAGCCTTATGCACAGTGGGTGGCGGAAAATCAGATCACCATTGATCAACTTCCCGAGCCTACGCGCATGCATTATCCCGACGCCGAGACCCTTCTGCGCCGTCAGCGTGTCTTCGGCTACAGCGACGAAGACCTGCGCATGATTCTCGCGCCCATGGCTTTGAAGGGCGAAGAGCCGGTGGGTTCCATGGGCACGGACACGCCGCTGGCCTGCCTCTCTGACAAGGCGCAATCGCTGTTCAATTACTTTAAGCAGCTCTTCGCGCAGGTGACCAACCCTCCTATCGATCCCATTCGCGAAGAAATGGTGATGTCGCTGATCAGCTACATCGGGAGCGAGCGCAACATTCTCGAAGAGGCGCCGGAAAATTGCCACATGCTGAAGCTGGCGCATCCTCTGCTCACGAATCGCGAACTGGAAAAACTGCGCCGCGTTTCGAATCGTGATTTGCTGGCCACCACGCTGCCCGCACTCTTCCACGCAAGCGAAGGGGAGTCCGGACTCAAGCGGGCTCTGGACGAGCTTTGTCAGCGGGCTTCTCTGGCAGTGAAGGCCGGATACTCGTTGCTCATTCTTTCAGATCGCGGAGTTAACAAGGACTACGCCCCGATACCGTGCCTACTCGCTCTGGCCGCCGTCCACAATCTGCTGGTCCGCGAAGAAACGCGAACCCAGGTCGCTTTAATTACCGAATCCGGCGAGCCGCGCGAGGTCATGCACTTTGCTTTGTTGAGCGGCTACGGCGCGAGCGCCATCAATCCCTACCTGGCTCTCGAGAGTGTGGAGAACCTTGCCTGGCGCGGTGAACTGGGCGATGACATCACACCGGAATTGGCGGTCAAACATTTTCTCAAGGCCATCAAGAAGGGTCTGCTGAAGACCTTTTCGAAAATGGGCATCTCCACGCTGCAAAGCTACCAGGGAGCACAGGTTTTCGAAGCAATTGGTCTGAACAAAGAGTTGATTGAGGCCTACTTCTGCGGAACGACCTCGCGTGTCGAAGGCATCGGCCTTTCGGTGCTTGCCGCCGAAGCGCAGATGAAGCACGAGTATGCGTTCCGTCCGCTCACCGATTTCGAGACCGAACTCGGGGTCGGCGGTAACTATCACCAGCGGGTCAATGGTGAGTATCATCTTCTCAATCCGCAGACAATCAGCAAGCTGCAGCATGCCGTCCGGCAGGAGAGCGCCAAGACCTTCCAGGAATATACCGACCTCATCGACCACCAGAGCGCCAACCTGTGTACGCTGCGCGGGTTGATGAAACTTAAGAAGAGCGACAGCCCGGTTCCGCTTGAAGAAGTGGAGCCCGCCAAAGAAATCGTGAAGCGTTTCACCACCGGCGCCATGTCGTTCGGCTCCATCAGTAAGGAAGCCCACGAAACGCTGGCCATTGCCATGAACCGCATTGGCGGCAAGTCCAATACCGGGGAGGGCGGCGAAGACGAAGAGCGTTTCAAGCCGGATGCCAATGGTGACTTCCGCCGCAGCGCGGTTAAGCAGGTTGCCTCGGCGCGCTTCGGTGTCACTGCGAATTACCTGGTGAACGCCGACGAGCTGCAGATCAAGATGGCCCAAGGCGCCAAGCCCGGCGAGGGCGGGCAGCTTCCCGGACACAAGGTCGATGAAGTCATCGCGCGCCTCCGGCATTCGATTCCGGGCGTCGGGCTCATTTCTCCGCCGCCTCATCACGATATCTATTCCATCGAAGACCTCGCACAGCTGATCTACGACTTGAAGAACGTCAACCCGCGGGCCCGTATCGCCGTGAAGCTTGTAGCCGAAGTCGGTGTGGGCACCGTAGCTGCCGGCGTGGCGAAGGCTCATGCCGACGTGGTGCTCATCAGCGGCGACACCGGCGGCACCGGGGCGTCACCGTTGAGCTCCATCAAGCATGCCGGCATTCCCTGGGAACTTGGGTTGGCAGAGACGCAGCAGGTTTTACTGTTAAACGATCTCCGCAGCCGCATTCGGGTCCAAACCGATGGAAAGCTGCAAACTGGCCGCGACGTCGTGATCGCTGCGCTGTTGGGCGCCGAAGAGTTCGGTTTTGCCACAACTCCGCTCATCGCGATGGGCTGCATCATGATGCGCAAATGCCACCTGAACACATGCTCCGTCGGCATTGCAACCCAGGACCCCGCCTTGCGCAAACAATTCAAAGGGCAGCCCGAGCACGTCATCAATTTCTTTTTCTTCCTTGCCGAGCAGGTGCGGCAATACATGGCCCAACTCGGCTTCCGCACCATAGACGAGATGGTCGGACGTGTCGACATGCTCGA
>DASTCU010000209.1:0-15049 GCA_035710825.1 Candidatus Sulfotelmatobacter sp.
CCGGCAATGTATGCAATCCCGAAGTATCGAACCGCACGGCTCAGCGCAACAATCGTAAGGAATTTTCCTTTCGGGTAGTCGGAAGCACCCGCCGCTGCGAAAAACATGCTCGTGGGTGAAGGTAGCGGAATAGCGCTTGAGGCGATAAGTGTTCCGGTGCCCCATCGCTTGAACAGCTTTAGAAACTTCGAAACTCTGCTCTTCTTGAACTTACTCTCAAGGTAGGCCGAACCGGCTTTGTGCGCCAGCCGAAAGGTGATGTAAGCGCCAATCACCGATCCTGCCGTCGCCGACGCGGCATATTCGTACCATAAGGGCCGGTGACTTGCAGCAAGGATCGCCGTCAAAATGTCCGGCCCCGCGAATGACGGGATGGGAGAGCTATCGAGAATCGCCAGAAAGAACAGACCCGCAGCGCCCAGGTGGCGGAGCGTGGTGAGCAGACTGGGACTGCTTCGCCTTCTTGGCGTTTGGACCAGCAGGTTCAACACGTAGGCAATATATCAAGTTCAGCTTCTCAACCGATTTTCTGAACGATCCTGGTCTCCAGTTCCTCGCCATTGGGTCGCGTCACGAACATTTTCTCACCCTCGAAACGGACCGGAACGGAAGCGCCAGAGCCAAACTCGCCGGGAGTGTATCCGCCGGCTGACTCGGGTTTGTACTCGCCCACATATCGCACGCCGTTGACGCGAACGACCACTGCATTGCGCTGTCCGCCGGGGTGCGCCAACTCGCTCATGACTTCCTGTTCCGCCTGGCTCCAATTTTCCAAATCGCGGCCCGGAACTCGGCCACTTTGGATGTAAATCTCTTCGGCGCGCCGCCGAATTGCCTCCTGCAGATCAGGCAGCGCGGGGGGACGGGAACTGGCACTCATTGAGGCAACCTCCTGGTGAAAGAGGGGCGAACATCGGGCGATGCCCGCCCAATTTCATGTTAGTTCATTTCAACCAAAGCGGTGATGACGCGCATCTTACGAAGGGACGTAGCAAGGCCCTCCGTGGGAATTGGCGCCTGCTTCGTTTCAAAAAGAACAAATTCAAAAGGAATCCAGCAACCCGCCGCAAACTCTGTCGTTATGCGCGTGTCGCCGCACAAGGCGGTTGACCGGATGCGGCAGGGGGCCTAACATTACCGCCAAACCAGATCGCGCGCTCTCATGATCGGACAGCAAGTATCCCATTACCGCATCCTTGGCAAGCTGGGCGGGGGTGGTATGGGCGTAGTGTATGAGGCGGAAGACCTCAAATTGGGGCGCCATGTCGCCCTCAAGTTCATTCCAGAGAATCTGGCCGGCGACCCCAAATCGCTGGAGCGATTCACTCGTGAAGCGCGCGCCGCATCCCTCCTAAACCATCCCAACATCTGCACCATCCACGGCATTGAAGACAACAACGGCCATCCATTCATCGTAATGGAGAAGCTCGAAGGCGAAAGCCTGAAGCAGCATATCGCCGGCCATGCGATGCCGGTGGAAGAGGTTCTCGACGTCGGCGTGCAGGTTGCGGACGCGCTGGTAGCATCGCACATCAAGGGGATTGTTCATCGCGACATTAAGCCAGCCAACATCTTCCTTACGCCCTCCGGTCCGGTGAAGGTCCTGGACTTCGGCCTGGCAAAGCTGGTGCATAACCTGGGAACCGAAGACGATGGCGCTGACCTTTCTCTGACTGCGGTCGGTGTCATTCCGGGCACCGCGGTCTACATGTCTCCCGAACAGGCGCGCAGCGAGACTGTGGACGCGCGCAGCGACCTGTTCTCGTTTGGGGTAGTTCTCTACGAAATGGCTACCGGCAAGAAGCCATTCACCGGGGCGAACTCGCTGGTCACGCTGGATGCCGTGTTGCATTCCAAACCGACCCCTCCCAGAGAGTTGAATCCCAAGATCCCGATTGAGTTGGAAGGGATCATCGGCAAAGCCATGGAAAAGGACCGCACGCACCGCTATCAAGGCGCGGCGGAGATGCGGTCAGACTTGGCACTCCTTAAAAAGGAAGCAGAGTCCGGGACGATCAAGACACCCAGCGCCACCGCAAGGCTACGGGTGGCCTCGAGAACGTTTGGCAGAAACAATCGTCTGCAAACCTATTTGCTGGTGGGGACTGCGGCGCTGCTGGTCACGGTGCTGGCGGCAGTCGGAGCTTGGTGGTACAAGCACCGGGAGGTCGCGGTTGCTGAGCAGCGCAATGCCATTGCGGTGCTGCCGCTGCAGAACATGGCTGGCGACATCAGCATCGATTACCTGCGCTTCGCCCTGGCAGACGAGTTGACCAGCACCCTGTCGTATGCACGGACGTTGGAAGTCCGCCCCTCGTCAGTCACGCGGAAGTATGTAGCGCTTGATCTCAATCCGAAGAAAGTAGGAGTGGAGTTGCGGGTTGGCCGCCTGCTCACCGGATCGTTTCGAAGGCAGGGTGACCAACTGGCTGTAACCCTGGAGGCCATCGATGTCCCAACGGATCGCCTGCTCTGGCAAGTCACTGTCACTGAGAAGACAGATAATGTGATCGGCCTCAATGAGCAACTCACCGAAAACCTAAAAAATGGTTTGTTGCCGATACTAGGAGGTAGCGGAGGAGCAGTGGACACGGCATCGCGTCCGAAGAATCAACGGGCCTATGAGTTTTTCCTGCAAAGCGCAGCTCAGACCCACGATCCCGGCCCCAACAAAGAAGCAATCAAACTGCTGCAGTTCGCAGTGGGGCTTGACCCCACATATGCTCCGGCCTGGGAAGCACTGGGTCAGCGATATTACTTCGACTCGACGTTCAGTGACGGTGGCGAAGCCATGTTCCAGAAGTCGAACTCGGCATACGAGCGCGCCCTTTCACTCGACCCGGATCGCATCATTGCATCGAGCCTGTTGATCGTCAATCACGTAGAGCGTGGAGAACTGGGACCAGCCTACGACGCGGCCACGAACCTCGTGCGGCGGCATGCACAGAGCGCTGACGCTCATTTCGCCCTGAGCTACGTCTTGCGCTACGCCGGACAGCTCGACAAGTCGACCGAGGAATGCAACGCGGCACGGCAGCTGGATCCGGGCAACTTCAATCTTCGTTCTTGTGCCTGGGCATTCCTCGAAATGGGCAAGACGGATCGTGCGATGGACTTCGTCCACATGGATGCCGGTACCGAATGGTCCGCGTGGGTCACTCCTTACGTGTATCTAGGGGAAGGCAATGTTACCGAAGCGCGAAATGCCGCGAAGAATATGGGCAAGACTTCCTCCTACCACCGCGACTTGATGGAAGCGTGCACGGCCGTGCAGCGTCCCGCAGACTTCGCGAAAATCGTGCGCGAGTCCGAATCGTCTGTCAGGCTTGAGAACGATCCCGAACTCTGGTATCACGTCGGCGCTTTGATGGCCTATTGCGGGCAGAACGAACCGGCCCTTCGCCTGTTGAAGGCCGCCGTGCAGCAGAACTATTGCGCCTATTCAGCCTTGCTGGACGATCCTCTTCTAAAAGACCTACGAAAAGAGACGGCCTTTAACGAAGTGCTGACCGCTGCCGGCAACTGTCAGGCTGCGTTGAAGGAAGGCCGCCAGTAGACAGGGAAAAATTTGCGTCAAACCCCGCATAGGCCCCATCCTTGTAGCGTGAGACATTCCGGACCTGCCAGCTTGCCGCAGCGTGGGGGACGCTGCAGTCTTCCTTTCTTTCGGGGATTACACCCTCTCGCAATCAACGTCACTGTTCTTCTGTTGGGGTTTGCCCTCGCAGCACCGTCGCAAACCGCCGATAAGACTAAACCAGCGAGTACCGAGAACTCGGGCGCGCGTACCTCTCAAGCGGAAGTTCTCACCGATCACGTGGTGGCAGATCCTCCGGGCTTGCTGTACCAGGGCCTTCCGGCAGAGATTCCGCAGGATCAGGCATTATCCGGCTTGCGTTTTGAACTGCTGCGCCTCGGAACGACCGCGCGATTAATGCAGGTGGTCGCGCATCCCGATGATGAAGATGGCGGTCTCCTGACGCTTCAGGCCCGTGGGCAAGGCGTCAATACGTTGCTGATGACTCTGAATCGGGGCGAGGGCGGGCAGAATAAAATCGGCAGCAACCTGTCCGACGTGCTCGGCGTCCTGCGGGCTGAGGAATTGCTCGCATCGGATCAATATTACGGCGTGCAAGATCGCTTCTCGCGCGTGGCCGACTTCGGATTTTCCAAGAGCGCTGAAGAAACATTCGCCAAATGGGGCGGCCACGACGTCGCGCTCGCGGACATGATTCGCGTGATTCGCACCTTTCGCCCTGACGTGCTGGTCGCGCGTTTTTCCGGCACCGAGCGCGATGGCCACGGAAATCACCAGGCCTCGAGCATCCTGACGAAAGAAGCCTTCCGCGCCGCGGCAGATCCCAAGCGATTTCCCGAGCAGATTGCGGAAGGCCTGCAACCCTGGCAGCCGAAAAAGTTCTACATCGGCAACGTGTGTCCTTGGGGCTCGATGACCTGCCCGGATGCAAATTGGACCGTGAAATTCAATACGGGACAGAACAATCCCGTGTTAGGCACCTCTTACATTCAGTTCGCAATGCAAGGTCTACGCCACCAAATGTCGCAGGGCGCAGCGAACTGGACGGTGGATCCCGGTGACCGCTTTACGTTTTACAGGCTGGTAGATTCAGTTTTGCCCTCGTCTGCGGGGAAAAACGGACACGAAAAGAGCTTTTTCGACGGGATCGATACGACGCTGCCGGGCATGGCCTCAGAACTGGGGACCAAGCTTCCAAAACTGCGATCCGATCTAACCACGATTGCGAAGCAGATCGCCGAAGCTGCGAACGACGCGAAAGATGGTGACGCATCGAAAGCCGCGGATCCTCTGATGAAAGTTGTGGCGGCATTGAGCCGGATCAGCACCGAAGGGCTGGCCAGCAGTTTGAGCCCATCGGCAAAACGTGAGTTGCTCACTCAGATCGCCGATAAGCGACAGCAAGCCGAGACGGCTCTGAATCTCGCATTAGGAGTCACCCTCGCGGCGGATGCTTCAGCCGAGCGCAAAGCTGGCATCCCCAAGGAGTCGGCCGCCCTGACAGCGGTTTCGCCGAGCCAGGAATTTCTGATCGCGGTGACCTTTCACAATGGCTCCAAGTTGCCGCTGCTGATTGATCACATCGGTTTGGAAGTCCCTGAGGGATGGAACACGATCAACGGAAAAACCAGGCCCGAGACTGTCAAGCCGGGAGAGGATTTGCATGCGGACTTCCGGTTGCGCGTCCCGAAAGTTACGCCATACACGCGCCCTTACTGGCATCGGGACGATCCGAATACCGAAAGCATCAATCACGTTGATAACGAGAGATACGCGACGCTCCCCTTTCCACCTCCCGCCCTTCGCGCGCATGTGGAATATTCGGGTGCGGCGTCGGGTGGAACGCGCACCCGCAGCGAAGTCACCGCGGCCGTAGTGACACCTTTCCTCGACGACTCCGGAAAGGTGCGCGCCCGGCCCTTGGCCATCGTGCCTTCTTTCTCGGTGATGTTGGAGCCAGGTTCCCGGGTTATCTCGACTCACAATGGCAGTACCACTTCCGTCACCGTGGGAGTGACCAGCAATCTCCCGCGGGCAGTCCATGGCGAATTGCGGCTTGAACTGCCCCAGGGCTGGCGCTCGGAACCACCGCAGGCTTCGGTAGATTTCACTCATCGCGGCGAGAAACGCGATGTCCAGTTCAGAATTTCCTCCGCCGGATTGCAGCCCGGTCGCGCCACGCTACGCGCAGTGCTCGTCTCCGACGGCGAGAAATACAGTGAGGGTTATACGCTGGTCTCGCGCGAGGACCTGGGTAGCTTCTACTATTATCAGCCAGCACGACAGCGCGTCAGCATTGTAGATGTGCAGGTGCCGCATGATCTGAAAATCGGCTATATCATGGGCGCCGGCGACGACATCCCGACGGTGCTGAAGCAGATTGGGATGAACGTAACGGAGATTCCGGCAGCTAAGTTAGCCGGCGAAGATCTCAGCCGGTACGGCACAATCGTGCTCGGCATTCGCGCTTACGACACGCAGAAGGAAGTCGCGGAAAATAATAAGAAGCTGCTGGAATTCGTCTCTGCTGGCGGAACCCTTGTCGTCCAATACGACACCGGTGTGGGTGACTTCAACAGCGGTAAATTCACGCCCTATCCAGCCCAACTAAGCCGTGCCCGCGTGTCCGTGGAGGAGGCCCCCGTCCAGATTCTCGTGCCAGAGGATGCCATCTTCCATTTTCCGAATACGATCACATCTGCCGATTTCGATGGCTGGGTCCAGGAGCGCGGCTTGTATTTCATGGATAAATGGGACGATCATTTCAAGCCGCTGCTCGCCTCGCATGATCCGGGAGAGGACGAGCAAAAAGGCGGCCTGCTGCGCGCCCAATACGGTAAGGGAACTTATATCTACACGGGCTACGCATTCTTTCGTCAATTGCCCGCGGGAGTCCCGGGAGCGGTGCGACTATACGTCAATCTGCTCAGCGCCGGGCACGAGAAGCAGTGATCCATGGTCCGCGGTCAGCGCTAAGTGTTCAGCAACTAGTAGCGGAAGATCTCTGGAGAAGAATTCATACTGTGACATCAGTCAGCAGATTGAGTCCAATACTAGCCACTGATCCCTAGCACCAGCCTTCACCATGCACAATCCCAAAAATCCTACTTCAGACTCTCCCGCTCTCATCCGTGGGATGGGCCTCGGAAGTGCGACGGCGCTCAACATGATTGACATGATCGGCGTGGGGCCATTCATCACCATGCCGCTGGTATTGGGCGCCATGGGCGGCCCGCAGGCGATGTTGGGATGGGTGGCGGGGGCGCTGCTGGCGGTATGCGACGGGCTGGTCTCGGCCGAATTGGGCGCAGCGCTGCCCCACTCCGGCGGATCCTATCGCTATCTCCTCGAGATTTATGGGCCTGCTAAATGGGGACGACTGATTTCCTTTCTTTTCATCTGGCAAGTTTCCTTCAGCGCCCCACTTTCCATCGCCACCGGCTGCATTGGGCTGGCGGGCTACGCAGCCTATTACTGGCCTGAACTCGAGACGGTGTACGCGCATCATGACGCAGCCTTGCACATTCCATGGGCGGGGACGCTGCAGGTGAGCTGGATCGTCACCCCGGGAACGGCCCTTGCCGTAGTGATCTGTTTCTTTACCGTGCTGCTGCTCTACCGGCGCATCACCGCGATTGGGCGACTTTCAAAAGTTTTGTGGTTTGTCGTGATGGGAACGATTGGCTGGATCATCTTTGCCGGCCTCACACACTTCAACCGCGCGCTGGCTTTCGATTTCCCTCCCGGCGCCTTCACCTTGTCTCACCAATTCCTGGTTGGGCTGGGCGGAGCCATGCTGGTCGCCACGTACGATTACTGGGGTTACTACAACGTCTGCTTTCTCGGCGACGAGATCAAGGATCCGGGAAAGAATATTCCACGGGCACTTCTGCTTTCCATTCTGCTGGTTGCGTGTCTATATCTACTGATGAATGTGTGCATTCTGGCGGTGGTGCCGTGGCGGGAGATGCTGCACGCGGGACAGAACAACAGCGGGTTGTATGTTGTTTCGTTATTTATGCAGAGGATCTATGGCGCCTGGGCAGCACGTCTGGTAACTGCGCTGGTCATCGCCACCGCGTTCGCATCCGTCTTCTCGCTGATGCTGGGTTATTCCCGGGTTCCTTACGCGGCCGCGCGGGATGGCAATTATTTCCGAGCATTTGCCAGAGTGCATCCAGTGTACCGTTTCCCCCATATTTCCCTGTTAGCGCTGGGAGTGGTGGCGGCAGCGTTCTGTTTTCTGCGGCTCAAGGACGCCATTGCCGCGCTGGTGGTCATTCGCCTTATTTTGCAGTTCCTGGTGCAGGCAGTCGGAGTGATTGTGCTGCGGATCCGCCAGCCTCAATTGCCGCGGCCCTTTCGGATGTGGCTCTATCCAGTACCGGCGGTGCTGGCCTGCGCGGGATTCCTGTTCATCTTGTTTAAGCGGGAGAACTGGCAGAAGGAAGTGCGCTATGCGGCAGTCATTCTGCTGACCGGAATCCTGATCTACCTGATTCGGGCCTGGAAACATTCGGAGTGGCCGTTTGAGACAGCGACGGTCAAGATACCAACATAAACTTAGCCCCAACGGACACACGGAACGCGAGGAGAGATGGCGGATCACATCACAGTTCCCTCCATGCCAGGCGCGCGCACCAGACGCACCGACGCGGCCTGGGAACCGCTTCGCGAGCCTCTTTTCCGCTCGCTGTGGATTGCCGCCGTTATCTCTTATACCGGCACGTGGATGCAAAATGTCGGTGCGGGCTGGCTGATGACCCAGATCTCCACTTCTCCCCTCATGGTGAGCCTGGTGCAGGCCGCCTCCTCTATTCCGGTTTTCCTCGTTGTTCTTCCCGCCGGTGCGCTGGCGGACATGGTCGACCGACGCCGGATCCTGCTGTTCACCCAGAGCTGGATGATTGCCGCTGCTGCGGCGCTTGGCATACTCACGCTGATTCATGCCGTGAATCCCTGGGTGCTGTTGACGTTCACATTCTTAATGGGGTTCGGCGCGGTGATGAACGATCCGGCGTGGCAGGCGATCACGCCAGACGTCGTGTCGCCTGCGAGGCATGCTTCCGCCGTCGCTCTGAATTCTGCAGGATTCAACGTCGCGCGGGCAGTTGGTCCTGCACTCGGAGGAATCGTAGTCGCAGCCGCCGGAGCGGGCTGGTCCTTTCTGCTGAATGCCGCGTCATTTTTCGGAGTCGTCTATTTCCTTTGCCAGTGGAAGCGGGCGCCGCAACGATCACCAGCAAACCCCGGCGTGTTGAAGGCTGTCTGGGAAGGATTCCGCTACGTGCGTGGTGCGCCGCAGGTCCGCTCGGTGCTCATTCGCACCGGCGCCTTCAGCGTGGGCGCGACCTCGCTGCTCGCTCTGCTGCCTGTTGTTTGTCAGCCCCATGGTGCACAAGGATATGGCTTCTTGCTGACCTGTTTCGGCCTTGGCGCGCTCGCGGGAGCAGCAGTTCTGCCGAGGCTGCGCCTGCGGTATTCCGTGGATGGACTTGTGGCGGGCGCGACGGTGGTCTTCGCCGCGATGACCTTTGCGGCGGGGCAAGTACATATCTTTGAATGGCTGTGTCTGGTATTGTTTACGGCGGGAGCCGCCTGGATCGGCATTCTGGCCTGCTTCAACGTCGTGGCGCAAACGATGTGTCCATCGTGGATGCGGGCACGAGCGCTCTCCATGTACCTGCTGGTGCTGCAGGGTGGCATGGCCTTGGGCAGCGCGCTCTGGGGAGAACTCGCAGCGCGTCAGGGCGTGCCCGCGGCGCTGGCGTGGTCGGCTCTGGCTATGGTGGCCGGATTGTCCAGCATCCGCCGTCATCGCCTCACCGGTGCTGAGCTACAGATGGCTCCGGCCGTAGTGCGGGATTAATTCTCAAGGGGGAACTTATGAAAGCCAGAAGGGGAGCGATTGTAGGTGGGTTTTTGTTGCTGACGCTGGTTGCAGCGGCCCAAACAACCAAGCCGAAAGAAGAACATCATACCGCCTCTCAATTATTGGATCGCAGTGTCAGCAATTTTGAGCACGAATTCATTCCCGCCTGCGAGGCCATGCCGGAAGACAAGTTCGGATTCGCTCCGACCAGCGGCGAGTTCAAAGGCGTGCGGACCTTCGCCCAGCAGATTAAGCACGTGGCAGCCGTAAACTACGAATTAGGCGCCGCACTTTTAGAACAGAAGCCTCCCGTTGATATTGGCGACGAATCCGGTCCCGCCTCGGTTACGACCAAAGCTGAAGTCCTCAAGTACCTCAAAGATTCATTCGAGTACGTTCACAAAGCACTCGCCACCATCAACGACAGCAATCTAACAGGAACAGTAAAGAGCCCATTCGGAGAAGGGTCTGTTTCGCGCCTGGGCCTGGCGACCGCGGTTTCATCGCACGGCTTCGACCATTACGGTCAGATGGTGGTATACCTTCGGATGAACGGAATCGTTCCGCCCGCCAGCCGATACTAACGACTGGCTCGGGTGAAAGCTACGCTCCTCTCCTGCA
Source organism: Candidatus Sulfotelmatobacter sp. (assembly GCA_035710825.1). Lineage (GTDB taxonomy): Bacteria > Acidobacteriota > Terriglobia > Terriglobales > Acidobacteriaceae > Sulfotelmatobacter. Next base: position 10,032 of record DASTCU010000209.1, read on the forward strand.
CTTCATGGCAATCGACTGGCAAACACTCTGGCTGACGCTGGAACTGGCAGTTACGGTTTCAGTCATCCTGTTGATTGTTGGTCTGCCGATCGCATACTGGATCGCATTCTCCCGCTGGCGCTGGAAGTTTCTGGTCGAGGCACTGGTCGCTTTGCCAATCGTAATCCCGCCGACCGTGCTCGGCTTCTACGTGCTCGTCGCGCTTGGGCCACGCAGCCCCTTAGGTCGCTGGTGGATCTCTCTTACCGGGCACACCCTGGCGTTCACTTTCAGTGGCCTGGTGATCGGGTCGGTTCTGTACAGCCTTCCCTTTGCCGTCCAGCCCTTCGCTTCCTCATTTGCGGGCGTAGATCGGAAGTTGCTTGCCGCTTCCGCCACCTTGGGGGCATCCCCGTTGCGCACGTTTGTTCGGGTCATCGCGCCGCTCTCCATTCCGGGGCTCATCACCGGTACGGCCCTGAGTTTCGCGCATACGATGGGAGAATTCGGTGTCGTACTGATGGTGGGCGGCAACATTCCCGGCATCACGCGCACGGTTTCGATCGACATTTATGATCGCGTGCAGGCTTCCGATTATTCCGGCGCAAATCAGACGTCTCTCTTCCTGCTAATTCTTTGTTTCGCCCTGCTAGCCATCGTGTATGGCTTCAATCGCAAAGCGTGGATGATTCATCCCGTAAAATAGGCGCGATGACCCAGTCGCGCCAGATCGCCGAACCAAATGGAGATGCGCCCGCGGTCGAGACGCGGAGCAACGGCTCGCTTCAAGCCAAGTTCCGCAAGACTCAGGCGGCGCACGAACCTCCGTTCGTTCTCGATGCCGAATTCGACGCTGCTCCCGGTTTCAACATTCTGTTTGGCGCATCCGGAGCGGGCAAAACCACGCTGCTCGATTGCGTTGCCGGAATCGCCGCGCCAGACACTGGAAACATTTCGCTTGCCGGCCGCGTGCTATTCAACTCTGCCCAAGCGATCAATCTTCCCATGGCGCAACGCCGCTGTGGCTACGTATTTCAGAACCTCGCCCTGTTCCCGCACATGACTGTGGAGCAGAACGTGTCATACGGCCTGGCGCACTTGCCCAACACAGACCGCCACCAACGGACTCACGCAATTCTGCAGGCCTTCCGTGTTCCTCATCTGGCACAACACAGCGTACGCGAGATCTCTGGCGGAGAAAGCCAGCGTGTGGCTGTGGCCCGAACGCTGGTTACGGATCCCGAAGTACTCCTGCTCGACGAACCAATGGCTGGGCTCGATTCGCCTACGAAATCGAAAATCATTGACGACCTGCGCCAGTGGAACCAAGCCCACCGCATCCCCATCCTCTACGTCACACATAGCCGTGAAGAGGTATTCGCTCTGGGAGAAAGAGTGCTCGTGCTCGATGCTGGAAACATCGTTGCCGATGGTACGCCGCATGAGGTGATGACGGCCCCCATCCACGAGACTGTCGCTCAGTTGATCGGTTTCGAGAATATCTTCGACGCGGTTGTGGATGCAGTCCATCCGGCGAGGGGTACGATGACTTGTCGCGTAGCCGGGGAGGGTGGCGTCCTCATGCTCGAAACTCCCCTGGTTCGGGGAGGGGTGGGCTCAGCGCTCCGAGTGGGAATTCGAGCTGGCGACATTCTGCTGGCGACAGCTCCGCCGATCGGCTTGAGCGCCCGGAACGTGATCCCGGGCAGAATCAAGTCCCTCGAGCAGCGTGATGTGATTGTCTCCGCTCGCGTGAAATGCCGCGTCGAGATGGAAGCCCACCTGACCCTGGCGGCGCGCGATTCACTGCAACTCGAACCGGGAAAAGAAGTGTGGCTGGTCATCAAGACCCACTCCTGCCACCTCATGCAGAAATGAGCCCGTAGCGCCGGCATCTTGCCGGCTGTCGCGTGGGCGTCCACGCCCACGCACGGCGCATCACGAAACGACCCAGTAGCTTCCAACGCGGAATGGCTACCTTACTCTCGCATTCAAGATTTGTTCCCGATCCATCTCGATTACCGCGATCCACTGTCCCTTTCGCTCTTCCGAAAAGACAACATGCCCTCCAAGAATCTGCGCTGCGGCTGCGGGCGGCAAGTCGCGATGAAAGCCGAAGAACCGGCGCTTCAAATCAATCCATGCGTGCCAGCGATCTCCTAGCGAATGGGCAGGCTCGTACTTGGTGGAGAACACTAGCGCGGCTTGAAAGTGTGAGCGGAATTCGGCGGCGGAGAGTACTTGTTCGAGCGAAAAATCTTCGATCCGCACCACTTGCATGGGACGTGTCGCGTAGCCCAACCAGGGCCGCGTCAACTCGTCAGAGGCAGGCCATGCGGTCAGTACATGCGCCATGGGATATCGCGCTTCAAGAAATCGCTCCGCATCTTCATGGAGAACGACGTAATCGCGGTAGGCCAGATTGTCTTCTGGCGAGAATCCGTAGGGAGGATTCCGAAACCACGCGAACACGAATGCCAGGACAACTACGGCCACCACGGCTGGCCATAATCGAATCCGACGGCGAAGCGTCGAGACTGCCAGAATAATGACCAGCGGCACCGTCGGAAGCATGTAGCGCGCCAACACCGCGCCCCCGATGAGCGCCATGCTCACAAGGTAGGTTGCGATGACCGCGAAAAAGACAGCCTGCGTGGAAATTGCTATGCGAGGCCTTTTCGAGTCATGATCACGCAACGGCGGCAGAAGCATCGCAAGGAGCATGGCCCCCGTCAGCAGCCACAGATTCAAATACCCAAAGGTTTGCCAGATTCGCAAAATGAGCGCCAGCACGAAACGCAGAGGATTAAGCGTGGAGGCGACGTTATAGTGAAAAAATTCTGGATTGCCGAAGACATATCCGGTCCGCACGAAATGGTACGTATACCACGTCGCTAGCAGAATTAGCGGAAATAGCAGCGAAACCGCGCGCCTTCCAAACTGTCGATCAGTCGCCTTGTCGAATAATCGCGACCGCCATTCGCCCCTTGCCACGAAACCCAACAATTCCCAGCAGACAAGGGCCACAGGCGTAAGAATAGCAGTCTCTTTGGCGAGCGCCGCAAGTGAGAACCAGACTGCCACCGCCACCGTGCGATCTTCGAGATAGGCGCACAATCCCCAGAACGTAAGCCCAGCTGCCACCAGATCTACCTGCGCCAGCGAACTCTGTGCGAAAAAAACCGGGTAGACGGCGGTGCACATTGCAGAAGCCGCGGCTACCTGCGTGTTCGCCACACTCTGCGCCAGCCGGAACACTCCCAGCAGCGAGAACGCCGCGGCCAGCAACATTGCCGACCGTGTCACCAATGGAGCGTAGCCCACGCACTTCCACCACACAGCAATCCAAGCCAATACCAGTGGTGGGTGGGCGTTCGAAACGGTGGTATGAGGAATCAGAGTTCCTGTGAGCAGCAGGTCGCGCGCTGCGGGAACGTAGTAGCCGGCTTCGTCCCAGAAATAAGGCAGCCGCAGGAGTGGCGCATGCAGCAAAAAAATGAGCACGAACGCGACCGCAAACACCAGCGCGAGGTGCGGGCTCGATCGCATGCGACAAGCATTCTACATGTAGCGATGCTTTAGGACTGAACTTCGCAGCCCGACTGCACATCGAGCGTTGATATGCAGCGGTTACTCTCGACCGCGGATTTAATGCACCGGCCCCGCGGGGCCCATGCGGGGATCGAGTTTGATCTCGCCAAACGCGCTCTCGTATCCAGCGACATTCTGCTGCAAAAGGCCCAACAGCGCTTTGGCCTGCTGCGGACTCAGGTAGATGCCCTGAAAGTTCCGGATCTCCACGTGACTCTCGGTCTGTTGCTGCAGGGTACCGAAAACCAGAAAGAAGTCCCAGATGTTTACTCGCATCTGCACGCTGTTCGCATAGTTTTCACGATAGGTGGCATCATTCGACAGCTTTACGTTGGGTTGCATCGGATTGTTCATGGCACAAAGTGTAAACGAGATGCCAGCTACTCAACGAGCGAAGTCGCGGGAACGGAAGGAGCTGCGGCAACGGCAACGCACTGTGACAAAAACTGTTATCCAGATGATGCTTTGCGACTTGTGGAACGAGGCCGCCCACCTTCTGGACAGCGGCCTTCCGAGTAGGTCCATAGTGATAACAAAGCACTTAGAAGCAACGAGTTGGTTACTTTGGGCAGGTACCTTGTGGCGAGTGAAGTGCGATAAAGTTTAAGGTTCCCAGGCAAGAACGGGAACTCGTGCGGGCGACCTATGGTCCAAAATAACGATCACACTGCGATGGAAGAAGTCGTACTTCCCGAGCATCTGCTCCCTGTGGGAACTGTGCTGGGTCCTGGAGTGACGGCGCTGGACCTGTGCATGGTCCTGGCCAAGATTTTTCGTGTGCAGTATAACGAAGTTGCCCTGCTGAGGCTGGAAGGCGGCGTGCTCCGCTTTATTTTCCCCGAGCATCTGCGCACCACAGGAGCAATTCCGCTCTCCAGCAAGGCGGTGGCGGCGCACACAGCGCTGAGCAAGAAGCCGGAGATCTTCAACAACTTTGCCCGGGTTAAGCACGCCAGTATCTTCGAGACCATCAAAGCCGACGCAAACGGCTCTTCGGAACCGGCGCCTCCCGCACCCATTCAAAAGTTAATGTCTGTGCCTATCATTGACAAGACGTCGGCGGTGGTGGGCGTCATTCAGGTCTCACGCAAGGGGCTCGATTCAAAGTTCGCCCAAGATTTCAGCCGCGAAGATCTGCACGATCTGGAGTTGGTGGCTGGACTACTGGCGACAGCTCCGGCATTGCTGACAAACTAAGCTTCTAATTGTGGGGACGGCCCGGCTCGGTGCGTCCCCATTCTTGTTTTCAGCTGGAGGCTTTCAGAAATATCCGCAGATCCGACCCTGTCATCTCCTTCGGTTCGTCGACACCCAGCATGCCGAGCACGGTCGGTGAAATGTCCCGCAGCGATCCCCCGGCTTTCAGCGTGAATTGCTTCGAATTTTCCGAAACTACAATAAAGGGCACCGGGTTCGTGGTGTGCGCCGTGTGCGGACCGCCGGTCGCT
>DASTCU010000210.1:0-3144 GCA_035710825.1 Candidatus Sulfotelmatobacter sp.
CCACGTGCTGCCATCCCAATGTAACGAAGCGTTTGAAACGGAAGGTACAAGTCTTTGGCCGCCAACCGCCCAGACGTTTGTGCTGGACACCGCTGCCACGTTTGAATTCCGGTTTTGCCCTGTGTACGGATCCGTGGCAACAGTATTTGACGGCCAACTCTGACCGCTTGTCTCATTTCGGACACCGCATGTCACTTTTCCTGCGAACACTGGTTCTTCGCGGCATATGTTCCGTGAGCAGGAGCATCGCCAAGAACACATGAATCTGGGGGGCCGGCTGAGGCGCGCCGCCAGGCGGCGCTGAAAACGGCTAGCCGGTTCGCTGACGCAGGGGAGTTAAGAAACGCCGCGTTGAGACCTGCATTTGGCGTTACGAGCAGCACGAGTCGTTTTAAGTGAGGTAGAGGAGCTCCACATGAAGAAGATTCTGACTCAGTACGGAGTGTGCGCGCTTGCGGTCGCTCTGATGGTGCCGTTGGCGCTGGCGCAGGCGCAGCCGGCAGGAATGCAGGCCGCTTTCGGAAAAGATGCCGGAACGCTTTCCGACAAATTCACCGGACTCGCGCGCGTTATGTCGGGCAAGTACGACTGGAAGCCCGGCCAGGGCGTTCGCTCCGTCGGCGACGTGTTCAACCTGATCGTTATGGAGAACGGCATGCTCGTCGGCGTGCTCTCGGGCACACCGAATACGGGGGCACAGCCAGCGCCCATCACCGATCCGGAGAAATTGCAGGAAGCTCTGAAGGCTTCTTACGTCAATCTGCAAAAAACGATTACGAGACTTTCCGACAACGACCTGCAGGCGCCGGTGAAACTGTTCGGAAGAGACATGACGAAGCAGGGCGCGCTGATGCTGATTCTCGAAGATCAACACGAGCATCTGGGGCAGTCGATCGCGTACGCGCGCAGCAACGGCGTGGTTCCGCCCTGGTCTAAGTAGGAGCGCCGCGGGGTGATCTGGCCGCCGCCGATGCGATAACGACCCTTCGCATCCAACGCAACCTGGTAACAGGCGGGCAGGACGGCAAAACGAGCAAGGGTACAGAGTGCTGGTTGCAAGGATGGCTGGAGAGAATTGAACGACAACCAGTGGACCCTCCTATTCTCCGAGCCACTGGGCCAGCAACGGTGGCAGGAGAGTCCGCCGATCGCAAACTGGTAATGGAGTTTTCAAGTGATGTCCTCCGCCGGTCCCGGCAGAGGGCCGAAAGGAAGCGTCCACATGGAGGCTTTACTTCAGGATGTTCGCTATGGTTTGCGCATGCTGGTCAAGAAGCCCACCTTCACGATCGTGGCAGTCCTGACGCTGGCTCTGGGCGTGGGGGCCAACACGGCGATCTTCAGCATCGTGAACGCCGTGTTGCTTCGTTCTCTTCCGTTCCGCGACCCCGACCGTCTTGTAAGGATCTACTTTAACAATCCAGGCGTGGGTTTGCGGAACGTTCGGTTTTCCGTGCCGGAATTCGACGATCTTAGAACGCAGACGGATGTGTTCGAAGATGTGAGTGTCATCGTTTTGGGCCCCACAAACTTGACCGGTGCCAAACAGCCCGAACATTTGGAAATGATGGAGGTCTCTCCCAACTACTTTTCCATGCTCGGCGCCACTCCCGAACTAGGACGCTTATTTGGTCACCAGGACTTCGCGCTTGGTTTCGCGCCCGTGGTCGTGATCAGCGATGCCTTGTGGCGCCGATCTTATGGGGCTGATCCTGGCGTCCTCGGCCGGAGCCTCCGCCTCGATAACGATCTATATACGATTGTAGGTGTACTTTCTCCCGGATTTCGCCACCCCGGACCGACCATTCCAGCCGTGGAGGTGTGGATTACCTGCGGATTCAGTGGCGATCCGTTCCCAGCGCCGGCGCGTGGCCTGCGCATATTACCCGGGGCAATCGGTCGTCTCAAGCCGGGCCTCACCGTAGCGCCAGCTCAGGCGCGGCTTGATGCCATGGCTGCTAATTTGCGTCGCGACTTTGCGAATGATTACCCTCCGCAAGCCAAATGGACGGTTGAGATTGTGCCGTTGCAGCAATCGTTGGTGGGTAAGGTTCGACCGATGCTGGTCGTGTTGATGGCTGCCGTGATCTTAATCGTTTTCGTCGTGTCTCTAAACATTGGCAGTCTGCTTCTGGCGCGCGCCTCCGGACGACAGCAAGAGATGGCAGTGCGCGCGGCGATGGGAGCGAGCGGGGGCAGAATGATCCGGCAGATGCTCACCGAATCGCTGTTGCTGGCTTTCATCGGGGGAATCGCAGGGCTCACGACGGCGGTGATTACGCTGAAAGCCGTCTTGCGATTTGTGCCGGCGAATCTTCCGCGGCTGGGCGAAGTAAACATTGATTGGCGGGTGCTGGGATTTGCGCTACTGATTTCGCTCGCGACCGGTCTACTGTTTGGGCTGGCTCCCGCGACTCATTCCTCGAAGGCGGGACTTGCGGGCACGATGCGCGAGGGCTCGCGCGGCTCGGGCTACAGCGCGAAGGCCGGGCGCATGCGCGACGCACTGATGGTGTCGCAGCTGGCTTTTGCGGTAGTGCTGATGATCGGCGCGGGGCTCCTATTGGAAACGCTGCGCGATTTGTTGCGGCAGAATCCGGGCTTCAATCCATCGCAAGTGGTGACGGCGAATATCTATCTGCCGAACCCGAATAATCCGCAGCTCGATCCATATCACACCTTAGCGCAGCAGATTCCGTTTAATCGCGAACTGCTGCGGCGCGCGAACGCGATTCCGGGCCTGGAGTTGGCGGCGATTACGTCCAATTTGCCGGCCGCCGACACAATCAATAGCGATGCGGCGGCGTACGGCGCCACGAATCACAATTCGCTGGACATCGAAGACCGGCCCACGGAATCCTCGGGAGATTTGAGCGCCGAAGTTATCCGCATCAGCCCGGAGTATTTTCGGGTGATACAAACCCCGCTGGTGGAGGGGCGCTTCTTCACCGAGGACGATGAAAATGGCAAATTGCCCGTGGCGATCATCGATGAGGCGACGGCAAGGCGCTACTGGTGGCCGGATCATGATCCGGTGGGCCGGCGGCTGCGTATCCGGTTGCGTTTCGGGCAGAATCCTGTGAATCCATGGAGCACCGTGGTGGGCGTGGTGAAAAATATCAAGCACGACGGGCTCGATGTCGA
>DASTCU010000211.1:0-3053 GCA_035710825.1 Candidatus Sulfotelmatobacter sp.
ACCAGGCTCCGAAAGCGCTAGACAGCCACCGGTGGCTGGCACTCCATATAAGCCTTACTCCGAGAAGCCTGCGCTGCCCGAGCCTCCTTACAAGCCCTACGCTGAAAAGCCCGTGGATGAGTCTCCTTACGAGCCTTACAAAGGCATACAGTCGCGGCGCTAAGAGAGAATCATGCAGCTGTCGTGTGCGTAGAGGATTTGGTAGCCCCTTGGGAGATTCAACGAGTAGCGAAGAGCAGAAAGAGCCGCCTAAATGAAGTGGGAATAAATGATCGTCGAAATCGGAGTCGATACTTCGTCGTCTGACCTCAGCGATCACTCAAAACCGGCCAATGGTTATCACCTGAAAACCGGCCAATGAAATAGCACCCAGGACATTGACACCCGTGGAGGCTTGTAACCTCCGTGGGCATGGCCAATGTCTTGAACGAAGAAAAGAAACAACAAGTCTTAGCTCTGGGACGGCTGGGCTGGCCGCTGCGGCAGATCCAGAAGGCCACCCATATCCGTCGTGAAACCGCCAGTCAGTACCTGAAAGCGGCTGGGATTGCGGTGCGACCGCCCAGAGGTTGGGGGCGGCGGGCAGCAAAACCGGCCAACGAAGTGATCACCGACTTTGGCGCGGGGAAACCGACTATTGCGGAGATAGCTGATCCCAACAGCAAAGCCAAAACCAACCCTGAAAACCCTTCCGCGAAGGGAAAAGCAACTTCAAAACCGGCCAACGAAGTGATCACCGACTTGGAGGTGATCACCGACCTCCAGCCAACCCAGCGAGACGAAGTGGGCGCTTTCTCGTCGTTGCCCACTCGCACCAGCACCTGTGCGACCTACCGCGAGGCCATCGAGCTCGGACTCAGCCGCGGCCGCAACGCCATGGCGATCTGGCAGGACCTAGTCTCCGAGTACGGTTTCACTAACAGTTACCAGAGCGTGCAGCGCTTTGTGCGCAAGCTGCGGGGCACGCACACGCCCGAAGCTCGCGTCGTGATCGTTACCGCTCCCGGCGAAGAAGCGCAAGTGGATTACGGCACGGGCCCGATGGTGCGCGATCCTGAGACCGGCAACTATCGGCGCACGCGGCTATTCGTGATGACCCTGGGGTGCAGTCGGAAAGCCGTTCGTCTGCTGACCTTCCGCTCCAGCGTCCGCATCTGGGCCGAACTGCACGAACGCGCTTTCCGTCGATTGGGTGGAACGACACGCATCGTCGTGCTCGATAATCTGCGCGAGGGTGTGCTCGTCCCCGACGTTTACGATCCCGCTCTCAATCCCCTCTATCGCGATGTGCTCGCCCACTACGGCGCCGTCGCCATGCCCTGTCGCATCCAGGATCCAGATCGCAAAGGCAAAGTCGAGTCGGGGGTAGGCCACGCCCAGAAAACCCCATTGAAAGGTTTGCGCTTCGAGAGTCTGGAAGAAGCCCAAGCCTACCTGGACCGCTGGGAAGAGCGCTGGGCCGACACTCGCATCCACGGCACTACCAAACGCCAAGTCGCGGCGATGTTTGCGGAAGAGAAACCATTCCTGCTTCCGCTGCCGGTTGAGCCCTTCCGCTATTACCAGTACGGCGAGCGCGTCGTCCATCTCGACGGTTGCGTCGAAGTCGAAGCCGCCTACTACAGCGCACCGCCGGGCTGGATCGGGCGCGTGGTGCGAGTGCAGTGGGATGAGTTGTTCGTCCGGCTGCTCAATCCCAAGACCAGCCAACTGCTGCGTGAGCATGTGCGCCAGAAGCGCGGCTGGTACCGCATCAAGCCCGAGGATCACTCCAAGCGTACACCTCTACGCACTGCGCAACTCCTGTCGCGAGCGGGTCGCGCCGGCGCCCATATCGGCGCACTCTGCGACGCCATCCATCGCCAACAAGGAGAAGTGGGCGTGCGCCGCATCCTCGGCGTCCTCTCCTTAGCCAAGAAGTACGGCGCGCCCGCTGTCGATCAAGCCTGTGCCGCCGCACTGGAGATCGGCATCGCGGAATACCGTTTCGTCCGCCGCTATCTGGAACGTTGTCCCCAAGCTCCACTGAGTTTGCAGCAAGTCGATCCTCTGATCCGTGAGCTCGTGCAGTACCGCGACCTTATTAACCACCGAACCAAGGAGTGTAAAGAATGAATCTCATCGAACTCGATCGTGCGCTCAAACAACTGCGACTGGGCGGCATGGCAGCAGTGCTGGAAACCCGCTTACGCCAGGCGCAAGCCGAACCGCTCGCCCCTATCGATCTGATCTCCTGTCTGGTTTCCGACGAGCTAGCACGTCGGGGTGAGCGTTTGTTGGAGCGGCGGAAAAAGCAGGCCCAGTTTCGGGACTCCCAGAAGACCCTCGACAACTTCGACTTCAACTTTAATAAGAAGATGAATCGTGGCCTGGTCTTCGATCTCGCCACCGGTGCCTTCATCGCCCGCCACCACGACGCCTTATTTTTAGGTCCACCCGGCACTGGGAAAAGTCACTTGGCGCAAGCCATCGGACAGGCCGCTATCCAGCAGGGATATCGTGTGCTCTATCGCGAAACTCACACCCTGCTCGATGAACTGGCGGAAGCCACACTCGAAGGTGCGCGCAAACAGCACATGGAGTTCCTGCTGACTGTGCCCCTGCTCATCCTCGACGATCTGGGCATGCGTAAGCTGCCGCTCACCGCCGCCGAGGATCTCCTCGAGATCATCATGCGACGCTACGAACGGGCCAGCACCATGTTGACCTCGAATCGTCCCGTGGAAGACTGGGGCAAGTTGTTGGGCGACGCGGCCGCCGTCAGCGCCATGCTGGATCGCCTGCTGCACCACGGTCATGTGCTCAAGTGTGGTCCGCGCAGCTGGCGCACCAAAACTGACTTGCCTCCACAAGAGGCAGCAGAGTAGAACAACTTAGTCCTGGACGGCTACTTCGTTGGCCGGTTTTGAACTGATAACCGTTGGCCGCTTTTGAAGTGATCACCGAGGGAGTACCCCAACTTTATCCTGAGAGAATCGTGGGACTCCACGGCATAGCAAACTGTCAGAGTTGACAGGTCACGAACCCGAATTGCCAACAACATAGACGAAAAC
>DASTCU010000212.1:0-4822 GCA_035710825.1 Candidatus Sulfotelmatobacter sp.
TCGTGGATTCGATCGCACCGGTAGTTCTATGGCCCGAAGCTTGTCGATTGCACTGGCAACTGACCACTGCCCACTGCCTACTATCTTCACGCTTCCAACTTCAACTCGTCGAGTTCGAGGAATTCCTGGATGATGGGCTCGCCGCATTTTTCCATGGCGGCGTGGGTGCCGAAGAAGATGGCTTTGCCTTCGTGGAGGAAGACTACGCGTTCGGCCAACTTCTTGGCCAGGCGCATATCGTGGGTCACGACAATGCTGGTGAGGTTGAGCTGGATCTTGAGGCGCTTGATGAGGTCACCGAGCAGTTGCGCCATGAGCGGATCGACCATGGTGGTGGGCTCGTCGTAGAGGACGCATTCGGGACGCGCGGCCAGGGCGCGCGCGATGGCGACCGAACGCTTCATGCCGGTGGAAAGATCGGAAGGCAGCAGGTCGCGCATCTGCTGGACTCCCACCATTTGCAGCAGGCCGTCGACGATCTGAAAGATCTGCTCTTCGCTCAGTTCCCTGCTCTCGCGCAGTGGGAAGGCGACGTTTTCGCCGACCGTCAGCGAGTCGAAGAGCGCTCCGTTTTGAAAGACCATGGTGACTTTCTTGCGGATGAGTTCGAGCTGCTCCTCGGTGTAGTCGGTGATGTCCTGGCCGGCAACGATGATGCGGCCGGAGTCAGGCTTGAGAAATCCCATGATGTGGTGCAGCGCGACTGATTTGCCCACACCGCTGCGTCCCAGGATGCAGACGGTTTCCGAGGGCATGACGTCGAAGCTAACGTGATCGAGCACGACGTTGTCGCCGAAGGCTTTGCACACATCGCGGAATTCGATGTAGGGGGCGGCGGGTTGAGGGGCGTCGGACATTGATTCGGCTTCCGGCTCTCGGCTTCTAGCTGTCGCCTTATAGGTGCGATCCTGACAACCTTATCAAATTTTTGGGGGAGGGTTTTGGCGCGCGGGATGTAGGGGACGATGGAACCCTGTGAATGAGCGTTATGGGATCTTTCGCCAATTGGCAAGCTCGATGGCCGCTGGATAACTTCCGATGGGCCGACGATCCGCTCAGACAGCGCTGTCAAGCTGGTGTGGCAAGGATTTAGCCATCTCCAGCATGGCATGGTTATACTTTTCGTGCGCGAACTCACGCGCAGTCTGCCACCCCCGACTGAGATAGAATTGCACGGCAACGGCATTCGACCGAACGACGCGAAGGCGGCACGTCTGGTAACCACGGGCTGCTATCTCAGCTTCACCCTGCGCGAGCAATCTGCTTCCAACGCCTTGTCTGCGGTGCTCGCGAAATACCCACAAGTCGCCAATCCATTCCCGATTCGTTATGATCACGCCCACGATCTTTTGGTGAAAAACGGCCACCCATGCTAACGGCCAATCCTCATCTTCGAACTTCAGAGGGACGGGATTCGGAGCAAAAAGGTCCCTAAATGTTTCGTTCGCGACTGTCTCTATTAGAGCCTGTACCGAGCTGTACTCGCTGGGTTGCGGTCGCCGCATAACTACTTCAATGGTCATCCACATATTTTAGTTGATCGTCAGTGGCTTGCTCCCAGATGATGAGTGCTATCGAGATAATGAGATGGTCCGCGGCCTGGCGGTCCTCGGCTCCTCCACAATCCAATTTCGGGCTGGTCCGAACCACAAACGATGGGGAGGGCAGCTCCGCTTAGAAATTTCCCTCGCTCAACGAGAACGAAGAGTTTCACTCAGGGACGTAGCACTCCCGGCTGCAATGACTGTCGGTAACAGGTAGCGCTCGGTGCCTCGGACCAGACTTTTTCTTCCGAAGCGCGTGAGTTACGCACGCGCGTCGGCGATTTTGGGATTACTGCTTCTTGGGCGGTGGCTGTCGCTCCGGTGGTGGTGCTTGTCTCGGCTGGATGCGCTGCTGCTGCTGTTCGTGGCGCTGCTGCAATTGCTGGGTTTGCTGCTGGTGGCGCTGTTCGACTTGTTGCTTTCTGGACTGGTCCGGATTTTGGCGTTCCATCCGCTGGTGTTCCTGATCCTGTTTCTGCTGCAGCTTCTGCCGGTCCTTTTCCTGCTTCTGATACAGCTTTTCCTGCTGCTGCTCGTATTTCCGGTCGTAGTTGTTATTGCCGTTTTGAGACGTAGCGGGACGCTGCAACGGGGGAAGATCTCTGGGATGGACTGGGGGCGTGTTGCCGCCGCGCGGCTGTTCGGCGGCGCGACGATTGGCCGGAGGATTATAGGGCGCGCCTGCCTCCTTGGCGGGTACGCGGTCGCGAAAGTCGGCGGGTTTCGGAGTCGCGGCGATGGGTGGCCTGCCCCGGTTGGCGGAGGCATGCAATTCGGGATTCGAGCGCGCGGTTTGCCGATGTTGCATTTGCGGGGCTGCCGGCGGGAGATGCCGCTCGCGCGCCGCGGCTTCGTCTTGCGGGCGAGGACGCGCCTGGACGCCTCCGGGGCCGCCGTTGTAGCTGACGCGATTGACCGTGACGTTGTTGTTGACCACAGTTTCGTTGTAAACGTTGCGCACGTTCACGACATTGACGTTGTTGACGGAACGGTTGTAGAAGAAGCGGTCGCCCTCCCAGCGTCCACCGACGTAGCCGGTACCGAAATAGCCGAAGCCATATACGATTCCGCCATAGAAGCCGACCTGCGGGCCCCAGTATCCGTCGTAGAAAAGAAACGCACCGTTGTCCCAAGCCCAATAGGGCGGCGTCCAAAGGTAGCCGACTTCAGGAGCCAAGACCCAGGTGCCGGGCACCCAGTAATAATCGTCTCCGTCGTCGTCCCATGCCCAAAAACCGGGGGTCCAGATATAGCCTTCACCGGGACAAAGCGGCTGGTCGTAAATAGGAATGGCCGGTGGACCAAAAGCGACTGAGATTCGCACCTGGGCCAATGACGGGATTGCCATGGCCAGCAGGGCGAGTGCGAACAGCAAGGTACGGCGGCAAGGAATCATGCGCATGGTGCTTCCTCTTGCCAGTCATCCTACGTATGGCCCGGTGTTGCTCAGACTGCTGCGGGCTGCGTGCATGACGGGCAGAACCTGTACGGATAATTCAGTCGCGATGAGATGTCGGGGAGGGCAGAAAGGGTTGCTGCAGGCAATTGCGATCGAGCGCTTCCGCCGCCCAATTTCACGTAAACATGGCACGGCAAAGGCTATTGCGAGCGAAGCCTTGCACCGGCTGGAACCTGGGCCACAGCAGACGGAGCGTAGAGAACTGCAGCCAGATGCGGGTATCGCGGGGCAAAGAAATACATGGAATAGGCGGGAAAGAACACAATGGCGGGTACGGAAACGAGGGAGACAAGATAGAGGAAGAATGCCAGCAACATGCATCCGATGGCTATGGCGAGGGCGATGGTGTGCGGGTTCCAAGTGAGCCCGGCGGACTTGCCGGTGAGAACTGCCAGCAGACCGAGGGCTGCGCTGGGTATGACGAGGATCAATCCTAAGATGAGGGTTGCAATGCCGATCAAAATTCCGGCGACGATCGAGAGCACGATCTTCATCACGATGTAGGTGGCGTAGGCTCCCTTCTCGGCGTTCATCATCGGCCACAGCCGCCGCCATCCTTCCATTACGTCAATATTCTCCAGAGCCATCTGGGGGACGACAAAATCTTTTGTCAGTACAAAAATGACCGCACTGGCTAGGAAGAAAGTAAAGAAGATCATGAACAGGATGACTCCGCCTAATATCAGGGCGGGCAGATGCTCTTTCGGTTGCTTGAGCCATTCTTTGGCGAACGCCAGGGCCAACGGAATTCCAACCAACACACCGATACCCGCGACGGTAAGGACAAGGTAAAGCAACTTCCAAGCGAAGTACCGCCAGCCGGGGCCAAGGCGGCGGCTCCAACTCCAGCGGATGTGACACTCTCTGGTGACGATGCTATCGAACAGGATGAAGCGCATCACGCTCGATACAAACATGAGAATGATTCCGATGGCGAGCGCGGCAATTACTACTGCTCCGATGAGAGCAGCCAGCAGCGCATGATCAACCGGTAGAGAAGGCGGAAAGTGCGGCGGAGCCCCGCCATGGCTGGGAAACTGGAAGTTGGAGCGGTTGAATCCGTTGGTACCGAGTTCTCCGGCCAGCAGCCCGACGAAGGCCAGCTTCGTCCATTGCGCGATGCGGAAGGGTTTGAACAATTGCTGCTTGGTGTGTTCCAAGGCGGGCGTGATGGAGTCCACGGCGGTAATTAGCAACGCGCACCTCGGGCAGCGACGGGTTCAGCAGCAAGGTACTAAGAATCGAGCGTCAGATCAAGAAAGATTGATGGGGCAATTGCAGATTGATGATTGCAGATTGCAGATTGAAAATCCTTTGAGACCACCCGCCGATTTGAATCGAGGTTTTCAATCATCGATCTGCAATCAGCAAGGTCCTTATTCATGCGCTTTTGCCAGTTCCTCGGGGGTATTGAGATTGCGAAACGTGGCGGCGGAGAAACCTGCCCGCTCCAAATCTTGTTCTTCGATGGATTGAGTGTCGAGCGGCGTGAACAGCGCGTCGATTCTGTAGCGGCCGGCGTGCAGGGCTTTTTCGGCTGCGTCGGCGAACCGGGAGCGGTAGACGGCGCACAGAGGTTGCCATCCCCGGGCGGAGCGCGGAACGGTCACTGTGCTGGCTGATCCCTCAGCCCGGGAGATTAGAAAGTGCAGGAGTGCCGGGGATACGAAAGGCATGTCCACGGCGAGGATCAGGTTGAACTCCGCAGTCGAGGCGCGGAGGGCGGCGTGAATTCCGGCGAGCGGGCCGCAGCCGGGAACAAGATCTTCGACCACGGGCGCGAATGGGGAAAACTTTACGGGGTCGCCGACGATGCGGA
>DASTCU010000213.1:0-14629 GCA_035710825.1 Candidatus Sulfotelmatobacter sp.
CGCGACTGAGTATCCTTCCATTGCAGTCAAAACGATGCAAGTGAAGGCGGACCCGAAGGTGCTGTTGCATATGGCTGAAGCGGTACGGTCAGGGAAGCTGTCGATCCCACTTGGCCAGCGTTTCGCACTGAAGGACGCGAAAAGGCGCACGCAGCAGCGGAAAAGAGTGCCGCCGGGAAAATCCTGCTGGTCGCGTAGGAGGATCCAGATTCGGAAGAAGCCGCAGGAACACGCCAACAGCAGCAGCCTGGCGCTTACGGATAACAAGTTCCTCAAATCAGAAGTGCCAGAGCGGGAGATTTCTGCCTGACAAGCAGGATCTCCGTTCCCGTTTCGAGACCGCTGGTTTACGAGTTGCCCGTCATCCACCCAAACTCGCTGTTTGCCTATGCATAGTTCTTTGGGTGAGCGCCAACGCATCAACTTCGGCCGAATTTCTCCCCTTGCTCTTCTACAGGAGTTGGTGTTAGCGTCTTGTAGAAGCAATAGGGGGAACCTGATGCCACCTAGATCCATTGAGCTTCCTCAGGGCACGCTGGACCTGCTCATCCTCCGCACCCTTTCGCTCGAGCCGCTCCACGGCTGGGCCGTTTCTGAGCGTATCCAGCAGATCTCCAGCGACGTACTGCGTGTGCAGCAGGGCTCGCTCTATCCCGCGTTGCACCGCCTGGAGCGCCGCGGCTGGATCAAAGCCCGCTGGGGTACATCAGAGAACAATCGAAAAGCGAAGTTCTACGAGCTCACAAAAGCCGGACGGCGCGAACTCGAGATCGAACAGGACGCCTGGCAGAAGCTAACAGCAGCCGTGAGCCAGATCCTCGAAACTGCCTAGGAGGTCGCGTGTTGCTACACGACTTACTCTTCCGGCTCCGTACCTTGATGCGGCGTCCGGCCGCAGAGAACGAACTCGATGACGAGCTGCGTTTTCACCTCGAGCGACAGACCGACAAGTATGTGAGGTCGGGAATGAGCAAAGCCGAGGCAATGCGTCGAGCCCGGCTGGAGTTTGGCGGCCTCGAGCAGGTTAAGAGTGAGTGCCGCGAGGCTCGCGGTCTCAGCCTTGTTGAGACGCTGGTTCAAGACCTGCATTACAGTGCTCGCACGCTGCTTCACTCGCCCGCGTTTACGGCTTGCGCTGTGCTGACGCTGGCACTCGGGATCGGAGCCAACACTGCGATCTTCAGCGTCGTCAATCGGGTTTTACTGAATCCGCTCCCCTATCCCAACCCGCAGGAGTTGCTGGCTGGAAGGCAAAACGAATCGCTACCCAATCTGAAAGACATGCAGCGTCAGACCCACTCGTTCGCCAGCAGCGGTGGAGTCAACATCTCCCCTATGGATTTCACGGGGAATGGCGAACCGGTGCGCGTGCACGCCGCTTGGGTTGATGCAGGCCTTCTGGCGACACTCGGAGTCCATCCGATGTTGGGCCGTTGGATCTCCGGCGATGAAGACGTGCGAGGCGGGGCACGAAATGTCGTTTTGAGTTATCCGTTCTGGCGTGACTTCCTCGGCGGCGATCCTCATGTGCTGGGCAGAGGGATCCGGCTGAGCGACAAGACCTACACAGTGATTGGTGTGATGCCAAGGAATTTCACTCTCCCGAGAGAGCTGGCAGATGTCTTCATTTCGTTGTGGGCGGGATATCCTGAGGCCGCTCCCGAGCGCGGCGTGCACTTCATGCACACGTACTGGCGGCTGAAGCCGGGCGTGCCCCTCGGGCAGGCGCAAGCAGAGATCGCACAGGCGGACCACCGGCTTGCTGAGGAGTTTCCCGACACTGAGAGGGAGCGCGGCACCGTACTGATGCCACTCCATGAGTTGCTGGTGGGGAATGTTCGCCCGGCGCTTCTGATTCTGTTCGGCGCGGTCGGACTGGTGCTGCTGATTGCCTGCGCGAATTTCGCGATGCTGCTGATGGCCCGCGCCGTAACCCGCCAGCGCGAGCTGATGATTCGCGCCTCGCTGGGCGCCCGGAATGGCCGCCTGATTCGTCAAAGGCTCACAGAGAGCACCTTGTTGGCGCTGGTCGGCGGAGCAGTTGGACTGATGGCTGCGAAGGCAGGCACAACGTTGTTGCTGGCCTTGAAACCGGCGGAGTTGCGTCGCTTGGACGCAATTCCCATGGACGCGCGGGTCTTCCTATTCGTATTCGCCATCTCGCTGATGACCGGGCTGCTGTTCGGACTTATCCCGGCGTGGTCCGCATCTCGCGGCGATATCGCGGAAGCGTTGCGGGAAAACGCACGCACCACCGCCACGGGGGTTACGCGTAGTCCTTTGCGCAGCTTCCTGGTGACCGCGGAGCTTGCCCTGGCGCTCATTCTGCTTGCAGGTGCGGGATTGCTGATCAAAGGCTTTCTGCGCCTGCGATCCGTCGATCCGGGGTTCAATCCGGCGAACGTCATCACCATGTACCTCCAGCTGCCGGGAACCCGCTATCCGCAGATTCCCTTGCAGACGAATTTTCGCCGGGAGTTGCTCGCGCGGATCAACTCCTTTCCAGGGGTGGAGGCGGCGATGATCACCGACCTCCCCTTGGCTGGAAATTATGTAGACCATCGCGTCGCGATCGACGGACAACCGACAGTTGCTGTGGGAGCCGAGCCAGAGGTGCAAACCCTATCGGTCATGGGTAATTACTTCGGCGTCATGCAGATTCCCCTTCGCGCCGGACGCGATTTCAGCGCGATGGACCGCGAAGGACAACCGCGAGTGGCAATCGTCAACGAGGCGTTCGTGCGGCAACTGCTTCCCGGCCAGAATCCAATTGGAATCCGTATTGACTGGGCCCGTAACGAAGCCCACGAGTGGATGACGATTATTGGTGTTGCGGGCGACGTGAAGCATTCCGGGCTAAACCAGCCAGTGGATCCCGCCGTCTACGCTCCGTACAGCCAGAATGACGAGGCGTGGCGGAAATGGATGACGCTTGTGATCCGGACGCGAGGTCCGGCAGCCGGTCTGGTCGAAGAGGTGAAAAAGCAGGTTTGGAGTATCGATAGCCAGATTCCGGTAAGCGGCATTCAGTCCATGGACGATCTTTTGGCAGTTTCGGTAGCGCAGCAGCGCTTCAACGTGTTGTTGCTCGCAAGCTTTGCCGCACTGGCGGTGGCGTTGGCCGCAGTAGGGATCTACGGCATGGTTGCGTATCGCGTCAACCAGCGCACGCACGAAATCGGAGTCTACATCGCTTTGGGCGCGCAACAGCGCGATGTCCTGAGGCTGGTAATGAAGGATGGAGTGAAGCTCGGGCTGCTGGGCGTCGCGCTCGGGCTAGCCGGCGCCATCGCACTTACGCGGGTGATGGTCAGCCTGCTCTTCGAAGTGAAGCCTACCGATCCCGCAACACTGATTGGTGTGGCATTGTTGCTCGCGGCAGTCGCCATGCTGGCGTGTTACATCCCGGCACGGAGGGCCTTGAGCATCGATCCTATGACCGCATTGCACCGCGAATAACCAGCCTCGCACTTGACCTCTTCAGGTGATCGACAGATTCAATTGTGTCAGTTGGTCGGCAAACCTTACCTTACCGCGTTAGGTAAGAGTAGCCCGTCATCCGGAAGCCATCACAGGAAAAATCAAAATTCGTCGACGGCTGCGCGCGGGAGTGAAGATGGATTTTGCAGCCTCCTGTTACGAACATTGTGGCGATTCCTAGCAGCGCTGTGGCGAACACGATGCGCCGGGAGGAATCCGGGCCGCACTGTGCTTGAGAGACGCCGGCTCTGACGTAAGATTAAATCTGTTGAATCCGCCCGGCTCATGCGAGGGATCGAATCGTGAAATGGATCGTTCCAGTCCTTGTCCTTTATGCGCTTACTCCAATATGTTTAGCCTCCGATAAGGACGAGCAGCAGAAGCCGCCCCAATCGATTGACGAACTGCGCCAGCAACTCGAGAAGGTTCTTGCGGAGACACATACACCGGGCCTTTCGGTTGCTATCGTGCATCGGGGCCGACCGGAGTGGGTTGCTGGGCTGGGTAAAGCGGACGTGGCCAGTGGTCGCGCGACGGCGCCAGAAACGCTATTCCGTATCGGGTCCGTGTCGAAGGGGTTTGCCTCACTTTCGATCCTGATGCTGGCCGATCAGGGAAAGCTTTCTCTCGATGATCCCGTCCACAAGCTGGCTCCCGAAGTCTGGTTCGAGAATCGCTGGGAAGCGAGCGATCCGGTTCGGGTCGTCCACCTGCTTGAGCACACCACGGGCTGGGACGACATTCACTTGCGCGAGTGGGCGAAAGACGCGCCGGGCATGGGATTGCGCGAGGCGCTCGACTACGACCACCGCTCGCGCACTTCCCGCTGGCGACCCGGCACGCGGATGGCGTACTGCAATTCCGGACCTGCGGTCGCAGCCTATATCGTTGAGAAACTAACCGGCCAACACTTCGAAGACTTTGTCGAGCAAAATCTCTTCCGCCCTATCGGAATGAAGACCGCCACATATTTCGAGCCGGCCCCTGGAACTGCCACAACTCTTTACCACCAGGACGGAAAGACTCCCTATCGCTACTGGAACCTCATTTTGCGGCCCATGGGATCGATCAATGCCTCCGCCAACGACATGGCGGCCTATCTTCAGTTCTATCTGAATCGCGGCGCTCTGAACGGGAAGCGGATTGTCGCCGCCGCCGACATTGATCGCATGGAGATTCCCGCCAGCACTTGGGCGGCGAGAGACGGAATGAAAGCGGGATACGGCCTGAGCAATTTCTGGAGTATCGAAGATGGCTTCGTCTATCACGGGCACGATGGAGGGGTGGCAGGTGGGCACACAGACATAGCCTACTTGGCCGATTACGGCGCGGGGTATTTCTTCAGCATCAACGGCGAAAATGAAGATGGCTTTGACCGCATCACCAAGGTGATCCGCGCCTACGTGACCTACAAACTGCAGAAACCGTCATTGCCTCCGGTGGCATCCTTGCCCCCAGGCGCCGCTGAATATGCCGGTTGGTACGAGCCGGATTCGCCTCGCACCGAGCTTTGGCACTTTTTGGGGCGGTTGGCTGGCATCAGCTGGATTCGCTTCAACGATGGCAAGCTCCTTTTCACTTCTTTGCAGGGATGGAATGAGACATATCTTCCCGTTGCCGGTAGGCAGTTCCGTTACGTCCCCACGAAGGACCCTCCGGAACCGGTTGCAACGCTCGCGTTGTTGACACCAAACGAGGAAGGCCGGTTTATCCAGGCCGGACCGGAGTTCACCACGATGAAGCGTATTCCGCCTTGGCTGGCAATTGGTGAGCTTGTCTTGACTGTGTTCGTGGTGCTCTCCATCGTATCGATCCTGGCTTATGGGCCGTTCTGGATTCTGGGCGGACTCAGCAAGAAGCGCCGGCGCCCGGCAGAGCGAGGCATGCGAATTTGGCCTCTCGTGGCGGTGCTCAGCCTGATTGCATTTGTGGGCGTAATCGTCGTGTGCGCTGGCGATTTTGAGGGTTGGATCGTGCGCCTCGGCAATCTGACCGGCTGGTCTACTACCGTCTTCCTTGCGACTCTTGCCTTTGCGGTCGCGTCCCTGGGAAGCGGGATCGCCTGGTGGCGGGCGCCAGCAGAAGGAGTTCGCCGCGGGGTTCGCAGGTTTTCGATGATCGTCACGCTGGCTTTGCTGATCGCTACGGCCTACCTGGCCTACTGGGGCATTATCGGAGTGCGGTCCTGGACTTAGAGCCGCGCTTCCTCACCGGGTGGTTGGTCGGCAAACCTTACCTTACCGCGTTGGTAAGAGTAGCCCGTCATCCAGGAGTACGGATCCTGCCGGATCGTGTTCCCACCGTCTGACACAAGCCACGCCGTGTCTCAGTGGACCTTGTTGTCGGCGACGTACAGGTCATTGAGTTCGTGCCGGAACGAGAAGGCGAAAGTGAGGCCATCGGGCGTCATACTGCCGATCCAGGTTGCGTACTCGACACCGATCGGATCGGTTGCGGCATAGCGCCTGACCAGTTTGCGTTCGCCGCTATGAACATCGAGCTTGTAGACCGGCACGTCGAGTTCACCCACGGTATAGAGGAAAAGGTGATCTGGATCGGTGCTCCAGCCGACGGGCCAGTCGGTCTCGAGGGTGTTCGGGATCGGTGTCGGCGAGCCGCCTTCTATGGGAAAGAGCACAAGTTGTCCAGAGGAGTCGCGCGCGGCGAAGGTTTTGCCATCCGGGGCGACGGGGTCAAAGACGACCGAGTATCCTTCCGGCGCGACTCGCACGCGGAGCCCCTCCGCTGACGTCCTGTATGTAGGCGCGCGACTGCTTTCCGCCTCGTTGCCGGTGAAGAGCACGTGTTGCCCGTCAGGGAAGAATCCGGCAAACTGGTAGTACGCGATGTTACCCCGAGAAAGCTCGCGCGGTTCTCCCGCTCCCGTGGGCAGCAGCATGAGCTTGGGTGGGTCGGTATATACGTCTGCCAAGACCCATTTCCCGTCATAGGAAATGCCCATCGCATTACCCTCTCCCAGACGCGCGGGCGGCGAACCATCCACTTTACGAACCATAACGCCATAGAATCTGCCGGCAACGTCAGAATCGTCGCTGAATACCACGTACTTGCCGTCGCGCGTGAGAATCGGTCCCGTCGGTGCGTTCAGATACGGAAGGGCGCGTTGTTTCCCGTTCGGAAGGTAAACCGTGACCTCCGTGTTTTGCGGGTTGGTCGACATCAGCATCCGGCCATCACGTGCCACATCGAAAATGTTTGCGCCCGTCGGGAGCGCGAGTACTTCACGCATCCCGCCGTCGAGTGTGACTGCGATGATGTGCCGGTTGAATGACTCCTGGGTCCCGGCAAACAGAAGCTGCTTACCGTCCGGCATCCAGGCGAGTGGTTGCAGGCTTTCGAACTCTGGAGTGAGTGTGGAGATTTTACGCGTAGCGATATCGATCAGTTTGACGGAGCCGCGGTCGTCGCCGAGCACGGGATGATCGAGGAATGCGATCGAAGTGCCGTCGGGCGAAATGCGCGGATGAGAGAACCAGCCGGGTGTCCGGTGGAGAACGGTGCCGATCGCATACTCCAGTAGCTCGTTACCGCCCACGCGCCGCACCACCGCAAGCGATTTGCCGTCCGGCGAGAAGTCGGCCGCGTGCACATTTTCGGCAATCTCGCGCGGCGCGCCGCCGCCAATCGGCGCAGTCGCCAAGGTTCCCACATGTTCCATGTGGACCAAGTAGCGGTCCCTCACGAGGACGGCCAATTCATTTGTGCTCGAGATGGCGAGAAGCGTGGTCGCTCCGGGAATGCCGAGCGACCGTGAGTCTGGGAACTCACGTCGCACGCTGTACAGGTCTTTACCCTTGCCTTCCCAGGCAGCGGTGTACACGATGGTCTCGCCATCCGGCGCGAAGCGCGCGTTGTACACGCGCCCCCGCGCATAGCTGACCCGGTCGTAGTGATACAGGGGCTTTGGTTTTGGAGACGACAGCAAGAATACAGCTCCCGTCGCGATCGCCGCTCCAAACACAAGTACCACCGCCAATTTCGTGCTCACCTGCCGCGGGGCGCGCACGATGGCCGGCCGCTCTGCGACGGCGGTGCTTCCCGTTACCGCCTCGAGTGCGAAGGCAAGGTCCTTGGCCGATTGGAACCGCTGACTGGGATCCTTCTCCAAGCAACGGCGAACGATCCGCTCGACCGCCGGCGCAATCGGATGGTCATCACTAACCACCAATTCCGGCGGGTCGTCCTTCAGGATCGCCGTCATCGTCTCCGCCGCCGTATCCCGCCTGAAGACACGCTTACCGCTCAGCATCTCGAAAAGTATCGCCCCGAATGCGAAGATGTCGGAACGATGATTGACCACACTGCCACGCACCTGCTCGGGCGACATGTAGGCTGTGCCCAGAACCTGCCCGGCCTCGGTTAAGGAAACGTCTGCCGAAGTGAGTGTCTGTACACCATCGTTTGTCTCAGACCCGCTTCGCACGATCTTGGCCAGACCGAAGTCCAGAATCTTCACCCGCCCGTCTTTCGTGAGGAAGATATTTTCGGGTTTCAGATCGCGGTGGATAATACCTTTGTCGTATGCCGCGGCCAGCCCCTGGGCGATCTGTATTGCGAGTTCAATAGCCTTCCGCGGTGATAAGGCTCCGCCCTGCAAACGCTCACGCAGGGTTTCCCCTTCCAACAACTCGGTGACCATGTACGGATTTCCCTCAAAAGTTCCGATGTCGTGCACCGCCAGAATATTAGGATGGTTGAGAGCGGCGACGGAACGTGCTTCCTGCTCGAAGCGGCGTAGGCGGTCTGCATCGGCAGAGAATGATGAGGGAAAGATCTTGATGGCGACGGTGCGGTGCGGTCGAGGCGAGTGTCTCGGGCTCGATACACTTCCCCCACACCTCCTGCGCCCAGCGGAGACTGGATTTCGTAGGGACCGAGTTTCAAGCCAGAGGTTAAGGCCATGGGTGCGCGTAATTATAACGTGCCCAGGACGTTGCTGCGGATGGTGCACCTCTGGGTGGATGGTCGGCCACTCGGAAACAAAGCTGCGTCGTGGTCCCCTACATCACGTCGCTGCGCTTTCGCAGGAAGGCGGGGACGTCGAGGTCCTCGACCTGGCAACTGGGCGGGGCCGACGCATGGCGCCGCTACATCGCGTGGCCGGCGCAGGCGCTTTCCTACAAGATGAAACAGAAGATTCTCGAACTGCGGGCGCGGGCACAGAAAGAGGTGGGAGCGAAATTCGATTTACGGGCGTTTCGTGACGCGGTGCTCGATTCCGGGCCGCTGCCGCTGGACGTGCTGGAAGGGAAGATTGATGGGTGGATTAAGGAGCGGAAGTGACGGGGGCTATGATACCGGTGATTTGCGGAGATTAGTGTCGCGGTAGGGACGCTCATCACTGAGCGCCCCCGGCAGAGATCCGTACGTGCGCGTTTACGCATACGGCTCTTGCCAAGGATGCGTAGCGGCGAAGCGAGCCATAGGATAAGGATGCAGAGTGCGGGGTCGCGGAATCCAACGGCTGAAGAGAGGATAGAGGCGGTCCCATCCTACCTGAGCACGTTGACTGCGGCGCACTAGCACGGTTCGCCACAGCCAGCAGACGCGACGGCTAAACATGCCAACTGTCTCGTATTACCTGGGACAGCATGGTATTGGTAGTAACCCAGCACAACTCTGCGAAGCCAAGCACCGACCTCGGTCGTGCGATGATGCTTACGGCGTTGCAGCTCAGCCTTGATGGCTTTGAGCTTTCCCGCCATTCGCTTCTGCGCCGTGATCCGCCAGACGATGAAGGCTCGATTGCTGTGGCGCTGCCCACAGTAGTGGGTGAAACCCAAAAACGTGAAGGTCTCCGGTTTTCCCTGTCCACGCTGCTTCCGGTCACGGGCGGCAAATCGCCCGAACTCGATCAGTCGTGTCTTGTCTGCATGCAATTCCAGCCCGAACTTGGCTAGCCGTTCCCGAAACTCACGCAGGAACCGCTCAGCCTCCGTGCGGTATTGAAATCCGAGCACGAGATCGTCGGCGTAGCGGACGACGATGACGTCGCCCTTTGCCACTTTCTTGCGCCAGACTTCGACCCATTGATCGAAGGCGTAATGCAGGTACACGTTAGCGAGAAGTGGTGAAACCACCGCTCCCTGCGGCGTTCCCAGCTTCGTCTCCGACCACTGGCCATCCTCCGATACTCCCGCTTTCAACCATTTCTGGATCAGGCGGAGTATCCGGCGATCGGCCACACGATGCTCGATGAACTTCATGGTCCACTCGTGACTCATGTTGTCGAAGAAGCCACGAATATCCGCATCGAGTACCCAGTTCACTCGCTTCCATTGGATGCCCACCGTCAGCGCGTCCAGCGCCTGATGCGGGCTGCGCCCGGGCCGAAAGCCGTAAGAGAAGCCCTTGAAGTCGATCTCATAAATCTGATTGAGGATCGTCACCACAGCCTGTTGGACGATTTTGTCCTCCAGGGCCGCAATACCTAACGGACGTTGCCGCCCGTCAGCCTTCGGTATATAGACTCGTCTTGAGGGTTTTGCCCGATACGCTCCACGATGCACCCGACTGCACAGATCGGTGAGACGACCTTCCAGTCCGGTTTCATACTCCTGCCAGGTCACACCATCAATCCCCGGCGAAGCTTGACGCTTGAGGGCGTAGAAGCTGTCGCGGAGGAGTGCGATGTTGAGGTGGTGGAGTAAAGCGGTGAACCGTTCCTGTTTCCTCTTTCTTGCTGCTTGCCGCACACCGTGCAATCCCTGGGACATGCCTTTCTCGCTCTGTGTCGAGGACATGTGTGATTGAACGATGTTCTCCTTAGTCTGTGCCCTTCCCTCCCCGGACTCCGCGGAAGCTCGCGCTTCTTTGTTCGACTGGTTCACAGGTACTACGGCACAGTCCGACTTCTCCTGTACGTGCATGTCCGCCGTTCGGTTTATGGCCTTTGCGAACCGGTCTTGCTCTTTCGAGCAAGACGCGCAGGAGATCTCCCGGTTCTCGTGCATGTTGTTTCTCAGCGTGCGCGGGTTCTTAGACTACGCAGGACCTGACAATCCACTCGCGATTTAGCGTGGTTGCCGTGTTGCCTTCCTCCCTTACCGGAACGGAGTCGGCGTCCTGATCCCAACGAGCTTTTCGAAGCTCAATAGCCCGGCCCACCGATACCTCTGTCTACGCTTCAAGCGCCACCTCGCGGTGTCACTTGCAAGACTCGAGGCCAGGATGGATTCGCTGTCTCCTTTCCCGTAGGGCTCTTTCATCCCCTACAACATGCCGGTTTATCCCGGCGCACTCCGGATTGCCCCTCATCCGCCCACTGGGCCGATGCGCAACTTGGATCGCAGAGGCGCTAACCTTCTTCATACCAAGACGTCTTAGTACATGGACATCTTAGTATGCCAAAGTCGGATTCTCTTCAAGGCTCGATGGATCTCTTGGTGCTCAAGATCCTCTCTCGCCGACCCGGACTTCATGGATATGCCATTATGACGGCCATCCAGGAAATATCCAGCGACGTGCTCCGTGCCGAGGAGGGGTCGCTGTATCCTGCGCTGCACCGAATGGAGCAAACGGGTTGGATTCGCGCCAAGTGGGTCACCAAGGAGAATGGCCGACGGGCACGTATGTACGAACTCACGGGCACGGGTAAACAACAGCTCGCCGCCGAGGAGTGGCGCTGGCATGCGGTGACATCGGCAGTAAATCGTGTTTTAAGGATGGCTTGAATATGCCCCTGTGGAATCGCTTCATTAACGTATTGCGCAGACGCCGGCTCAATCGCGAAATTGACGAGGAGTTGGATTCGCACCTGGCCGAGGCGGCGGAGCACGGACGCGATCCGGAAGAGGTGCGGCGGGCGTTTGGATCCAGGCTGCGCATTGGCGAAGAAAGCTATGACATCCGCGTGCTGCCCAGGCTCGATTCCCTGTGTGCTGACACAATTTTTGGTTGGCGGCAACTGAGGAAGCACAGAGTCGCGACGACCGCTGCCATTCTGTCTCTGGGACTCGCTCTCGGTGCCAGCATATCTGCCTTCCGGCTTGTCGATGCTCTGCTGTTGCGGCCGATGCCCGTGGCCGAGCCTGAGCGGCTCTATGCGATGTTCACTCTCGGCTACGACCCAGGCGGGCACTTCCGCTTAGGCGATAGCAATGAGTACCCGCAATTTCAGATAATGCGGGCCGCAGTTAAGCACGACGCCGAATTGATTGCCGCCTCGTTTGGCGAGCGCGTCGAACTCACCTACGGCTCCGATCAGGAGATCGAGAAGGCGCACCGGCAGTTCGTCTCCGGATGGATGTTCGATACGTTCGGAATGAAGCCGGCCTTGGGACGTTTGTTCAGCGAGAGTGATGATGACAAGCCACATGCGCATCCGTACGCAGTCCTCTCGTACGATTACTGGACACGCCGTTTCGGGCGAGACCCGAAGGCACTGGGACGAAGCTTCCGCATGGGGGACGACCTATATGAGATCGTGGGTGTCGCTCCGCAGGGGTTTACCGGAACCGAGCCCGGAACGATGACGGATATTTTTCTCCCGACGATGATGTATGCGGGAGTAACGCATGACGATTGGGGGTGGATCCGCACGTTCGTGTACATGAGGCCTGGCGGTTCCGTCAGTGTCGTACGCGACCATTTGCAAGCGGTATTCCATGCCGTGCAGACCGAGAGGGCGAAGAGTTTCGTGGGATGGCCAAGGAAGCGGCTGGAGAATTTCCTAAGTCAAACGATACGCGTGCTAGCCGCGTCCGGCGGGCTTTCTGATATTCGGCAGCAATACAAGCAACCGCTCGAAATATTGGCTGTTTTGGTCGGGCTGGTGCTGTTGATCGGATGTGTGAACGTTGCGAATCTACTCACAGCCCAAGCGACGGCACGGGCTCGCGAGATGGCTCTTCGCGTCTCCATCGGTGCGGGCAGAGCAAGGCTGACGCAACTAGTTCTGGTGGAGAGCGCAATGCTAGCGTTGCTGGCGTGCACGGTTGGCGTCCTCTTTGCATGGTGGTCTGCTCCATATCTCGTCGAACACATTAACCCTCCGGATGATCCAGTGCGGTTGGTATTGTCGATCGACTGGCGGGTCATTGGTTTTGGTTTACTACTGACAATTGCAGTGACATTTCTCTTCGGTCTTTTTCCTGCATTGCGAGCCTCGGCAACGCAGCCGGTGAGTGCTCTAAAAGGCGGTGATGATACGAACGGAAGACCGAAAGTGATGCACGGCTTGATCGCAGCGCAAGTCACATTCTGTTGTGTCGTGATATTTCTCGCCGGGCTACTTCTGAAGTCGTCCGATCGCCTCGAGAATCAACCTATCGGATTCTCGTCAGAACGCCTGTTGGCGCTTGATGTGGAAACGAAACCAAGTCAACGCGCCGACTTCTGGAATCAGGTGGCGGAGCATCTGCGAGAACTGCCGGGCGTGGAGCAAGTGGCGATCGCGGGATGGCCGTTGCTGAGCGGATTCGGAGCAAACGGGTTCGTGTCAGTCAATGGAGTAACCGGGAGTGACAGTCTCGCGTATTTTCTCGACATTTCACCGGGCTGGCTGGAGGCGATGAAACTTCGCTTGCTCGACGGCAGGGACTTCCGCCCCGATGACGTCTATCCAGGCGTAGCCATTGTGAATGAGGCGTTCGCCAAGGAGTACTTCGGCAACGCAAATCCGCTCGGGAGGCGGTTCGCCCGAGGCACAACTCCGTTGGAAGTAGTCGGACTGGTTAGTAACGCGCGCTACCGCAACATGCGGGAGCAGATCACGCCAACCGCTTACATTCCCTTCCGCCCCGATCATGACCAACCAATAGATAGCGCGGTGTTGATGATACGTACGGTTGGTGAGAATCCATTAGCGATGGCTGGGCTGCTGCGCAGAGAGGTGCCGCGCGCGCGTTCAGAATTCCGAGTAAGCAACATTCGGACGCAGGTGGAGATCAATCGATCACAGACGATTCGGGAAAGGCTGCTGGCAACGTTGGCGTTATTTTTTGCAGTGGTGGCGTTGTTGCTGGCGGGAATCGGGATCTACGGAGTGCTTGATTATTCGGTGCTCCAACGCAGACGAGAGATTGGGATTCGCATTGCGGTGGGCGCGACGGCAGGGCGGGTGGCCAGTACGGTAGCCTCGGGATTTTTCTCTATGGTGGTCGGTGGTGCGGCGGTCGGGGCGGGGCTAGGCATGGCGGCAGGCCACTCCGCGGACGCGCTACTCTATGAAGTGAAGCCCTCTGACACTGGCATCCTTCTCGGAGCTCTGTTCACAATCTTGGTTATCGGCGCCATGGCAGCGATTGCCCCGGTGGCCCGTGCAGTGAGAATCGACCCGATGGCCGTTTTAAAAGTTGAGTGAGGACAGGGGGAATCACATTGCGATTGCTGCCACTGAGCTGTTTGTCGGCAAAGCGGACGGTGAGGAGTTCGTTCAGCCCGGTGGTTCTATTCCGATTTTGTCGTTGACGGCACCTTGAATCCGCTGTTTACAACCGAGATATCGTTCGGTTGTCTGAATCGAAATGTGACCGAGCAGAAACTGAATCTGCTCCAGTTCGCCTCCCGCGGCGTGGCAAAGCCGTGCACAAGTCCGCGGAGATTGTGCGGCGCTAACTTGTCGATAGCGGCTTTCGCGGCATACTCCCGAACCACGTGCCACACAGCCTTTTCGGTCAGCCTCTCTCCCCAGGCTTTCCCCATCTTGTGCACACGACGAAACAGCTTGCCCGATGTAATGTTCGCTGCCTGAAGCCACTGGTCCAGGACATTCTTTACCCATGGTGGCACCGGGATGGTCCGGAGGTGGCCTGCCTTTCCCTTGAGATCGACAATCGCCCAGTGTTCTTCACGCTGCTGAACGTGGCCGAAGTTTAGCTCAACTGCTTCATGGCGCCGTAGGCCACAGGCGAGCCAGACGGCCAGAAGCGCTCGATCACGTTTTTCCTTCAAGCACTCGCCGCCTGGAGCCTGCCACAATCTTTGCGACTGTTCGGCGGTTAGCCAGTTTCCTAGCCTCACGCCGATCTTCTTGACGCCCTTCACTCGTCGGATGCCTGCAGCCAGATCAGGGCTGAGGAGCCCACAGTCGGCGGCCTCATAGGCCAAGCGCCGCACCGCTCCTAGGCGAAGATTGTGGCTCGCAAAGAGAGACACACTTCCTGCACACTCGCAGGGGATCGAAGCA
>DASTCU010000214.1:0-3007 GCA_035710825.1 Candidatus Sulfotelmatobacter sp.
GCGTTATCGTCCGAAGAACCTGGTCCACATTGTTTTCGATAATGAGAGCCTGCTCTCGGTCGGTGGTTTCCCAACCGCAACCAGCACCGGCACGGACTTGGAAGGCATTGCTCGCGCGGCCGGAATTCCCAGAGCCGTTACGGTCCACACCTGCGAGACTTTCACGGCTGCTGTCATAGATGCCGTACGAAGCGATCAGCTGACCACGATCGTTGCCAAGGTCGAAGCCTCGGGCCCGAGCGGCTACATCACCGATTTGTCTCTGCTGGAGAACCGTTTTCAGTTCCGCCGGCATATTCAATCCCTGAAGAAACACTGACGCATGAGGTGCGCCAATGGCTAACGTCCTTACGCAACTGCTGCAAGAACTCAATGCTGGGCGGTTGCGAATCGTGGATCTGACCCAGCCCTTGAGCCCGCAAACGCCGTTGCTACCTTTACCCTCACAGTGGAACAACACTCCCGCGTTCAAGATTTGGGAACTGTCGCACTACGACGACCGTGGGCCGGCATGGTACTGGAATGGATTCGAGACGGGCGAGCACACGGGGACCCATTTTGATGCTCCGATCCACTGGGTCTCGGGAAAGGATCTCTCGGCTAACACCGTTGACCGCATTCCTACAAAAAAATTTATCGGCCCCGCGTGCGTCATTGATGTTAGTGCTGATGCTGCGAAGGATCCAAACTATCTTCTTACACCGGAGCGGATCCGCGAATGGGAGCAAGACCACGGCCAGATCCCGGCGGGGGCTTGGGTTCTGTTGCGCACAGACTGGTCGAAGCGAAAGAATCCGAAGGAATACATCAACGTAAAGGAGAACGGGCCGCACACACCCGGATTCGCGAAGGAGACTTCGGCGTTTCTGGCGAAGGAGCGGGACGTGCTGGGAGTCGGAGTAGAGACGGTCGGTACCGATGCCGGCCAGGCGGCGACTTTTGACCCACCCTTTCCCAACCACTTTTTGATGCATGGCAGCGGGAAGTTCGGGTTGGCGAGCCTGGCGAACCTCGATCAGCTTCCCCCGACTGGTGCGGTTGTGATTGCCGCTCCGCTGAAAATTGTGGGCGGTTCCGGTAGCCCTCTGCGGGTTATCGCGATCACACCGTGAGTTGCGGGGCCCCAAGCAGTCTGCGTGACCAAGCCGAGCTTTTGCAGATCCCTATCCCGCCGAAGAAAGCAGTTTGCTAGTCACCAGTAGTTCATTCCGTTGGTTAGATCCCACGCCGCACCCCTCACGAAATCCCGTCGAACTCTGAATCCTTTTGAGGTTTTCTGAAATCTATTCCAAAACAACCGGATTTTGCGCCTGATTGGAGCCCGGACAACACAAACTGTTTTGTTTCAGACCTGGAGAATGTGAATGGCGAAACGGATGATTCTGATGTTGCTGGTGGTGGCCGCCATTTTGAGCGGCCTGGGCTTTGAGAAGTACCGGCAGGTGGAAGCCGCGATTAAGCAAGGCGCCAGTTTCCAGCCTCCGCCGACGGCAGTTACTACCGTTGTCGCGCAGCGGGTGACATGGCCCTCGACTCTGTCCGTGATCGGTACAGCCGAGGCAATTCAAGGCGTTACGGTGAGTGCCGACCTGCCGGGCACGATCGACAAGATTCATTTCGAGTCAGGTCAGCGGGTGCACGAGGGCGACATCCTGGTCGAACTGGATACTCGCCAGGAGCGCGCACAATTGGCTAGCCTGGAAGCGCAGCGCGATCTCGCGCGCATTAACTTTGACCGGGCTCAACAATTGGTAAAAGCGGGGGTCATCTCGCGCTCGGAATATGACAACGCCACCACGCAGCAAAAGGCTACCGAAGCGCAGGTCGGCGACATTCGCGCGGCGATCGCACGAAAGACGATTCATGCTCCGTTCTCGGGAGCATTAGGGATTCGTCAAGTAAGTCTGGGTCAGTACCTGGCAGCAGGGCAGGCCATCGTTTCTCTGCAATCGCTAAGTCCGATCTATGTGGACTTTGGAGTGCCGCAGCAGGATACCCCGAAGGTGGTGCCTGGCCACGTCCTGCGTGTCACGAACAGCGATTTGCCTGGAATGGCATTCACCGGCCGAATTACCGCCCTCGATTCCGTCATCAACGAGCAAACCAGAAACATTCAGGTGCAGGCGATCGTGACGAATAAGGAAAACAAACTTCGGCCTGGAATGTTCGTGCAAGTGGAACTGCCGCTCGGCAGTGCCCGGGAAGTCGTGCCCGTGCCGGCTTCGGCGATTAACTACGCTCCCTACGGCGACTCGGTATTTGTCATAACCGACATGAAGGACGCGAAAGGGAACAGCTATCGCGGCGTTCGCCAGCAGATCGTGAAGATCGAAGGTTCACGCGGCGATCAAGTCGCCATTACCTCGGGCCTCAATCCCGGCGACGAAATCGTCAGTTCCGGCGTGTTCCGGCTTCGCAACGGTGCGCCCGTTCTCGTGAACAATACGGTTAAGCCTGAAAACAGCGCCAGTCCTAAGCCCCAGGACAGCTAAACCGCGAAGCGCAGGAAGGAATAGGCATGAAGTTCACGGATTTATTCGTCAAGCGTCCGGTTCTGGCGATCGTAGTCAATCTGGTAATTCTGATTGCCGGCTTGCAGGCGATTCGGTCGTTGAGCGTGCGCCAGTATCCGCGGAGCGACATCGCGGTGGTTCAGATTACGACCGTCTACGTGGGTGCGAACGCCGACCTGGTTCGCGGCTTCGTGACGACTCCCATCGAGCGTGTGGTTGCCAGCGCGGATGGCATCGATTACATGGAGTCGACCAGCGCGCAGGGGTTGAGCACGATCCAGGTGCACCTGAAGATCAACTATGACACCACTGCGGCTCTAACCCAGATTCAGGCGAAAGTCGCGCAGGTACGCAATGATCTTCCGCCAGATGCGCAGATTCCTGTCATCGACCTGCAAACTGCCGATACGCAGTTTGCGGCGATCTATTTGGGATTTTCTTCTGCCGACCTCGATCAGAATCAGATCACTGACTATCTGACCCGCGTTGTGCAG
>DASTCU010000215.1:0-5724 GCA_035710825.1 Candidatus Sulfotelmatobacter sp.
ACTCGCATGCGCTCGGGCGCAGGATGGCTCATGGCGATCGCTCTGTTCTCAGTCGTGAACTCCGCGCTGATGCTCGCCAACGCCAAGATGCATTTCATCGTCGGCCTCGGCGTCACGCAAATCGCCGACGGCGTCGGCAAAGTCGGTGGCGCTGCAGGCAGTGTCGCCGGACTCGTCGTCAGCCTCTGCGCTGCCGGAGTGTTTCTACTCTTCTGGAAATTTGCCCGCGAAGGCCAGCAATGGGCGTTCCTGGTCGCGATGGTCCTCTACGCGCTCGACGGCCTGATCTTCCTCGGCTTCGGTCTCTGGCTCGACCTCGCCTTCCACGCCTTCGCACTGTTCAATCTGTACAAAGGCCTGCAAGCCCTGAACCAATTGGCCAAGCTGAACAGCCAACCCGCACCATACGGCGCGCAGCCGATCGCTCGCTAGAGTACCAAAGCGATAAAAAAAAGAGGGGTGCCCCTCGATAAGAGCGAAGTCTCTGCCAGCCCTTCCCGCCTTTTGTGCGGGAGGGTGGGGATTTTGACTACAACCCGGCTCATAAATGCCTCCGGCCCCCAAAACAATTGGGCGGGCTCGCCTTTGTAAACAACTTCGTGCCTGGCACTATCGCGACAGCCGCGCCGGCTCTACCCCGTGGCTACGAACGCCTGCCTCGAAAGTATGTCTGTGGTGTGGTTCCCAACATCGTCCGAAACATTTCAATGAAGGCGCTTACGCTGTCGTAGCCGACTGCAATCGCGACCTCCGTAACAGATTTCTTTTGTGCCAGCATCTCAAGGGCAGCGAACAACCGCGCCTGCTGTCGCCAACGGCCAAAGGACATGCCTGCCTCAGCCGAAAACGCACGCATGAAAGTACGGCGGGACATTCCGGCAACATGCGCCCAAGCGTCCAGCGTACGGTCATCCCCAACATCGTCTAGCAGAGCATCCGCAACTCTCGCCAGTCTTTTTTCTCTTGGTATGGTCAAACGCAAGGGCTGCTGGTCAGGCTGTCGAATTTCATCACGAAGCGCTGTGATTAAGTGTTTCTTCGCCGTGTTGAGCGGTTGGTGGAGATCCCAACCGACCATACGATGAACTATGGCGAACAATAGCTCCGATGAGTTGAACATGCAGGGAGTCTTTGGTAGTCCGCGGCACATGTCCGGAGACAAGTCGACCATCGAGCCAGCAGCGCCTCCGACAGAACGCGCCGCGTGCTTACAATTTGGTGGAGTCCATGCGCAACGCTGGGAGGGAAACATCCATCGTTCATTTCCTGTTTCCACGACGAGCAACCCCTGGGTCAGTGCGACGAGTTGCCCGCGGTGGTGACTGTGCTCTGGCGTCCAGCCCTCGACCGACCGCCTCTTGAAGGTGTATGCCAGTACCGGCGTATCGCTGTCGTAGAGAAGTCGCAGTTCTTCCATATTCGGGGCTGAGAACATAGATTTACGAGGTTGACCCTTTTCCGACATATATCGCCACTTTCCCGTTAGCGGAACAACCGAAACCCAGCTAGAGTACGTGGCAGAACAACGAAAGACAACATGGGGAAATAATCGGTAGTGTCTCAGTTGAATTTCGGGATTGGGAAACGGACCCCTGGTTAATGGTCACACCGACGGAGATAGTGTTCAACCTCACCTCCGCGCGATATCGGCTCAAGCTATCCTGAAGAACCTGGAAGGGAGATTTGCAGCATGGCAAAACTTGTCTACGGATTGAGCCAGTCCCTCGATGGCTACGTCGACCACATGAAGCTCGGGCCGCCTGCACCCGCGGCCTTCCGTCACTTCATCGAGTTGGTGCGTGGACTGACGGGACTCATCTACGGTCGCCGCATGTACGAGATCATGCGTTATTGGGACGAAGATCTTCCCGATTGGGACGCGGACGATCGAGCCTTCGCGGTGGCGTGGCGGAGCCAGCCGAAGTGGGTTGTGTCGCATTCCTTTAAGTCAGCCGGCCCCAACGCTACGCTTGTCGCGGATGATTTCGAGAAGGTGATACGCAGGCTGAAGGCTGAGCTGGCTGGCGAGATTCACGTTGGCGGACCAGTCCTGGCGCAAAGCCTGACCGAGGCGGGTCTTATCGATGAGTATCGACTCTACCTTCGTCCCGTCGTGCTTGGTGGTGGCACGCCATTCTTCGCTGGCTCCCGGCCGCCGCTCCACCTGGTGGCCAGCGATTTAATCGCCGATGACTTGATTCGGTTGACGTACGTTCCTGCTTGATCGCTCGACGCGCCCGACGGAGTACGCTCAGAAAATCAAACTGAGACACTACCAAATAATCACGTAATCCATTTTGAGAGGCGGACGAAGATGAGCCCAAAGTTCTTAGAGAAGCAAAGCAGTCGCCGCGAAATGTTGCGAAATTTCTCCGGATTTGCGGGAAGCGCATTGCTGGCGCAACTTTTCCCGGCAACTCTTCTGAGCGGCGTTCCGAGCCTCCAGCAGCAGGCGGCAACCGCTCCAGCCGACCGTCTCACGGCCATGCGGGCGCAAATGGGTGCCACCCCGATCCAGGCGCAACCCCTGGCTGAAAACCTCAAGTTGCTTTCCGGGCCTGGAGGAAACGTTGTAGTGCTGAACGGGCCCGATGGGAAGATCGTGGTCGACACATTTCTTCTGCCGGCGTGGCCGAAGTTGAAAGAAGCGCTCGATGGGCTGGGCAATGCTCCGGTAAAGACGGTGATCGACACGCACTGGCACTTCGATCACACGGACAATAACGGCAATCTGCACGCCGCGGGCGCCACAGTGCTGGCCCACGAAAACACCAAGTCGCGCATGGCCGAGCCACACGACAGCGCGCTTTTGGGTTTGCACATTCCACCATCGCCCGCGGATGCTTTGCCGCAGCAGACATTCAGGAGCAGCCAAAAACTGGAGGCCAACGGTGAAATGTTGATGCTGCAATATTTCCAGCCGGCGCATACCGACACAGACATCTACATCCACTTTCAGAAGGCCAACGTGATTCACATGGGCGATACTTTTTTTAACCGCTGTTACCCGGTCATCGACACAAGCACCGGAGGAAAAATCAACGGGATGATTGTCGCCGCCGACAAAGTTCTGCCCTTGGCCGACAAGAACACCAAGATTGTTCCGGGGCACGGTCCGCTGGGGAACAAAGCCGATCTGACCAGGTTTCGGGACATGCTGGTTGTGGCCCGCGACCGCGTGCAAAAACTGAAGACCGCTGGGAAATCGGCCGAGGAAATAGCGGCGGGCAAACCTTTGGCGGATTTGGACGCTGTGTGGGGTCACGGCATGCTCAGCAGCGACCTCTTCGTGCAGATGATTTGTTCGGCACTTTAATTCGCACCTGGCGGGAGGCTTGCATCACTGCTAAGGAGGTCGGGACAATCCATGAGAAAGCTAATGGTCGCAATCAACACTACCTTCCATGGCTGCGTTGACCACACCAAAACGCATTGGTGGCGACGGGCGGCATCTTATGGGTATTTCGCACGGGTGCTCCCGGGGCGCAACAGCGAAAAAAAGTCCAACCGCACAATCTTCCCCGCACCCTCTTTCGCTTTTCCGCATCTATAAAACGGAATTCCTCCGCCATCATTCCACGCAAGGCAGGTACGATCATGCAATTCCGCACTCTCGGCCGCAACGGCCTCCAAGTTTCCGCGATCGGTCTCGGCTGCATGGGCATGTCCGAGTTCTACTCTGGACGCGACGACGCCGAATCCATCGCCACCATCCACCGCGCCCTTGATCTCGGCATCACCCTGCTCGACACCGCCGACGTGTACGGTCCGTACATCAACGAGGAGCTCGTCGGTCGCGCCATCAAAGGCCGCCGCGACAAAGTCGTCCTCGCCACCAAGTTCGGCATCGTCCGCGATCCCAAGAATCCCATGGCCCGCGGGATGAATGGAAAGCCTGACTACGTGCGCCAGTCCTGCGAAGGCAGCCTGCGCCGTCTCGGGGTCGACCACATCGACCTCTATTACCAGCACCGCGTCGATCCAAACACGCCCATCGAAGAGACCGTCAACGCCATGGCCCAGCTTGTCAAAGAAGGAAAGGTCCGCCACCTCGGACTCTCCGAAGCCAGTCCGGTGACGCTGCGCCGCGCCGTGAAGGTTCATCCCATCACCGCGCTGCAAACCGAGTACTCACTGTGGACGCGCGATCCCGAAGACGCAATCTTCACCACCTGCCGCGAACTCGGCATCGGCTTCGTCGCCTACAGTCCCCTTGGGCGCGGATTCCTCACCGGACAATTTCATCGCTTCGAAGATCTCCCCGCCGACGACTACCGCCGCAACACGCCGCGCTTCCAGGGAGAAAATTTCCAGAAAAATCTCGACCTCGTCCGCCGCGTCGAAGAGATCGCCCAACAAAAACACTGCAAGCCCTCGCAGCTTGCGCTCGCCTGGGTCCTCTCGCGCAGCGACGATATCGTTCCCATTCCCGGCACCAAACGCAGAAAGTACCTGGAGGAAAATGTTGCCGCCCTGGACGTGCGGCTCACCGCCGAGGACCTCCGCCGCATCGACGAAGTCTTCCCGCCCGATGCCGCCGCCGGCCAGCGCTACCCCGAGCACATGATGACTTCCATCAACCGCTGACGGCCCTCGCAATCAAACCCCAGGGTGCCCAGACTGCAGCCCGGCAAGGGGCGGAAGAATGTCACCTATGGGACTGGATGGGTTGAGCAAGAGTTCGCGGTGGCAAATTTTTCCGGGGTATAATTGGCGCCGTTTATGACGCTGGGGGCGGCTTCGCGGGTGGGTCCTTACCAGATCGTCAGCTCGCTGGGAGCTGGCGGGATGGGCGAGGTGTATCGCGCGACGGATCCGCGGCTGGGGCGGGATGTGGCGCTGAAAGTCCTGCCGGAAATATTCGCGCGCGATGGGGAACGGATGGCGCGCTTCGAACGCGAAGCAAAAGTCCTGGCTTCGCTGAATCATCCCAACATTGCGGCGTTGTACGGCCTGGAAGATTCGCAGGGCACGCGTGCGCTGGTGATGGAACTGGTGGATGGTCCGATGCTGGCGCAGCGGATTGCGCAAGGCGCGATGTCGTGCGAGGAGGCGTTGCCGATCGCGAAACAAATCGCGGAGGCGCTGGAATACGCGCATGAGCGCGGGATTATTCATCGCGATTTGAAGCCGGCGAATATCAAGCTGACGGGCGATGGCCAGGTCAAGCTTCTGGACTTTGGATTAGCCAAGGCGCTGGAAGGGGAAACCAGCGCGGAAGATTCGCAGAATTCTCCGACGTTGACGGCGGCCGCGACGCGGGCTGGAGTGCTACTGGGGACGGCGGCGTACATGGCTCCGGAGCAGGCGCGCGGCAAGCATGTGGACCGGCGGGCCGACATCTGGGCGTTTGGGTGCGTGCTGTACGAAATGCTGACGGGGAAGATGGCGTTCAGCGGGGAGACCGTGACAGATACGCTGGCGGCGGTGATACGCGCGGAGCCGGATTGGAGTGCGCTGCCGGAGACCACGCCGGTACATGTGCGGGTGCTGTTGCAGCGTTGCTTGCAGAAGGATGCGAAGCAGCGGCTGCGGGACATTGGCGACGCGCGGATTGCGATTGAAGAAGTGCTGAGCGGCGCGGCGGCGGCGAGCGATGAGCAATCGTTCGCGGCGAAAACGCCGCAACGCGCGGGGCGGGCGGGGGTGCCGTGGGCGGTGGCGGCGTTTTGTGCGCTGGTGGCCGTGGGGCTGGCGGCGTATTTGTATTTCGGAGCGCGGACG
>DASTCU010000216.1:0-4703 GCA_035710825.1 Candidatus Sulfotelmatobacter sp.
GTTGAAGGCGGCGTACTGGCGGACGAGGATGTGGACGAGTTCGTCGTGGAAAGTTGCGCCGTCTTCGGGAGTGCGGAAGTAGCCCTGAGCCATGCCCCAGTCGCGGATGGTTTCGGCGACGCGGGAGACCAGTTGGCGGACGCCGGTCTCGCGCTCGGGAGTGCCGATCTTGCCGTGCAGATATTTGCTGGCCACGATGTTCGTGGCGGTCATGGACCAATCCTTGGGGACTTCGACGTCCTTCTGCTCGAAGATCACGTTGCCCTGGGAGTCAGTGATCTGGGCCAGCCGGAGGTCCCATTCGACCTCGTTGTAGGGAGAAACCCCGGGCTTAGTGAAGAAACGGCGGAAGGAGAGACCGGGAGCCTTCTTCTTGGAGGTGTTCGCGGAGGCAGCGGCGGTATCGTTAACGGTTTTGATTTCAGGCATCAGAGGCTCTCTCCTATTAGATTCTATGGGTGTTGCGGCCGATTCGGGCGTCCAAGGGGCGGACGGGGCGATCGGGGTGGTGCGAAATTGGGAATTGTTAAAGAACAGGGGCTAAAGCCCGAGTCATTTTGTGTGGCTTACGCGGCGCTAAAGCGCCGCTCTTCCACGGTTGCCCAAGCTGTCCGTATCGTTATCATTCATCCCTCTTTGTCTGGACCAAAAAGCCTTTCACCGCAGAGATCGCTGAGAAACCCGCACAGAGAACGCGGAGACAGCGATTTCAAATCGCGCCCAACGGCTAAAAGCCGGAGGGGAAGGGGGACGGACAGTGAATGTTGGTGGCGGCGCCGGAATCGAGCTGCGGGGCCGTTGGATTGGAGGCCGGGGCAGAAAAACCTACTCTTGTGCCCGGGGCACTCGCTTCGCTTCGCGGGACGGCCGGGACGGCCGTCGCCACACGAGCATCTTTACTGCCAGCATCGGTGGCTACTTCAAATAGATTTCGCCCTTCGTTGGACTGGGGGACGTATTCGGTCGCGGGGGTCAGTTCCAGGGAACTGGCGAAGTGGGAGCCGATACCGGTAACTTTCTCGGCGGCAGAGACCATCCATTGATTGAGGGCGCTGCAGATGGTGCGGCGCTGGGATGAGTCTTCGATGACCACATAGCGCACGAAATAGCGTCCGGAGGCCAGGCGAGCTTGCATCGTGTTTGGGCGTGAGATCATGCGGTCGAGGACGAAGGCCATGTCGTCGGCTTCGAAGAATTGGGTTACGGCGAGCATGCGCCGGGGTTCGGCTTCAAGCTTCCGGCTGTCGCCTTCGAGGACGGTGGTTGGCCGATCGAGGTCCATGATTTCTTCGGCCAGGGCGAAGACGCCGGGTCTGCTGGGAACAAAGAGAAGACTGTGGAGGGACTCGCAGCGGAACCAGCGCGACCAGTGCAGGCGGCGATAGTCCAGAGGACGATCAAAGCCGTGCCGGGCTAAAGAGTCGGCGACTAAGCGAGTAAGACCTTCCATTTTGGGCTCCTGGTTTGGTGCCGTCCGATAAGAACAGGAGGTTCCCTGATCCTGGAACGGACGGTTTACAACGACCAACTTGTCGTGCCCCGGGGGGAGGGATCGGGGAACGGACACCGCACTTGAAATCGGCTTCCGGCTTCCGTTGACCGGTCCCCGGAAGGCTAGGTTGCTTTGAGGTTGCAGGGTCACCGGATCGAGAAGCCCGGGTGCCTGACCTGTCCTGCCTGCTTTCGGCGCCAAGTCACCTCGTACCGGGCACCACCACAGGTCCCTTCATCTAATTCCCGCCCCATTCCCGTGGAGGGGAAATTTCGTGCTTGGGAATGCAAAGTTACTCCCGCCTGTTGTGCCTGTCAAGAGGGAAACACAACAGGTTGTATCCCTAGCAATGACGGGCTTGGTGCGCGATGCGGGACACGTTTTCCACATCGAGGAAACCAGACGGCTTGTGAAACGTTCCGCGTTCACATCAGGCCGATCCGCGACGGGGCGGTGCGAACGGGCTGAGGGGATTTGCGGCGAGCGCGGGACGGTGGATCGTGCTGGGCTCGAGGCGGAACGGCGAGCGGATAGTGTACTGGTCCTTCGTTGATGTTTTCGATGGTGAGGGGTTCAAAGCGAACGGAGCTGAACCGCAGGCCACTGGCGCTCGCCGGGGGCGCGACTTCGTCGCGCGCGAAATCGGGAATTCCTTTGGCCCGCCGGGGCATGGGAACGTAGATGTCCTCAAAAATCTGGCGAGGGGCAATGCTGAGCACACCCTCAGATGATTCGACCAGATAGTCGCCGCGGCGGCCGCAATGCTGGCGGCCAAGGTGATCAGTGAAGCTGAGAGCATATTGGAGTTTCTTGGCTCTTACCAAAAAGCGGGTGCGATAGGTCTTCCATTCCACAGATTCCATGGTGTCGTCCAAGTACCGGATGTCTGGTTGTTCAGTAACTGAAATTCGCTGCCCGATCTCTTCTTCAACAGGACGGGACGAGCAGCTTTTTTTGCGTGAGGGCGAAAGAGAATGTACGAAGGAAATGGGCGCGGGTCAATTCCGCTTTTTGGTGCAAATGCGGAAAACCGAGCCACGGATTTCGCGGATCGACAGGGATGAGATTGGAGGTTGAAAAAAGGTGGTTGTGCTCGGGATTGCTGTGGTTTTTGCTGTAGGCGATCAAGCGGAATGGAATTTGGTAGAGTGGGTCGCCGGATTGTCCACAGAGCGTGCACAGGAAATGCAGAAAGGCAGTGGTCAGTGGGCAGTGGGCAGTGGGCAGTGGCAGTGGGTAGTGGGCAAGTGGCAGTGGGTAGTGGGCGAGTGGTCGTGTCGAGTTTCACGTTTTGAGTTTTGAGTTTTGGGGAGGGTCACGTGAGTAAAGTTGCTTGCGGAGCTGTCGTTCTTTTGTTTGTCGGTATGGGTACTTCTTCTCTTTGTCTTTACGGGCAGACCGTTGGATCGAAGACTGTCGCGCTGCGGTGCGGTGGGCTGTTTGACGGGCGCGGGGAGGCGGTGCGGAAGAATGTGGTCGTGGTCATCGAGGGCGAGAAGATTAAGGAGGTTGCCACGGCCGTGCCTGGAGGGGCTGAGGTGATTGACCTTTCGCATGAGACTTGTTTGCCCGGGTTGATCGATACGCATACGCACGTTTTGCTGCAGGGGGACATCACCGCGGCGGATTACGATCAGCAGTTGTTGAAAGAGTCTTCCGAG
This sequence comes from Candidatus Sulfotelmatobacter sp., assembly GCA_035710825.1. Lineage (GTDB taxonomy): Bacteria > Acidobacteriota > Terriglobia > Terriglobales > Acidobacteriaceae > Sulfotelmatobacter. The sequence goes on from DASTCU010000216.1 coordinate 3,154, forward strand.
TACCGGACGATTGTGGCAACGGTGAATGCGCGGCGGGCGCTGGAGTACGGGTTCACTTCGATTCGCGATGTGGAGACCGAGGGGGCGGGATACGCCGACGCGGATGTGAAGAAGGCGATCAACAACGGGGTGATTCCGGGTCCACGGATGCAGGTGGCGACGCGGGCTTTGGATGTGACGGGAGCTTATCCATTGCAGGGATATGCGCCGGACGTGATGGTGCCGCATGGGGTGCAGCTTGTGGACGGAGCGGACAATGCGCGGCAGGCGGTGCGGGAGCAGATCAGCCACGGCGCGGACTGGATCAAGGTATATAGCGACCGGTCGTACCGCGTGCGCGAGGATGGCGTGCTCGATGACATTCCGACGTTCACGATGGATGAGCTGCGGGCCATTGTGGATGAGGCGCATCGCGAGCGGCATAAAGTCGCATCGCACGCGATGGCGTTGAATGGAGTACACAATTCGGTGGAGGCCGGGGTCGATTCCATTGAGCACGGGAACTACATTGCCGATGAAGACTTGAAGACGATGGCGGCGCGGGGAATCTTCTACGTGCCGACGATTTTTGTGGGCGAGTATGTGGCCCAGGGACGCGCGGCGGAAGGGGCTCCGGTGTGGGTAAAGATGATCCAGATCCATGAGGACACGTTTAAGCGCGCGATGAAGGCTGGGGTGAAGATTGCATTTGGGACGGATGCGGGAGGATTCGATTGGAAGGTGAATCCGGCGAAGGAATTTTCGTCGATGGTGAAGTTTGGGATGACTCCGGCACAGGCGATTCGATCGGCGACGGTGACGGCGGCGGAGTTGCTGGGCGTGAAAGACTCGCTGGGGACGGTGGAGGCGGGGAAGTTGGCGGATATTGTGGCGGTGCCGGGGGATCCGTTGGCGGATGTGACCGTGTTGGAGCAAGTGGATTTTGTGATGAAGGATGGGGTGGTGGTGCGGGGGCGGTAGTCAGCTTTTCACCACGGAGACACGGAGGCCCGGAGTAAGGAAATTGTTGATTGTTGATTTTTGATTGTTGAATGGGAATCGCGATTGGAACTATTTTGCTTGCTTTATACCGGCTGCTTGAGATTTACAGGAATTACCTGAGCGAAAGTTGGGAGGTGGAGGCGCAGAATTCTTGGAGGTTGAAAATTCATACAGGAGACGAATCGCGATGACCAAAGATCCTGTTTGTGGAATGCAAGTCGACGAGAATAATTCTCAATATAAAGCCCAATACGGCGGGAAGCAGTACAACTTCTGCTCGGCGGATTGCAAGAAGAAGTTCGAGCAGCAACCGGAACAGTATGCGCGGTCGGCTGCTTAGAGCAAAGGTGGTTAAGTAACAAAAAGAAGGCCCCTGCTGCGCCGGGGGCCTTTTTCTGTCTGGGAGAATTGCGAAAGTCAAATGCGATAACCACGGAGGGCACGGAGGATCACTGAGGAAAACTTCGTGCCGTTCGTAGGGGCGGACGAATGCGTCCGCCCCTACGTGAGCTTTAGCGGTGGGCTAGCGCGGGTTCGTGGGTTGCGGCTTTGCCGGATTTGAAGGCGGC
>DASTCU010000217.1:0-32720 GCA_035710825.1 Candidatus Sulfotelmatobacter sp.
TGGAAATTCGGCCGCGCCGCCAGCCTGCTCGGTTTTAATGACACCCTGCCCGCGCAGATCACGGCCATAGGGGTCTCCATGAATGAGGACTGAAGCATGAAGAAGCCTCTCGTCCCACGGTCGAAGCCGGGCAATCCTGAGCGCGGGATCACGATGATTCTGGTCGCGCTCGCCATGATTGCGATTATCGCCATGGCTGCCCTCTCGATTGATGTGATCACGCTGTACCTGGCAAAGCTGGAAGCGCAGCGCGCAGCCGACACCGCGGCCGTGGCCGCCGCCAAGGTCATCGCGCTCTCCGGCATTACAGGGGATCCCAACAATCAATCAGGAAACTGGGCGCTGATCTGCGGACCGGACAATGGAACCAACGGCCTGGCGACTCGTATTGCGAAAGCCACGGCAGCACAGAACACCATTGGCGGCATCGCGGCAACCACGGTTACGGTGACCTACGCGGCTGGGGATGGAAATTCGATCGGCAAGGGGGTTGCTGATTGTTCAGCCCTTGCTTTGTCCAGCGCCTTTGGAGTCAATCCGATCGTGAATGTGCAACTGACGCGCGCTGCCCTGCCTAATTTTTTCTCGCGCATCTGGGGCAATGCCGGAACCAACATCAACGCGAGCGCCAGCGCGGAGGCTTTCAATCCCTCCAACTCAGGAAATGTGGGAAATCAGAACAACGGCGGACCGCTCATTCCAGTTCAGCCACGGTGCGTGAAACCTTGGGTGGTGCCGAACTTGGACCCTCTGAACCCTTCCTCGACCTGCACCACTGATTGCACGCCAATTGTGAGCACCAGCGACGGTTCGATCCAGCATCCAGGAATTTCGCTCAATGGGACAGCTGCTGGCGGCATAATTGGCGAGACCTTTTGGTTGGTCGCCGACTGCCAACACAACCCAAACACCTGTAGTTTTCGTAAAAACGGAAACGGTTCTGGTACAGGTGTTCAGCCCCAGGCAAACTATACAAACAGCAACAGCACTTCCATTCAGCCTCCTCCCAATTTGCTTTATTTGCCTGCTCTAGTTGGGACGCCAGTAATCGCCATTCCGTCGTGTACCTCGGGAGATCCTTATGAAGAGGCCATTGAAGGTTGCGATCAGCCGACCAATTATTCGTGCGGGGTGCCGAACGCCAATGTAGCGGATTTAAGACAAAATCCGGCAAACCCAACAAGCGACGGCGTGGAGTGCCTGATTCACCAGGGCGACCTAACCAATTGGACCCAGTCGAGTGGACAGGATTATTTCAACTCATTTGCTGCACCGAATTCCTATCCATTCCAGATTTTTGCTGGAAGCAGCAACCCCATCGTGAGCGGCGCCTCGTTGCCTGCGGGCAGCCAAGTCACTACCAGTCCCTCGATCGTTTCCTTACCCATCTACGATAATGTGGCGACGTCAAATATTAATCCGGACGTCAAAAACAATGTGACTTTTGTCGGTTTCCTCCAGGTCTTCATCAATGCAGCCGACAATAACGGCAACGTAAACGTGACCGTCCTCAACGTCGCGGGATGCGGTAATGGAAGCCCTCCTGTGGGCAACCCAGTGACCGGCAATTCCCCGCTGCCTGTGAGATTGATCACGCCCCCATAGGCACAGAGCAATCTCCAGTTCTGCTTCCATTCATCAAATATTTAAAGATTACTGCTGTGGCTGGTTCTCATCCGCCACCGCGCCCTGCTCCACCTGCGGTCGCGGAGGGGCCTGCATGGCTGCAGGTGGACGGTTGTTGGGCTGGTTTTGTGCGATGGGTGGTTCTTCGTCAGCGGCATCTTCATTTTGCGCCTGCACCGGAGGCGCTTGCATCGACGGCGATGTCGGGAAGATTCCGTCGTAGCGAGTGCTCAGGATGACCTTATCCAGTTTGCTGGGATCGTCGGCCGCACTCAAAATCAGATAATTAAATTTCGATCCATTCAGCAACCGCGCCAGAACTTCGGGCGCGGGCGCCGGCTCGATTTCGGCGACCACTCGTTCCTGCTCGGCCCCGGCGGCAATGGAAATGTCGGCGCCAGTGCGCTGCTGCACCGCGTAGAGCACTTCCGATAGCGTCGCCTTGTTGGCGCTGATCGCCAGCATCCCATTCTGATACGTCACCTGCAGCGGTGGCTTCGCCGCAGCTTCCGTCTGCACCGGCTCAGCACGAGTCGCGTAATTGGTGGTTACCAGCCCAGGGCGCCCCGGCTGAGGCTGGGCGTACTCCGCCGCGGTGCTGACGTCCCCGCCGCCTACGATCTTGATCATCACCGTGCGGCCGTAGGGAAACACTTGATACGACTGCGCAGTCTTCAAATCCAGTACCACGCGCGTGACTGGAGGCTTCGACTGAAACAGGCCCACGCGGACATCCTTCACCTCTCCGCGATCCACCGACTGGCTGCGCGCTCCGCTGCTGGGCACGGTATTGGGAAAATCCACCACCAGGCGATCCGGTCCGGTCAAAACCTGCGTCTGCGGAACGATGCGGTCGCTGGCTTCTACCTCGATCTCAACCGTGTTTTTGCTGCCCAGAACTTTTACCGAGCGCACCGAAACCTGCGCTGCCAAAGGCATTGCGAAGACACCGGCACACAGTCCGGCCGCGAGAAGCCGGCTCGCCATTGTCCGCGACCATCTGCGCATGGAAACCTGTGCCTGGGTTGATTTTTGTGGTTCTTTCGCGATTGTAGCAGCCAATGGCAGCGCCGGGACTTACCTTGGTATTAGACCTTCAGGTTCATCCCAGGGCCCTCGCTCTACGGCGTCAGCGGCTTCAGCATCTCACCCAGAGTGTCGGGTTGGCTGCTCACTCGCTCCAAATGCGGATTTTTCTCGCTTTCATGATACGCCACGGAATACGTCTTGAAGAACTGCCCGTTCTCGACCAGCAACTCAATCGGCTGATTCGTTCCCTGCGCCCCTTTCACGGCTGCGTGCAGCACTTCGGGCGTCCACTTTCTGCCGTTCACCGCCACCAGCTTCATGTCTGGTCCCATACCCGCCTGGTACGCCGGAGATCCCACGATCACATCCTGCAGCTTGCCGTCTTCGGCAACCGTGAATCCGAGCGAGTAAGACACGTCCGCGAATTTAGCCAGCTTCTCTGCGGCCTGAGTGAATGCATTCGGCTTGTCTGTATACACCAGCTTCCACCCGCCGCGCTCGATTCCGCCCAGCGGTGCGTGCGGGCTGGTACCATTGACGCGTTCGTTCAGCAGACCCGCCCAGTCGTAGGGTGCCACTTCATTCAACGTGCGCACCACATCCTCAAATGTGTACGCCACCACTTTCGGTGGACCGGTCTCGCCGCCATGAAAGCGTCGGCAGAAATCATTGAGCGACCGCTGGCCATGAGACTTCTCGCGAAGAATCGAATCCACTTCCAGCCAGATCATCTCGCCTTCGGGATAGTAGTCGAGCCCACGCCGCCAGCTCAGCCACTCGGGCGCAGTCAACATCCGCAGAATCTGCACCGAACGCGCCGTATCTTCGAGCGGACGCCACGTCCTCCCGGTACGATGATCCAGCATCGCCGCGGTTGCCGCCAGTGATTCGCGATATTGTTCATCGGTTAGCAATCCGCTGCGCTCCGCCAGCAAATCGCCGAGATAATCGGTGAGCCCCTCATACACCCACAGCAGGTCGCCAACCATCGGCTCCTGATAATTTGGTGTGGCCAGCCCGGCAGGCCGCCTGTACTTTCCATTCCACGAATGCGCAAACTCGTGCGGCACCAGGCTGGCATAGAGCATGTGCAGATCGGGATCAAGCAGCGTCCGCTCGGCCGCAACGCTGTCGTTCGACTCATGATGCTCCAGCCCGTGCCCGCCCACCTGATCGCTCAGCGTCAGCAAAAAGTGATAATCGCGATAATGCCGCGCCCCGAACAGCGCTCCGGTTTCGGCGACCAGCTTCTGATACGCGGCCAGATCTTTCTGCGACATTGCCAGATCGGTTTCCGCCTCCGCCACCAGGTCCATCACATGGGCCGGGTTCTCTCCCGCCTTGGTCAGTTCGACCTTGCGATAGTGCGCTCCAGCAATCACCGGCGAATCCACCAGCGTGGTCAGCGACGCTGGCGCAAACTCCACCTCATTGCCGTTCTCCCGTGCAACCGGCAACGCCGTCCCGAACTTCCATCCCGCGGGCAGCGTCATGGAAGCCGCAAACTGCACATCGTCGGAACGCGCGCCTTTTGGATACAAAACCACCGCATTCCAGTTCAAGTCGAGAAGGTTTGCCGAAGCCGCGGGCCCACCACCACCAGCGCTGTCCTGCAACGTAATCGCATCGAGTGACACCTCGATGCTCTCGACTCCTGCGGGAACGGCCACGTGAAACTGGTACATGTCGATGGCATCGCGCTGCCACTCCAACGCATGTCCTCCACCTTCCATGTGAATGCCCGTGAGTGCCGCAATAGGCCCGCTCGGACGATGGTTGCCGGGAATCCACTTGGGAAAAACCAGTGCCGTGTCTCCAGCATGCACTGAAATCTGCAGATGCGCGTGATAGATGTTGCGCGGGGCATCGGTCAAATCCACGTGCAGCCGGATGGTTTGGGCGTTCAGCCGCGAAGTGAATAGCAGAGACAGCGCACACAGGCACAGCCAGCGCATCGCAGGGCGCAAGAACACACCTCCAATACAAACAGGTTCTGAAGGTATCGAAACAGTATGGAAGAAAGCAAGATTCGCGCAAGCAGGCTACGCAATTTAGCGGCGGTTGAATTTATGCCGGTACTTCCAGTAGATTCCGCTCAGTCCCGAGGCCATGAGCAGCCACGTTCCGGGTTCAGGCACCTCGCCTCCGATGCCACCTGTGCCATTTCCGCAAGGGTCGCCGCCTTTCTTCTTCCCCTTGGCGATCGGCGTTGCGGTACCGGGGCCGGTTGAGCCCGGCTTTTTCGTGACGACTCCGCACACGCTGGGCAATGGCGGCAGCGAGATCGGAGTGAAACTGCCTCCGCCCAGCGGATCATACAAGCTCAGCAGTGGCGCTGGGCCTAATCCAGGCACTCCCGGACGGTTCAGCAAACTCGACTGGAATGGGAGTGGAGGATTCGCCAGCCCCGTACCGACCGCGGGCATAACCGGCTCATCGAACTTCGCGATCGGCGGCTCCGCCTCGGAAGTCGCCTGCTGCGGAACTTCTTCCACGCGATTGGCGCAACGGGTGCGCGCTGTCTTGTTGCCGTCCGTGATGACTTCTTCGCCCTTCTTGAGAGTCACTCGGTGCCGCGTCCAGTAAACTTTGTTCCCGATGCGGTACGACAAAAAAACCGTTCGTGCCAGCGTCAAACGCACCACCCGCGCATGGTCGTAATCAAATCCCGCATAATGCGCCGCGACCACCGGATCGTGTTCCGCCGCCCATTTCAGCTCGTGCACGTTTCGCACGCCGCCCGCGACCAGCGAATAGGGATACACCGGACGGTCTTCGATCTGCCGCAAGACCTCTCGCTGCGTCGCTACCAAGGCGTCACGGCTGGCCTCGGCCGACTGCCGCTGCGCTTCAACCGCTGGCGAAGTCCGAAACAAGGACGGAGTCAAATAACGCAGCGCAGCGCTTGAAACGCCGAACGTCAATCCCGCACAAATAACCACCAGGACTGCACGACGAATGCGGCGATTTCGACTGTGGCGGCGGGTCCGGCGGCGACGCAGAATCGTAATTCGACCTGATGATTCCGGAATACTAGACAACTCTACCTACCTTTGCGGCTGGATTCTGGGGCTCGCAGGCCGCACAACACACCGGACTCTATGAATGCACGTCTGGTGCCAGTATCTGGCTCCCAAATCTCACAAAACACGGAGCTTGTGGGAGTTTTATGGCCCTCATGTTAGCAGAGAGTGCACCCTTTTGCACAACATATCTTGGGTATTTCTGTGGATATTTCTGCCAGTGAACCCGAAGTTGCACGCTCATCCCCGGTCGGCGTCCGATTTTTCTCCCTGTCGTCCCGTTCGGCTTGGAGATTTTCGGCACACCATGCGTAAACCCGCATGGTTACTGCAGTAACGCCACTCCCGTGCCATTCCCTCCCCTAGTCAATCGTTAGTACTATGCCTTTCGTTACGGACGTAAATTGCCGTACACAAACGTTTCTCGCCGTACCCGAAGCGGCACTACCAACAAGCTGGACCTAACCTGGCTCACAGCACCCCCCGGTAGAAAAAGCGCATTTCCGTTGTCCGCGCGAACGGGCGCGATGGTTATTTTGCTGGGAGGCAAACAATGAATCTCCGACGTATCTTCTCGGTTCTGTTCGTGGCACTAGTGGCGCTGGTTCTGGCAAGTCCCGCTTCCGCGAGCTCTGTGACCCTGACCTACCACTATCAGCAGCAGCAATCCTTTTACTTTTCCGTTAACGGCAGCAGCACCTTAACGCCACTGATGTGCGACAGCTTCGACAATATCATCCATCCCGGCGAGACCTGGACCGCGACTGAAACTCCATTTCTGCAAGGCATCGCCACCAGCATGTTCGGACCTTCGATGACCCTGGATTACAAAGCTGCCGGCCTGATCTACAAGAGCATGTTGGCGGGCACCCTCACCACCTTGCAGGCCCAGTGGGCGGTGTGGGGATTGTTCTCCTCCAATGCGCACACCACGCAGGGTGCCGCGATCGACGCCACCTATCTGGCGCTGGCCGCGAGCGCTCCCGACAGTGCCTACAATGGCCTTGTGCTCTACACTCCGGCTAACGCGAGGCCCGGCTTCGGACCACAGGAATTCATCGGCTACAGCCCCGTTCCTGAGCCCAGCAGCATGATGCTACTCGGCACTGGCCTGGTCGGCCTGGCAGGTGCGATCCGCCGCAAGCTCGGCAAGGCATAAATCTCCTTTAACCGTTCGGTCTTACCCTCCTGAACGGGCATCTCACTCCGCCGCACAGCGCACTAGCTGTGCGGCCTTTTTTCTGCACCTCGGGGAAACTCATTGCATCGCGTACTCGATCTTGATTCCCCGCTTCTCCACCTCCGCCAGGAACAGATCCGCGGGCACGTCGCGCTCCTGCAGAACTCCGCCGCGCTTGCCGATCGCGCCCGACGCCAGCATCTGCAGCACAATGGACGCCGGAAACGCGGTCGTGCGCATCATCGCGCTCATGTCGGTCTTCGGATCGTAATGATCGACCATGGTGAACGAAGCCACCCGGCCCTTGAGCCGTCCACCCAGAAGTCCGCGCACTCCGGCGCCATTTACCGATTCGTGCGCTTCCAGCCGCATGATGCAAACGTCTGGCCCCTTCGAGCCGAACTTGCCCTCGAAGATTTTCGACATCATCGCCCGAGGCGAGATCTCGGCTTTGCCGAACTTCATCTTTTCACTGGAGAACAGTCCCAGTTCATTCAGTTCGCACAGCAAATCGTAATGGCCGGGATAACGTAGCGTTTTCTCGAAACATTCTCCCACCTGCCCTTCGAACGTCTCGGGCAACGTCGAAGTCCCGCCCGACGTGTGGAAGGCCACGAGAGGAGAAAATCCCCCGATCTCAAAAGCTTCCGGCTCGGTGAGGGGATCGATCATGGTCAGCTTACCCTTGCGTAGAATGCGCGCTGGCTCCACGTACTCGTTAATCAATCCCTCGACCGAGAAGACAAGCTGATAGTGGAAGGGCGGAGTGGGACGCTCCGGCAAACCACCAACGTACAGTCGAAGGGCATCGGCACGTCCGCCCAGCCTCCGCACCAACTCGCCGCCGAGAATCGAAGCCATTCCCGGCGAGAGCCCGCAATCCGGCGCCAAAGCGACGCCACGCTTCTCCGCTTTCTTCGCCAGCGCCAATTCCTGCCGAACCACCGTATTGTTTCCACCCAGGTCGGCGAAATGGCAACGCGCTTCAATCGCCGCCCTCGCCAAACCCAGATTCAGAAAATACGGCACTGCCGAGAGCGCCGCATCGTGACCTCGCATCACTTTCGCCGCCGCTTTCTCATCGCTGGCGTCGAGACCCACCGCCCGGACCTTCTTCTCGCCCACCATGCGATTCACCCGCGCCGCCACTTCTCTTGCTCCCTCGGTGTCGCTATCGGCCAGCGTCACCGCCTGCACCTGCGGCGTGCGCGCCATGTCGAACGCCGCCGCCGAGCCCATCATGCCCGAACCAATCACTAGTAATTTCATGGAAGTCCTCTCCTCATTTCTGTTCTTCGCGACCGTTTGAGAACGCGGGCGCACATCAATCCGCCGCGATTCCCTCAGACGTGCCGTAGGTTTGCAAAGTAGCGCCGGCATCCTGCCGGCTGTCGCGAGGGCGTCTCGCCCTCGCACCTGCAGCCAAAGCGCTCTCGGTCAATTCCAGAGAAGGCTCGGCTCAGTAGCTGAATAGAGGTATGGAACTAGAGTCCAGCAGGAGAGATCCGCTCGCAGATATAACGCCGCAGATCAAGTCGAAGCAGGTTCACAGAAAATCATATCATCCCCATCAACTCCGCTGCCGTGAATTGCACCATGGGACAAAACACCTACCTGCAGCGGAAGAAATCCGTAGAACGAACCTGACCAACATTTCACAGGCAACTAGACTCCAACCTGCATGTCGTCGCCTTCCACGGTACGTTCCCCTCGGTCCCAACCAACACTTCGCTTGGTTCACAGCCATTCTCCAAGATTCACGCGCGGCAAGAAGATCGCCATCGTAGTGGGTGCCGTGCTAATCATCAGCCTGCTCGTCGTCCTCTATTCCAGAATCTGGCCATACTCTCGTGAATCTGTGGTGCAGGATCTCACCGAAGCAACGGATAGCACTGTCACTGTTCAAAGTTTTCACAAAACTTATATGCCTCCCGGTTGCGTGATCGAAGGACTGCAGTTCCAGCACGGGCCCGAGCACTTCAAGCTCATCACCATTCAAAAGTTGATCATCAAGGGCACCTACGTCGGGATTCTCAGGCGACATGTCTCCCGCATCACCGCCATTGGCGCCAAAGTCTTCATCCCGCCCTTCGGCAGCAACACGACATTCAAGACGGAACACTCCGAAACCGTGATCGATGAGATTGTGGCTGACGGCAGCTCGGTAGAGTTCGAGCCAGAAACTCCCGACAAAAAACCAGTGCAGTTTGAAGTGCATGAAGCGTTGCTGCGTGACGTGCGCTGGGCCAGTCCCATCACTTATCGCCTGAACTTCCACAATCCCGAACCTCCCGGCGAAATCTCCGTCGCTGGCAAGTTCGGCGGCTGGACTACCGGGCATCCGGGCGACACACCGCTCTCTGGTGACTACACTTTCGACCACGCCGATCTCGGCGTCTATGGCGGAATTGCTGGCACTCTGTCTTCGAAAGGACGGTTCGGTGGCGTCTTGCAGCATGTCAACATTTCGGGCACTACCGACGTCCCGGATTTTGAAGTGGCCTCCGGCGGCCACAAAGTGCGGCTCGATACCAAGTTTGACGCCTATGTCGACGCCACGCGCGGCGACACCTTTCTCAATCGCGTCGAGGCTCATTTCGGACGCACCACCGTGGTCTCAAAAGGCAAAGTTGCAAAAGTGGACGACCACAAGGGCAAGTTCACCGATGTACAACTCACTGTTCCCAAGGGACGGATCGAGGATATTCTCGGCTTGTTCGTCAGCGAGCCCCGCTCCCCCATGTCGGGAGAGACCTCACTGCAGGCGCACGCTGAACTTCCTCCTGGGGACGAACGCTTCCTGAAGAGAGTCAAGGTGGTCGGCCACTTCGGTATTGAAGAAGGAACTTTTTCCAAGCCCCGCACCCAGCGGGATGTTGACGAGTTGAGCGCCGGTGCTCGCGGTCAGAACAAAGAAGACCCCGAAACTGTGCTCACCGATCTCAAGGGACAAGTCGTTCTGCAGGGCGGCACGGCCTACTTCTCCGATCTCTCGTTCGGGATCCCCGGCGCCGACGCGCAGATGCACGGCACCTACAACGTCATCAATCACAAAATCGATCTTCACGGCAAAATGCGCGTCGATACCAAGATCTCCAAGACTGCCAGCGGCTTCAAGTCGCTTCTGCTGAAGGTGATGGACCCCATCTTCAAGAAGAGGAAGAAGGGCGAGATCGTGCCCGTCCATATTGGCGGAACTTACGAGAAACCAGAGTTTGGGTTAGATCTCAACCCACCCTCCACTCAGAAATGAACGGCGCGAAAGTACAGGATATCCCGCACAAACGTTTATTCGGCTCTCGACATCAAAACGTCCGTGAATAACCGCAGAGTTTTTAGGGCCAGAGCATCAAAACAAACTTTCATTGCATCGCTGATTTTGTTGGCACTTGCCGCACTTGAAATCGCCTGCGGAGGCGGCGTTTCCAGCAGCAGCTCCCTTCCGCCGGTGCCGCCTCCGGCTGGACAGCCCACCTTCAGCCACGTCGTCCTGATCGTAGAGGAAAACCACAACTACTCCGAGGTAGTGGGCAGCTCCGACATGCCCTACCTCAACAGCTTGATCTCCCAATATGGTCTGGCGACGCAGTATTTCGCCAACGCACATCCTTCGATACCCAACTATCTAATGCTCACGACCGGCCACATGGAAACCTTCGATGACAACTTCACAGGCACGATCAGTGATGACAATATCGTGCGTGAACTGGTGAAGGCCGGCAAAACCTGGAAGGCTTATGAGGAATCGATCCCCGCCCCCGCATATTTAGGCCCCGACCAGGGCGGTTACGTCCGCCGTCACGATCCCTTCACCTATCTTTCCGATGTGCAGAACAGCACCACCCAGGCCGCCAACATTGTGCCCTTCTCTCAGTTCGCGTCCGATCTCGCCGGCAACACTCTGCCGCAATATGCCTTCATCTCTCCCAACGTCAATGACGACGCGCACAACGGCAGCTTGGCCGCAGCTGATTCCTGGTTGCAAAACCATGTCCCTGCCCTGCTCACGAATCCTGCATTCCAGGTGAGCGGCCTGTTGATCATCACCTTCGACGAGAGCGAACTCCTCGATGTCGAAAATGGTGGAGGGCACGTTGCCACGGTAATTATCAGTTCGCAGGCCAAGAAGGGATTTCAGTCACAAACCATGTACCAGCACCAAAGCCTCCTCCGTCTCATCCTGTCCGGCTCCGGCGTGAACAGCTTCCCGGGATTGGCGGGTTCAGCCCCTGATATGACCGAGTTCTTCGCCGGCCATTAATCAGGTAGGTGGAGCATCGGTCCATCGTCCGAAAGACTTGCGGCGTGACTTTCAACGAAGCTCCAGCTGGCCCGCTCCTACATGAGCGTGCACCCGGTAGGTTCCGGGCCCGCTTCGATCAAACGATCGAAACAGTCCTCCCTTGGAAATGTTAAAGGCGGACGCTTCCAAGTCTCCGCTGTTCACCGAGGCATCCACACGAGCGTAGGAATCAGGCTTTCCGACGTCCATCGTCAGCTGGCCGAAGTGTAGTACTACGTCCTTATCGCCCGTGACATCTTTCACATTGAGCTCTCCGGCGAACATGCGAACGTAGAGCGCGGAAGATTTTGGCACCTCGATCGTGACTCTGAAATTATTCCGCGGACAGTCGGTCACCCTGAGCTCGGCCCGGTCCCCCGACACTCGAATCCGGACTTTCACATCGCCACGCCCCGCATCGTAGGAAACACGCAGCTGACCACTCTCTTTCCCGATGACGTCGATACCGCTGGAGCAGAGATCCATTCGAATCCTGCCGCCGGAGCCGAACTTAGTTTCCACCGGGCTTTTTCCGATTTTCTCGATCGTGGCATCTTGGGCAGCCAGCAACACGGCGCTGAATATCAGAACTGCGCACAGGGTAGCTCGCATAAGCACACCTCCAGCGAATAGCTGTAGTTACGCAATGGAGCGCAAATCGGTTCCTGAAAAAGCAGAAATTTCTCTTTCCGCAAGCCGTTGCGAAGTTCTATTTGTTTGTTTTATCCGTGTTGATCCGCGTGAATCCGTGGCAAGCAGTTACGGCGTCCCATACAGCTGCCGGTACACGTTGGCATTGCGGATGATGGCCTGCACGTACTCGCGCGTCTCGGTAAATGGAATGGACTCGACGAACTCGGGCGAGTCGCGGTAAGGCCCTTGGCCCATCCATTCTTCCACTCGGTCGGAACCGGCGTTGTAAGCCGCTAATGCGTGCTCGAACGATCCCCCAAACTTATCCACCATGCCGCGGAAATATCTCGTGCCCAACTGCAGATTTACCGTTGGCGTAAACAGCTCGCTCGGGTTGTAGCGTTTCAAAGATTCCTGGCGCGCGACCAGCTTGCCTGTCTTTGGCAGCAACTGCATCAGGCCGACCGCGTTGGCGCGCGACACGGCCAGCGGGTTGAACTCTGACTCCTGCCGAATCAATGACGCTACCAGGTAAGGATCAAGCTGGTTGGCAACAGAATACTTCTTCAGGTCAGGCCAATAGGGCCGCGGAAACAGCGCCTCCCAGTAGGGCCGCGGCAGCATCGGAATATCCACCGCAAAATAACTCGGCACCGAACGCTTCATCGTCTCGATGGCGCGATCGTAATGTCCCGTATCGGTAAAGAGCTGGGCAGTCTCGGCTGGAGCCCAGCTGCCGGGATCATCCGTGGCTGCCGCCTGCAATTCGCGAACCGCAAAATCCACCAGCCCGCCATTACCCAGCAGCTTCGCTTTCTGCAAGTGGAGATCATCTGTCGGCGGATCGGCCAGCGTGATTTTCTCCGCGTGATCGAGCGGGGGAATCCGATCCAGCAACGGATAATCGCCCGGCGGATCCGTGCTCGGCGGCAGCTTCTTCAGCCGGTCCCGGCCCAACTCAGCGTAGTAGTAATTGCGATAGCGGTCCGACAATTTCTGATAAAACGCTCGCGCCATGCCCGGCTGGTTGTCCTCCTCGGCAATCCGCGCCCGCCAGTACAGCGCCGCGTTGGCTTCGTTTCCGCCGGGATACACCGCAATCTGCTCTTCAAATTCCTTCTTCGCTTCGTCCTTCCGCCCCAGCCGAAATGTCAGCCATGCCGCCTTCCAGTGCGCATACGATGCCCTCCCGCCATTGGGAAAGCGCTGCTGCAATTCGCGGAAGGCATCGAGAGCCTGCTCATATTCGTGGTGCACCAGGTGCAGGTTCGCCACCGAAAGCAGCGCGGCTTCCAGCCACGGACTGGTGGGCGCCGACTGCCGCAACTGGTCCACCGTGCGGTAGAACACGTCATTCTGATCCAGCGACCACGCAACCTGGGCGAGAAGGTACAACTGATGTGCGCTCTGTTCCGGCGTCGCCCCGGGAAGGCTTGTCAGTTCCGCCTTCGCGTCCCGACTACGTCCACTGCGCTGTAACGCATCGGCCAGCGCTAATTGCATCGCGGGTTTTTCTTGCGCGCTGGCATGGTCCGCCAACGCGCGATATTCGTCCGCCGCGTCCGCATACCGCCGCGCCTTCATCATCAGCTCCGCGCGAGTTTTCCGTTGTTCCGGCGTAGCCTGCGGCGCTCCTGGAATTTTTTTCAACTCCGTATACGCCGCGTCCGCCTCGGCCGCGGTCGGCATTTTGTAATAGATATTTGCCAGCGCTTCTACGGCCTTTTCATTCTGTCCCGCCGCCGCGTACGCCTTCCCTATTTCGAACTCAATGTCTGATCGCACCGGCAAGCGAACCTTTTCGAGTAGTTCCGCCGCTTCCGCTGCCCTGCCCTCACTCACCAGCGCCGTCGCATAACTCAACTGCGCGTCGCGGACCAACAGCGAGTCCGGATGCGCGGTGCTGAAGTTGGCCAGAGCCGCCAGACCCTCCGCCTGATGCCCGGTTTGCAGGTAGCAAGTTCCCAGAAAATAGTCGACGTAATCTCCCAGATCGCCGGCCAGCGGCTTGGCGCGGTTCAAGGGTTCGATGGCTTTGCCGCAATCGCGATCCAGCACGTGCGCATAGCCCACGACCAGCCATGCCAGCGCTCCCGCATCGCTGCTGGCGTGCGCGCGGGCATACCGTTCCACGCCCGCATATCCCGCCGGAGAACGGTCTTGCACCAACTGCTGCGCCATCGGCCGCAGGTCCGTCGACGCCACAAAGGCTTGCCGGATCCTCCGCACCCGCGGAGACATGCCACGCCTTCGTCTGCGCGCCGCAGCACTATGCGCAGAACTCGTCCCCGTCTTTTTGGACGCTCCCGTCGCAGACTTCTTGGCTTGATTGCTAGAGGATTTTTGGGTTGAAGATTTCGCTGAGGGGGACGCAGCAGATTTCTCGGGTGCCTGCTTCTCAGGCGCCGCGGCATGCTTCTCGGCAGTGGGAGCAGTCTCCTGCTGAGAACCTGCCCACGCAGCCGAACGCGTACCGCTCAGGAGCCCGCAACAACCGGCCAGAGCGAGCACCCACCACCACTTGAGACCCAATCGAACCACTTTATTCTTTTTGTACGAAGACTCGAATTCCAGAACTTAAGCCACTTGTGCCGCTGAGAACCACACTTGATTCGATGCAGCAGCGGGTTGAACCCCGCCTACCGGCGGAAGTTTGCGCCCATGACCGATAAATCATCTTCGGCCAGGCTGCGAAGCACTTCCTTTTGAAAATAATCCCCGCTCGCCGCTGCGGTGCTGCCATATCGCTTCTGAAACGTAGTCCGGCTCTTCTCAATATCTTCTTTCAGGCGATCGTACAGATCTCTGTTGCGCCGGCCTTCAGCCACTTTCGCCTGGTTGTACAGCTTGATCTCATCCACCAGCAAACGCGCGAAACGCTGCGCCTTGCGATGCACATCCGCATCCTCCGGAGACATGCCCGCGAACGGGTCTGCAGCCGGAGCCGATGCGGCCGCACTCGCTGCCGACGCGTGCGCCCCAACTTCCACAACTTCGGCAGCCGGCTCGGGTGCCGCCTTCGCCACATGTTTCGGAGAATGGCCCGCGAACGGATCGCTGAACGAACTGACCGTCTGCACCGGGGCGGGAGCGGGAGCCCGCTCCATGCTGGCCATCCCCTCGCCGCTGTCTTTCTGAACTTGTTTACGGAGCGATGCAACTTCCAGCCACGCGCTGGTTGCCATCACCAGCACTTCAAGGGATGCCGCATCCAACGAGCCGTTTGCGCCCCCGTCCGCATACAGCAGCGCTGCCACTTTATCTTTGAGCACCAGCGGCAGAACCAGGATCTGCTCGTTCTCGGGCCCGCCGAATTGCTTCACAAACCGCCGGTCCATTTCCGCGATGTTTGCGGGAGCTGCCGTCCGGTTCTGATACGCATGCGCAGCCGGTCCGCTGTTCATATCGAGCGGGAAATCTTTCACCGCATCGTCATCCCCCAGGCCGCGCCCCTGCCATCCCGTCGCCGCTCCACCTTTCACTACGAATAACCCAACCCGCGAAGCATAGGAACTGCCCGCATCCAGCAACGCTCTCAGAATTTCTTTTTGGGTGCTCCCAGCATGAATGCTGGCCACCGACTGCGCCAGTCCAGCGGAACTTTGACTGCCGCTTGTGCCCGCGGCTGGCGCTGCCGGCAACTCCGCCAATACCCGGTCGACCAGTTCCGACTTCAACTTGGGAAGTTGACGATCGAACACCTGCGCGACGGCGCGCTCGACGATTTGCTGGACTTGCTTGCTTTCCGCCATGCTCAGTCAACCATTCTCAAATGCGACTCTTTCCAAACCGCGCAAACGCCAATATAGCCCTACCCTAACTGCTGATTATATGGCACTTGTAGTGGCGTATTCGGGTACTTCGGTAACTGCCGCACTGGGCCCATTTGCTTGCGTTTTTTCGATTCTATAGCAATCACGCTCAGTGCAGAGCACGATCCTGGCACGCAGGATTGCCCATCTTGACACCCGGCATGAGCACTTGGATCTGTTCAGGTCTTCTCTGCGTTCTCTGCGGGCATTTCTCAGCGGCCTCTGCGGTAGAAAGAGGGTTACTTCCGAGACGCCGAGGTTCGCCGGATCTTCGCATTGATAATCACGCTTGAGCATGCAAGAATGAATCGATTTTCTAGCGCCGAGCGAGCCTAAAACTCCATGAAGAAAAAACTCTCGCTGTTCGTCGTCGTCTTCCTTGGCTTGACCGCCTACGCACTTTACGCCGCTCAAAGAGCGATCCACCGCGGCGAATTGATGGCCTTCATCGTCTTGATGTTCGTCGCTGTAATCTTCTGGAATCGAGTACAAAAAAGCTCCTGAAGCTCCACTAGCCCGCTCCCCGGCAGCGGGTGATTGGGCAAATTCCCCTTCCCCAAGTAAAATAGGTTTACCCCTGATTCCCAGGGTTGAGTTAACCACGAAAATACTGCATCGCCGGAACAATGGGAGCCATCCAAAACAAAGTAGCCGGGCCTGTTAGCGAAGAGCTTGCTCTCGTACAGGCGGCTAAGCGGGGCGACGACTCGGCATTCGAGGAGTTGGTCCGCCGCTACGATCGCAATGTTTTCCGCATCGCGCAGCACATCACGCAGAATCGCGAGGACGCGGAAGACGTGGTGCAGGAAGCCTTCCTGAAGGCTTACAGCAACCTGTCGAAGTTTCAGGAGCAGTCGAAGTTTTATACGTGGCTGGTTCGGATCGCGGTCAACGAAGCCCTGATGAAATTGCGCCGGCGCAAGCCCGAGCGCACGGTTTCGCTGGACGAAGATATCAAGACGGAAGACGACTCCCTGCCCCGCGAGATCGCGGACTGGAGCCCGAATCCGGAGCAGCAGTATACGCAAGCGGAATTACGCGAGATTTTAAGCAAGACCATCCAGGGCCTGCCCCCGGGCTTCCGGACGGTGTTTGTGCTGAGAGACGTGGAAGGGCTCTCGACCGAGGAAACCGCAGCCGCTCTCGAATTGAGCGTGCCTGCGGTAAAATCTCGGCTGTTGCGGGCGCGACTGCAGCTGCGCGAGCGGTTGGGACGCTACTTCCAGAGGCGCGAATCGGAGAACGGCAAGACGAGTGGTTCGAAAGGTAAAGACGAAGATGAAGATGATTTCAAAAACGGCGATGTCGCGAGCGGAGATGGCAACCTGTGAAATGCTCTGAATTCCTGCAGGAGCTGACCAGTTATCTGGACGGCGTCCTCGACGAAAAAACCAAAAGCGAATTAGAAAATCATCTTTCCTGGTGCCACAACTGCTACGTGGTTTGCGACACCACCAAGAAGACCATCGAGATTTACCGCGACTCGCAACTCTACGAACTTCCCGAAGACCTCCGCAGTCGCCTCCGCTCTGCCATCATGACCAAGTGCCAGCAGCATAAAAAGCGCGGCCCCCAGAGCGTCTGAAAATCCAGCTTTGACGATCGCGTGACCCGCGTCACGGAATCTCGAGATCATCGAGAGCTATCATCCCTCTTATGCCGCATCCCGTTTGTCCCTGGTGGGTCGGTTATTTCTTAGCAACTCCGCTGCGGCGCTGGTTGCATAATCCCATAGAGATTCTCAGCCCGTACGTGCGCGAAGGTATGACTGTGCTCGAGCCCGGCCCTGGCATGGGCTTTTTCACGCTTCCTATGGCTGGTCTGGTAGGCGCATCTGGCCGCGTGGTCGCAGTCGACGTGCAGCCCAAGATGATTGCAAGTTTGAAGCGCCGAGCGGCCAAAGCGAACGTGCTCGATCGCGTCGAGGCCCGCGTGACCTCGGCTGACACTCTGGCTATCGCCGACCTGGCCTCAAAAGTTGATTTCACCTTGGCCTTTGCAATGGTCCACGAACTCCCCGACGCACACCGATTCTTTCGCGAGGTCGCTGCTGTCTCCAAGACCGGTGCGAAATTATTGCTGGCTGAGCCGCGTGGCCACGTCAGCGAAGCAAAATTCGCCGCCGAGCTATCGGCCGCGGCCTCTGTTCAACTCGTGTTCAACTCCCCGTTAATCATTCGCAGCAGCCGCGCCGCTCTGCTGGTCAAAATCGGATCATGAAGGCTGCTCACTATTCGCGAACGCTGCCGAGAGGGTCGGATGAGCATCCCGTCCCGGCGGCCGAGAGACTTTCTTCTCCTCCCCTTTCAAAACGTAACTCCTTCCATTCAAAGCAACTTACATTCTCTCGCTCGGACATAGGAGCAAAAGCTAAACCTTTTCGTCAATCCGTGAATCTAAGTAGTTGAGTAGCGGCGTTGACGGTTTCACCGTAGTAGGGGGCGCGCCGCTCAGTAACAACCCAGGACTCTCGGCATACACGCTCAGGTATGGAAGGTGGGTCATGATCGCAAAACTGCTCGATGCACTGTTCGGGTGCAAACACTCGCACTATAGCTTTCCCGTTACCATCCGTCGGGCCAAGCGCCGCCCCCAGGCCGCAGCCTTGACGGGAACTTACGTTGTCTGCCTCGATTGCGGCAAAGAATTTGCCTACGACTGGCAGGAGATGAAAGTCATCACTTCTCCCGAGCAGCACCGGGAGCGGCTGGCCGACTTGGCCAAGCACGCCGCCTAGAAAAAATCCCTCCCCCAGAGAGAGCCGCGAGTCGCAAACTCGCGGCTCGCGCTTGTGCGATTCTTGTAAGCCATGATCGGCGGCGGTGGGCAGGTAGCGCCGGCGTCCCGCCGGCTGTCGCGCGGGCATCCTGCCCGCGCACTCGTCTATGTCTCAGCAGCCTGGCATTTGACCCGTCATCGCGTAGGATACTCCGCCGGAACCGGCACCGGCACGCGCTGCTCGAGCGCCACAAACTCCCGCTCGCCCGGCCCGATGTAGATCTGCCGTGGCCGCGCAATCTTCTGCTCGCGGTCGTTCATCAACTCCTGCCACTGCGCCAGCCATCCCGCCGTCCGCGGAATCGCAAACAGCACGGTGAACATCTCCGGCCTGAACCCCATCGCCTGGTACATGATCCCCGAATAGAAATCGACGTTGGGATACAGTTTGCGCTTGATGAAATACTCGTCTTCCAGCGCGATGCGCTCCAGTTCCAGCGCGATATCCAACTTGGAGTTGCGCCCAGTCACTTCAAAAACCTGCTCCGCACTCCAGCGAATGATTTTCGCCCTCGGATCATAATTCTTGTAGATGCGGTGTCCAAAGCCCATCAGCTTGATCTGCCCTTCCTTGACCCGCTTGATGTACGCCGGAACGTTGTCTTTCGATCCAATCTCGTCGAGCATCCGCAAAACTTCTTCATTGGCGCCACCGTGCAGCGGTCCGGCCAGCGCCGATGCCGCCGACGCCACCGCCAGGTACGGATCGGTCTCCGAACTGCCCACCGAGCGCATGGCGCTGGTGCTGCAATTTTGCTCATGATCCGCATGCAGGATGAACAGGATGTCGAGCGCCCGCGCAATCGCCGGATGCGCCACGTACTTGGGCTCGACCATCTTCCACAGCATGTTCATGAAGTTTTCCGTGTAGCTCAGATCGTTGTCCGGATACACGTACGGGAAACCCACGTTGTGCCGGTACGACATAGCGGCAATCGAAGGCACCTTGCCGATCAACCGGACAATCTGGTGCATACGATCCGTCGGACTATGGACTAACTTCGCGTCGGGATACACGCTCGATAGCGCCGCGATGGTGCTCACGAACATCGACATCGGATGTGCCGAGTACCGGAATCCCTCCATGAACTTTTTCGTGGTCTCGTGCAGCATGGTGTGGTGCGTGATGTCATAGACCCACTGTTTTAGCTGTTTCTCGGTGGGCAGTTCCCCGAACATCAATAGGTAGGCCACTTCCAGAAAAGTGCAGCGCTCCGCCAGTACTTCGATGGGATAACCGCGATAACGCAGGATTCCTTTGTCGCCATCAATGAACGTAATCGCGCTCTTGCACGAAGCCGTATTCATGTACGCCGGGTCGTAGGTCATCAGACCGAAATCTTCCGGACCGGCTTTAATCTGCCGCAAATCCATTGCCCGGATGGTGCCGTTTTCGACCGGGACGGTGTACGTCTTGTTGGTGCGATTGTCAGTAATGGTGAGTGTATTTTCTGGCATGATACGGGTCCGCCTTTATGCGCGCTTTCAGAACAGCATAATCGAGGGTATGACCGTAGCCCAAGCCCAATCTGTGATTTAAATCACAGGCTCCTGTGACGCCCCTGCTCGTTCCCTTCCCACAAAAAAACCGGCGGCCGCAGCCGCCGGTACGATCTCTCCTCAAGATACAAAGTTAGTTCGAATTCGAATCGTCCCGGCGCTTCAAGGTCGGACGATCGTCGTCCTGCTTATTCTGGTCCCCTGACTTGTCGCTCGGGTTCGCAGTCCGCCGCAAGCTAGGCTTGTTCGCGTCTTTCTCGTCCAGCAGCTTGTGCTTGTTTTCGATCGCCGCCAGCCGCGCCTTCACCTCGTCGAATTCCGACGTGGTTACGACGTACTGCTGCTTGGCAGGAAGAATCTTGCGAATCTCATCCTGTGATTTCTCGATGCGGTCCGGAGTCTGCGGGTGCGTATCGAAGGCCTTTGACAGCGTCCCCGGCTTCTTCTTCTCCATGGCCTGGATCTTTTCGAAGAACGAAACAAACGCCGACGGATCGTACCCTGCGCGGTACATGTACTCGATGCCCAGATAATCCGCCTCCGCCTCGAATCCACGCGAGAAGTGCAGGAAGGTCAACGGAATCCCGAGTCCCATGCCTTCGTAAATCCCGTACCCAATTGCGCCGCCCATGAAGATGGCCGGTAGCGAAGCAATCTGTAGCAGGTTCATGCGCGTGGCTTCGCGGCCATAATGGCACGCCGCCACGTGGGCGATCTCGTGCGCCATCACACCCGCCATTTCGGCTTCTTCGTCCGCCGCGAGGATCAGCCCCGAGTTTACATAGAAGAACCCACCGGGCAGCGCCATGGCGTTGACCACGTCCGAGTCTATGACCTTAATCGTGAACGGCACCTGTGCATCCGAGTTGCGCACCAGGTTCTGTCCCACGCGGTTCACGTACTCGGTGATCACCGGATCGTTGATCAGCTTGATCTGTGATTCGATTTCCTGAGCGTACCGCCGTCCCTGGGCTACCTGCCCTTCTACGGAGTACCAGTTGCCAAGACCCTTGCTGCAACCCACATTTCGGTTGCCCACGGCATCTACGTCGGTCTTGCCGCCATTGTGCTTGATCGCGCTGTCATCCTGGGTCGGCAGTGCGGCAGGCGCCTGTTTGGGCGCATTCTGCACGTCACCGGCTTTGGGCTGGCCCGCATCTGGATCGGAGGTCGGAGTCTGGGTTGGAGGATTCTGCTGCGGAGCCTGTGTCTGCGGCTGTGTCTGGGTCGGATTCTGGCCCGGATACGGTGTTTGCGCCAACGTCCAGGACCCCGCGCTGAACGCCGCCAATCCCACGGAGATTGCCAGCCATTTGAATTTCATAGGGTACTCCTTGAGCCAGATTATACGCCCGGTTGGAAGACACCAAAGCCCTAATCTTGGGCCGTATTATTAGACGCGGATCACCCCTGCCCGGGTTATCCGAGGTTGATGGCTAAATCACCCCACGTCCGCTTGCCATTGCTTTTCCCTCATTTTAGGCCTAACATTCGCGGCATGGAGGGTCCCACGATGATCCCCTCTGCCCCGATTCGCCAGTGCGTTCTGCAGGTTGCTGTGGTTGCTTTCCTTGCTGTCTCTGCCTTTGCCCAGGCTCCCCCAAAATATGACCGCGCTACCGAAACCACGGTCAAGGGAACGGTGGAAGAGTTGAAGCTGGTTCCCCCCTCGGGCGGAAAGCCGATCGCTTATCTGCTAGAGAAAACCGGCCCGGACAAAGACAAAGATACGGTCCAAATTTTCCTCTGTCCCAAGAAGTTTCTCGACGACATCGGAGTCGCCTTCAAAGCCGACGATGCCATTCAAGTCACCGGCTCCAAGGTCAAGCAGGATGGCGCCGACCTGATCCTCGCCCGCGAAATCGTCATGGGCGGTGAGACCCTGACCTTCCGCTTCCAGGACGGCAAGCCCGCCTGGTAGCCGCGAACGCATCGTTGATGGATGATTTCTTGACGGTCAATTAGAAGCGACCCTGCCCTGGGTCCCAGAGGCCCGCTCGACCGCCATCCAACTGCAGCACGATTCCTCCATCAGTAAAAAGTCCGATAGCTTCCTATTGCATCCCCATATATGTTGTGCTATACGTATGGGCAACCAATAGGTGAGAACGCTATGGGCGACAAGGCAGACATTTGGCAAGGCACACTGGCGCTGATGGTCCTTAAGACGCTGGAAGCCATGGGCCCACTCCATGGTTATGGCATCGCGCGCCGTATCGAGCAAACCAGCGACAATCTTCTGTCGCTGAACTACGGCACCCTTTATCCCGCGCTCCTGAAGCTGGAACAGGAGGGGGCCGTCGAATCCGAGTGGGGCGTCTCCGAAACCAACCGCAAGGCGAAGTTCTACAAGCTGACCCGTGCCGGTCGGAAACAACTGGAGCGCGAGACCCGGGACTGGGAGCAGGCGACTGCGATCCTCGCGCGCTTTCTATCGCCTGCCGAGGAGGCCTGATGCGGACTCTTAGAGCGTTCTTGATTCGTCTGCATGGATTATTCCGCTCCGACACCCGAGAGCAGGAATTAGCGGCCGAATTGGAGAGCCATCTTCAGATGCACATCGACGACAACTTGCGCTCAGGTATGACTCCGGAACAAGCGCGGCGCGACGCGCTTCTAAAGCTGGGCGTGGAACAGACAAAGCAGGCCTGCCGCGAGCGGCAAGGGTTGCCATGGATCGAGACGCTTTGGCAAGACCTCCGGTTTGGCGTGCGCATGATCGGCAAGAATCCGGGTTTCACATCGGTTGTCGTTCTAACACTCGCTCTCGGCATTGGCGCCAATACCACGATCTTCACTCTCATGGATGCTCTGTACCTGAAACCCTTGCCGCTCTCACATCCGGAGCAACTCGTGCGCATCTACGCCAAAGGGCCTTCCGGACACTACGGCGCTGGCTTCTCCTACCCCGAATTCAGTCTGTTGCGCGACCACAGCTCTTCGCTTGCTGCCTTATCCGCCGAAACTCAGATCGCGCAACTGCATTTCGTAACCGACGACAACGACTCTGAGGAAATCCGCGGGGCATTCGTTTCCGCGAATTATTTCACCCTTCTCGGAATCCAGCCGCGCCTCGGCAGATCGTTTCTGCCGGAGGAAGATGCGGCGCGCGCCCGGGATGCGGTCGCCGTGATTAGCGATCGAGTATGGAAAACGCATTTCAATTCGGACCCTGCGGCAATTGGCCGCCAAATTCACATCAATGGCATTCCCATCAAAGTGATTGGTATTGCGCCGCCCGGCTTCCACGGCGATCTGACCGGAAGCCCTGCGGAGATATGGTTACCTACCATGATGCTTGGCGCTGCCGGCTTTGCATGCGATGACGGCTCCTACGATTGCGCTCTCTTCGACGCGATGATCGGCAGGCTTGTCCCTGATCAGTCCCCTGCCCGAGCGCAAGCAGAAGCCGGCAGTTTAATGGTCTGGTCGGCGACGAATTGGCCGGAAAGGCCCAGTCAACGTCAGCTCGTCGTCACCCCTGCAAGTGCCAGTGCCCCCGATGTGCAGGCCGACTCCGTCACACAGATGCACCTCCTCATGTCCATTACGGCCACCCTGCTTCTGATTGTCTGCGCCAATCTGGCTGGCCTCTTTCTCGCCCGCGGCGTCAGCCGCAGAAAAGAAATTGCTGTGCGTCTCTCCATCGGCGCCAGACGTTTCCGCATCGTCCGCCAGCTTTTGACTGAGAGCTTGTTGCTGGCATCTTTGGGCGGCGCATTGGGTCTGGCAGTTTCAATTTGGGCAAAGCAGCTGCTCTCGAAGTTTTACGCCACCGACAGCGAAGGCTTTCATCATCTTTACGACTTGAGTTTCGATTGGCGCGTGCTTGTCTATTCCGTCGCCGTCGCTCTGCTCGCGGGGATCTGTTTCGGCTTGCTTCCCGCCATTCGCGCTTCCCGGCAGGACCTTATTGCGGAGCTCAAAGAAGGAGTCTCCGCTGAGCACCACACAGGTGGTTGGCTCCGCCATGGACTAGTCATAGGGCAAGTGGCCCTGTCCATGGTCTTAGTGGTCTTTGCAGCGCTGCTCACCCGAAGCGGTATCGCGATCCAGCAAGGCACCAATTTCGATCCCGCGCACATGTTGGTACTCCGGCTCCGGCCCGAGCTGACAAAAGCATCACCCGAACAAGTGGAATCGCTTGTCCGGCGAGTAGACCAGCGCCTCAGCTCCAGCCCCGGCGTGCAATCCGTAGCGTTCATGCAGGGTGGTGAAGGCCTCGTTTGGAATTGGCAGAATGGCCGCGAAGTTTACGTCGGTCTTCCCGGAACATCCCAGGAAGCATTGCAAGGCCGCCTGATGGTTCGCAAGCAAGACGTCAATTCGGCTTTCTTCCAAACCTTGCACATTCCACTGCTACAGGGACGATCTTTTAGCGAACAGGACCACGATGGATCGCCTCGGGTTGCCATCGTGAATCAGGCCTTAGCCGCGCGTCTCTGGTCCGTCGGATCTGCCGTGGGGCGGACTGTGCTCCTTAATCAAGAGCCCTTTCAGGTCATCGGCGTCTCCGCTGACACACAGCCGCCGAGCCCCATCCATGCACCCGAACCTCATGTGTATCTTTCTTATTGGCAGTCCAATGCGACGCGCGAAGGCGACATACGCATGGCCATTCGCGTCGCCGCAGATCCAGCGCTTGTTCTACCCACGATCCGACACACGATTCAATCCATTGATCCAAATGTGCCCATAGGCGAAGAGATGTCCATGTCTGAACAGGTTGACCTCGAATACATGCCTGTTCTGTTGGCGCGAACCATCACGTCTTACTGCGGCCTGCTCGCACTCTGCATGAGCGCGATGGGACTCTACAGCATGCTCGCCTTTTCTGTTCGCACACGCACTCGGGAAATCGGCATTCGGATGGCCCTCGGAGCGCTTCCCAAGGATGTGCTAGGGCTGGTCGTGAGACAAGGCACGAAATTAACTCTCGCGGGCGTGCTGATCGGAATTGCCGCCGCGCTGGCTTTGACGCGATTCGTCGCCAGCCTGCTGTTCGCCGTGAAGACCAGCGATCCTGCCACCTATTCCTTTGTGGCAGTGCTCCTGCTTCTTGTCGCGCTCGCCGCCTGCTACCTTCCGGCTCGAAGGGCGGCGCGCGTCGATCCCATGCAGGCCCTACGCACGGAATAACGAGTGCGTACAACTCTCCAATTTTCAATTTCGGGGAAGTTCTGCAAAGGGAAAGCCCTGGGCGTAAGCAACACCCAGGGCCTCCTTCTTCAATCCCTATTCAGCTTGCGCGCTGCATGGGCTTGTCGGTCTTCGAGAAATCCGCGTTGCTTTCTCCGGTCGAGGAGATGTCCTCCGCGCCAGTGTCCTTCAGAATCTGCTTTGCTCTCTTGGTCCAATTTGAATCATCACAATGGACCGAAAGCAGGATTCCGCCTTCTTTGATTCGCCCTTCATAACGCTTCGCTTCGTACTCGGGGATCCCCATGCCGATCAAAGCTCCCGCGATGCCTCCCACCACGCCACCAGCGCCCGCCCCGGCTAACGCAGCTACGATGGGGCCGGCGGCAATCAGCGGTCCTAAACCGGGAATTGCCAATGCCCCGATTCCAGCAAGCCATCCCAGGCCGCCTCCGATGACTGCTCCCGACGTCGCCCCCGTGGTTGTCCCTTCCGGCGCCTTGGTCTGTTTTTGCACCGCGAAATCCTTGGTTCCCTCATTCTCCGGGAAGAGCACGGAAATGTCTGTGTTCCGAAATTCCGCTGCGCGCAATGCGTCTACTGCGTTGTCCACGCTGGCACGATTGCGATAAATACCGAATACTGCTGTGTTCTTACCCGCCATGTTGTCTCCTTTGACATGTTGTTGATGAAATGTTGATGATTTTTCGAGCGCGACTCTTACTTGTTCGATACGTCAATCTCGCTCTTGATTTTGTCAGCGCCACCCGCGGCTTCCGCCGCCTTGGCTTCGATGGCTTGCTTTTCCTGGTCAGAGTGCACCGGGCCTTTCAAAGTGACGACGCCATCCTGGGCAATCACTTTGATGTTGTGCGCGTACGTGGACAAAGACTTGTCCTTGACCAGAGCGCGTCGCACCTGTTGAGCCAGCGCCCGATCCGAGCTGTTTTCTTTCTGTTGGTCTGCCGTCGGCTCGTTGGAGTTACGATCACGCTGATTGATCTTCGTATTATCGGCCGGCGCTTGGCCGCTGTTTGCAGGCTGTTCCTGCTGCGCCCAGACCACTCCAAGGGTGCTCAAGAAAGTGATCAATGCAAGAAGCCTTAACATTTGTTTCACGGAAATCCTCGTTTCGATGTGCAGAGAAATGAAAGTTCTGTTCGTACGAGGCTACAGAGCCCTGACCCCTCGTCATATAGGGGAGCCATGGTATGAGGCGAGAGAATCGACTGCAGTCTCAGCGGATCCTCGCACCAGCGAACACACTTTTAGTACCAACAGGCGCTGAGCCGCCTTTACGAGTAAACCTGCGGCCAGAGAACCACATCCACTAGCAAGCAGAGAACGGGGGGTGTGCTCTATGGCAAGTGGAAACACTTCCGGCACACCCACTTTTATCATCGCTGTTTTACCCCCGTGAGGTTTGTCAGTGAGAATTGCCCTCGTTGCCGCACCCTTCATCGCGGTTCCACCCGCAGAGTATGGGGGCACTGAGCTGTTCGTCGCTCACCTCGCCGAGGGTCTAAAAAAGCTCGGCGTTGATGTCGTGGTCTATGCCAACGGCGAATCCACTGTCCAAACGGAACGCCGCTGGATGTACGAGCGCTCCCAGTGGCCGATCAAGCAGCCCGAGCTTGCCTGGCTCAAAGAGCTCGACCACACGGCGTGGGCGACCGCAGATGCAGCCAAGCAATGCGATCTCATACATGTGCAATCTGCGCAAGCGATCTCATTTTCTCGCTTCGCCAAGCAGCCCTTTGTGCTCACGCTCCACGGGCCGCATGATTCCAAGATCAGCGAGTTCTATTCCCACTATCCTGACGTTCAATATGTGGCCATCAGCAACGATCAGGCTCGTCAGGAAGCGCTGCCCAAATTGCGCACCATCCACCACGGAATTGACCTGAGCCTCTATCAACTGGTGGAGAAGAAGCAGCACTATCTCAGTTTCATCGGAAGGATCGCTCCCATCAAGGGAACGCACATTGCCATTGACGTCGCGCAGCGCACCGGCATTCCGCTGAAAATTGCCGGCGAAGTTCAGCCCATGTACCGGGAATACTTTGAGAACAAGATCCGGCCGCACCTTGACGGCAAGTTGGTGGAATACGTCGGTCCCGCGGATCTTCAGGCCAAGAACGAACTGTTAGGAAACTCCATGGCCATGCTCTTCCCCATTCAATGGCACGAGCCCTTTGGATTGGTAATGGTGGAAGCGATGGCTTGCGGTACGCCGGTGCTGGCAATGCCCGGAGGCTCGGTTCCGGAAGTTGTCAGCGAGGGAGTCTCCGGTCACGTCTGCCGCACGGTCCGCGAAATCACCAAGAGCCTTGGTTCATTGAATTTCCAGCCAGCCACCGTGCGTCGCTATGTCGAGGATAATTTCTCCATCGAAAAGATGGTCGCGACCTACATCACTTTGTACAAAGACACGCTTGCCAACCGCAACCAGCAACAGGTCGCCTGATCGGTTTACCCGCCGCGAATGTCCCGCACTTCCACAAAAGGTGATCAAGTGCAGACAACCCTGGTTCTGATCTTGGACCGGCTTGATGTGCATTTACGGCGATGGTAGTCCGTGGAACAGCCCACCCTGTCGCCAAAAACGCGACAAGAGTGGGGCAACCCCATTTTCGGAAGTCAGCAACCGCTCCGGCTAAAATTACTTTGTCTCGGCTTGCCA
Organism: Candidatus Sulfotelmatobacter sp.; assembly: GCA_035710825.1. GTDB lineage: Bacteria > Acidobacteriota > Terriglobia > Terriglobales > Acidobacteriaceae > Sulfotelmatobacter. The sequence continues at coordinate 27,686 of DASTCU010000217.1, forward strand.
GTTGCTTTGGAGATTTTGGATGATTGAGTAGCAATCGCAGGCGGCGTCGGTCAGTTTACGCTTGTCCACGATTGTCACGTTTCCCCGCGTGTAGGTGATCATGCCCGCTTTCTGCAGGATATTGGCGGCCATGCTGACGCTCGACCTGCGAGTGCCCAGCATTTGTCCCAGGAATTCCTGGGTCAAGGGCATGGTGTCGCCGCCAATCCGGTCATGGCTCATCAGCAGCCATCGGGCTAATCGTTCTTCGACATCGTGCAGGCGGTTGCAGGCAGCAAGCTGAGTGGACTGCATGCCTAAGGTCATCGCAAACTGCTGAAGCCGCTTTTCCAATACCGGACAATCAGCGAGCATTTTCTGTAGCGAGTGCACGTCCATCCGGTAGCCGGTTGCGTCGGACTGAATCACAAGTCTAAGCGGACTGGTTTTGAAACCGAATACTACGGGCAGACCGATAAAGCCTTCTTTGCCGATTAAACCAACTTCAACACTTTTTCCATCCGGCAGAACCGTGAGCACAGAGCCTAATCCGTCGTTCAGGAAATAAACGGATTTGATGGCTTCGCCTGCCTCGTGCAACACCTGATGAAGCTTCAATCGCACTAGCTCCAGCGAGGGATGGAGCTGTTCCCATTCCTGCCGAGGAATAGCCAACAGAAGAAGATTGGAAATTTGTTTCCCGTCGCCGTCGCTTCGGGGGGGGGGGGACACTTTTTGGGATTGCGACAGAACGAGACTTCAACATGGGCGGCTCCTTGCGCAGCGTAAAAGCTGTCAAATTTCGCAAGGAACCGACGCCCTGAAGGGCACGGCGGAAAGATGCAAGAAGAGACTATTTCACTCTACACCTCTGGCGTTGGCAATACTGTACGGAATCGAACATATATAAGACACAATCGAACAGACAAAAGAATACACTGGACGTAGCATTGTGCCCAAAGGATCAGCCAACGGCAAGTGACTGAACGCAAGTGGGGGGCCAATGGGGGATTCCGCACAAAGAAGAAAGCGGGAAGAGATCATCGCATCTCTAAGGGCACTCATCTCCAGCCATAGTTTGCCTATTGATCGTCAGGATGTGTGCGTCCGGTGTGGCGCAGCCATGCAGTATGTGGATGCGACGTTTTGGCTTGACGAGAGCGATTCGTCTTGGAGCGTCCGCCTGCCCTATTGCACTTGTGAGGATCATTCAACATCGGCTGTCCGCCTTTCAGAGAGGAATGCAGTATGAGCACGGGAGTTGCAACTTCTCCGAGCAAAAGCTGGAAAGAACTCTACATGGCCGCCCTATACGAAACCGACAAGAGCAGGATGTCAGAGCGCATAGCCAATGCAGAGTGGGCTCTGGCTCTGCGTGCCCGGGAATTGTTTCACACAGGCAAGGAACATCTGCAAGAACGGCAAGCCGTGGACGCGGCAATCTGCGCCCTGCACGCTCTGCGTCGCACTCTGACCTCTGCCCCGGGAAAAAAAGCAACGGACGAAGGCAAAGCGGCCTGATCAAAAAGGTGAACACCGTTCAATTTTTATCCCGAGATGCATGTATGAAAGATGGTGAGGGACGATTCCAAGGTGGGTGGAAGCAGTTGTACGAGGCTGCCATTTTGGAATTAGACCCGAAGCTGCTTCCCCAAAGAATTGCTGACGCCCAAAAGGCAATTGGCGAACGGGCGATGGCGCTGCTCCAAGACCAGGGGCACAACCATTCAGAGAAGGAAGCTCTGGCTAGCGCCCACGTTGCATTGAATGATTTGGAACGAATCCAGCAAAAGGCCGACCCTACCCTTAAGCATGGCAATGGGAGTGGCACATGAGCGAATCGGCGAAAAGCGAATCGGCGAAAAAAGATTGGCGAGAACTGTGCGCAGCCGTTGCGAGCGAAAAGGATCTCAAGCAGCTGGAGTTGTTGCTGGAAGAACTGATCACAGCCTTGGACGATAGGCAATTCCAGCTTCACGTTGCTATGCAGGCTGCTCAAAAGAAACCGTCGTCTGCGATCAAATAATTCTCCTTGCATGGCTCGCCCACTTTGCAGCGATTGATCCTGATGCAGGAAGAATCCGATCGCCATCTGCAATTTCTCGATAAGTTGGACTCTTCCCTTCACTCCGCTCGCAGGATCTCGGTGGGGTCTGTGCGCAGCCGGTCGAGATTACGCTTGATTCCCAACTTCGGCAATGCGCACGGCGGCATCGATGACTGCGTTCCAGTGTGCACCAAGCGCTCGCCGCAGGCGTTTCTGGGCGGATGTCCAGAAAGGGAGCACCCGCTGGAATTCCCGCTGCCCGGCAACGCTCAACGATATCTGCAGCTCGCGGCGGTCCGCTCCCGGCTGGGACCGCACCCAGCCTTTGCGGCGCAGGCGCGCCAGAGTCCGGGTCAAGGTCGTGCTGTCGAGTCCGAGCACTTCGCCAAGTTGCTTCTGCGAGATGGACGGCGCGATGTTCAGCGCCTGCAGAAGAGTGAACTGGGTCGACCGCAGGCCGGAAGGGCGCAGCGCCTCGTCATACATCTGCGTTGCCAGGCGCGCTGCCCGCCGCAGGTTCGCACAAGCGCACGGCAGGCGGACAGCCGATTCTTTGCCCGCGCTTGACGGAGCCTTGATCCTCATAAATGAATGTATCTACATCTATACACCTCAGCCACGTTTCCCCGCAAGGGGCATAACCCCAAATTTTGCGAATCCAGGTAGATGTATATACATCTATTACGCCAGCACAAGGAGGAGAATATGAACACCCACGTTCCCGGTTTTCTTTATCCCTATGTCCTGGCTGGAGCGGCGGCAGTGGTCGCCGCGGTCCTGGCTGGGCTAAACCGTTCCCTCAAACTCGCGCGCTGGCCCGACGCCGAGCGGCAATCTGCGTGGCAACAAATGGCCGCGCTTCTCGTGACTTGGGCAGCCCTGGCGGTCGGGTTGTCTGCGATTGGTTTCTACCAGGGATCGTCTTCCGGGCTTCCCACCATTCAGTATGGGGTCGGAATCCCGATCGCCTTTGGCATCTTGCTCTACCTCGGCTGGGGAACCTTACGGCGCGCGCTTGAGGCAACGCCGCAATCGTGGATCGTGGGCGTACAGGTTTACCGCACCCTCGGCCTGATCTTCATCATCTTGCTCCTGCAGGGCCGGATGCCCGGAGCCTTTGCCTGGCCCGCCGGGGTGAACGATGTGCTGGTGGGACTGTTCGCGCCAGTCGTCGCGTTGGCATACTCTCGCAGGTGGACGAATGCTGCGCGCTGGGTACGTGTCTGGAACTGGTTCGGTATTGCCGACCTGGTATCGGCATTGACGACAGGGTTCCTCACGTCGCCATCGCCACTACAGAAGCTGGCGTTCGATTCCCCGAACGTGCTGATCAGCGCCTTTCCGCTCGTCCTGGTCCCGGTCTTTCTGGTCCCGCTCTCGATCCTGCTGCATCTGGCTTCCCTGAAAAAGCTGCAGCAGGCGGGGGCGGGCGAGGCTAGCCGGCGGCCCGCTCTGGCGTGAGATCTGAATCGGGAGACGGGCGCGGCTGCCGACAAGAGCCTGGCGCCCGTCTCGCAATCTCCATCACTTTGTACAAAAACAGGATTGCAAACCGCAACCAGCAACAGGTTGCCTGATGCAATGACCCCGGTTTTGATCTCGATGGCGTCAACCCTCGGGGTGGCGCTTCCCTTCACTGCGCACGCAGGATCTCGGTGGGGTCGGTGCGCAGCGCGCGAAGCACAGCAGGAAGTGTGGCGACGAGTGCAGTGAGCAGAATGGCACACGTCGGCAAAGCGATGATATCCGCGTCGGTTGCTTTGACCTGGTAGAAAAGCGACTCGACATAACGCGCCGCGCCAAATCCGAGGGCGACGCCCGTGCAGCCTCCGAGGGCGATCATCAGGAAAATATTGAGAGTCACAAGGCGCACGATGCCTGCACGCGAGGAGCCAATCGCCATGCGGATACCAATCTCGCGGCGGCGCTGGAGGACGGAGTAGTTCAGGACAGCGTAAAGTCCGACGCCGGCCAGCAGCAGCGAGACGACGGCAAAGAAAGCGGCGACCATAGCGATCAGGCGCTCGCGAACAGTCTGGTCCCGGACCAGATCGAACTGCGTGGTGACGTTGGAAACGCGAAGGCCGTTGTGGCGCTGCGCGATCAACTGGCGGAGGGAGTCGGCGAGAGCGAGCGGGTTCGGGGCGTTGGTGTGAATGGCGAAGGTGGCGAAGTCGACGGCACTGGGGGCGGATTTGGCGTTGATTTCGTCGAATGGGATGTAGAAGACGGCGCGACTGGGCTCGCGCAGGTCGTCGTAGGGGACGTCCGGCGTGACACCGACGATCCGGTTGACCGGTTGATTGGGGCCACGTTCAAAGGTGCGCCCGATGGGGTCTTGGCCGGGGAAGAAGGTCTTCGCGAAGGTTTCGTTGACGATCGCCGCTCCCGGCGAGGTGTCTTCCGGGCGAAAGTCGCGGCCGGAAACCAGGGGGATCTTCATCGTCGCGAGCCAGCCTGGGGAAACGCTCAGGAACCACCCAGGAGTCGGGCTCGGAGGCGCGCCGTTGATGGAGATGTCGCTGTTTATGTGGATGCGACCCAGAAGCGGCCACCGTGAAATGGCAACCGACTCGACGCCAGGCACGGCACGAAGCGCCTCGGCCGTTTGATTCCACACGACCGGAAGCTGGCCTTTTCCCGCAACGGCTTCAAGCAGGAGCAGACGGTCGGTGGAGAAACCAAGGGGGCGGTTCTGCAATCGCTGGAAGGATGTCACGAAGAGCGAAGACAGAAACAGGACGAGGAAACAGAAAGCAACTTGAAGCGCGATGGCTCCTCGCATAAGACGGCGTGGCGAATGTGGATCTTCACCACCTTTGAGCGCAGCCACGGGCCGGACCGCCGAGGCACGAAGAGCAGGAAGCAATCCAAGCAATAGCACGACGAGGAGAATGAGTCCGAAGCCGAACAGAAGCACACGCCAGTCGGCGTCAAGGGCGAGGCGCGCAGGGTTTTCCGGCGGATTGATCAGGCCAAGCACAAAGGGCGCCGACCACGCAGCAAAGA
>DASTCU010000218.1:0-36686 GCA_035710825.1 Candidatus Sulfotelmatobacter sp.
TGACGCTTATTCTTCAGAAATGGAACAAACGCCGGCGGACGAAACCTACCTGCAACAGCACCGCCGCTCATTCGGCTCCCGCCCTATCCGCGTGCTCACCTCGGGAAACCACGGTGTCGGCCACCTGGAGAGTAAGCCTCCAGACACTCCAAAGCACCTCAAATATGAGCAGGAGACCACGCTGGCCCAGGCGCGCTGGCTCGAACTATCTTCCAATGCTAAACAGATCTTTACCCACAATAGCTCGGAATACATCCAGTTCGACGAGCCGGAGACCCTGATCAACGCCGTCCGCGAAGTTTATGACCAGGCAAGAAGACCCGTAGCTGCGCCACGGTGACTGAAAACGGTGCCAATCCAATTCCTTTTAGTACCGGGAAGCTCCAATGTGAGAAGTTGACAAGCCACTGCATGAACACACTGCTTAACTTGGGGCTTACGACTGGAAGCTCCCGCGAAGGCCGACGGCACGATCGGCGAATGATTCGGGGGTTATGCTAGTCTGCCTGCTATGGCGGACCGAACTTCTATCAGATCCAGGAAATCCGGATCGAAAAAGACTCCAACCAAGAAATCATTGAATGCACCGCGGAAGACTGGGCAGCCTCAGGCCAAAGGTCCCCACATCTCGCAAAAGGCGCGAGATACGGGGCACCCGCACTCAACCGCGGATTCGGCTGTGCGCGGCAAACACTTTCTGAGCGACAAGGTTGAGCACTTTACGGAGTCGGTGATTCGCGAAATGACCCGGCAGGCGATGCTGCACGGGGCCGTCAACCTGGCGCAGGGGTTTCCCGACTTTCCCGCTCCGGCCGACATCAAGCAGGCGGCGCAGCAGGCGGTGGCGGCGGATGTGAACCAATACGCCATTACCTGGGGCGCGAAAAGTCTGCGCAACGCGATTGCGCGGCAGATGGGCGTGTGGCAGGGGATCACGGTCGATCCGGAAAAAGAAGTTACCGTGTGCTGCGGCTCCACCGAAGCCATGATCTCCACGTTGCTCGCGGTGTGCAATGCGGGCGACGAGGTTGTGATCTTCGAGCCGTTCTACGAGAACTACGGGCCGGACTCGGTGCTCAGCGGTGCGAAGCCGAAGTTTGTGAAGCTGCGTCCGCCGTCGCAGGAGGGCGGCGGGTGGAGTTTTGACGAGAAGGAACTGCGGCGCGCGTTCGACAAGCACACTAAGGCCATCATCCTGAACACGCCCAATAATCCCACGGGCAAGGTATTTACGCGGGCGGAGCTGGAATTGATTCGCGACCTGTGCGTGGAGTTCGATGTGCTGGCGATTACGGATGAGATTTACGAGCACATCCTCTACGACGGGACTGAGCACATTTCGATGGTGTCGCTGGAAGGGATGCGGGAGCGAACGGTCACCATCAACGGGATGTCGAAGACCTACAGCGTCACGGGATGGCGCGTGGGCTGGGCGGTGGCGCCGGAAAAGATTACGAATGCGATCCGGAAGGTGCACGATTTTCTGACGGTCGGAGCGCCGGCGCCGTTGCAGGAAGCCGGAGCCGCCGCGCTGAGCCTGCCCGCCGAGTATTACAAGAAGCTGGCCGAGGGATACCGCGTGCGCCGCGATCATCTGATGCCGGCGCTGGCGGCGGCGGGATTCAAGTGCTTCCTTCCCCGCGGCGCGTATTACGTGATGACCGATATTTCTGCGTTCGGATTCAGCGACGATGTTTCGTTTGCGAAATATCTGGTGCAGGAGATCGGGGTGGCGGCGGTTCCGGGGTCGAGCTTCTATCGCGATCCGCGGGACGGCGCGCGGCAGGTGCGGTTTGCGTTCTGCAAGAAGCCGGAAACGCTGGATGAAGCCAGCCGGAGACTTGCAAGATTAGCGCGATAGCAACTCCACATTCGCCTAGCCCGTCAACTCAGTGACTGCGAGCGTCCATCACCCCGCACGCCACGCGATCCCCTGAATTGCCTGATGGATCCGTCTTGTAATCGTCTGCCTTGGCGTGGATCACGATGGCCACTCCTGCATCGCTCATAAGCGATCGCGGACCTTCCTTCAGCGTGACGTCTGGATCCTCGACATTCGCCTTCGCCTTCCCATTCTCGCCGACCGTGAAATTCTTCATATCGCCGGCGTGATGTCCCTCGGGATTTTCGAAGCCGTGCTTCTTGCTTTCAGGATTGAAGTGTCCGCCGGCTGACTTGAAGTCTGAGCCCTCGCATTTGGGAACCTGGTGAAAATGAATGGCATGCTCTCCCGGCGTCAGATCATGAAGGTGAAGTTCCAGGACCACGCCTGGACCCTGGTCTTTGACGGTAATCTGTCCGACGCTTTTTCCCGCGGCGTTTCTCATTTGCACGGTCTGGACATTGTTCTTGGCGGCCTTCTTGGCTGCGCTTGGGGAGGGAGCAAGGACCAGCAGAAGGAAGAAGGTAATGGCAATACACGCAACGTTTTTCATGAGTGGTCTCCTGACGGCAGGATTATATCGAATGCTGCGCCGCAGGCCCGGGGTTGCGGTCAGGATCACAGCTTTCAATCCGGCAGGGGTTCGTGTCCCCCTGGCTCTGGGCGCTCTTTTCTCCACAAAGATGTGGAGTATATTGCCGAGAAGTTCAAACGCGGTTCGCGGCGCCTGCTGAGGCGCGCGCGAAGCCGTAATTTGCCATGGCACTGCGAACTGCGGCCTCGCGATTGTGGCTGTTCGGCTGGTTCGTGGCCTGGATTCTTTCCTTCCGGCAAAGTGCTCTGGTTCCCTGGGTGGTCTTGCTGTTTGGCGCTTCTGGCGTGATTGCGGGGTTATTCCTGTTTTTTCGAGGCTTTGGACTGCTTCGACAGAAGAGGTGGATCGAAGATACCCCCGTCAGCAAAATTGCAGCGGCAGCGATGGGGCGCGTCAAGGTGATCGGAAGAGCGACTGGGCCGTACACGCTGATTTCTCCCCTGGCAGGCGCAGATTGTTATTACTACCGGGCGGTGGCATGGTACGGGCAAAACGCAGGGAACGAGCAAGAGGTCGAGCGGCGCGCGGTGGAGACGATCTACGCGCCTCTGTTCATTGAGGACGAAACGGGGCGGCTGATGATCGACCCGCGCGGGGCTCAGCTGGATCTGCGGTATGAATTCGACGAAGCCGTGAGCGGTATCTCGATGACCGAGTGCGCCCGGCGATTCCTGCGGCGCCACGGACTCTCCGATGTGAGCAGCACGACCGTGACTGAATGCGTGATCAAGCCGGGCGATCCTCTTTTTGTGCTGGGCACGCTGGCGGAGAATCGCGTTGGCGAAAACCATTATCTGAGCGCGGAAGCTGCCGACCTGCAAAGGCGGGAGGAGATGGAAGCCATGGGAGTGCCGGAGAGTGACTTGCCGAAAGCGAGTGCAACGGTCATCGCCGGATTCGATCTGTCTCCGGAAACGATTCTGGGTAAAGGCAGCGATCGAGAGCCGTTCGTGCTTTCTCGAGAGACTCCTCAGCGCATGATCGATGGCATGGCGAAGAGCGCGGTGTTCGATATCTGGGGCGGTCCGGCGCTCGCGTTGCTCAGTCTCGGGTTGCTGATGAGGTGGCTCACTTTTTAGTAAATCGGGCGTTTCCAGCAGGACCTGGCCGAAGCTGGTTTTCGCGGACTTTTCGCGGACTCTGGAGCTTTTGTCCACAAAGATGTGGAGTATACTGCGAGGAAGTTCTTAATCTTTCCCAGGGAATGTGTCCTTATGGCTTCGAATGCAGTTGAACACGTGGCAGATCAGGTTCCGGCAGACGATTTTCAGGCGCTGGAAGAGAAAGTTTATCGCACCATAGAGATGTACAAGGCCGCGCGCCAGGCTCAGGCGACGGCGGAGCGCGACCTCCAGCGGTTGCGCCAGCAGATGGAAGACCGCGAAGAGGAACTGGTACGGTTGCGGCGCGAGACCGTGCAACTGAAAAAAGAGCGGGAAGACATTCGCGGCCGGGTCGAGAAGATGCTTGCCCAGATTGAATCTGTGGCCGAGGCAAGCTAAGCCGGAAACGGCGGCAAGCTACAGAGAGGTAGCAGGTTACTTCTCTACTTCTCTTCTACAATCACCACGGAGACCAGGGATGGCGACAGCGACCAAAGATCAGGTAGTAAGAGACCCGCAGAACGCCAGCGTGCGGGTGGAAATTTTCGACCAGGCATATAACCTGCGCGGGTCGGATCCGGAATACATTCTCAAGCTCGCAGAATATGTGGACGCCAAGATGCGGGCGGTCGCCGAGGCCACGAACACGATTGATACGGTGCGACTGGCGGTGCTGGCGGCGTTGAATATTGCGGATGAATATCACCTGCTCAAGAAAAGGCAGGAGGGCGGGGCAACTGACTACCAGAAGCGCGCGCATCTATTAGCAGATGCGCTGGACGAAATCCTGCAGGAACAACGCAAGGCGGGATAGCCTGCGGCGGCTTTTCTGTTTGATTCTTCTCGCGCTGCTCAGCAGCGGCGCGCTTTCCCAGGAAACAACTCTCCGTTCCCAATCCAACGTGGTGCTGATCCCGGCGCTGGTCAAAGATGCGCAGGGCGGGGTCGTCTATGGCCTCGAGGCCAAGAACTTCGTCGTCGAAGATAACGGCGTGGAGCAGGCGGTGCGCCTCGACGAAACACCTGAGGGGCAGCCGATCTCTCTCGTGATCGCGATTCAGAAAGGGCGGAGAGCCTCGTACGAGTTCCCGCGCATGCAGGGATTGAAGTCGATGATCGATCCCTTGTTTGGGACGGGAACGGCGCGGGCCGCGGTGGTGGAGTTCGACAGCCAGGTTCAGTTGACTAGAAACTTTACGAGCGACGAGAGCCTGATCGACGCCGATCTGACCCACCTGCAGGCAGGAGACGACGGGGCAACGATTCTGGATGCGATCCGTTACTCGGTAGGCCTGCTGGACAAGGAACCGCAGGAGCGGCTGCGGGTGCTGCTGCTGATCAGCGAGACGCGCGATCATGGCAGCCATGTGAAGATCGACGACGCCGTCGCGGCAATTGGACGCTGCAATGCGGTGATGTATGCGCTGGCGTTTTCCCCCGCACTCTCGAACATTCTCGACACCGGACGCGGAGTGAATAAGAACGAGATGCACGATGGAATCAATTTCCTCGACCTGGCGTACCGGATGGCGCAGGCCATGCGCAAGAATGTGCCCAGCACGATGGCGGCGATGACCGGCGGCGAGTACGAACTTTTCGCGACCCGCAAGAAGTTCGACGTGCGCATGAACGATTTCACCAATCATCTGCACAGCCGCTACCTGCTTAGTTTCGCGCCCAAGAGCCCGCGCCCCGGGCTGCACCAGATCACCGTGCGAGTGAAGGACGCGGGAGACAGCACGGTACAGGCAAGAACAAGCTACTGGGCGGAAGACACGCAGTAAGGAATTAATCGTGTCCGGGGGCGAGCGGCGTGGGAGTGGCCGCATCCAGCACCTCGCGCACTTTCGCTACCAGGGCTGAGAGCGAAAACGGCTTGGGAAGAAACCAGAGTCCTTCCTCGAGCACGCCGTAGTGCACGATGGCGTTGCTGGTGTATCCGGAAATGTAGAGCACCCGGACTTTCGGACAGACTTTCAGAATCTTCTCGGCCAGCTCGCGGCCGTTGATGCGCGGCATAACGACGTCGGTCACCAGCAGGCGAATGTCGCTATGGTTCGCCTTGCAGATGTCGAGTCCTTCTTCTGGGGTGGCTGCGACCAGCATGTTATAGCCGCAGTGAGCGAGCACGGAGGAGCTGAGCTCGCGAAGCTGGGGATCGTCTTCGACCAGCAGGATGGTCTCCGAGCCGCGCTGCGCGGGGCTGGCGCGTTTTTCGTCAGCCGAACGTTCTGCTGGTTGATCCACCCGCGGCAGATAGATTTTGAAGGTGGTCCCGCGATTGGGCTCGCTATAGACCCAAATGTATCCGCCGCTCTGCTTGACGATTCCATAGACCATGGAAAGGCCAAGCCCGGTGCCCTTGCCCACTTCTTTCGTGGTGTAGAACGGTTCGAAGATGCGGGATTGGGTTTCGGGCGACATGCCGCATCCGGTATCGCTGACCGCCAGCATGATGTAGCTTCCCGGCTGCACAGGCTGATGATCGGTGGCGTAGGTTTGATCCAAAGTTGAGTTGGCCGTTTCGAGTGTGATCTTGCCGCCGCGAGGCATGGCGTCGCGCGAATTCAGGGCAAGATTCATGATCACCTGTTCGATCTGCCCCGGGTCGGCCTTGACCGAACCGAGATCATCGGCAGGCACGGTGAAGACTTCGATGTCCTCTCCAATGAGCCGCCGCAATAACGAATCGAGATTCAGCAGCACGTCATTGAGGTTGAGGACGCGTGGCTTAAGCACGGTCTTGCGGCTGAAAGCGAGCAACTGGCGGGTGATTCCAGCGGCACGCTCGGCGGCGGATTTGATCTGGGCGGTGCTGTCGGCCATTTTGCTGCGAGCAGGGACGTTGTCGGCGAGAAGCTGCGTATATCCGAGAATGACGGTGAGCAGGTTGTTGAAGTCGTGAGCGACGCCTCCGGCGAGGCGGCCGACTGCTTCCATTTTCTGGGAATGACGCAGCCGTTCTTCCAAAGCGACGCGTTCCGTCACGTCCTGTACGAGGGAAGCGACCCCGAACACACGTCCGGAATCGTCCACCAGAGGAGTGTTGTACCACTCGCAAGAAATGAGGCGGCCATCTTTGGTGATGTTGTCGTTGTGGCCGAACCTTGCGCGGGGGGTATCGCGTCCTTCGGCAGGATGGATTAGATCGCGCCACACGCGATCGACTGGCTCACGGTACGCATCAGGGACAATAAAGCTACCATGCTGGCCCAAGGCCTGCTGGCGAGTGTAGCCGAAGATTCGTTCCGCGGACGGATTCCAGGCGGTCACGCGGAAATCGAGATCCCACTCCACCACCGCGAGAGGAGTGTGATCGAAATGAAAGCGCAGTTTCTGTTGCGACTGGCGGATCTCTTCCTCCGCGCGTTTTCTGGCAGTGATGTCGCGGCAGATTCCCAGCAAGCCGGCGACTTCTCCGTGGGCGTCGCGATAAGGGCCCTTGGTGGCGAGGTAGAGACGGCTGACGCCGTCGGCACCGGCGGCGCGCTCTTCGTAGGTCTGCGTACTGCCAGATGCCACCACTCTGCGGTCGAGTTCCATGACGGCGGGTCCGGTATCGGGGCTGAGCAGTTCGGAATCGTCCTTGCCGAGAACCTCTTCGACACTGCGGCCGATCAACGCCGCGCCCGCGGAGTTGATCATCATGTAACGCCCGTCGAGATCCTTGACGAAGACCGCATCGGTGGTGCCCTCGGTGATGCCGCGCAGCAGGGCGAGATTTTTTTTCAATTCGCGGGAACTGATCAGGAGCTGGTTCTGGACCACGAACATGCGTCCGGTGGCGGCGGCGAACGATACGATGACCAGCGCTGCGGCCCACCAGAATTGCTCCTGGGCGATGGATAGAGCCATCGGAAAAACGATTGCGGGAATCAGCGCGGGAGAAAACTGGGCCAGCCGTTGCAGAGTGCCGGAACGCGACTCGAGCGGGACTTCCTCTTCGCGATCGCTCCATGTGCCCGCGATTACGATTAGCAGGCAGTAGCTGAGAGTCCACGTGATGTCGGGCCATTCTCCCTGCTGGTAATGGCCGGAAGCCTGATAGTAGAGCGTGCCGTTGAGGACAACGGCATAGACCAGGAGGAAGCCGCCCATGCGCAAGAAATAGCGTCTTTCGGTTCGATTCGCGCTGAGAAGTCCGCGGACGAGGAAACTCACAGCAATCAAACCGTAGAAAAAGATTCCGACGTGCAGGGCGTGAATCTGCATGGCGCGGCCGGCAGACTGCCAGCGGGAAGGCACGTAGATTTCAGATAACTCGACCGCCAGTACGAGGGTGCAGACCTGGGCGAAGTCCCACATGCGCAGCCATCCGTGCCCGCCTGGATCGCGGGGGCTGAGGAACAGCGTCATGACGATGGGGACTACCCAGAAGAAGACGAGTACGTCGCTGGGCCAGAGCGTGCCCAGCGGGGCGTGGAGATAATCGTAGTATTCGGTGTAGAGACCCTGGCCAATAGCGGCCAACAATGCAGAGAAGGCAACGAGCCGCCATACTCGCTTACCGAAGGGGCCGGCTTGGCGGGATGCCAGCCACGAGATCACGATGACGACGACTGGGGCCGCCGTGTCGATCCAGTCGCCCCAGACCGAAGCTAACTGGCTGCCGTAACGAAACGCCAAAATGCCCACGTGCAGGAGCACGAGGGCTGCCGCCGCCGCCAGCGCGGTGGTGCGATATCTTGACATCTTTCGACACATCTCCAGCGCTTCGCCGACCCGCCGGCAAAGACGCCTGGGCCTGATATTAGCAACAAAGTATACACGCAGAGGTGCGCAGCAGAATCAAGTACTTGGGATGCTGCGTGGGATTTTACAAATGCGGTTGAGTGCGATTTCGCAAGGGTTTCGTGCGAACGCGGCATTACTTCAGTTGCAAGCCACCTGCCAACTTTTTCGACTCTTCCACTTGCCAAGCGGAAGGAATTTCCCTAGCATCCAGACTGAAAGCCGGCCTGCCGGGTTGGTGATGGCGGGTAACCGATATTTGAACCAATGCAGAATGAACGGGAGCTCGACTCGAACTAGGATCCGGTGAGCGACGCTGCGCCATGCGCAGATGCCTAAAGGGTCTCGGCGGGCGCCCAACGTCTACCGACGGGTTCATTCTCGGCCCCGTCACACGGCTCAGTGGGTCGGCTTGATTTTTTATCTTGTGGCGCGGGCGCCCACGCCCGCGAGGTCCGCAGCGACACCAAACAGTTCTAGTCCCTGCTAAACTGGTGATAGTAGCGAATCCGCGGGTTCGCGCATCCAACTAAACAGTGTTCCCACAACTTTTTCATATCGGTAAGTTCTTCCTGCCGACGTATGGCTTCCTGGTCGCGATGGGGGTCCTGATCGGCCTTTGGATCAGCGTACGCAATTCCGAGCGTCTGGGATACGACGGCGACCACGCATGGAATCTCGGCATTCTGGTCGTGCTCTGCGGCATTATCGGCGCCAAGGTTCTGTACATCATCAACGATTGGGGGACGTACAAGGATCATCTCGGCGAAATTTTCAGCATCTCGACCTTGCAGGCGGGCGGAGTTTTTTCGGGCGGATTGATTGCGGCGTTTATTGCAGCGGCGTGGTATGTGCGCAAGCATCACATGCCGGCGCTCGGCACCTGCGATGCGTTTGCCCCTGGATTGGCGCTGGGGCATGCGATCGGCAGAATCGGGTGCTTTGCGGCGGGATGCTGCTATGGCAAAGAAACCCATCACTGGTGGGGCGTGACCTTCCGCAATCCGCTGGCGAATTTGATTACTGGAACGCCGTTGAACAAACCGCTGGAGCCGACGCAATTGTTCGAGTCGGCGGTGGAGCTGGCGAATTTCTTCTTTCTCATGTGGCTGCTGAAGCGGCGGAAGTTTGACGGCCAGGTATTTGGGGCATTCCTGTTCATCTATGGGATCGCGCGCTTCTTCCTCGAATATCTGCGAGACGATCCGGGCCGCGGATCGGTGTTTGGCGGTGCGATGACCGGGACGCAGTTAATCGCGATTGGGCTGGTGCTGGCGGGAGGGTTCATCTGGTTCCTACGGCCGGGATCGAAGACGGTGGCGCCGCGGCCTGTGCGTGCGACACGGTAATTCAATAACGCCCTCCGCCCTCAAGAATTCAGAGTTTCACCTCGGACGCAACACCTCATACCTCGTGATCGTGTAGCCAAGAGCCGCTCCCATGAAAACGTCCGACGGAAAATGCGCACTGGTCGTGATGCGAGAGAAACAGATCGCTGTTGCGAAACCATACGTGATCCATGGCACCCACCGGTGGTGCTGATAGCGACTGGCTATCGCTGTTGCGACTGAGAAAACTCCCGCCGCATGCCCGGAAGGAAACGAGCTTCCCTTGAACGGCGATTTACCCCCACTGAAAAAAGTATCGTTGAAAGATCCTCCCGGCGGAACGTCACTCGGCCGTTTTCTGCGAGTCACCGCCTTCATGGCAAGATCGACCACCGCCGAATCGGCGTAGGCTTCCGCGGCCAGCAGCGCGGTCTCCACCTGATACTTGTCGTGCCTGGCGTAACCGGCCAGCATCAACGATGCGGGCACGGCGATGACTTCTGCCGAAGTAATCAGAGGATCAAACACATCGTTGATGTCGTCTAAATTCTTCGCATGCGACTGAAAGTAGGGCATGGCGTGCGGATCGGCAACGATCAGTCCAGCGGTTACGCCGGTGATGGCAATCGTCGGCACCCAGTGGCGTCCTCGGGCCAGGCTCGCGGGAAACAGCCAAATCTCTTTTTGGTCGTGGAGGAAGTCTTTGGGCAAGGATCGCCAGGATACCCGCCGATCCGCCCCGGGATCATCACGGTGCTTTTCAAGCCGGGCCTGCGAGGGGGTATCGGGCAAGTCAGAGATTTGCGCCGATGCCCAATTCAGCGGGATGCAAACACACAGGAAAAAGAAAAAGAGGCGCGGTTTCTTTGAACGGTCCATTGGCCTCTGTTGGATGCAAGTTTTTCGACTTGGAGATGGCAAAATACGTTGAAAGTGTTTTCGTGGAGCCCAGAGGAGAGGTTATGTCCCACGCGCGCGGCACGCGCCCCGGCTCCGGGTAGCATTAGACGCGCCATTCTGCGTGTCTAGCACCGGTGGAGTGCTATGTGGTGTGATGGTCTGCTTGTTTAAGGCAGCTATTTTTCCTTCTGCTTCGCCCTGATGGCGCGCCGCCGCATTGCCACCTCAATCGTCGTCTGCAGTTCGCGTCTCTGGAAGGGCTTCAGAATGAACCCGTCGTACTCAGTTGCCTTGGCGCGTTCCACGGTCAGCCGGTCGGAATGGGCGGTCAGATAAACAATCGGCACATCCACCTGCTCACGGATCTCCCTCGCGGCTTGAATGCCATCCTTTTCACCCCTTAAGCGAATGTCCATGACGACCAGGTCCAGGTGTTCTCGAGTGGCGATGGCAATGCCTTCATCGGCAGTGTCGACGGCGGCGATTACTGAAAAGCCGAGACGCGACAGCCGTTCTCTAAGTTCTTCGGCGATCAGAATCTCGTCTTCGACTATCAGAGCACGCGGCTCAGCAGGGTTGATAAGGTCAGCGTTCATGATCATTCACCGTGAACACCAAACGCGCTGATGTGCGCGAGTCGATTCTAACCAGGTCGAACGAACCGCGAATCTGCTGGGTCAAGGACCGCACCAACCGCAGGCCCAGCGACTTACTTGTATTGACGTCCAGATCCTCGGGAATACCTCCTCCGCTGTCCTCGACGAAGAGGCTGCATTTGCCATCGGCACCGTTACGTAAGGTCAGTCGGATCTCACCCCCAACACCGTCGGGGAAACCGTGCTTGAAGGCGTTGGAGATCAGTTCGTTGAGTATTAAACCGCATGGGATTGCCAAATCAGCACCCATGATGATGGGTTCCAGATCACTCTTCAACTGCACCGGTGGGCCCGGACTCCCATGCGAGGCGAGGATGTCCTTGGCCAGGGCCTGCGCATATTCCGCAAAGTCGATACGAGCCAAATTCTCCGAGCCGTACAACCGCTCGTGCACCAGGGCCATGGAATGAACGCGATTTTCCATGTCACGAAACATTTGTACGGATTCCTCGTCTCTTGTATGCATGGACTGAAGGTAAAAAAGACTACAGATTACCGCCAGATTGTTCTTAACCCGGTGATGAACCTCCCGCAAGAGAGCTTCTTTTCGCTCCTCACTGGCGCGTAGTGTCGCGGTTACTTGCTCGGATGCTTTCGCTCTTTGCGCCAAGGCCAAGATTGTGGGAACGTTGAAGGGAAGCACGACGGCGGTCATGAGCGAGGCGAGGGCAGTGAAGATCTTCACGGCAGCGGAGAAGACGTAAACCGGCTGCCAGATCGTGACCACTTCCATGAAGTGGGTACCACCACAGGCGATGATGAACAGTCCGAAGGCGAGAAATATCCAGTGAAACGGGATATCGCGCCGGGCTTTGTAAACCAGGTAGGCCAGGGTCACTGAAATCGCGAGGTAAGCAAGGCCGATCAGCGAATCCGCGGTGACGTGAGTCCAAACCAGCGCCGGACGGCGGAGATAACAGAACACATGTGGCAGGTAATCATTCGACCCGAAAAAAAGCACTCCCAGTGCAGGCCAGAGCAGGAACGGTCCAACCGTAACCACGGTCCCAACCGCGACCGCATAAACCCAGCGCTTGGTGAATGGAGAAGGTTTGAAGAAGTCGGGACTTACTGCAGGCGTCGACATAGACCTTCCGTTCAGCAGAGTTTGTCGAAAAGGGCCGACCCTAGGGCTTCACGAATCTGGTTCTAGAAATCCAACGTTAGAAAATGTCGGCCGCCCGTAGCGGGTTCCGGGGAAGCTTCACTCGGAAGCTGCCTGTGCAACGGGCTCTTCTCCGAGGCCATCATTGCGCCCTATTGTGACCTCGTCAAAGGTTTCCGTCAACAGCGCAGTCGGAATTGGCACATGGACTCTCACTAACTATCGAAATCACGCGATAGCCCGGTTTCGGATTCTGGGTGGATGATGGGCTGCCCGGAAACAGTAGTTCCTGAAGGTAGCGCTGATGAGGGTCATGTCCCCGCTCTACATAAGGGGCGCATGTAGTATGGTTCACTGCGAATGGGAGAGGTACCGCCAATTTCGATCTCCGTGACGCCGGACGACCGCGGCAAGCGCCTCGATCAATATCTTGCGGGCGTGCTCGATGTGAGCCGGGCACGGGTGCAGCAGCTGATTTCCGAGCAAAAAGTTCTAGTGAACAATGTATCGGCCAAGGCTTCGCTGAAGCTGAGGGGCGGCGAGCGCATCAGCGTGGTTGGGAAAGCCGAGCGGCCTCCGCTGCGGGCAATTGCCGAGGAGATTCCGCTCGACATCGTCTACGAAGATGACGACCTCGCCATCATCAACAAGCCTGCGGGCATGATGGTGCATGCCGGCGCCGGAGCAACGGAGGACCAGCGCAATCGCGGGACTCTGGTGAACGCGCTGCTGCATCATCTTGCCAGCCTGTCGGGAGTGGGCGGAGAGATGCGGCCGGGCATCGTCCACCGGCTGGACAAAGAAACCAGCGGGCTGATCGTGGTCGCGAAAAACGACGACGCACACCGCAAACTGGCTGCGCAATTCTCGCGGCGCGAGGTCAAGAAGAAATACCTTGCGCTGGTGCATGGCTGGGTGAAGAAGGATTCGGGGACGATCTCGGCCAGCATCAGCCGCGACCGCGTGCGGCGTATCCGCATGACCACGCGGCAGTCCGGCGGGCGAGAGGCGGTCTCGCACTACACCGTAGTCCGGAGGCTGGACACGGCGTTCGGCAAGTTCACCTTGGTGGAGGTGAAAATCGATACTGGCAGGACGCATCAGATTCGCGTTCACATGGCGTCGCTGGGGCATCCGGTGGTGGGCGATGCACTGTATGGGGCGGCACGTGAGATGCGGGCTGGCGGAGCTCGCGGAAAGCAGAGTGCAGCCGCGATTTCGCTGCCGCGGAATTTTCTGCACGCGGCCGAGTTGGAGCTGGTGCATCCGCGGACGGGAGCGAAAATTTCTCTAAAGAGCCCGCTACCGGCCGAATTGCAATCGTTCCTGGCGATGTTGGAGAGAGCCGCTGCCAGCGATATCCTTAGCGGGGCGGACGGCTATAATGGTTGATAAATGGACAATTGGGGGAAGAAACTGAGCGTTGGAGTCTGGGTTTTTGTGCTGGCATTCTTTGCCGTGAGCGCAACCCCACAGTCAACTCCGAGTCCTGCCGCGACTGCCCCTGCAACCGCGCAGCAGCAATCGCCCGCGACGAGTCCAGCCACCAGCAGCCAGTCTGGCGGCGCGGAGCAAAAACCCGCTGATCAGGGCGCCGGAGCAGACTCGGACCCACTCACCACCTTGCGGACGACCACCAACGAGGTGAACGTCGTATTCACGGTCACGGATAAGCATGGCCGCCGCATCACCGATCTCAAGCAAAACGACTTCAAAGTCCTGGACGATAACAAACCGCCGCAAGAGATTCGAAGCTTTCACGCCGAAACCAATCTGCCTCTGCAGGTCGGCCTGCTGATTGACGCCAGCAACTCGGTTCGCGACCGCTTCAAGTTCGAGCAGGAATCGGCGATTGAATTTCTGAATCAGACGATTCATCCCCGCTACGACCAGGCATTTGTCGTGGGCTTCGACGTGACGCCCGAGGTCACGCAAGATTTCACGGATGATAGCGGACAACTCGCTCACGGGGTCCATGAGTTGCGTCCGGGTGGAGGAACGGCGCTGTACGATGCTCTATATTTTGCCTGCCGCGACAAGCTGCTGAAGGCTCCGAAAAGCACTCCGGTGCGGCGCGCCATTATCTTGCTCAGCGATGGAGACGACAACCAGAGCCATGTGAGCCGCGAAGAAGCCATTGAGATGGCGCAGCGCGCCGAGGCCATTGTTTACACGATCTCGACCAACGTGAGCGGGACCAAAGGCGCCGGCGACAAAGTGCTGGAGCGGATTGCCGACGCTACCGGCGGGCATGCCTTCTTTCCTTTTCAGATTCGCGACGTGGCCAACGCTTTCGCCGAGATTCAAGATGAACTCCGAAGCCAGTATGCCATCTCTTATAAGCCCGCGGACCTGAAGCACGACGGCCACTACCGCACGATCGAAATCGTGGCCAACGACAAAAAGAATCTTCGCGTGCGCTCGCGCCGAGGATGGTACGCGCCGGCGCAGTAACTCCAGCTTCCGGCGGTGGGCGCTCGGAGTTTCCGCAGTTCAAATTCAGAACTTCCCGAGGGAACTGAATGGTTGGCTATTCGGGAACGCCTTTGCCCAAGAAACTGGGAATCAAGGATGGCTTCCGAGTCTGCTTCGTGGATGCTCCGCCTGAAGTGCGCAGGGAGCTGACGCCCGCTCTCGCCGGCTGCGAAATCATGCGCGACGGCGAGGCTGCGTGCGATTTCGCCATGATCTTCAGCAAATCCAAAGGCACGCTGGTCAAGGAATTCAAGCGGCTCACCAAGCAGCTCGCTCCGGCCGGCATGCTGTGGGTGAGTTGGCCGAAGAAGAGCTCGGGCGTTGCCAGCGATCTGGATGAAAATATTGTGCGCGAAACCGGCCTGGCTGCTGGATTGGTCGATGTGAAAGTCTGCGCCGTCACCGAGGTCTGGTCTGGATTAAAATTCGTGCGGCGACTGAAAGATCGTTAAATCCCTTTTCATCGCTGGCGAGGAGAACATGGTAAGAGTTGGACTGATCGGATTTGGTCTGGCGGGGCAGGCCTTTCATGCTCCGGTAATTCGTGGCGTGCAGGGAATGGAGCTGGCATGCATTCTCGAGCGGCATAGCGACAATGCGAAGGCGAGATATCCCGAGGTGCGAATCGCGCGCACGCTGCCGGAGATGCTGTCGGACAAAAGCATCGGCCTGATCGTGGTCGCCACGCCCAATGATTCGCATTTTTCGTATACCAAGGCGTGCCTGGAAGCGGGGCGCGATGTGGTCATCGACAAGCCCATGACGCCGACGATGGCGGAGGCGGAAGAACTCGTTCATCTCGCGGCGAAACTTGGCAGGCTGGTCACTGTGTATCAGGACCGCCGGTGGGATGGCGCGTTCTTGACCGCAAAGAAGCTGGTGAATTCGGGCGCGCTCGGGAGCGTGGCGGAATACGAAGCGCGGTTCGACCGGTTCCGGCTGGACGCCAAGCCAGGAGCGTGGCGCGAGGTGGCTGATTTTCCGGCGGCGGGAGTTCTGTGGGACCTCGGCCCTCACTTGATCGATGGAGCGCTGGTGTTGTTCGGCGAGCCGGAGACGATTTACGGTGCGGCGCTGCGCCAGCGGGAGGTCTCGCAGGTGGACGATGCCTTTGACGTGATCCTGCAGTATCCGCGGCTGCGGGTGACCTTGCGGGCGCGGATCATCGCCTATGCGCCCAGCCATCATCTGCTGATTCACGGCACCGAGGGATCGTGGGTGAAGTTCGGAATGGATCCTCAGGAAGAGATTTTGCGCAGCCCCAAGTGTCCCGATGGCCTGGACTGGGGAGAGGATTGGGGCCTGGAGCCGGAGGCGCGCTGGGGAATCCTGAGCCGCGTGAACGGCGACACGGAAAAGATCAGGACCGAACGCGGGGATTATCGCGGCTTCTACGCGAATGTGAGAGACGCGATCGAAAAGGGTGCACCGCTGGATGTACCGCCCGAGCAGTTCCTGCGCACGCAGCGAGCGCTGGTGTTGGCGCACAAGAGCAGCCGGGAGAAGCGAGTCGTGCAGTGGAGTGAGAAGGCGGAGTAGGAGAGGGATCAGAGATCAGGTTAGTGGGCAGTGATCAGTGATCTGTGCTGACATCTAAGAACGGGGCGTTACACTCGGAATCCCTATTCCCGTTATTTTGAGTGCTATCGAGGGTGCGCGAACACATTGTTCTGGCCACAAGCTTCCGGACATTTCCTGGACATAAGGAGCAGCCATCATGTTTGGATCGACTGAATCGCAACCCGGCATTCTTTCGCGCCGCGGTTTTTTTGGCTGGGCCAGTTCGCTGGCCGCGGCACTGGGCATGGCGCCGCTGGTTGTTTCCGCCAAAGCTCTTTCGCCGTCGATGGCATCGTCGCCAGCCGCATCGTCAGAGGGCGAGGATTACTATGCGAAGCTTGGCGTCCCGACCATTATCAACGCGGCCGGTACCTATACCACGCTGACGGCTGCCTGCATGCCTCCGGAGGTTTTGGCGGCAGTGCAGAAGTGTGCGCTTCATCCGGTGCGGTTGCATGAGTTGCAGCAGAAGGCGGGGGAGTACGTCGCGCGTCGCCTCAAGTGTGAGGGAGCGGTCGTGACTTCGGGGGCTTCGGGAGCCATCAGCCTGGCGACTGCCGCCTGCCTGCAGTATGCCAACAACATCGACGTTGTGGATATGCCGCAGGGGATCGACGGGAGGAAGAATCAGGTCATCGTGCAGCAGGCGCATCGCTATGAATATGACCGCGCCATGTATCTGTGCGGGGCGCGCGTGACCGAGGTGGTCACACTCGACGACTACAAGCGCGCCTGCGAGGCAGGCAACGCCGTGATGACAAATTTTTTCAATGCGGCGGAAGACGAGGATGGGATTGCAGGCAGCGCACAGATTGGCCGGGAAGAGTGGCTGCGAGTGGCGCACGAGTACAAGATTCCGTGCCATCTGGATGCGGCTGCGGACATGCCTCCGATCTCGAATTTATGGAAATACACCGGCATGGGTTTCGACCTGGTGGCTTTCTCCGGAGGCAAGGGAATGCGGGGTCCGCAAAACGCGGGACTGCTGCTTGGACGGAAGGTCCTGACTGACCTGGCGCATGCCAACAATAATCCGGGCGACGGAATCGGCCGCGGCATGAAGGTGGCGAAGGAACAGATTGTGGGCATGGTTGCGGCGGTCGACTGGGTTCTGTCGCACACGGAAGAGTCGATGCAGGGCGACTACCAGAAGCGGGTAGATCGCATCGCCGGTGCGGTGAAGGGCATCCCTTCGGTCAGGACGGAAACGGTGGTTCCAAGGATCGCGAACCATGTTCCCCACCTGCTCATTCGCTTCGACCCGGCGGTCGCTGGCGTCACCACTGACCAGATCGTCCAGACGTTGCGCACAGGTACGCCTTCGATTGAACTGAATCCGAACACTGGGCAAAAGCCCAACCAGGGCATCCCAGCGGACGCAAACACTCTTGTGGTTGGAGTCTGGATGTTGCAGCCGGGTGAAGATGCGATTGTGGGCGATCGGATTCGCGCGGCCCTCACGAAAAAAGGGTGATCGTACTAGCCGCCCGCTTTTAATTGGGTGAGGACCTGCTTGGCAACGCTCCAGTAGCCAGTTTGCAGTTGCGAACACGGCCTCTTTGGATGAACCGCACCTGACCATATCGTCAAACGAGAATTTGGTTTACGCGGACCTGCTTAAGCACGCGCAGCCCGAACTCAACCTGCCTGTTTGGATCAAGGCTTTGGCTTCGGATGTGAGCTGCCCTTTTCGCGGGATGTGCCCCAGTTCGGGAAGATTTGCTCAATGGGATATGTGACTAAGGCAGGCCTTTGCCGCCGCCTCTCTCGGAGGGTGAACATGATAGCAAGCAAAAATCCTGTTAACGCTCCAAGCAATCCTTCCGTAATCGAGAGGCTGTTGAAAGTCCTCAGGCCTTGGCCAGTCAGAAGGAATCCGGTATATGCCATAACGACCGTCCAGAGAATTACGCGAACCGGGTGCATGGGGGGTCACCTCTCGAGGAACAAATATTGCTACATAGTCTTTCATAAGCTGGGAGTGTTGCAAAGGGATACGCGAATACAAGGCTCTAGTAGTGCGTTCCGGGGGGGCGGGAGAGTGCAGGTCACGCCGGACTTTCAGAGTGGATCAATGAATGAATCGCGAATTTTATCGCTCTCTTTGATCTTCTCTGGTTTGCAAATCGGGCAGCGCTGGAGGCGATGGATCAACCGCTTCCACCAAGGCCAGCTCTGCTTGTCAGACTGATGCTTGAACTGACGATATCTGGCGTCAGATAACTTTTTTCGAGCCTCTGGGTCACTCATCCCCATATTCAACCTCTTGCCATCCTAAATAGGCAGCTCGATCTCGTCCGATGGGGGGCGACGAACTCCAGCCGATCTCTAGTTGGGGGCTTTCTTGGCCTTGGGGTTTTGGTACTCGATTGAGCAGCTGAAGGGATCCTTGGCCTGGAGATAATCCTGAAACCT
The DNA here is from genome assembly GCA_035710825.1 of Candidatus Sulfotelmatobacter sp. Taxonomy (GTDB): domain Bacteria; phylum Acidobacteriota; class Terriglobia; order Terriglobales; family Acidobacteriaceae; genus Sulfotelmatobacter. The sequence continues at coordinate 18,751 of DASTCU010000218.1, forward strand.
CCGCTGGTCTTCGGTTTTCAAACCGACAAATTCGATTCCCATGCCAACTCTCGGATCGCTAGTGCGCACCAAGGCGCGTGTCATGACCCTTTCCTGTCCAATCCACAGTTCCGCGACCAGACCGGTTCCGATGGGAAAGGGCGAAAGTGTTTCCACATAACAACCGCTGCCGCTGATGTCGGTGGCGGCGACGCGAATCGGTACCGACATGCGCTCATCGTAAAGAGCGATGAGGATATTAATCTTGTGTCGTCCCCATCTTCTGGAGCCGGGCGCCACAGCGGGCGTGTCCCCCTCGCTCTTTGAAAGCATAGCCGTCCATGGGCATTCCAGCTTGCTCACCAGTTGCACGCCCACTCGAATCTTCTGCACCGACCGGGTATTCCTCGCCCACACGACCCTGCATCGTGTTTTCTTTTCGCCAGCCTGCACTCCGATGGTGTCGCCGATCTTGAGGTCATGCTCGATCCCGCAAAGCAACGCACCTCCGGCGCTGATATTGTGGGCGCGGGCATGCTGGGAAAAGGCACGTCCATCCGATCCTATGCCCCACACACGCATGTCTAGATCGACTGGGACGCGCTGTTCCGGCCGAGGTGGAACCATAGGTTCAACTCCATCCCTCTTATTGAATTTCTCCTGCAAATGATAAAAGCTACGGCCGAGTGTTTGTGATTACCGAGGTCCATTGACCGAACCGGGGTGCACGGTCAACTACACCTTGACCAAATCACCTGTGAAAAATAGCCCGTGTAAGGCATGGCACACCTTTACCGGCTAGCAGCTCAGCGCTTACCGCTTCCCGGCAACGGGCAATTCAGCAGTGATGCCGTTCTTAGAGACACTGCTAATGCAAGCAGTAGTCGACATCTGGTAGAACCGGTCAGAATGGAAAGACGAGAGCCTGAGGTCTGAAGTCTGCTTACCCGCCGGCTTTTAACTCGGTGAGGACCTGCTTGGCAATTTCCTTGAGGGTTTCAAAAACGCCTACGCCCTGAAAGGCGACCGCTTCCACGATGGGTTCATTTTTCTTGCGCAGCTCGGTGGCGAGCATGTCGACCGGGAGGATGTTGGGCAGGTCGCGCTTGTTCAACTGGAGCACGTAAGGAATCTTGTTGAAGTCGTAGCCGTGCTCTTTCAGGTTCGACATCAGGTTCTCGAGAGCTTCGACGTTGGCGTCCATGCGCTGTTCCTGCGAGTCGGCGACGAAGACGATGCCATCCACGCCGCGCAGAATCAGCTTGCGGCTGGCATCATAAAAGACCTGGCCGGGGACGGTGTAGAGGTGGATGCGGGTCTTGAAGCCGCGCACCGAGCCCAGATCGAGCGGCAGGAAATCGAAGAACAGGGTGCGCTCCGTCTCGGTGGCCAGCGAGATCATCTTGCCCTTTTGCTGGTCCGCAGTTTTCTGATAGATCACTTGCAGATTCGTGGTCTTGCCGCCGAGGCCGGCGCCGTAGTACACGATCTTGCAGTTAATCTCTCGAGCTGCGAAGTTGATGAAACTCAAGACTTTCCTCAAATGCGGGCAGTTTTTCAAGGCTGCCGCGCACACTGGTTCCTTTTAGGAGGCTCGGGCCTTTTATATCACACGCGGAGTACTGGCCGCAGGTTACTCAGGTGACCCCCCGGGCACAAGCCGTACATTCGGCATTCCAAATTGGGTTTAATGGGCCGAAGGCGTGGGATAGTACCCGGACCTGGTGTAAATGCTTAAGTCCTTGCCATGGCCTACCACCAAGACCTCGATGTCGCGATAGGCCGAACTGGTGGCGATAGCCTTCGGGCTATAGCCAAGGGTGTACTGGTTGCGGGCCTCGGAGGTGATTTGCTGGTACGCATTTTCGATCGCATTCCGGGACAACTCGGCGAGAATACTGCCGCCGCCGGTAGCGTTGACATATTTCGGCAAAATATCGGCGTATCCCTGGTTGAACACGTGATGGATTTTTTCGACCTGCTTGTAAACCGGCAGAGCGCCGCTGTCGAGGACCACGGCTTTCACCTGAACGCCGTAGGTTTCGAGCACTTTGAGCACCTGCTTGTAGCTGGCCTGGCTGCCCCGCTCGCGTCCATTGCTGATGACGAAAATCACTTTGCGCCGGGTGCGGTCGCGCTTGCTCAAATCGAGCGCGGCGCGCAGGATCGCGTCATTCAAAACGTGCGCTTCTTTCGGCGGGGTGTAGACGGGGGGAGGCCCCGACGTGCCGATAGGGATTCCATTGGCCATGGGAGGCTGCGGGCCCAGCGGTCCACCGAGCACCGGCGGACCATTGTTGTTGCCGCGCACCAGCTTTAGCGAGTCCAGTGCGGCGGTCAATCGTTCCTGACGTCCCGTAAAATCGGTGACCTGACTGACGGTGCTGCTGTACGTGTACAAGGCGAATTCGTCGTAAGGACTGAATGCCCCGACCAGGGACGAGTAGGTCTGATTTACCGTTTGCACGGTGACGTCGGGCATGCCGAGGTCGAGCAAAATGGCGACTGAAAGCTGGAACGGATCGCTGGTGAAGTAGGTGAGCTTCTGCGGCTTCTTGTTTTCGAGGACGGTGAAATCGGTGGGCAGCAGGCCCTCGACGCGGCGGCCATCTTTGTATTTCACCAAGACAGGGATCTGGACGAAATTCGTAGTGACTGAAATCTTATAGAGGTCATCCCGGGGATTGATCTCGTTCTTTGGGCCACTGCCCTGCTGCGCCGCTCCGGGCGTGCTTCCTGGAGGAATCGTCTGCACAGGAGCCATGGGCGGCGGAGCCGGTTTCTGCGGCTCAGATGATTGGGGAGTGGCCTCTGGCTGGGTGGGTTGCTCTGAGGGGGGCGGAGCTACCATGCTCGGCACAGGCTTCGGGGCGGGTGGCTGTACCGTGGAGGGCGTATCGGGGATATCCTCTGTCGACTGCGGTTTAGCCGGAGCCTGCTGCTGGTTCTGGCTGCCGCTCTGGGCCTGGAGGGCAGGAACCGCCAGGGCCAGGACAAGGGCAAGCACAAATAGCCGCCCCCACAGTACGTCGGACCGCCCGAAAAGTGCCTGAACCGCTATCATCGGCTCCTTCATCTTAAGGACACCCAGGAAAAAACCGTTTTCACCTCTGTGGGATGCCAATCCAACCCCATTTGGTGCATCTAAAGCTACAGGATTAGACTACCAAAAGACCACCCGAGAGTCCCGGATGCGCAAAAACCTTTTGCTGTACCGATTTCTGCCGAGTGCCGTCCTGCTGCTTGTTGCGGCGGGTCAGTTAGCCCTTGCCCAACAACCAGCTGCACAACAGCCGGCGCCTCCCGCTCAACAGTCTGCGAGGCCTCCGGCCCAGCAGTCCGAGGAGGACCAGAAGCCCACCGAGACGTTGAAGGTAAACGTCAATGTGGTGCAGCTGTTCTTCAACGTGAAGGACAAGCACGGGGCGCTGATTCCTAACCTGACAAAAAATGACTTCGAGATCGCGGAAGATAGCAAGCCGCAGACGATCAAGTACTTCACCGCCGAATCGAACCTGCCGTTGACGTTGGGCATGATGATCGATGCCAGCGGAAGCCAGCGCAATGTCATTGATATGGAGAAAGAGGTCGGGGCCGCGTTCCTGAAACAAATCCTGACGGACAAGGACGAGGCTTTTGTGATCAGCTTCGACATTACCGTGGACCTGCTCCAGGATTTCACGCGGGACACGCACCGCCTGCAGGCTGCGCTCAACAAGGCCAAGGTAAATGTGGACTACAGCAGCGGGGGAATCCCAGGCATGGGCGGCGGCCCGGTTCCGCAGCGAGGGAATTCGCCGGGAACATTGCTGTATGACGCGGTGTACTTGTCAGCGCACGACATGCTGTCGAAGGAAGTCGGACGCAAGGCTATGATTCTGCTCACCGACGGCCAGGACGAAGGCAGCCGGCTGAAGATTCAGGACGCGATTGAGGCGGCGCAGAAGGCCGATACGATTGTGTATGTGCTGCTCTGCGCCGACCGCGGATTCTATGGGGGTTTCGGCGGCTATTCCGGCGAAGGCGAGATGCGCAAATTGACGGAGCAGACGGGCGGGCGGGTGATCAACGTCGGCAATAAATTCGACAAGCTGCGGGAGGCGTTCGATCAGATTGCCGCCGAACTGCGCAGCCAGTACAACATCGGCTACACTCCCACGAACGCGAAGAAGGACGGCACCTACCGCAAGATCGAGATCAAGGACAAGCAGGGGTATAAGATCCAGGCGCGCTCGGGCTACTACGCTGGCAAGGAAGCAGACTGATCGTCTAGCGCGGCCCGCCTTCCAGTTCGGAGCATTTCTCGAACCGACGAGCATTGAGCACCCGCGATGAGTGCGATCGCGACCACACTCCCCTCCCCGGTTGCCGCCTCAAACCACCTCCCTGGTCAATAAGTGACGGTGGCGATTGGCCCACAGTCGAGCCAGAATCACCTTCCGTAGTGGTTGACTTCTCCTCGTAATGACTCTGGATTCATGTGTTTAGCGGATGAGCCACTATTTATTTGCCGTGCATTGCCAATCCTGAGAAGGCTGTACTAAAAGTGGCACTGCAATGCAGCTCGTCTAAACAATTGAGGGCCTTTTAGGAGGAGTATTCACATGCCTTCCCGCACCTGCGCTCTGTCTCTCGTCAGCCTGCTTGCCCTTCTTGTCCTTCCAGGTTGCAACAACACTTTGAACCCCTTATGCGGCAGTGCGAGGCCCGTCCCGGTGATTGGGTCGATCTCGCCCGCCGAGGTGACGTTCGCTCAAGTACAGGCAGGAGTAACGGTCACGGTAAATGGCAATCAATTCGTTTCGGCGTCGCAAGTGATGGTGAATAGCACTCCGATAGCCGCTACGGTGCTGAGCGCCCAGAAGTTGACGGTAAAACTCTCGACAGATGTGATCTCGGGGCCGGGGACGGTCAAGATCATGGTGCAGACTCCGAGCGGGAACTCGGGAGATCTGGGCTGCACCAGCGGAGGCAGCAGCAGCGTGCTCAAATTGACTGTTAACTAAGCTCTAGCTGGGAGAAGACCGTCTGAGATGCAGTCCTAGAAGTGTGGCAGTGGCGCGCCGTTTAATGCAGCTGTTATCACCACTCCTGCATAGGCTTGATCGACAGCAATAGGAGTCTTGAGCACCAGCGTCCCCAGCCATCCGGGTGGCGCTTCGGGATGCACGCCCGTGAAGATTACAAATCCGATGCCCGATTGCCCCTCCGTAATCGCGGGAGTGCCGTCGGGAAACTTCGCCACTACCTGGCCCCAGCCTGAAAGCTGCGGGCCATCCTGCCAGTACACATCCAGCGGGCCGCTGCTGATAAACGAGAGCTCGACTGGTTCCCGATGAATTCCCTTAAATTCGTCGGCATAAAAGTCGAACGACGCACCGCCGGTGAGATTCACTCCGTTGTAAACGGAATAGCCGCCGAAGAACGCACCGGCACAGATTCCCAGATAGTGCACGCCATATTGCTGCACCGCGCCACGCAGGTTGGCAACCGCGCTTGCAGTGAGGCCCTCTCCAATATCAATAGAATTTCCGCCGGGGATGATGATGAGTCTGTATCCTCCCAGCTGCGCCTCACTCATCGCGTTCAGCTGGGCCGAGTCTGCCGTGATGTAACCGGCGCCGAGCGTGTGGAGGACCGCTTCCACCGCTGCAACATCCGACGAGGTCCCCGTTCCGTTGAAAAGAAGGACAGGCTCTGCGGCGGGTATGGCGGGGGGCAGCGCGGCAGCAGCCATCTCAGTATTTCGAGATGATCCGCATCCGCTGAGCAAAATCGTCCCGGTGAGGAACCCGGCCCACAAGATCAACTGCGGCAGGCAGTCGATGAGGGAAAGACGAGATTGCATGAGAGACCCCGCGAAGTGGCTTTCTCTTTTATCGCCCTGGCTGGGAAGCAAAGTCAAGCCGGCCATGACCGCGAAACAGCCTCATCGGCCCCGCAATTAAAAGCCCTCGCCTAGGCGAGGGCTGAATTTGGATCCGCGAAAATCCGTGAAGATTGCTGGCTTACTTCTTCGCCGTCTCGGCCTTGGCGTACTTGCGGCGGAAGCGCTCCACGCGTCCGGCGGTGTCCATCAGCTTCTGCTTGCCGGTGAAGAAAGGATGGCAGTTGGAGCAGATTTCTACGCCGATATCGCCCTTATGGGTCGAGCGCGTGGTAAAGGTGTTGCCGCAGGCGCAGTGCACGCGGACTTCGTGATAAGAAGGATGAATAGCTGCTTTCATGGGACCTTCAACCTCGATTCGAGTCATTAGATTCTACCGGATTTCCACAGGATTCAGCAAACGGAGAGCTGTGAGCTACGAGCTGTGAGCTACGAGCTGTGAGCTTCGAGCCAATCTCGATCGAAAAATGCTGGCTTTCGCTACGATGGCTGCTGGTTTTAGCTCGCAGCTCATGGCTCGTAGCTCAATACTTCTCTTGCAATTTGGGTTGTGGATTGCGGCTGGAGGGTGGGACGATGCCGTTCAGGCGAAGGTAGAGCGTCATTTGCCCGTAGTGATCGGCGGCATGCCAGACGCAGATGGCCGCCAAGCCAAGGCGCGTGTTGGGGGTGGCGTAGGGGCCTTTGATGGGGTCGAACATGTTCTTGACGGTGATGGCGTTGAGCGATTTGGTGAGCGCCGCGAAGGAGTCGCGGAGATAAGTCAGCAGCTCGGCGCGGGTGTGGGCTGGGCTGGGTCCACCTTTGTCGCAGGCCTCGGGAGGCTTGCTGCCATCGAGTTCGGCGGCAAAAGCGACGTTGCTGCAGGCGACGTGCTTCACCTGCTCCGCGAACGTACGCACTTCGGCGGGACCGAACTCCGGCTTTTCGTTCTTAAACTGACCCGTGGGGACCGGGCGGAAATCCCACTTGTCCTCAGGCATGGCTTCGGCGGCGGAGCGGACGTCATACTCCTGAAACTCGAGGGTCCGCATGATGGCTTTGGCCGGAGTCTCGTCGCGGCTGAGGTCGGCCGACGTGGGCTCTTGTTGTGCCAGGGCGGGGACGATACAGGCGAGGAGAAGAAGCAGAGTCTTCATGAAATCTCCTTGAGATGTGTGGAAGTTTAGTTCTTTCGCTCCTCCGGGGCTCGTCAAATTTCGGCCGCGCACCCACGGCTTGCACCGTGGCAGCATTCTGCCGCCGCTCCGCGGTTGGCGTTTCCTTGCTCATTGCCCATCGCTTCTCTAACCGCTCATGGCCCACGACTCATGACTCATGACTCATGACTCACGGCTCACGGCTCACGGCTAAAAGCGAAACAGGTAACTGACCTTCACGAAAAACTGGCGGCTGTCGTTCAGGTAGCCTCGGGGGGTGTTGGTGACGAAACCGGGAGTGGCAGCGGTCGCGGGTACAACATTCAAGTTTTGCAGGTCGCTGTTGTAGCCCACATAGATCGCGGTGCCGGGATGGACGAGATAGGTGATCAGAAAGTCCGCGTTGAATTGCCTGGAGGTCGGCAGGTAGGTATATGGCGAGCCCACCCCCGGAGTTCCCGCCAGCAGCGAGTTGTATTGCAGAATCAGGCGCACGGAAAGTTGCGGCGTGAATTGCCAGTTCCATTTGCTGCGCAGGATGTGGTCGTTGAGAATGCCCTGTCCCGCGCCGGGAGTCTGCGATTGCACGAATTCATGAGCGCTGTTGGTCGCGCGCAGGCGCTCAAATAAATATGTGTTCTCGATTTTTAGCGGCTTGATCGGGCGCACAATCAGCCCGGCTTGGGCTATATCTTCGCTTGCCAGAAATGGCTGGTTGTATGGAGTCGGAATCGCGGGAGACGTGGCAGGTTGTGCGACGAAATTTATGCTGTCGCCCCAGTAATACTGGGCTTGAATGGTTATCTTCTTGAAGTAGCCAGTCTGGAATTGTGCGCCGCTGGTGTGCTCGTGGAAGTCCTGATTGCCCAGCGTGGTGGGAGCGCAATAAAGCGAGTAGCCGTAGAAGCAGAAATCCTGCGGACGCAGGCGCTCGCGCAGTTCCTCATACGGACGGAGCAGGATGATGGTCTGCCCTCGTCCCTGTACCGCGAAGTAGGGGACGTAGTCGGTGTCGAGACGCAAGCCGCTGTGATCGAAAGTGTAGCGGGCGACGAGAGAGGGGCCCCAGTCGACGATCCAGCCTTTCTTCGGACGAAAACGGTAGTCCACTTCCTGCGTGGTCTCGCGAATGTCGACGCGATTGATGAATCCCGGCTCGGTGACGAATCCCGGGCTGATGTCGTTGTACTTTCCGTCATAGGTGAAGTGCAGTCCGTCACGGTGCAGCCCGAGCCGTTCGGCGGGGCCGGCGTAATGATTGCCGTTGCCGCGATTGCCCGAGCTGAACGGATAGTAGTTAGCTTCGCAGTTGCTTGAGGAATACGTGGGGCTGAAGAAATTGCCGAAAATGTTGCTCGAGCTGGTGACGGCCTGGCCGTCGAGCGTCCAGTTGCGATTGAATTTCAGGCGCGTGTCCGCCCCGCCGATACGGTTGTACTCTCCGGTGGTGGGACATTCCCAATCGGTGTAGAGAGCGCCGACGCTCGACTGCCCGAAGATGTCGCGGCTCACCCGCGCGACACTGAAGTAGGAGCGGATGCCGGAGAACTGGTTGTAGTCGGGCACGGCGAGGCCGGGGCTGCGATCGTCCGCGGTCATGATGCCGAGCGAATACGGGCCATCTTTTCCAGTCAGGCGAATTCCGGCCGAAGGATCTCTGATATTGCGCGTGAAGAAAAGATCCATGGGCGTGCGGAAGAAATCTTCGTTCTCCAGAAAAAATGGGCGTTTTTCGGGGAAGTACACCGCATAACGCTGGTTGACGGTGATCTGTGGATCTTCCGATTCGACCTGGCTGAAGTCCGGATTAGCGGTGAGGTCGAGCGTGAAGTGATCGTGAAAAACGAATTTCGCGTCCATGCCGGGCTGGCCCTGCACGGTGGCTTTCTGAAAATAGGGATTGGTGAAGTCGCGCGTGTCGAGGGCGCGGAAACCGCGCATCAGGCCGTAAGGTATCAGCTCGATATCGCGCCCGGGAGAGATTCCTTCGAGGCCGGAAAGCGTCGCGGCCTCGCCCAAGCGGCCCTCCACTTTGTAGGAAACGTGCGGCCAGAACGAATCTTCGGTCTTGCGAGTGATGCCGCGGTACAAAATGATTCCCCATTCCTGAATCTTGCTGGCGGGAAAACGCAGGCTCTTGAAGGGAATTGCCATCCATACGACGTAGCCGCGGCTGGTCACTTTGCCGCGCGAATCCCAGACTGTGTCGAAGGAAGTATCGAAGTGTCCCTGCGTCTGCTCTTCGCGGGAGGCTTCGGTGTAGATGGCGTCCCACTGCACGCCCAGCGGGGTGCTCTGGAAGGCATAGGCGCGGCGGCGATCGTGGAAGGTATCGAGAATCAACTCGACCTGATCGTCGTCAAAAATGTCTTCGCGGCGCGACATGCGGGCGCGCACCTGGTGGGGATCGTCAAAGCAGACGAAGACTACGTAGAGATTCTTCTGGTCATAGCCGAGGTAGGCTTCGGTGGGCTCAGTGACAGGTTCGCCGTCGTGCGGATTGCGCTGGGTGAAGCCTGTGACCTTGGCCATCTGCAGCGCGGCTTCGCCCTGCGGCTGCATGGCGAGAAAGTCGTCGAGGCTGGGAGCGTGCTGCAGCCGCGGAATGGTCAGTGTCGGAGGCGCGACTTCAGGGCGGGGAGCCGGCTGTACGTCGGGATTCGTGATGGGAGGCTCGGGTTCCTGCGCCGAAGGCGAAGGATACTGCGTGGAGGGTGAAACTGGTTGCGGAGGCGCAGCGCTTTGCGGATTAGCCGGCTGCTGAGACTGGAGAATACGTGCGCAGAAGGCTCCTGGCTGGAATACGAAAACTGCAGCCAGCACCGCCATTGGCACGAGGAAAACACCGGCTCGACCTGGGACCCATCGCAGACGCAAGACTCCCCGCTCCTCCCCGTGACCCCCTTTTGACGGGAAGTCAGCAAGATACACTATCTGCACGCAACGAAACAGGGAAGAATGTTCTGTGGGAAAGCCGGACGGGAGTGCTGCTGATCGACGAAGAATGAACTCGCGCGATTCTCATCCGGCGCCGAATCCGAGGCCGCGCCATATTCTCGCCGTAGGCTCGCTGGCGGCGGCGGGCAGCCTTTGGGGAACCGGATTCCTGTTCGGAAAAATCGCGATGGTCGAGATGACCGTCGCCGAGAATGTCGCCTTCCGCCTGCTGACTGGCGCGCTCGTGCTCGTTCCCGTGGCGGTTCGTCACTGGAAACCTTTCCGCGGGCGCGAGCTCTGGATCCTTTTGCTGGCCTCGGTCGTTGGCATCCCGGTGCAGTTCCTGATCCAGTTTTATGGGCTCGCATTGACCACCGTGTCGCACGCATCACTGATTGTCGGAGTGCTGCCGGTTATGCTGGCTGCGGCGTCGGCCGTGATCTTGCACGAGCGGCTTCATGGATTGGAGTACGGCGCCCTGGCTTTGTCGGCAAGCGGGGCGATTTTGATCGCGCTCTCCAGCCGCGAAACCGGCAATGGGCCACGGGCGAGCGTGCATGGAGATTTGCTGGTTCTACTTTCCATGTGCGCGGCAGTCGCGATGATTCTGTGCAGCAAGCGGCTGATCGCTTCCCACGGCGCACTGCCGGTCACCGCGACCTCCGTCATTCTCGGAACCATAATTTCGCTGGCCTGGGTGGAATTGACTGAGCCGGTGCGCTTTCATTTTTCCGGCCGCACGTGGGGAGCAGCGATTGCTCAGGGTTTGCTGGCGACGGCAGCTGCGTATCTGTTCTGGAATTGGGGACTGGCCCACATGCCGGCGTCAAAGGCGGGCGTGTTTCTCAACCTGGAGCCGGTGGTCGGAGCCATTCTCGGGGTGACTATCCTGCACGAGCGGCTGGGTCAGATGGCGATTTTCGGCGGGATCTTCATCATTGGCGCGGCGGTGTACTTCAGCTTGCGGCCGCATCCAGCCTAAGAAAGATAACCACAGAGTACACAGAGGGACACAGAGAGCCTGGCAGTCCTCTGTGGAACTCTGTGCCCTCTGTGGAGCTTACCCAACCTCGACCTCAAGTCGAGTTACAAAGACTTCCGAGTGTTGGCGGCGTTCGATCTCAGACGGATCTGCCGTCTCGAAAAATAGTTCCACAGCTTCTTGGAGATTCTTGCGCGCCGTCTCGATTGTATCTCCCTGGCTCGCGATGTCGAGCTCCGGACACAAACCGACATATCCATCGCCCTCGCGTTCAATGATCGCCGTCAGCTGCTGCATCTTTTTCATTGCTTCACCATTGATTCATTCTAGAACAGCGTGCTCTGCCGGCGCTGCGGCTTGATCCCGAAATGGTCATAGGCCAACTGTGTAGCCACGCGGCCGCGCTGCGTGCGGTCTAAAAATCCGATCTGCATCAGGAAGGGCTCGTAAATTTCTTCGATTGCGTCGGGCTCTTCGGCTAACACGGCGGCCAAGGTGTTCACGCCGACCGGGCCGCCCTGGTACTTCTCGATGATCGTCAACAGCAGGCGCCGGTCCACTTCATCGAAACCATACTGATCGACTTCCAGCATCTCGAGCGCGGCCTTCGCGGTGGGCTCATCGATTTTGCCCGCGCCGCGAACCTGAGCGTAGTCGCGCACCCGGCGCAGCAGGCGGTTGGCGATTCTGGGCGTTCCCCGGGAGCGGCCCGCAATTTCCTTCGCCCCGGCATCGTCAATCGAAACCCCAATAATTTCCGCAGATCGCTCCACGATAACCTGCAGATCTGCCGCAGTGTAGAACTCCAGCCGCAACACGATACCGAACCGGGAGCGCAATGGAGCAGAAATCAGCCCGGCCCGCGTGGTCGCGCCCACGAAGGTGAACGGCTTCACCTCCAGGGTGTGGGTCCGCGCCGACGGCCCTTGCCCGATGATGATGTCGAGCCTGTAATCTTCCAGCGCCGAATACAGCAACTCTTCCAAGACCGGCTGCAGGCGATGAATTTCATCGATAAACAGCACCTGCTTTTCCTGCAGGTTGGTGATGATCGCAGTTAAATCGCCCTTGATCTGCAGCAGAGGCGCGGCGGTCGGCTGAAAATGCACGCCCAGTTCGTTGGCGATGATGTTGGCCAGAGTCGTCTTGCCCAGTCCCGGAGGGCCGTAGAGCAGCACGTGATCCATGGCCTCGCCGCGCGAGCGGGCTGCTTCGATCGCCACGGCGAGATTTTCTTTTACCTTTTTCTGTCCGATGAACTCGGCCAGACGCTGCGGCCGCAGCTTCAGTTCGAAGGTTGAATCATCTCCGACCGGAGCCCCGGAAACCAGCCGCTCGCGATCGTCGGGGTTGAGATTGTCCCTGGCGGTAGCCACTGCTCCGGATAGTAGAACGAAATGCGAAACGGCGCAATGGAACTTGCGGAACCCGCGACCAGCCCACGATTTCCACAGATGGCAGCTCTGAGGGCGGACTCAAACTGCCTTGCCTGAATCATGCTTGCGATGCAGGTACCCTGGCCATGACGGATTTGTTTGCCGAGAGAGAGCACGGCAAACACTAGTTCTGAATCTAAATCACAACAAAGAAGGCCGCCCCATGGGGCGGCCCTTTGATTTCCAAAGCTTGCGTTCTTGAGTTCTGGTTACTTCGCCGGAATGAGGTCGAACTTGCCGGACGACTCTTCGTAGAACACGGCGCCTTCTTTTTTATCGCCGCCGCTCCAGTGCTTGTGGCCTCCGGGAACGCGCAAGAAGTCGCCGGGTCCGACGCGCTTCTCGCCTGACTCGTCCTTGTATAGATATGCGCCTTTCACGCCAACAATCCAGACATCATTGGTGTGCGTGTGCATGCCGGCTTCGTAGCCCGGTGCAAACTTGGTGAATGTTCCATGCGCGCCAGAGCTGGCGTCGCCCCAAAGGGCAGCTGCGGATACACCTTTGGTGGCACCCGGCATTTCACTAAAGTTGGCATGACTGGCGGAAATAAAGATGACTTTGTCAGCTTGAGCTTGTCCCTGAAGCCGCCCAACCGACCAAGCCGCGATGAGCCCCAGAACGACTGCAACTGTGAAGATGGATCGTCGCATTACGCTCTCCCTTTTTCGCAATTTGGCTTCTTGTGACGCGGAGGCGATTCTACACACTTGGTTCATCGCGCGCAAAGGAGACGAAGAAAATGAGCCGCAGGCGATTGCGAATGTGTGAGCTAAGTCCTTGCGGATAAGCCGTAAAGGGCCGCCGACTTGATCCGGCCAAGGGCGTCTCTACTGACGCACGGGGCTTCCCGCCCGCCCGTCATGTCGTTTCCACCCTTTCGTCACCACCCCCAGCACGTCCCGCTGTGATGATAGTCACATTCTCCCCGGCTCCTTTCCCTCTACCATGCGATTGATGGGAAGCAAGCTCAGAGCCGGAATCCTTGGCTACGGCCGCATGGGCCGCGGATTCGTGGCCGCCATGCAGGCCTCCAGTCTCTGGGAAATCGCCGCCGTCTACGACATCTGCGGCCCTGCCCGCGAGTTGGCCCGCCAGAATCTACCGAACGCTAAGATCTACGACCGCCCTGACCCCATCTTTGCCGACTCCTCGATCGACGCGGTTGGACTTTTCACCCTGGCCGACGCCCGCCCCCACCAGATTCACCAGGCTCTCGCCACGCGCAAGCACGTGCTCGCGGAAAAACCTATCGCCGCCGACGTCTCTACCGAATGGCAACTGGTCCATGAGATCGAGTCCAGTGACCGCCTCGTGGCCGTCAACCTTTTCAACCGCAATGCCTGGTATCACAAAGATATTCAGCGCTACATTGCCGGCGGCGAAATCGGCGACCTCGCCGTCATCCGCATCTGCCATATGACGCCCGGGCACATGCCGCTCGAGGGCCACGATCCCGAAGGTCCTCCCTTCCACGATTGCGGCATGCACTACGTCGACGTCGCCCGCTGGTACGCCAACAGCGAGTACAAAACCTGGCACGCCCAGGGCATTCGCATGTGGGATTACAAAGACCCCTGGTGGGTGCAGGCCCACGGCACCTTCGCCAACGGCGTCGTCTTCGACATCACCCAGGGATTCATCTACGGACATCTCGCGCGCCAGCAGCCTCACAACTGCTACGTCGACGCCATCGGCACCAAAGGTGTCGCCCGCATGCGCCATGACTTCACGGAAGCAACGGTCGAACTCTACGGCGTCAATCACACGCTGCAGAAAACCGCTGCCTTCAACGACAAGAAACTCGACGTCATGGTCGACATCTTCGCCCGCTCCATCCTCGCGGGAAAAAATCTGGGATTTCCCCAGGCCCGCGACAGCGTCATCGCCTCCGAAGTCAGCTGGGCGATGCTCAACGATGCCATCGCGAACGTACCTCCGTCGCGCGGCACCGCCGAAGAAATGCAGCAAATCCTCGAGCACCGCCGTCATCTGGAAAACGGCTTCGGCCTCCCCGTAAGAACCGACGACCCGGTCCTGATCCGTTCCTGATGAAGTTTATGAGAGGATGCTCCACCCTTGTCGCGCATTTTGCGACAGGGTGGGGATTTTGACTTTAAGATTTTGACCTCAGAACTCGCTCGAAACTCGAAACCCGAAACCCGAAACTTGAAACTGATCCTGCTCACCTTCCGTACTCCTGCACCTTCTCGTCCACCACCACCGCCACATACTTCTGCGTCTCCAAATCCCGAAACTGCACCACCCGATGTCCCTCCCGCGCCAACTTTCCCCACCGGCTCGGCTTCTCCGGATTCTGCTCAATCGCCTGATACTGTTTCCCTCCCATCACAAACCGCGCCGTCCGCAGCCGCCGCACCCCCGTCCGCGTCACCCTCGACCTTCGCCCCTCAAACACAACCTCACCCGCGCCCATCATCTGTTCCGCCACCGATTTCAAAATCTCATGATCCAGCATGGGTCATTCCCCAGTGGGGACAGACGCCCTTGGCTGTCCGGAGAAAACCGTGCCGCCTTGCGCACTTCCTCTCCACCATCTAAATTTACGCTGAAACTTCTTAAGCTTGGGGGACCACATGCGCCTCTCCGCTTTCCTGGTAACGTTGTTCCTGCTCACGACCGTCTTTTCCCCGTCGGAGGTTCCCATGCCGTCTCCGGAGCAAGCCACCCGCGCCGCCCTCGACCAGTTCAACGAGGCCTTCAACCGCCACGACGCCGACCGCCTGGCGCAATTCCTGACCGATGACACCGTCTTCGAAGACACGTCCCCCGCGCCCGACGGCCGCCGCGTCGAGGGAAAAGCCGCCGTCGTCGAATTCTGGCGCGCCTGGTTCGCGCGTAATTCCGACGCGCGCTTCGATGCCGAAGACACGATCGTCAGCGGCAATCGCGCCACCGTTCTATGGACGTATCACAAGATGCGGAACGGCCAGCCCTGGCACATCCGCGGCGTCGACGTCTTTACCGTCCGTGACGGCAAAGTAGCCGCCAAGCTAGCCTATGTGAAAGGCTGAAGATGCTACTGACCGCAAAAAGAAAGGCGGTCTTTAAGCCGCCCTGACCTTGAAACTCGAAACCTGAAACTCGAAACTTTACTTGCCCACCTTCCCCTTCAACTCCTCATTCCAATGCAGCACCATATTCACCTGGTTCTCGCCCGCCGAAGCCTCTTTTCGTTTGATCATCAAAAAATGTTCCCCATCCGGTGCCACGTCATAATCCCGCTGCGCCATATAGATGGCATCCCGGAACAGCATCCGAGGCGTGCCCGCTTTGAACGTGGGCTGAGTTTCCACTGGCACGGTCATGAACGCGTCGTCGTTGCGAAAAAAAATTTCCCGCCCCCTAGGCGACCAGCGCGGTGCTTGTCCTCCACCGGAGGAAATCATCCATTTCCCTCCTCGCCCCGGATACGGCTGCACATACACCTCCTGCCGTCCCGTTTCGTTCGACGCATACGCAACCCAGCGCCCGTCCGGCGAGAAATCCGCTTGACTCTCGTTGTACCCCGCGTCGAGATACGTCTCGAGCTTCCGGCTCCCATCGAGAGCCAGGGCGCGCAACCCGATCGCGCCACTGGAGCCGATCGTTCCTAACAACAGCGTCTTGCCATCCGGCGATATCGTCAGCGGACTCGCCCCCGGATCCTCGAAGTCGCTGCCCAGCAACGTCTCTTCTTCTCCGCTCCCGTCTGCCGCCTTTCGCCGCAACGAAAAACTCGGCACCCGCGTCCGGTAGATCAGCCGCTGCGAATCCGGCATCCACACCGGAAACGACGTCCCGATGCTGAACGTCAACCGCATCAGCGTGCTTCGCGCAAAATCGTAGATCCACAACTCTTCCGGACCACCCGCCAGTATCTGCACCGCCAGCAGCTTCCCATTCGGCGAAACTCGCGGCGAGGCATATCCATTCGGCGCCACCGGAAGCTCTTTGCTCTTTCCCTGACGATCCACCCACGCCAGCGACATCGCCGGAGGCCGCGCCGTTCCCGGCACATACACCAGCGTCCCCGCATCCGAAACGTCGTACTCCACGCTCCCGCTGGTCGACGGCGTGCTGAGCACTCCCTCCTGCGCCGGCGCCGGCTGCCCCGTTGCCTCCAGCTTGGCCAGATCGAACGGCACCGCCATCAGCGTTCCCGCGTGCGCATACACAATCGTTGCCGGAGCGACATAGCGCGCATACGAGCCGCCGTCTACCAGCGTGTGCCATTTGCCCGTCTCCAGCGACAGCACCGCAATTCTTGCTTCATCGTATGTGGATTGCGTTGTCAGCTGGATCGTGAACAGCACCGCCTTATTCCCCGGCAGCAACTGCGGCCAACGATGGCTCAGTTCGTGCGCCTTCGGGTCCGGCACGGTCACTTTCTGCGGAGGCCCTCCCGCCGCCGAAATCCGCATTAGACCCGACCCCAGGTTCGGCGCATAAATAATGCTGCCGTCGCTTGCCCACGTGCCTCCGTGTGAAATAGGTGCGTCGCACAGCACGGTCGCCGGGCCGCCGCTGAGCGGCACTTTACGCATCTTTCCATTTGAAAAGAAACCTACCCACTGTCCATCAGGGGAGAAAAACGGCTGGAGGGCATCGTCGGTCGCTGGAATCGACACCGTCGTCTGCTGTTCCATAGGCCGCAAGAAAAGCTGCGGCGCCTTCCCCGACACCGCCCCCACATACACCAGCCGCGCGCCATCCCGCGAAATCGCCACCGGTGATCCCGGGTTCGCGGAGAACACGCCCGACAACGGATCCTCCAACACCAGCGACGATCGCACTACTTGTGCAGGCTGAGCGCCGCGCCCTGTCCAGTACAGCGCCGCCAGAACAATCGCTGCGATCACCGCCACTCCGGCAATCGCCCAAGGCAACGCATCGCGTTTCTTCGCCTGCGGAACATTTTCTGCCGCCGGACCCGGCCCCGCTTCCCCCGCCATCGCCGCTTCAATCGCGATCCGCGCTTCTCCAATATCGCGCAGCCGCTGCTTCGGATCTTTCTGCAGACACCGCCGCACCAGTTCGCCAATCCGCCGCGGCACGATAGCCGGCATCGCCGACCAGTCCGGTTCGGCCCGAATCACTCCCGCCAGAATGTCCGAAGTCGTCTCGCCGCTGTACACCTTGTGCCCGGTCAGCATTTCGTACAGCACGCAGCCAAACGCCCAGATGTCGGCGCGCGCATCGGCGTCGCGCCCTTCCACCTGCTCGGGCGCCATGTACTGAAAGGTGCCGAGGATCGTCCCCGCGCCGGTAATCGGGCTGTCGGGCGTGTGCTCAGCCGGCAGGTCCGTCTGTCTCCAGCGTGGCGATCGATGGTGACGGCGCGAGCTTGGCCAGGCCGAAGTCCAGCAGCTTCGCGATTGATGCTCCCTGTCTCCCGCCATCGCTCGACGCGCGTGCCGCGCTGCTGGCCTTCACCAGCATGACGTTCACGGGCTTGAGATCGCGATGCACGATGCCCTGCCGGTGCGCCTTGTCGAGCGCGTCGGCGATCTCGGTCGCGTAGGCGAGGGCTTCGTCCACCGGCAGCGGGCCACGTCTGATGCACGCGGCCAGCG
>DASTCU010000219.1:0-71016 GCA_035710825.1 Candidatus Sulfotelmatobacter sp.
GCGCCGGACATGTCCTGACTCAGCAGCGCCGGGTGGCTAACCAGCAAAAAAAGGGCGACAATGACAACCGCGATCAGTCTACTCATGGGAAGGCAAATCGCCTTGCGGGAAACAGTGCAGTGTCCGGCAACGGAGGATGGATGTCAAGTTTAGAGAAACGATTTTGTAGAGGGTAAAGCTAGTCTGCTCGGAAGAAAAATACGGAAAGGCGCGCGCTGGCGATGCTATGATGGCGGCGTTCCTCAGATTTGTATCTTTAATAGAGGGTGGACATCAACTCATGGCGATCTCGGCACCCAATACCGGCACATCCACCACAGCCACCGGCACCGGCACCGCACAAAGCTATGGCGCTCCGCTGGCAACTGTAACAACCCTGTTTTTTATGTGGGGATTTCTTACTTGCCTGAATGACATCCTGGTACCCCACCTCAAACCCATTTTTGACCTGAATTACACCAAGGTCATGTTCATTCAGTTTGCATTTTTTGGCGCTTATTTCATTTTCTCTATTCCCTCGGCCAAGATTATCGATTGGATCGGGTATCAGCGCTCGATGGTGGTTGGGTTGCTGACAATGGGCGCAGGAGCGTTCTTGTTCGTACCGGCCGCCAGCGTTCCTTCTTATCCGCTATTTTTGGGCGCACTTATCGTCCTGGCCGCGGGCATTACCTGCCTGCAGGTGGCTGCCAATCCTTATGTGACGGTGCTCGGGAAGCCGGAGACCGCATCGAGCCGACTCAATCTCACACAGGCATTCAATTCTCTGGGAACGTTCCTGGCGCCATTTTTCGGGGGCTTGTTCATTTTGACCCAGGCGAGAAGGATTGAGGATGTACGAGCGATGGCGCCGGATGTTTTGCAAGCCTACCGCCTGCATGAAGCAGCAACTGTGAAAATACCGTATGTAGGCTTGGGAATCGCGCTCGTATTGTTGGCCATCGCCATCGGCAGTTTCAAACTGCCCAAGATCCCGCACGCGCAACACCAGATCGGGGAAAAGGTGGGCGACTCGATCTGGAAGCACCCGAATTTAATCTTCGGCGCGATTGCGATCTTCGTCTACGTGGGCGCGGAGGTTTCGATCGGGAGCTTCCTAGTGAATTATTTTGGACAACCCGAAATTGGGGGACTGCCTGAAAAAGTTGCTGCCAGCTTCGTGGCGTTTTACTGGGGCGGCGCGATGGTGGGAAGGTTCATTGGGTCGGCCTTGCTGCAAAAAATAAAGACCGGGGGGTTGCTAGGCATCTGTGCTATTTGCGCAGCAGCGCTGGTGGCAATTTCGATGCTGACGAATGGGCATGTTGCCATGTACAGCATTATTCTGGTCGGCTTCTTTAATTCGATCATGTTCCCCAGCATCTTCACTCTGGGCGTGGCGGAACTCGGGCCTCTGACCGGCGACGGCTCCGGGATCATGATTATGGCCATTGTCGGAGGCGCAATCTTGCCCGTGGCGCAAGGATGGATTGCGGATCACATTGGTATTCATCACGCGTTCTTCCTGCCCGTTGTTTGTTATTTGTACATACTTTTCTTTGCGTTGAGCGGCTCGAAGCCGAACAGCGAGCGTTACGCAAAAGCATGAAGTAGCAAAGCTCCGGAGCGCAAAGTCAAACGCGAATCCGCAGAAGCGCGTGTGTGGAATCACTGACAAATTCCCGCTGCGGGTAAATGCTATCTGATAGCGAACGTGAATTAAAACGATTTAAAACGTCATGGTGCAAGTAAAAAAATCCGGCCCAAAGCCTCACGTGGTCACGCTGAAGGCGGTGGCGCAATATTTGGGACTTACTCCCGGCACAGTCTCTGCTGTACTCAACGATTCACCGTCGGCGCGCTCGATTCCCCAGGACACGAAGAATCGAATCCGCGCCGCTGCCAAGGAACTGAATTACCGGCCCAATTTCTTCGCCCGCACGCTGCGGAATAAGCGCACTTACACCATCGGTGTAATCGCCGAAGAGATTGGCGACTCTTACAGTTCGCCCATCATCAGCGGGATTGAACAATACCTGCGCAGGCGGGACTATTTTTTCCTGACCGTGGTACACCGGCATGATCCGGTACTGCTGAACCGCTATTCGCAGATGCTGTCAGAACGAGGCGTAGAAGGCATCATCACCGTGGACACGACAGTGCAGGAAGCGCCTATGCTGCCGACGGTAGCCATTGCCGGTCACAAAAAGATGAAGGGCGTGACCAACATTGTTCTCGATCACGAACACGCGGCGGTATTAGCCCTGAATCACCTCAAAGATCTGCATCATGAACGAATCGCTTTCCTGAAAGGCAATCCGATCAGTTCCGATGCGAACGACCGGTGGGAGGCGATCTGCCGGGTGGCTGAGCAGATTGGATTGAAGATTGACCCCGAGTTGACGGTGCAGATCGATGCCGACGATTCCACGCCGAAACTCGGATATCCATTTGCGCAGCAACTGCTGGCTCGGCATAAACCATTCACAGCCTTGTTCGCCTACAACGACATGTCGGCGATCGGCGCCATTCGAGCGCTCCAGGAGCAAGGATTGCGAGTGCCGCAGGATATTTCGGTCATAGGCTTTGATGACATTCCCGGCGCGGCTTTTCATTTTCCCAGTCTGACGACGGTGCGCCAACCGCTGAACCGGATGGGCGAAGTAGCGGCCCAATGTCTCCTGGACCGAATCGAAGGCAATAAAGAATATCCTTCCGAAATCGCGATCGAACCCGAACTCGTGGTGCGGGAATCCACTGCGCAGGCCTCCGGTTCCTGCTAGCATCGCAAGCAGCGCTTTTCCTCTAAGCGAACTGCGACCCGCAGGACTCTTTCATGCCCGCTACCTCAACCGCAAAGACCTCTGCTTCTGCTGGTCCTCTGACGCTGGCGGCATACGTGTCGTTCGTGCCAATCGGGATCGCCACCGTACTTCTCGGCCCGATGCTGCCTACGCTTTCGGCGAGATGGTCGCTGAACTATGCGCAGGCGGGCGCACTCTTTACTGCCCAGTACCTGGCATCTACGTTTGCGGTCGCGCTTTCGGGAGTGCTGGCTTCCTGTTGGGGATTTCGATTTCCCATGAAGGCTGGCCTGTGGCTGGTCGCAGCCGGCCTGGCGCTGTTGCTCGCTGGGCCAGAGTGGCTAGGCATCGCCTGCATTGCAGCATACGGGGCGGGCCTGGGGCTGGCAGTTCCCGCAGCGAATCTAATGGTTGCGGCGGCGAATCCGGAGCGACGAAGCGCGACGCTGAACCTGCTCAATTTCTTCTGGAGTGCGGGCGCAGTAGCCTGTCCGTTTCTGGTGGCCGCGGCGGCGAAGAGCCATCAGATTCCTCTCTTTCTGGGATTCGCTTCGGTGTTTTGCGCCGTGGTGGCGATTGGAATTGCGGTGATGCCCGCCCGTATTGTCGAACTGGTGCCGCATCGCCAAGTTTCCCCGCCGATCGTTCCGCTGGTTCGGAAAAAGTTGAACGCATTTCTCATTCTCGGCGTGCTATTTCTCGTGTACGTGGGCACCGAAAATGCTTTTGGGCAATGGGTAGCATCGTTTTCGAAGAGCCTCGGCAGCATGACCCTTGCAGTAGCCGTAATGACTCCGTCGTTCTTCTATGCTGCGCTGATGATCGGAAGATGGCTAGCCCCAGCACTGCTGCGTACGATGCATGAAGTAAAGCTGGTTCAGGCAGGCTTGCTGCTTGCCTGTGCAGGGACCACAGGGCTGCTGTTTTCACAGGGACTGTCTGCAGTCGTGGCCAGCGCTTGTGCCACAGGACTGGGCCTCGCCGCTGTGTATCCCATCACGATTTCGTTGTTGTCCCACGAATTTGGAACGGCGTCATCGCGGATTGGCTCGGTTATGTTCGTGCTATCCAATGTCGGAGGAGGCTTGTTTCCGTGGATTGTGGGGCTGTCATCGAACCGGTTCGGCACGCTGAAAGCCGGACTATTGGTGCCACTACTCGGGTGCGTGGCGATGTACGTTCTTTATCTACGCGAATGGCGTGGAATGGCAGTTGAAGAATCCTTGGAAAGCAATACCACTATCTAAGTCCGAAGCAACCGGGCCGTAAGGCGAGAGAGTCGAACCAAGCGATACAGCGGGGACAACAACGCGGGAAGTTGGATTGCCTCCCACTCGCTGGGACCGGGCGTGAAGATAAGGCGCATGAGAAAGCGCAAGCGGTCGGGTTTGGCCTCTCTGAGACGAAGCATCAGGCGGAAATATTCGAAAGATTCGACGTTGAACAGCGTCTCGCGGGTAATACTGGGCTCAATCTCCTCGGCAAATGCTTGGGCGGCGGCATCTTGAGGTAGGCTGGCTTCTCCTGCCGCAGGAATCGGAGCGCCGAGCATGCGATTTGCCAGGAGCATGCCGACGCGCAAGATACGCACGACTCGCAAGTTTTTGGCTTGTTCTGCAATCAAGCCCCAGTTTAGCTTCGGCAGATTCATGAGTCGGGCGAGGTCGCAAAGCCAGATCAGGCGTCCCCAAACGTGTTTGGCGGCGTGCAGCGAAAGAATGATGTACAGATCTTCAGCGCACGGCGTCTGCATGATACGGCCTGCGACCGGGACCGTCACCGCACGACGGAACAGTCCATCCATGTCATAGTCAGCGGCATAAAATCGCGGCTGGATGGCCCACTGAAGTTCCAGAAGATTCGGGCCTGCAATTCCATCGAAGGCGCATTCGTATCCTGATTTCAGATAAGCCCGTTCCTGCGCTTCCGGCACCGGGGCATGTGGAGTGTAGCCAAGTTCCTGAACTGCATCGCGGATACGCGAAAAATCGGAAGCGCGAATCAAGATGTCAATATCCCCGGCGTGGCGCAGTGCGATGTCTCCATAGACAGTCTGCGCCAGGGCTAGGCCCTTATAAGCCAGCACCTTCAACCCCAGGCTAGCCAAGAGATCGTAAATTCGGATCAACTCCAGCGAGAGAAGCATTGCCTTGTGCAGGTTCGTTTGATAATTCTGCTCGAGGGCGCGCATCTCGTCAGCGGGAATGAATTCAGCTATGCTCGACAGGCGTTGATACAGAAGTGGCTGAACGCCGTGGTGATCGGCGAAATCGAAGAGAATTCTCCAGTTAACGGGGCTCGCGAACAGATCCACCAAATTCTGCTGGCTGGCGACTTCGGAGCAAGCCGCGCGCAACAAAGACCACTCTGTCTCGTGTGCGGAACTTGTTCGGTCCATCGGATCGGTTGGAGCGCAGGAGCCAGATTACGCGTTTGCCCCGGCACCCGGAAAGCTGGCCGGCACTGGAATAGGCCGGATCTGTACGAGATTGGCTGCACCGCGTTTTTTCGCCAGCATGTTAGCCGAGGGAACCCCGGTTTTCGCAAAAGACTTTTCGCAATCTGCCGACGATGGGCCGCGCATGTTGCCTTCCGTGTAGGCAAGGCCGGGGCAGCGTTCGCAGGAAGAGATATGGCTACACGAGGTACAGGTCGTGAGATCTTTCAGCCGGATTGAGCGCACTTCCTTCATGCGATCGGAGTGACGCCAGATATCAATGAAGCGCGATTTGCGAACATTGCCGGTGGGCAGGGGAAACTGGACGCAAGGGAAAACGTCTCCGTAAGGCGAAACGTAGCAGGTGGTATGACCGGCGCTGCAGGGAATGTGTTCCAATACGTCTTCTTCGGCGGCTGCAACCGTGCAGGATTCCTCAGCCTCACTGACAAAGTTTTCAGTGCGAAAGACCTGCTGCAGCGAACTGCGGTCAATGCGGAGATCGAGCACCGAGCGATTTCCGTCCATCATGGGAGTAATGGTTGGATCAAGCGTGCTCTGTACACCCATATCCTCGGCAAGCGCTCGCACTCCCGGATAATCCTGGAGATTCTGGACCATCAGCACGTTCGCGAGAACAACCCGCAGTCCTTGGGACTTTAGGAAGCGTGCCGCATTCAACGAACGCTGGAGCGAGCCCGGCACCAGAGTGATGGCATCGTGGATTTCGGGACGGTGGGAATAAATGCTGATCTGGACGGACTCGACACCGAGATCACGAATCCGAGCAGCTTCCTGCTCCCGAATCAGAATCGCGTTGGTTTTTAGTTTTACGCAGAAGGTCAGCTGCCGGCGGGCATATTCAAGAATCTCGAAGAAATCTTTGCGCAGCATGATCTCGCCGCCGCTGAGCGTAAGGATGAAAACGCCGGCTTCGGCCATCTCTTCGAGCAGGTGCTTGATCTCGGCGGTGGTCATCTCGCCGTAGTCCTGATGGTCGAGATAACAGTGCACGCACCGCTCGTTACAGCGGTACGTGAGATCCAATTGGACACTCAGCGGAATGTTTAGACTTTCCGCTTTGTCCGTCATCTCCTCAAGCAGATTGCTCATCGCGATGCTCCGGGAACTGCATTCGCCTGCAGGATGGGCTGCTCAGAGATCTGGATAATGGAATGACCGGCTAGATCGCGGAGGAGCGTTTCTGCGTCTTGCAGCGCCTCGGCCAGCTCGACGTCAAATTCGCCGCAAATCTTCTGCTGCACAATTTCATCGAGGGGGGTGATGCCATCGGCAGCCTGCCACAATATGGTGGCCGTCTTACTGAGCGTAAACAGAGTGGAATCGCGTCCCGACATGATCATCATTTCGCCACCAACGCTGCGCGCAGCCACTCGCGGACTGCGAGCTACGTAAAGCTTGCTCATCGGATCAACTCCCAAACCCGGACATCGGGCACAAAAGTCAATCGGGAGATGGGCACCCGGCTGACGAATTCGAATGCAGAATGGAAGATTGCCTGTACCAACTCGTCATCGTTGGCAAAAAAAAGCACGTTCGAGAGCAGCGATCGGACCGCGTCAGCTGGTGCGACGGGATCGATTCGGTTCTCTTGTCCTTTAGCCAGAAGATACAGATGGGAAATGGGCGCAGAAACATTCTCCCCCAGCTTCGCCAACTCTCCTGCGAAAGGCGTGCCAAAGGCAACGTAGCCGCCCGGCTGTCGTCGCACATAAGAAATTTCGTCCGTGAGAAGAGTAACGTCGGGCGGCGCCAGACGGGAGATCGTTGTCTTTCCGGCCTCGGATGCTCCCGCAAAAACGAAAGCCTTGCCGTCACGAATGAGACTGGCCGAGTGGAGAAGGAAACCTCCCCGCCTGGCCAGCAAGATCGAATGCAAGATGCGGAGCACCGCATCCACGGAATATGGACTGTCCGTGTGCCGAATCCAGCCGCGTCCGCTAGCTGGCTCCCATTCGCTAAAAAAATCCCCGCGTTCCAAAGTCCAGCGGCCTTCTTGGCAGGCTACATGCACCTGCGCATCTGTCGGGCCGGACTCCGGCGCCGCAAGCTCAACTGTGAGATCTATTTCGGAGTGCTCGATCGAGCTGACGAAGCCCCCATACATGCGATGCAGCAAGTTGAAGAGCACTCGGTCCGATGTCTGAACGCGAACGGGCATCTCCCCAATTTCAATGGTGAGGCTGAGGCGATCGACTTCGGCGATTAGCTCTGGCAACGGACCCACCCCTCATTTCTTTGATGCCGGAACTTACGAGATCGCGGTCCAGCTACGCACGGTCAAAAGGATGCGAGCCGAGAGCTGTGAATGGCGCACTAAAGCAGCAATGGCGCGTTCGAAGAACGTCCGGCTACTCCGGAGTACCGTGCACTTTTCATTCTTCACGATCGAGGAAACTCTGCCCAGCAATTCCTGAGAATGAACCACGGGATCGGGCTGAGGGCTGGCGTCACCGCGCGTCAGGAATCTTGAGTCGTCAAGTTTTTTCACGATGCGGTGAGCACAAAGCCACCGGTTACGGGCAAACAAAATAACGTCGCCTTCTCTTACTCCACTGGTAGTGGCCCTGTCGACAAGAAGGGTATCGCCGGGCCAAATAGCTGGCAGCATGCTACAGCCCGAGACCTGCAAGCTCAGGGTACCGCATGAGCGCAAAATCTCCTCAGCAAGATCACACTGCACGCCTTGGACAGCGTTCTTTTGATCGAATGAATCCATCATGAGGCACTGGGGCGGTGACTGCATCCACGGGATTCGGAGCCGATCTTTACGCAATGAAGAGCAGCCGTCACGAAAACCTGCTCAAAACGGAAGGTCGGCTTTTCATAGGGTTTCTTAGGCTCTGGATTGGGTGGAGCATCGGAAATTGTATTGTCTGTAGGCATAGGAGAACCTTATTTTAAACTCGCCTGGGAGGCCTGCATGGCACAACCACCAGGCCCGCCGCTTAAACACGATTGATTTGCCAGAGTGCTGAAGTATACCTGAGAAGCTCCCGCTAGAGTGCCGGAAGGGACCACGTTATCCATGATAATGCTGCTCGCTCCACCGCTGGCTTGCAAACCATTGACGGACATCGTGCCGCCGTTGATCCAGGTCACCGTGCCGTCCACGGTGGTTCCACCTGGCGTAGTAGACCATGCCGGGGTGGTTGCCCCTGATGTTCCGGCTGTGCCCACAATTTCGACGTTGCCTTTCGAGTCTAGAATGAGAGTGGTGGAGGTGTACGCGGTGCTCGCGGCCCAAGCTGCTAGGGGCACGGCTGTAAGTGTCCCCTGATCCAGCCACGTCACAGAGCCGTCGCTGACACTCGATCCTGCCGTGTTAGTCCAAGTGGGCGCGGTCGCAGCAGAAGTCCCGGCCTTGGTGACCACTTCAATGTGGAGCTTCGGGCTCAGGATCTGGTGGCCAACGACATAGGAATTGCTCGCCTGCCAGGGGGTCACGATAAAGCTCTCGACACACCCTTTGGAGGCGCAGGCCGCCGTCCGTCCGTGATTCGCAGGACTGAAAAAAATTCGTTCTTCCAGTCCTCCGGCAGCGTTCGGGTTCGAGACATCGGTAACTGTCGAACAAGAGTCTGTAGAGCCTGTCGTAGTTACCGTGCTCATGCTGGTGCCGGTGGCGGGAATGACCCCTGCGGCAATTGCAATTTGGTACATCGTTGGATTTGCGGCGGTATTGCCACAAACATAGAGGTTGCCCGTAGCGTTTTTGGAAGCATAATACGCATTATCGAAAGCACCGGCATACAGGAAGTTCGGAGTTGCACTGCTGACACCGACTTGAGTTTCCGTTCCGGAACTGCCGGATGTAAACGTCGTACCCAACTGATACACGGCAGCGCATCCGTTCCCCCCACAACCGCCGCTGCCGTCATTCGACGAGAAGACGTAAACTTTCTGGGAGGTGCTATCGACGATCGGTCCGTCTGCACTGAGCCCGGCGCCATGATCTATTTGGTGAGACACCGTGGCCGTACCGGTTGTGGCATTAACGCGTTCCAGAAATCCACCAGCATCGCCGACGAAAACATTCTGAGTCACATTGTCGAGAATAGGACTGGTAAGAGCGGTGTGATTACTAACATTCGCCTGAACCGGCCAAGGAGATCCCACTTCTGCTGGTGTTCCGTTTGTGAAGAATGGACTATATTTATGCAACAATCCTAGATTGTCGCCGACATAAGCTGTGTCGGTATCGAAGTCATACATGATTGAGGACGTCGTGTCGTTGGTCTGGGCTCCTACACCAGTGGCGCTGGTGCGCAGGAAGAATGCGGTCATGCAAGGAGCTGTGCAAGTGGGATAGGTCGCTGCGGTTTTGTAGGTAGGTGCGATTGGACTGGCAAGCGTTCCATTGTTCCCCTTCCACTTCAGCAAGACCACGTATCCGTGAGAACCATCGGTCTGAACAAAGGCGATCTGTGAGCCGTCCAGTGAGATAACCGGGGAAGTCTTAACTGTTCCCGCAATGTTCCCCGGAAGTGTGGTGTTATATGCCCAATAGAGCGTAGGCACCGCACCAAACGCGGAGCATCCCGAATACAGATTGTCGTAGGCGAGGATGCTGGGCTTGGTGGTCGAGCTTAGCAGGCCGGTATTGAAGACCACAAAATCCGGACTCGCGACATTACTACAGGTCGCCTTGGTAATACTGAAAGAATATTTCAGAGGATAATTGCCTGCCCCGACGGTGGCACCGGAGCCCATGTTTTGCGACCAAAGGCCGCTACTGGAGGGCGCGGAAGAATCGTCCGAAGTGGCAAGGTAAGATCGCGAATCGGGATTCGAAACGTCCTCCTCCGGGGAAAGCACACGAACCATGTTGCGGCGGACAAACTGCTGCCAGTACCGCGTATTGTGGATCACGCGTGTAACCTGCTCGGGGGTGGTGGGCTGTGAAAAGATAACGTGGCCGTGACTCCAATCCGTAGGCAGGCCGTGCTCATAAGGCCTAGCAGCTTGGAGACTCAGAATCCAGCCCAACGTGACCAGCGCTACTAAGGCTCCACCAATCCTGACGAATCGCGCGGCAGTACCATTCATTATTCTCGACTCCATGGTTCGCAAGGTGCAGAGATTTGCGGGCAGCACTCAAGGAACATTCCCGCCGTGCATACGTCCAAACTTTTGGAACGAGCCAGTCTTCCGCAACTTATAAAATCGATCTGTCGCCGATGGCAGCTGGACGCGGATTCCATCGATTGGCTGGAATGGGCGAGATTCTACTCTTTCTTGGGAGAGCAAGCAAACTAGTTTTGCGGCAAGTCCCGCGACTGGCGGCCAATCCAGTGAACGCAGCCAGCCTTTTGTCGTCCCTTTATGCAAATCTGGCGAGCCGAGGGTCACGGCGACGGACGAAAGACGAGCTGTCTGGTGTACTTTCAATGCTGAAAAATTAAACACCGTTCGCGAATTCGGTCGCACACCGTACAATGGTGAAACCCTTCTGACCGCGACGTCATCAGGACATGGCAAAATTGGGATCGAGTCCCAGGGAGGCTTAGTAAAACGATTTGGACGCGTACGAGGTAGCTGGGGATATGGATCAAGGCGTGCGTGCGAGTGAAGTCAATAACGTGCTCTCGCTGGAGGAAATATCAAACCTTGCGGCGGAAGGCGGTCAATCGGCGGAAACGCTGATGAACGTCGTCGCGCTCATCGCCAAACGGTTTCATACGGATGTTTGTTCGGCATATTTGCTGGAACCGGATCGGGCCAATCTTGTGTTGGCCGCCACCGTCGGGCTGCGCCGTGAATGCGTGGGCAATCTGCGGATGGCGGTGCACGAGGGCCTGACCGGGCTCGTCGCTGAGCAGGTACAGCCGGTTTCTGTGAGCCAGGTCAAGAATCATCCGCGGTTTAAATATTTTCGTGACGCCGGCGAAGATGCTTATCAGTCATTCCTGGGCGTGCCCCTGGTCGATCGCGGAATCCTGCAGGGTGTTCTCGTCGTGCAAACTGTGGAAGCTCGCGTCTTCAGTGCGGAAGATATCCGCATGCTGACCGAAGCCGCCACCCAGGTTGCGCCCGTAGTCAGCGAGGCGCGCACGTTAGACCGCTTCATCGCGCCACTGCAGGAACGATTGTGGGCCCTGGCGCGCAATTTGTGGTGGAGCTGGGACCATAACGCGCAGAGCCTTTTCCTCGATCTGGATCCCGCGCGCTGGAGCGAACTGAACCACAATCCCGTGGCTCTGCTGACTGAAATTCCGCTGGCCAAGCTGGAAACCCGAGCTAACGAACTGATGCTGCATAGCCGCGTGAACTATGCCTACCGGCGCATGCTGGAATACCTCGAAGATGACCATACCTGGGGAACTCGGCACGCGGGTGTCCTGCGGCCGCATCCGGTGGCGTATTTTTCGGCAGAGTTTGGGTTGCATGAATCCCTTCCAGTGTATTCCGGCGGACTGGGCGTGTTGGCGGGCGATCACATCAAGAGCGCTTCTGATCTCGACATTCCGCTAGTCGGCATAGGACTGTTCTACGGACAAGGTTATTTCCGGCAGCGCCTTGATCAGGGGGGGTGGCAGCACGAGGAGTACCTCGAGACTGACGTCAATCAACTCCCCATGGAAGTGGCCATCGGAAAAGATGGCCGGCCTGTCGTGGTAGAAATTGAGACCCGCAGCGGCCTGCTTCAGGCAAAAGTCTGGCGGGTGAAGGTGGGCCGGCGTGACCTGCTGCTGCTCGACTCGGACGTGGAAGGCAATGCGCCGGAAGATCGCGAGCTTACGTCGCGCTTGTACGGCGGAGATTTGCGCATCCGAATACGCCAGGAGTTGCTGCTGGGCGTTGGGGGCCTCCGGGCTCTGAAGGCTCTGGGAATCACTCCGGGTGTGCTTCACCTTAACGAAGGTCACAGCGGCTTTGCAGTGCTGGAAGCCATTCGCATGCGGATGGAAGATGAAGGAATCGGGTTTGACGCCGCCGTGCCGCGAGTATCGCGCGAGGTGGTTTTCACGACGCACACTCCGGTTCCAGCCGGACACGATCGATTCGACGCCAAGCTCGTCGAAGAGCACATCGGTCCGCTGCGTGAGGAATTGGGGCTTTCGCAGGAAAGCTTGCAGGGCCTCGGCCGCGAGAACACGAACAACTCCGAAGAAACGTTTTGCATGACGGTACTGGCGCTGCGGCTCTCGCGGCGGGCGAATGCGGTGTCTGCGCTGCATGGCGAAGTTTCGCGCGCCATGTGGACCGGGCTCTTTCGCGGCAAGCCTGAAGACGACGTCCCTATCGGGCACATCACCAACGGCGTCCACGTTCCTTCGTGGCTCGCGCCGCAGATGTTCCGTCTCTACGATCGTCATCTTGGAACCGATTGGCACCAGCGAGGCAGCGAGGCGAAGATCTGGCTGGGTATCGAGAATGTCGACGACGGCGAACTTTGGGAGACTCACCTCAATTTGAAGTCGCAACTGATCGAGTTCGTTCGCAAGCGAGCGGTGTCGCAGGCACAGCGGCGTGGGGAATCCCGCGAGGTATTGCAGCGTTTGGAGCGGGTCCTCAGCCGGGACGCCTTAACCATTGGGTTCGCACGGCGCTTTGCAACTTACAAGCGCGCCAATCTCATTCTCAGCGACATCGAGCGACTGGCGTCGATGGTAAACGATCCCAACCGTCCCGTCCAATTCGTGTTTGCCGGCAAGGCGCATCCGCTCGATGAGCCGGGCAAGCGCGTGCTGCAGCAGATTGCGGAGTTGATGCGCGATCCCAAGTTCCGCGAGAAATTTGTCTTTGTCGAGGACTACGACATCAATGTCGGGCGGCATTTCGTGCAGGGCGTGGATGTATGGCTCAACAATCCGCGTCGCCCGCTCGAAGCTTCGGGCACGAGCGGCCAGAAAGTCGTACTGAACGGAGGACTGAATCTTTCCATTCTCGACGGTTGGTGGGCCGAGGCTTACGACGGCGTGAATGGCTTCGCTATTGGAACCGGGAAAACCCATTCCAACATGAGCGTTCACGATACGCGCGATGGCGAAGATCTGTTGCGGACTCTGCGCGACGAAGTGATTCCGCTTTACTACCAGCGCGATCGCGATGGGCTGCCCCGAGGCTGGATTAAGCGCATGAAGCGAACCATCCGCACGCTGGGTTGGCGCTTCAATGCAGACCGCATGGTGATGGACTACACGCAGCAGTGTTATTTGCCCGCTGCGGGTGGAACTTCGAGCGAGATGCGATCCGGCTCGTAGAGTCACGAGTTGGATGACTGAGTAATTGAATCAACAGCCCGTCGTTATTCATGTAGCTTCATTGTTCCGGAAGCGCCCACGCGAACAGGACGCCGCCACTACTGGTGACGACGTATTGCCGGCTATCCAGTTCGTACGTGATCGGTGAACTTGTAATATGCGAACCGGAACCGGCGTGCCAGAGCGTTTTGCCATCCGTAGAGTCAAGGGCCAGGAAATTACCGTGAGCATCGCCGCTGAAGATGAGGCCGGAGTCCGTCGTAAGGATGCCTGCGCCTGATTCTTCGCCCAATTCGTGGCGCCATCGGATGTTGCCGGTCTGGTAATCGATTGCCTCGATCACCCCCGTGCCCCAAACGCCGTAGTCTGCCCCCGCCCAGCCGTAAACTCCATCGGCCGGCTTGGAAAAATAAACGCTCCAACTGGGGTGGGCACTCACCATGAACGAGCCAGTTTTTGTGTCGAAGCTGGGAGAGCGGTAATTGGTCATGCCGCCCTCGTCGGGTGCAATGAGCCGACCGTCGGGAGCTGGTTCCTTAGCCGGATTCGGAATGGGACGGCCTTGTTTATCCACTCCGAGCGTCCAGTTCACCGGACCGAATGGAACGGTAAGCAGACTCTTTCCGTTGGTGCGGTCGAGGACGAAGAAGTAGCCGTTACGGGAAGTCTGCATCAACATTTTGCGCGGCTTGCCATGGAAGTCTCCATCCACCAGCACGGGCGTCTCGACTGCATCCCAATCGTGCGTATCGTGCGGCGAGGGCTGGAATGACCAGACTAATTTCCCGGTGTCAGGATTGAGCGCGACGATGGAGCAAGTGTAGAGATCGTCGCCCGGGCGCTTGGAACCGTTCAGGACGGGAGTAGGGTTTCCAGTTCCCCAATAGACAAGATGCAGATCGGGATCGTAGGTTCCCGTCATCCACGTCATCCCGCCGGTGGTTTGATTCGGAGTGCCCACTGGGGGCGTGGAATCCCACTGCCACTGGGTCGTGCCGGTCTCTGGATCGATCGAGCGAAGAAAGCCGCTGAGGTTGTCAAAATCTCCAGAAACGCCGACCAGTACGTGGTTGCCCACAACCAGAGGCGCCATGCTCGTCCAGTAACCCTTGGTGACATCAGCCACTTCCACTTTCCACCGAATCATTCCATCTTTTGCGTTCAGGCAGATCAGGTGCGCATCGGGCGACAGAAAAAAGACAGACCCCTTGTACATCCCGACGCCCCGTTGACCGATGTGCTCGCCCTGGCTGCGTGGATAAGTGAACCGCCAGATCTGGTGCCCTGAGCGTGCGTCGACAGCCCAAACATTATCGGGGGCAGTGAAGTAGAGAACGCCATCAACCATCAACGGCGACGACTTGATTGGGATCGTCTGATTGGTCTGGAAGGACCATGCAAGAGCCAGGCCCTTCACGTTCTGCGGCGTGATTTGAGTGAGCGAACTGTGGCGGCGACCGGAGTAGTCGCCATGGTATCCGGGCCAACTGTTCGCAGGCGGATGCAGCAGCATTTGCTCGGCGGGTTCTTGAGCCCTTGTTATGGCGGAGACTCCCATGACCAGGAGCACGCTGACCGCAAACATAAGTAGCCGTACTTTATTCATCATGGATCGGAAATTCCTCAAACTTCTCAGGCACATGAGAGTCAAAGTTCGTCGTCTATTGCAGAGTTTGCAAATACGCCATCAGGTTATGGATGTCGGCATCGGTGTACTTGCTGAACTGTTCCGCGTGAGCAGTCACGGGCGCGTCGACTTTGAAATGCACATCTCGAGTGCGCCAGGATCGATAAGTCTCACTGGCATCGGTGAGCGCAACGGTGAACTCGTCGAGGTACGCCAGCGTGCCGGTGATGGCTTCGCCGGAAGCAAGAGTTACAGTGACTTTTGATTTCGGGTGCTTGGGATAAAGCATCTGCTGTTCGAGTTCGAGTCCTTTATAGCGCGACGCGATGCCGGCAAGGTCACCGGTAGGGGAGTGGCAGGACGCACATCCGCCAGCGCCTTCGAAATATTTCTTGCCGGCTTCGGCGTTGCCAGTTTGCAGATCGGAGGGATCCACGCCCTTGCGTCCACCGCCGCGGCTGTGTTCGGCATTCTGCTGCGAGTGGATGAAGGCGACCAGGCTCGCGATCTGCTGATCAGAACGCTCGAAGGGCGGCATGCCCTTGTCAGGGCGGCCGTTGCGAATGACAGGGCCGATCTTGTCACCGTCAACGTCGGCTCTCACCACCCGGGAACGCGTGAGGTCGGGGCCGGTCTCGCCGCCAGTAGCATCGCGGCCATGACAGAACGAGCAATCTTGCCGGAACTGAGCGGCCCCGCTCTGCACCAGTTCGGGCGGATAGGTCTTGGCCGGTGTGTTCTGCTGAACCGGGTTTCCTGGTGCCGGGTTTGGGGCGGAATTCTGCGCCGCCGCAACGGCCAGACCGCCAAAGCACGTGCTCGCCAAAAGCACGCCGGAACATACGCTTGATCGAAGGACTCTCATGTCAGCAGCCTCAGTGACCTTCTCCGGACGTTTGCGGCCGCGGATGAGAAACCGTGCTGCCGTCTGTCATGCCTAGGGCCCAGCGAATCGCTTCAAAATACATTTTGCGGATATCCGGGTCGCTCCAACCTTCTTCGGTGTGGCCGAGCGTGGAATAGAAAACGCGGCCCTTGCCGTGCATCTTGGCCCAAGCCACGGCAAAGTCATGATCCGTGCGGTGAATGCGCGGGTTGTTTTCATAATTCAGTTTTGAAGGGTCAAGGCTGAGCAGCACATTTACCTTGTCGCGCGACCATTCTTTGGGCTGATAGATCTCGTCATACTTCACGAAAGCGTGCGGAAAGTGGCGAACCGCGGGGAAATTCGCGTCTTCGTTAATGATGGGCGCGTTAAACGTCATCCACGGATGCTGATCAAACCATCCGCCAATCATCTCTCCATATTCCGGCCACTTGTAGTTGGTATCGAGGGCGGCATGAACACCGACAAATCCTTTGCCGTCGTCCTTGATGAACGACATCATGTCTTTCTTCTGGCTTTCATCGAGGTCCAGTTCGCCGGTGGTGCTCACGAATACCAAAGCATCGAAATAGTCGAGGTTCTTGGCGTTTCTTTCCAAGCTCTTCTTTGTAATGAGCTCGGTGTCAGTGCGCAGCGTGGCCTCCCACAAACCGCTCTCGCGCCCCATGTTGTAGATGGCGACCATGCCCGGGGAAACCGAGTCGTGCTCGAAGCCCTTGGTCTGGCCGATCACCAGAATGTGCTTGAGGTGAATCTTCTTTTCGTGGGGCGGCGGGGGCGTGGAAGCAGCGATGCCAGCTTGATTCTGGGCGGCTGCGAGAGAGGTTAACAGCGACAACAGCAGACAAGGCAGCACAGCGAGTCGGTTTCGTCGCAAGGGAACTCCCCAAGAAATTAGATCTGACAATTGTTGGCAATAAAGTTATCACAACGCACTGCTCGGGCGTGCCGCCCCGTCTGCGGTCGAAATCCAATCCAAAAGCTGCGATAGAATGACCCGATCATTTCAGGAGACCGAATCGCTATGCGCGTTGGCGTCTTTACCCCATTACTCTCGAAGCTCCCGCTTGACGCGGTTCTAAAAAAACTGGCGGAGCTTGATATCCATACCGTCGAGCTTGCGACCGGCAATTATGTGGGCGATGCACACTGCAAGCTGTCGATGCTCGAAGATGCTTCTGCCCTGGTAAATTTCACGAAGGTCTTGAATGATCACGGGGTCAGCATCAGCGCTTTGAGTTGTCATGGCAATGCGCTGCACCCGAACAAGGACTTGGGAAAGCAGCATCGCGACGTAAGCCGTAAGACCATTCTGCTGGCAGAAAAACTCGGCGTATCGGTTATGGTCGATTTTTCGGGATGCCCGGGAGATTCGCCGAATGCTATCGCTCCGAACTGGATAACGTGCCCCTGGCCTCCAGATTTTCGGACCGTACTGGACTGGCAATGGAACGAGGTGGTCGCGCCTTACTGGATCGAGCACGCGAAGTTTGCCGCCGATCACGGCGTGAAAATCGCGGTCGAAATGCATCCCGGATTCGTGGTGTACAACCCGGAGAGCATGCTGCGTCTGCGTTCCATCGCGGGCAAGAATGTGGGTTGCAATTACGACCCGAGTCATCTTTTCTGGCAAAACATTGACCCAGTGGGTGCAGTCCGCGTGTTGCAGGACGCGATCTTTCACGTCCATGCCAAGGACACGCAACTGTATCCGGCGAACCTGGTGCGTGCGGGCGTACTCGATACCAAGCCGTATACCGAGGAAAAGGACCGCAGCTGGATCTTCCGCACTTGCGGCTACGGGCATGGCGTCGAGTTTTGGAGCGAGTTGATTTCTACGCTGCGCATGTTCGGCTACGATCACGTGATTTCTATCGAGCACGAAGATACCCTGCTGTCCCCCGGCGAGGGGTTGACCAAGGCTGCGAATTTGCTCAATAGCATCGTGATCCGCGAGCAGCCGGCTGCTGCCTGGTGGTCTTAGCAAAACGCACAGGAACTGCAAATGAAATCAATCAAAACCGCAATCATTGGCACCGGATTCATGGGCCGCGTACATCTGGAGGCGGTCCAGCGCGTAGAGAATGTGGAAGCCGCCGGCATCGCGGGCAGAAATAAAGAAGCAGTGCAGCGGTTAGGCGCGGCCTTCTCCGTTCCGACAACGACCACCAATTATCGCGATCTTCTTCGCGATCCCGAGATCGAAGCCGTGCACATTACAACGCCCAACGCGCAGCATTTCTCGATAGCAAAAGAAGCGCTCGAAGCGGGCAAGCAT
The DNA here is from genome assembly GCA_035710825.1 of Candidatus Sulfotelmatobacter sp. Lineage (GTDB taxonomy): Bacteria > Acidobacteriota > Terriglobia > Terriglobales > Acidobacteriaceae > Sulfotelmatobacter. Next base: position 18,240 of record DASTCU010000219.1, read on the forward strand.
GTGCTTTGCGAGAAACCGCTTACGACCACCGTCGCCGAGGCGGAAGAACTAGCCTCCATCGCCGGCAAGCGGGGGTTGCGTAATTGTACTTGCCACAATCTCCGCTATTACCCAATGGTGCAGCAGATGCGCCGCATGCGTGAGGCCGGTGACCTGGGCGACATTCTCGTGGTTCAGGGGACCTACTCCCAGGACTGGCTCCTCTACGACACGGACTGGAATTGGCGCGTGGAAACGAAGGCTGCCGGCGCTTCGCGATGCATGGGAGACATCGGATCGCACTTCTTTGATATGGCCGAACACGTCAGCGGATTGCGCGTTAATTCCCTCTGCGCCGATCTGCAGACGTTCCACAAAACGCGCAAACAGCCGAAACACTCCGTCGAGACCTTTGCCAACAAATTGATGGGGCCGGAGGATTTCATCGAAACTCCGGTGGATACAGAAGATTTCGGCGCGGTCGTGTTCCGCATGGGGCCACGCACGCGCGGCTGCATGACGGCGAGCCAGGTTTCCGCCGGACGAAAGAATGGTTTCTGCCTTGAAGTCTATGGGACGAAGTCGTCGGTGTCCTGGAATCAGGAGCGGCCCGACGAACTCTGGCAGGGTCACCGTGATACGGCAAATGGGATCTACATCAAAGACCCGTCGCTACTCAAGCCCGCGGCGCGCAGTTATGCCGACCTGCCGGGAGGCCATTGCGAAGGGTACGATGACACGTTCAAGCAAGTCTTCCGGCGCTTCTACGCGTCCATCCGCGACTCTGGCGAGCCCGAGTACCCGCAGTTCACCGATGGGCTCCGGCAAATGGTCATCCTGAACAGCGTGCTTGAGAGCCATGGCAAGCGAGCGTGGGTGGACGTTCCCCGGGCTTAAGTCCGGAAATTGAAACAAGTTTCAGTTACCCACTTGCATGATTGACTCTCTGGGTTAGAATGCACCCACGCAATCTTCCGCGAGCACGGACACATCAAGCCGGCCGGCCACGCGGGACTCAGGGCTCGCATAATCCAAAGACCTGAAATCCTACAGCCGATCGCAGGCATTTGAGTTGTATCACTGCATCCTTTGCCGCTTCAATTTTGTGGCTCACAGTTCGGCGGCAGGGATACGACTCTCCGTGCAAAAGTTGCGAACCACGATTCAGGGCTGAGCACATGATCGGGAAATCACTCCGTTCGTACCGCATCGAAAGCAAGATCGGGGCCGGAGGAATGGGCGTGGTCTACAAGGCGGTAGATTCCCGCCTGGGCCGGACGGCCGCCATCAAGATTCTTTCCACGGGAGCTCTCAATCCCGAACGCGAGCGGCGTTTCATTCAGGAAGCCAAAGCAGCATCTTCGCTGAACCATCCCAACATCGTAACCATCTACGACATTGACACGCAGGAAGTCGACGGCAAGCCCGTGCAGTACATCGCCATGGAGTACGTGCCCGGCGATACGCTCGATCACCTGGTTGGGCGTAAGGGACTGCGCATTCGAGATGTGGTGAAGTATGCAGTTCAGATCGCCGACGCACTGGCGGCGGCTCACGCAGCGGGAATCGTGCATCGCGATCTTAAGCCATCGAATGTGATCGTGAGCCCTCAGGGAGTGGTCAAGATCCTTGATTTCGGCTTGGCCAAGCTGAGCGAATCGGAGGAAGCCGACGCCTATGCCGAAACCATGCACGGCCAGGGCGCACCGCTCACCGAAGAAGGCACCATCCTTGGAACCGTCGCCTACATGTCCCCCGAGCAAGCTGACGGCAAGAAGGTCGACAGCCGCTCCGACGTTTTTTCTTTCGGATCGGTGCTCTACGAAATGGCAACCGGGCAGCGCGCATTCTCGGGCGGCTCCAAATTGTCATCGCTTTCGGCAGTGCTCTACAAAGACCCACAACCGGCGTCGCAAGCGGCGGCCGAAGTACCTTCGGAGCTGGATCGGATTATTGCGCGGTGCTTAAAAAAGGATCCCGAGCGACGCTGGCAGACCATGGCGGATGTAAAGGTGGCGCTGGAAGAGTTGCGCGACGAGATGGATTCGAGCCGCGTTGCGGTCGCCGGTCATGCGCCCGCCCCCCGTGTTAAGCCGCGTACCCAGTTCTGGGCAGGCGTGGGCGTACTGATCGGGGTGTTGCTTGGACTGGCGCTGCGCATCACATACGAGAATCAACAGAAGTTCGCGCACCCCAGCGATCCGCCATCTTTTCAGCGCTTGACGTTTCGCCGTGGTGACGTGACCTCTGCGAAGTTTGCTCCCGGCGGCACGGTCGTCTACAGCGCCGAATGGGACGGATCACCCTCTACATTATTTTCCGCACAGCCGGGTAATCACGAAGGACGGCCTCTGGCTCTTCCCAGCGCAAGGGTACTCGCGGTCTCGCAAAGCGGAGAAATGGCGATCCTGCTAGGAGGCGAAGATGTAGGCACTCTCGCCCGAGTGCCGTTTGGCGCCGGCGCGCCGCGACAGGTACTGGAGGGTGTAAGTGGCGCGGACTGGGGACCCGATGGAGAATCGCTCGCCGTAGTGCGCGCGGTTGGCGGCAAGTTTCGGCTCGAGTATCCCATCGGCAGCGTGCTATTTGAAGCCGAGAAGCGCCCCCCCATGATGCCCCGCGTCTCTGCGGATGGGAAGCTGGTGGCCTTCTTCGATTTCGATGTGGAAGTCGGGGACTATGCGCTGTGTGTCATCGGCTCCAATCATCCCCGGCAAGTTCTTTCACGTGGATGGCGCGCCATTGGGGCTTTGAATTGGTCGCCCGACAACAATGAGATATGGTTCTCCGGAAGTCAGCCTGGGGCCGATCCAGCGCTTTACGCTGTCACCCTCTCGGGCGCGCAGCGGCTGGTCACGCAGACTGGCGGAATCATCGTGATGCAAGACGTAGCCCGCGACGGCCGCGTTCTTCTCAGCACAGTGAATTCACGACTGGGAATTCTTTTCCTTCCGCCGAGCGGCCCCCCTCGCGATCTCGCCTGGCTTGACGCTTCGCTGATTTACGAGCTTTCCAACGACGCGCAATCCCTGGTTTTCGTAGAGCTGTCGAATGGCCAGGGACGCAATTCGGCCATCTATTTGAGAAAGAGCGACGGTTCTCCCGCAATCCAACTTGGCTACGGAAACCGGCCGTCGCTTTCGCCGGATGGAAAGTGGGTGGCCTGCATCCATCATGAGGGCGACCGCTCCAGCTTGATGTTGCTTCCCACCGGTCCCGGGGAATCCAAATTCCCCAAGATCGAGGGAATGCACTTCGACGGCGTGGAGTGGTTTCCCGACAACAAGCGCATTCTGTTCACGGGAAACGAAACCGGTCACGCGACGCGGACCTGGATGTATGACGTGGACGCAAACAAGTGGACGCCCCTCACCCCGGAAGGCACCCGCGGGACGCGAGTTTCGCCCGATGGGCAGTGGTTCATCACTGTCGATCCGCACAAATTGCTCATTTCTCCGGTTGCGGGTGGGGACTCAAAGACCATTCTTGACCTGCAGCCCGGGGAAAGTGTCGCGCGCTGGAGCGGCGATGGGCGCTATCTTTTCTTGCAGCAGCGGGAACCAGCCAGCATCAAGATCAGTCGTTTGGAGATCGCGACCCATCGTCGCGAGCCTTGGCGGGTGATAAAGGCGCCTGAACCAGGAGCTCAGTTCTTTGGACCGTTAGCTCTCTCGGCTGATGGGAAAGCATGCGCGACCACTTTTCAGCACGACCTTGCCAACCTATTCCTTGTGCGAGGCCTGAAATAAACGCATCCAGCCGGCCTTCCACCGAGCGTGCCACATTACGCTTGCCGCTGCCGCTTGGGCTTCAGGTTCAGCGTGCGGATCAAACGGAACAGGTGGTTGGGATGCACCCCGAGAATTCGGGCAGCCTCTGTGTAATTCCCGTTCGCCTGGTCGATCGCCCGCTCGATCAGCGTCTTCTTCGCCTCGCGGATGCCTTCGTGCAACGGGCTGACGGGCTCTCCTGAAGAGGCGGTTTCTTCCAAAATAGAGTCTGGCAAATCCTCCGCGAGGATTAACTCCGTCGATCCCAGAACCACCGCCCGTTCAATCGCGTTCTCCAGTTCGCGAACGTTGCCAGGCCAGTCATAGCGCATCATGCAGGCACGGGCTTCAGGAGCAATCCCCGCCACCCGGCGCTTGACCTTCTCGCCATAGTGCGCGGCAAAGAATGCTGCAAGCAAAGGGATGTCTTCGCGGCGCTCGCGCAATGCCGGCATATGCAACGACACAACATTCAATCGATAGTAGAGATCCGGGCGAAACCCTCCCGTGCGCGACGCCTCTTTCAGATCGCGATTGGTTGCCGCGATGAGCCGCACGTCAAGCTTGATAGGACGCGTGCCGCCAACCCGCTCGAACTCCCTCTCTTGCAAAACGCGCAGAAGCTTGGCTTGCATGGGGACAGCAAGCTCGCCGATTTCGTCCAGAAAGACCGTGCCTCCCTCGGCGATTTCCAGCTTCCCTTTTTTCTGCGAGACCGCTCCGGTAAAGGCTCCGCGTTCGTGTCCAAACAACTCGCTCTCCAGCAAGGTTTCGGTGATGGCAGCGCAGTTAATGGCCACGAACGGTTTATCGGCGCGTGGGCTATTGATATGAACGGCCCGCGCCACCAGTTCTTTTCCTGTGCCGCTTTCGCCCGAGATTAGTACCGTTGAATCGCGCCCTGCAACCCGGGATACGAATGCATACACGTCGTGCATGGCCTTGCTCTCACCCACCATGCTGTGATGGATATTCAGTTCCTCGTGCAGTCGGCGGTTCTCTCCGCCGAGCCTATCGAGGTGCCGGGCGTTCTCAAGCGCCAAGGCCGTGATATTTCCGAGAGTCGTGACCAACTGCAGAAGCTCGGCGTCAAAGCGAGCGCCGGGGGAACTGGCATCCAGGTACAGAATCCCAAGAACTTTTTCCTGGAGGGAAAGCGGCACCGCCAATACCGAATGCACCCGCCGTTCGATCAAGCTCTCGACCTGACGATAGGCGTCCTCGCTCTGGACATCATTCGACAGCACCGCCAGGTTCTCCTCAAGGACGCGGTTCAGGATGGTCTGGCTGGCGTGGATCGGCTGATTGGGACCCAGGCGGCGATGCCTTCCCACTACTGAAGAGAATCCGGCCACGTCGTCTTCCGTCAACATGATAGCTGCTTGATCCGCGGGGACGATCCCGAGCACGGCCTCCAGGACCTTCTCCTGCAGGGCTGCCAGGCCGCGCACCGAATTCAAGGTCCGGCTGAAGTCGAGCAGCACATTGAGGTCGCGAACCGTTTTAGCAGTCGCGGGCAGCGCCTCAGGCCGCGCAGGCTGCAGGTAGAGAGCATCCTCCTTGCGCAGGATAACGGTCGCGGAGCCCGGCACCGGGCTTGCATCCAGTTGGAGAGAGAGATTGCCCGGGTTGGTCTCACTATTTGGTCCTTGAAAGATGAGGACTGAGTTCCCGACCCGGATCTGATCGCCGGGGACCAGGACCCGCTCCCGTACCGGGACGCCGCTTACGAAAGTATTGTTGCGGCTCTCCAAGTCCAGGAGGCGGAAAGCATCACTTTCCTTGCGAATTACACAGTGACGCCGGGAGACCAGGGAATCGAGTAGCGAGATCTCGTTGGAGGGATCGCGGCCGATGGAGACCTCACCGGTTGTCAGCGAGAAGAGTTTTCCTTTGAGAGGACCGCTTACCGCTTCTAGCCGCGCGCCGGCTACGGAAGCACGAATCTCTCCAGTCGAATCGCCCATGACGCAATGAGTATACCCGCAGGTCACGGCTCCGGCTGCCCGTACCTAACAGAAATGTTAGGCACACGCGCTTATGTTAGGGATTGTTATGCCGTGGCGTGACGGGATGACCGGGCATAGTACCCAGAAAGCGAAGTTTGGCCTTTGTTTCTGGGGGAATACGGGCGGATGCACGCCGCTTGCCGATAGGCCTCTTTTGGCACCTGCCTTGCATTACTAAGGTCACTTGCGGCGGGCAATCCGAAGCAAGCAAATCCCAGGTCCCAAGGAGCAAGACAATGATGGCAAAGATGAATGCGAAGCTGGCAATCCGGATCGCGGTTCTCACTCTTGGCATGGTAGGCGCGTTCGTAGCAGCCAGCGTTCAGCCCATGGCCACCGCCACGGATGGAGGGCCGCTCATTCTGTGCAAGCCCGGAACCACCAACTGCACATCCACCCTGCCCCCGCTGAACAGCTAGACCGGAAATACGCTGCGACCACTTCGACAGGGGCGTCATAAATTGGGCTCGGATAATTTGGGCTCGCGATCTTGGGGCTGACGGGGATAATGAACCCCGCCAGCCGCAGTTTTTGGGGGCGATTCTCAGGAGTGATGATCCGGCGGAGAGGCAGGCTTCTCATCAGCGACGAACTCTTGTCGGAGTATCATCGTATACTGCCAAGCGATGAGGCGAACCTCAACAAACTGAAATGAACCGCCCGGGGACCAATAGTCGCATGCCGTCCGCTTGGTTTTACCTCTCACTGCACCGTGAGGCTGAGAGCTGTCGAATGCGATATGCTGCCCGAGGTTGCTGTGACCGTGATGGTGTAGGTGCTCGGTTGTGGCACCGTAGAGGCTGAGTTTCCGCATCCCAAAACCACTCCGGCTGATCCCATCGCGATCAATAATAGGACGGCTCCGTGCACTCGCTTTAAGGGACGCCTGCCCTTTATTCCGCTACACAATACCAGTATTCCCATCAGCGGAAACGCTGCGCCGAGTACCGAAACATCAGATCTGCGGGCGGCGGCAGTGGTCGCAGGCACCTGGACACTTACTGTTACATTAGTTGCTGCCGCCCCGGCCGCTATGATTTGAGGAGTGATGGTGATTGTTGAACCCACCGGCCCACCACTTGCCGTGAGCGTCACCGCAGCTGGAAATCTTGATCCGGTTGAAGGACTGATACTCAGGTGATAGGTTGCAGTACCGCCTGCTGAAACGGATGCATTGCGGGTGCCTCCGCTTGCGATGTTCACCGTCACATCGGAAACAACCTGTGACACTGCTGAACTGGTCACCGACAAGAAATTCGAGTCGCCGGAGTACACAGCTGTGATCGAGTGCGTTCCGGACGACAGGTTTGCCGTCGCGTACGTGGCATCGCCCGACTGCAGCGTGCCCGAACCGAGAAGTGTCGTCCCATCGTAGAAGTCGACCGATCCCGTGGGTGTGCTCGCCGAAGCGGAGACTGTCGCCGTAAAGCTAACGCTGCTCGATAAGACTGCGGGGTTTGCTGACGAGACCAATAGGACTGAAGGCTCCGCTTTATTGACCGTGAGCGGCACACTCCCACTCGCAGAATCGTAGGCGATCTCGTCGGAAGGAGTGAAGATGACCGAGAGTGTGTAGATACCGACTCCCAAAACCGTTGCGGTGGTTACCGTACTTGCTGTCCCCCCTACAGCCGTCGCCGTATAGGCAAAGGTACCGGCAACCGGACTCGCCCCATTGGTTGCCGTAGCGTTCAGAATACCGCTCAGAGTCGTGCCGTAGTCAATGGCTGACGGCTGCGTCCACGTGATGGTCGGCGTAGTCGGGCTCACGCCGGTTCCACTTACCGCTACGTTCTGTGTAGCACTGCTTCCGTTGAGATGATTGTTCGTGACAACCAGGCTCGCACTCAAACTTCCCGCCGACTGCGGCGTAAATAGCACGGACACGTCGCATGTCTCACCCGGTTCTAGCGATGTGCTTGAAGAGCACAGGCTGGCGTCCAAGCTATCCTCTGAGAAATCCGCCGTGTAGCTGGTGTCGCTGCTGAAGGCAAGCGCCTGATTCCCAAGGTTGGTTACTGTCGCGGTCTTTGGGCTATCGCTACTGGTGCCCCCGATGGATGTATTCGCAAACCGGAGGACAGCGCCACTTACGTTTACACTCAGCACGCGATTATATGACCAGTCCACAGCGTAGATGTTCCCATTACTATCGGTGGTAACGCCGTACATTATGGTTCCAATCGTCTGACCCGGCGTCTGGACCACCGAGGCAGTACCGGCAAGGGTCACCTGCACGACACGCCGGTGACCGGAATCGGCGATGTACAAGTTCCCATTGCCATCGACAGCCACCCCCTGAGGATTGGTCAGAGTGAGTCCGGTGACGCTGACCAGAGATGCTGCGCCCGACGGTGTCACCTTCACGATATGGTTGGCAATGCGGTCCGCGATGTAGATGTTCCCGCTAGGGTCGACCGCCACTCCAGTAACACCCATTGAACTGAGCGTATAGCTCCCTGTGGCAACGACGTACCCTGCGCCTGCTGGTGTTACTTTGACAACCCGGTCGTTACCCCAGTCGGCGATGTAGAGATTACCTGCTCCATCAAGAGCCAGAGCTGCCGGTTGGTTGATCGCCGTGCCTAAGCCCGTAACGGTGAAAACCGATGCTGCCCCTGTGGAAGTCACCAGCACAATCCGATTGTGGCCATAATCGGCGATGTACAGATTGCCTGCTCCATCGACAGCCACGCCACATGCCTCAAGCAGAGTAAGCCCTCCCGTGCTGACCACGGAAGCACTTCCGCCACCCGCGGCAATCTTCACTACGTTGTTGCCGGTGTAATTCCCCACGTAGAGGTTCCCCGCGCCGTCGATCGCCACCCCGAATGGTGAACCGATAGATACCCCTCCAGTGCTGACAATGGTGGCGGTCCCCGGCGATAGGGCCGCTAACGGGGCCCCTCCGCTGCCATATATGGGAACGAATGCCAGAAGGGTCGAACTCTGGTCGAACAGGGCCACGCCGCCTCGCCGCAAACCCGACGCAAGCGGCAAGAATTGCACTTCCACGTTGCAGGTGGTGTTGGTCGTGCCGTTCGCGCAAGTTGTGCCGGCACCGAGGGTGAAATCAAGGCTCTGAGCACCGAGCGTCAGCGCCTGCACGCTGCCGAGAGTGGCAGCAACGCCAATTGTGAATGGCAACGTGAAGGACTTGCCCGACATCGCCCCGACTTGCAGTTGGCCAAAACCGACAGCGGAGAGCATCAGCAACGCAACGCGGCTATTGGACGTATCGGCGACATGAATTGCTCCGGAAATGTCCACAGCCACGGCATTGGGAGCATTGAGAGTGAGGCTGCCCGTGCTGGGCACCGATCCAACTCCGGCGGATGTCACTTGCACGACGCGGTTGTTGCCGGAATCCGCGATGAAGAGGTTTGCGAAACCATCCACCGCAACACCGGTGGGAGCGCTGAGCGCAGTGCCCAAGCCCGAGATGCTTACGGCTGAGCCTGCACCCCCGGTGGTTACCTTCACGATGCGATTGTTGCCCGAGTCAGCAATGTAGAGATTTCCCGAAACATCGACACTTAACCCTGCAGGAGCACTTAGAGCGGTTCCTAAGCCGGTGATGTTCAACGCCGCCGCAGAGCCGCCCGACGGCAATTTTATGATCCGGTTGTTGTCAGTATCTGCAACACAAAGATTCCCCGACGAATCGATGGCCACTCCTCTCGGGCTACTGAGGGTCAGGCCACCAAGATCAACCACAGATCCGGCGGCTAACGAAGTCACTACGACGATCCGATGGTTCCCGGTATCCGCGATGTAGACGTTCCCAGAACCATCGATTGCCAGACCTTCTGGCGAATTGAGCCCTGTGCTTAGTCCCGTGATAGTCAAAACAATCGCATCACCAGCCGAGGTTACCTTAACGATTTGATGGTGGGCTGTATCCGCGATGTAGACATTTCCCGCGTTGTCGGCGACGACCCCTCTGGGGTGGTTGAGAGTAACGGTACCTGTATCCAATGTCGCGGCAACTCCATTGAATACCACGGCCGGCGGCAGACACCAAACCATCGACGTGCAAATGAATAAGAAACATAGAGAAATAGCCGGCAGCAAATGAAATCTCGTGTTGAAGCGGGCGGATATACGACCGGAGAAGCACGACATAGGGCTCCTTGGCCACAAAATGAGACGATGGCGGCCTAGAGCCAAGTATCGGCTGGGGTCTTCGGAGGATTACGCCTATGTGGACATGCAAAGGGAGATGAACTTTCGTTTCCTTCTTCCGACCGCAGGAGAGCTGAACTCGGGAAGCCAGAGAAATCGTTAATAATTAGGATCTGGCGGAGAGGGAGGGATTCGAACCCCCGGTACCCTTTCGGGTACGCCGGTTTTCAAGACCGGAGCCATCAACCACTCGGCCACCTCTCCGGGTTCTTCGCGGTTGCTGCAGCGGCTGCATTGCTTCCCGGACGGGAAGCGCCAAACTTCCACAGTCACTTCTGGTTAGTTTACATCAGGCGGGTCGCGGCTTAGTGCTCCGGCAGGAGTCCGAAAGCTTTGGAGTGAAACTCCATCACTTCGGCGAAATGAGAGAGGAAATAAGTGATGCTGTGGTCGCCAGTATAGGCGTGGTATTCGTGCTTCACGTGCTCTTTTAGCAGTTCATCGTGCAACTCGGCCGCGCCTTTCTCAAAACCGTAGTTGTCCTCTTGCCCGCAGTTGAAATAAATGGCCAGCTTCTGCAGGGCGGAGGCGTTCTTCTTGGCAAGCAGTAAGGGATTGTTCTCGTTCCACTGGCGCACGTCGATGGGCTTGCCAAAAACCGGGCCCAAGACCGAAACAATAGGCACGCCAGTGCCGCCGGCTGCATCGAGCTCATGGGGTGATTCTGTCATCAGTGCGGCACTTTGCGCGCTTACTGCCGAGAACAACTCCGGATGCGAGAAAGCGAAACGCAAGGCTCCGTAACCTCCCATGGAAATGCCGCTGATCGCCCTTCCCTGCCGCCCGGCACGAATAGAATATTTGTGCTCGATCAAAGGCATCAACTCCTGCAGGAAAAAATCGCTGTAGCGAACTGTGCCATCGGCCGAGTTGACGTAGAAGCTGCGCCGTCCCTCGGGAGCGACGATGAGAAAGTCGCCCATCCTATGCTGGTTACGCAAATCGTCCAGCAGAGTCCAGCCCCCACTGTTGAATAAGGTTTGCTCGTTGTCGCCCAGTCCGTGCAGCAGATACAGCACGGGATAGCGCCGCGCCGGATGCTGCGCCCTGGCGGCATCATAGCCGGAGGGCAGGTAGACGCAATAACGGACGGGTCGCTTAAGGATGCGGCTGTTGAGAGCGTTGCAATCGATGCGGCTTTGCGCCCTTGCCGAAGACGCGCCCATTACAGCCAAAACGAGCAAGCAGCGAAGCCACGGGATCGCCTTCATTCCGATTCGTTTACTCGTAGCGCAGTGCCTGCACGGGATCGAGCCTGGCGGCGCGCCCCGCGGGATAAAGCCCCGAAACCATACTGACCAAAAACGCAAATAAGATTGCGCCTCCAACCAACCACCACGGTACAGCCCAGAAGTGCTCCGGAGGAAGCGATTGGCGTCGGAGATAAACATTGGTACCCAGATTGATCACCTCACCGATCGCCCAGCCCAGCGCAACTCCCACCAATCCTCCCAGGATTCCCATCGCCCCGGCTTCGGCAAAAAAGAGCTTTTTAACATCGCCGTCGCTGGCGCCGATGGCCTTCATGATGCCGATCTCGCGGCGCCGTTCCAGAATCGCCATTACCAGCGTATTCACGATGCCTATGGAGGCTACCATCAAGGCAAGACTGCCGAAGATTCCCAGAAACGCATATAGAACTGCAAAGAATTGTCGAAGGCCGCGGCTTGCGTCGAGGATCGAGAACGCAGTGAATCCCATCTTCTTGATGGCATCCTCGACGCCTTGTATCTGCGCGGGATTCTTTACACGCACGCTGATTGAGGAATAGACGGGCTGATCGCTCGCCGCCCGCGCAATCTCGCGGAGGTCGGTGGGCTGCATTACGTGAAGGCTCTCGGCCAGTTTCAACGGCAAAAATACTTTCGCTCGTGTTGGACCGCGCATGCTCTCGGGATCCAGATCGGCAACGCCGACGATCTTCAGCTTTTGCTCACGGGACACGACCGAGTATGCAGCACCGGAGAGATCGTCCGTCGCGGGCTGAGCGTCCGAGTTGGTGGCACGCTGCGCATAGCGCATTGTGAGTTCCTTGCCCAGGAGCGGCTTTGCGAGGTCAGAGACGCTCGGTTCAGGCGCGCCGAGTGCGGGCGTTTTGCCCAAAAGTTCCTCCGCAAACGACTTTTGCAACACCGCTTCCGCTGCGGTATCCGACGAAAAAAAGCTGCCCTGCATGCCTTCGAATGCGTCGTTAGATTTCGCGGACTCGGGCAGGGCCGACACCATGGTCAGGTGCGGCTTGTCTTCGAAGCGCAGCTCGGTAGCGAAGCGAATGTCAGGATAGGCTTCCGCCACATTCGGCATGCGCTCGATTTCGGTGCGTGCCGCTTCGTCGAGCACCCGGCTTTCTCCCGGCGTCGGTCCGGTACGTTCTTCTTCGCGGCCCATGCCGCGCAATTCGCGGCGGGAAGTGACCACAATGGTGTCGAATAACCCCGATTTCACCAGTCGCCGCGATGCCATTTGCTGCAGCCCGATGCCGAGCGAGAGCATGGCCACCAGCGACGCTACTCCCACGGAGATCCCGACGGTAGTCAGCGAGTTTCGCAGCAGCGATTCCCGCAGATTGCGCAGTGCGAGTTCGGTGAGGTCGGGAATCTTCATGACCGTCCCCGCATGCCGGATTGAACGTCGGAAGTTTGCTGATCATCCACCAGTTTCCCGTCTGCCAGGAAAATCATCCGTTGCGCATAGCGTTCGGCCAGTGCCCGCTCGTGCGTCACCATCAGGACGGTCATTCCCAGTTCGCGGTTGAAATCGCGGACCATATCCATGATTTCCGTTCCGGTGTGGCTGTCGAGATTTCCGGTGGGTTCGTCTGCCAAGAGTAGCTGTGGACGGTTGATCAGCGCGCGCGCCAAAGCCGCCCTCTGCTGTTCGCCGCCTGAAAGTTCGGTTGGGCGATGGTTCATGCGCCCCCGCAGCCCGACGCGCTCCAAGGCTTCCTGCGCCAGCTTGAAACGCTGGTTGCGATCGACTTCAGCAAAACGCAAAGGGAGTTCTACATTTTCCGCAACCGTCATGCTGGCGATCAGATTGAACGACTGGAACACCATCCCTACGACATGCAGACGATACTTTGCCAGATCTTCGCGGGAAAGCTTCGCCAGATCGCGATCCTGCACCATGACGCTTCCCGACGTCGGACGATCCAGCCCGGCAATCAGGTTCAACACTGACGATTTGCCGGAGCCGGAACTTCCCAGCAGCGCGACGAATTCTCCCGCCCGAATTTCAAGCGTCACGCCATCGACCGCGCGGATCACACTCTCGCCCATGCGGTAGTGTCGGCAAAGATTTTCGCTGCGGATCGCCAAGGTACTACGAGCGGCAGAAGCTACGGGGGCAGTCGTCATAAGAACTAGCGAATTTCTCCTCGCAGCACCCGCAGAGCGTCGCCCGCCTTCACATCTCCGTTTTTGGTCTCCGCGCCATTGCCGTTGACCAGCACCGCATCGCCTTCGCCCGGAGCGAGAAACAGATTCTCTTCGACACCGTGTTGCCGCGTGTACAAATCGTAATAGCGGCCCCGCAATGCATAAAGTTGCGCGTGCGTGCCCCGCTCTACGATCTGTCCTTGCTCCATCACCATAATCTGATCGGCGCGGCGAATCGTCGAAAGCCGGTGCGCAATCACAAACGTGGTGCGTCCTTGCATCAGATAAGAGAGCCCTTGCTGGATCATGTGTTCGGATTCCGAGTCGAGGCTCGACGTTGCCTCATCCAGAATGAGGATGCGCGGCTCGGCCAGAATGGCGCGGGCAATCGAAATGCGCTGCCGCTGCCCGCCGGAGAGCTTGACCCCACGCTCCCCGACCACAGTCTCGTATCCCTCGGCAAAAGATTCGGCGAACTCATCCACCCGCGCAATGCGGCACGCCCGCATGATCTCTTCTTCCGTCGCGTCAGGACGCGAAAACGCGACATTCTCGCGGATCGTTCCATCGAATAGGAACGATTCCTGCAGCACTACTCCCAACCGCGTGCGGAAGGAATCGAGCCGAACTGTGCTAAGGTCAACGTTGTCTACCCGGATCGTACCCTTCGTTGGCGTGTAGAAAGCGCACACCAAACCAATCGTGGTGGATTTTCCCGAGCCTGACGAACCCACCAGCGCAGTAACCGTCCCTGGCTGGGAGCGGAAGGACACATTGTGCAGAACTTCATGAGCGCCGTCGTAGCTGAAGCTCACATTCTCGAATTCAACTTCTCCCACAATATCTTCGAGGGACAAAGCACGCTTTGGATCCTGGTCCTCAGGCCGCTCGGCCATAATTTCCTGCGTGCGCTCCAGCCCTGCCAATGCTTCCGTAATCTGCGTGCCGATGGCAACGACCTGGAGGATCGGCGCAACCAGAAAAACAAGATACAGGTTGTACGAAATGTAGCCGCCGGGAGTCAGGGTGTGACCGACCATCTGGCGCCCGCCGACGTACATTGTGGCTGCGCCGACTAGCCCCATCAGAACGCTTGCTGATAGGCTCATCAGCGAAGTCGCCGTGAGCGTGCGCATGACGTTGTCGAGCAACCGCCGCACTCCCGCCGCGAAGGTCTTCTCCTCGCGCTGTTCCGCGTGATACCCCTTGATGACGCGGACCCCGCCCAGCGACTCGGTCAGGCGTCCGGTGACCTCGGCGTTGATCTTGCCGCGTTCCCGAAAAATCGGGCGAATCGTTTTGAATGCCCGGTTGAGCGTAAACGCAAAGCAACCGAGCGATCCGACCGCGATCAGCGTCAGTGGCACGCTGGTCTTCAGAAGCAGTACCAGCGCGATGGCGGCCGCGACCAGCCCTCCGGCGAACTCAACCAGCCCCGTGCCCAGCAAATTGCGGACACCCTCCACGTCGCTCATGATCCGCGACACCAGTGCGCCAGTCTTGTTCGCATCGTAAAAAGCGACCGGCAGGCGCGAGATGTGCTGCTGCACCTGCTCGCGCAGTTCGGCGATCAGGCGCTGCGCTGCCTTCGACAGCAGTTGGGTCAAAGAGAAGGAAGTCACGCCCTGCACCAGCGTGGCCAACAGCACCCAGAAGACGAGCGGCCTTAACAGCCCAATCTGATGCCTGGTAACAACGTTATCGATGAGGAATCGCGAAGAATAGGGCAGCACGAAGCCGGCGACGCGGTTGATCACCATCAGCACGAAGCCCAGCGCCAGCAACCGCCGCCGCGGGCGCATCAACTTCCAGACCTCCGGCAAGACGGCCTTCAATCGCTGCATCTTCGGAGGCTTCGCGGCTTCTTTAGTTGGGGAACTCAATCCTCTGTTTGACTCCGTTGGGGCGGGATTGGCTTCAATATTACTGCATCTGCCCCGAGAGCGCGGGACAACCTCCGGCCTGTGACAGCGGCCATCCCAGCGTTGTATGCTCGGGGCGTGTCCCGCTCATCCCCGCCGGAGCGTTCGCTGACCCTTGGCCTGTTGCTAGGGCTTCTGATCACGCTCTCCGCGGTGCTGGCGTATTCGGCCTATATCACGTGGCAGGTAACCGGACTGCGCCAGTTGCAAACCAACCTGGTGGACCGCAACCGCAAGGATTCGCTGCAGTTGCTGCGAATTCAGAATGATCTGAACCTGCTCGCCGTGGCCATGCGCGATATGGTCAGCAGTGATGAACCCTATCCTCTGACAGCGTGGTCGGCGCAATTCCAGCGCATTCGCACCGATCTGGACGATGCCATGCGTCTGGAGGCCGATTTGTCCGCCACCAGCCGCACTCCGGAGCAGAGCGCATTTCTAAGCCAGTCTTTCACCCAGTTCTGGGATGCGGTCGACCGCATCTTCGCGCTCGCGCACGAGGGCAAGGAAAAACAAGCCCGCGAGCAGATTCAGCTCTCGCTGCAAGAACGGCAAGCCGCTCTGAGCACAGCCGTGGCCCGTCTCCTCGTACAGAACAGCGAAAACGAGGAACAAGCCGGGCAGCGCATCGTCCAGATTTACGACCGCGTGCGGCGGCAGGTTTACGTCTTTCTTGCTTGCACCCTCCTGGCAATTTTGCTCAACGGTCTCTCCCTGATTCGCTGGAACCGGCGTCTGTTCGCCCGCATGGAAGAGATTTCCGAGCGGCGCAGCGAACTCGCGCAAAAGCTCATCGCCACCCAGGAATCCACCTTGCGCTACATATCGCGCGAACTGCACGACGAGTTCGGACAAGTGTTGACGGCGGTCGGCTCCATGCTGCGTCGCGCGGGAACGCATGCCCCCGAAGGCTCATCTCTGCGCGCTGATCTACAGGAAGTTCTTCAGACCGTGCAGACTACTTTGGAAAGCGTCCGCAGCCTCTCCCAGGCTCTCCACCCGGTCATGCTCGATGAGGCTGGTCTTGAGAGCACTCTCGACTGGTACATCCCCAACGTGGAAAGACAAACCGGAATTGCCATATCCTATGAGAAGCAGGGGGAGCCGTTTCCGGTCGACGGCAGCGCTGGGGTACACATCTATCGCATTTTGCAGGAAGCATTGAACAACGTGGCGCGGCATTCGGGCGCGAAAGAGGCGCGGGTGAGATTACGTTTCTTACCCCACAGGCTTGAGTTGGAAGTTGAAGATCGTGGCACCGGCTTCCATGAACGCCCCAACCGGCGTGGCATCGGTCTGGTGGCCATGCGCGAACGGTCCGAACTGATGGGCGGACAGATTGTATTTTCGCATCCGGCGGAAGGTGGAACTCTGGTGCATTTAACCGTGCCGCGGGAGAAAGCGGAGTCTTATGGAAAAGAAGATCACAGTGTTGCTCGTGGATGACCACAGCCTGGTGCGCCGTGGTTTCCGGCGCATGCTCGAGGATGAGCCCGACATGGAAGTCGTCGGCGAAGCGGGAGATGGCGAAGAATCGATCAAGCTCGCAAAACAGTTGCATCCGCAGGTCGTGGTCATGGACTGCGCTTTGCCCGGAATGAACGGTCTGCAAGCCACGCGGCAAATCATGGAAGACTTGCCCAACACCGCCGTTCTCATGCTCAGCATGCACACAGAGAGCACCTGGGTGCGACAGGCCATTGAGGCCGGAGCCAAGGGATACGTCCTCAAGGAGGCTCTCGACCTGGAACTCGGCGCAGCCATTCGCAAGGTCGCCGCCGGAGAGTCGGTATTCGATCCTAAAGTCGAACAGCGCTCCGTACTAAAAGGCGAGCGCAGCGCCGCCCTCACGCATCGCGAACTTGAAGTACTGCAGATGATTGTCGACGGTAAATCAAACAAAGAAATTGCGACTGCGCTCGAGCTGAGTGCCAACACCGTTGCTGTCCATCGCGCCAACATCATGAACACGCTGGGAATCCACAAGACTGCGGAGCTGGTTGTCTACGCGATTCGCGCCGGGCTGGTGAACGTTCCGTGAATCGCAGGTCTTTCCTGGGGGGAATGGCAGGACTCGCAGCGTGGTCGCCCTTGGCTCGCCTGCATGCTTTGACAGCACAGGCAGGCGCCGCCTCCTCCCTCGGTTTCCGTTTCACCGATGTGACCGGCCCGGCTGGAATTCAGTTTCAGCACAACAGCGGAGCCTTCGGCGGCAAGTACCTGCCTGAGACCCTCGGCTCAGGCTGCGCATTTCTGGATTACGATCGCGATGGTTGGCAGGACATCCTTCTGATCAACGGTGCCGACTGGCCCGGCCATAAAAAGAATCGCACCACGCTTCGCCTCTACCACAACAACGGGAACGGCACTTTCACCGATGTCACGGCGCGCGCTGGACTCGATGTGGAACTCTACGGCATGGGCGTTGCCGTTGGGGATTACAACAATGACGGCTTTCCCGACATTTTGATCACGTGCGTCGGCCAGAATCATTTGTTTCACAACACTGGCAAGGGGAAGTTCGTTGATGTGACCAATGCGGCCGGTCTCGGGAAGCGCGAGGGATTCAGCACTTCCGCGCTCTGGTTTGATTACGACCGCGATGGGTTGCTCGATCTTTTCGTCTGCAATTACGTGAAGTGGTCGCCGGAGCACGACGTTTTCTGCAGTCTGGATGGCAAGCACAAGTCCTACTGCACCCCTGAGGCGTATCGCGGAGAAACCTGCTGGCTGTTCCACAATCGCGGCAATGGCACCTTCGAAGACGTCACTGCCTCGAGCGGAATTTTCGACAGCAGTTCCAAATCGCTGGGTGTCGCGCTTTTCGACGATAATCACGACGGCTGGCCCGATCTGCTCGTCGCCAACGATACGCAGCCGAACAAGCTTTATCGGAACCAGCACAACGGCACGTTTAAGGATTTCGCGGTCGAGGCCGGGCTTGCTTTCAGCAGCGAAGGGAAAGCGCGCGCGGGCATGGGAGTCGATGTCGCCGATTTCGATAACTCCGGCTCTCCCGGAGTAGCCATCACGAATTTCGACAATGAGATGATCGGCCTGTACCGGCTCAGTGGCAAAACCTTCGAAGATATTGCTCCTCAATCGGGAGTGGGCGTTGCCTCCCGAAACAGCCTGGGATTCGGCTGCGCTTTCCTGGATGTGAATCTTGACGGCTGGCTCGACTTTGCCGTCGCCAACGGCCATATCGACGAGACGGTGCGCAACATCCGAGGCAACGTGGGATATGCGCAGCCCCCACAACTGTTTCTCAACAGAGGGAAAACAAACTTTCACGACGTCGCAGCAGAAATGGGCAGCGGCTTTGATGAGCCTAAAGTCGGGCGCGGACTGGCTTACGGCGACTTCGACCGTGACGGCGACCTCGACCTCCTGATCACTACCAATAATGGGCCAGCCCATCTGTACCGCAACGACCAACTCGCCGGCAATCGCAGCATTCGCTTCCGGCTGGTAGGAACGAAATCAAATCGAGACGCAATCGGCGCAGCGGTGCACGTTTATGCCGGCGGACTGGTACAGTCGCGGTTGGTGAAGGGCGGTTCCAGTTATCTCTCGCAGTCCGAGCTTCCAGTGACCTTCGGACTGGAGAAACAGGACCATGTCGAGCGGGTGGTCATCAACTGGCCAAGCGGACGAACGGAAGAATACAAGAATCTTGCCGCCGGCCGCACTTATGATTGCACCGAAGCGAAAGGAATTGCCCCGCAGAACGGTTACTGACTGGAAATAACCGGGCCCCTGACCAGTGAACCCTCGGCCGCCAGATCAATCTCCACCGTATCGCTCACGCGCAAAAACAGTGTGCTCGGATTCTTCATGCCCCACTTGGCATAGGGAATCGTGAAGTGGACCTTCGCCGTCCAGTGGTCGGCTGCCATTTCAACCTGCGCCGGGACGGTGATCTCGCGCTCCGCTCCATGAATGCTGAAAATCCCGTGAACCATCACCGAAGACTTCCCCTCGCCGGCCACCTTACCGTCAATCCGATCCGGACGAAAAGCGATTTCCGGATAACGCGCGCTCTCCAGGACTTCTTTGTTCATTTTCCGATCGCGCATGCCGCTGCTGCTTTGACCACTGGCAGCGTCAACCACAATCTCTCCTGCCATCTTTCCTGTTGGCTCGATTTGCAAGTTTCCATGCTTCACCTTGAACGTTCCATGCACTGTGTGGAGAACGTCGCCGAGCGTGAACTGCACCGAGCTCTGGCCCGGATCAAGCTGGAAAGCCCTATCCTGAGCCGCCGCAAAGAGGGCGCCACAAGTGAGTAGCGCAATCATCGACAGCACGTGTGTCCGAGAAGTTTTAGACATCCCGCTCATGATTCCGCTGTAAACAACCCCCATCCTAAAGTTAATCCATCCCAGACCAGACGTTGTGGCGGCAATGCACCAACGTGCAGTGCCAGCATCCTCCGAAAAATCTCTGGATGTTTGCGGAAGGCTTGCAGGGTGCGATGCTGCAGTCGCGAGCGTCCATCCAGCGTGAGCATTAACCGCGCCATCAACAAGGGACGCCGAACCAGACGCCGATGCTCCGCCTGATAAGGCGCCAGGCTCCCGGATTGCAAGCAATTCGCCAATGCAATTGCCTGGCTGAAAGCCAACTGCAGCCCATCACCTGTGATCGCGTCTACCGTGCCCGCGGCATCGCCGATGAGCGCAATGTTGTCCTTCCACACATGCCTGAATCGGCGGTTTCCTGTGATCGCTCCTCGTTCCACAGTAACCGGCTCAGCGCCTTGCAATCGCTCCGCAAGTCTGGGCAACTCCCGCAAGCCGTCTCGCAGGCGCAGGTAAGGGTTGTGCGATGCCAACGCCACGCAGACCTGATTCGGACCGACCCCCGCGGCGTAGCCCTGGCAACGATCGCCCCAATGCACCTCCATGTGATCGGTCCAAGGAGCTACGCGATAGTGCTGTCGAAAGGCATAACGACGCCGAGGACGAGAGTAGTCGTCCAGGCCAGCCCAGCGCCGAACACGGGAGTTGGAACCATCGGCTCCCACAATCCAGCGGGCTTGAATGAAGCTGTTGGCGACATAAACTCCCTCGCCGGAGATGCCCGCGACCGGAGCGTTCCACAGCAACTCCGTGCCGAGCTGTGCGGCCCGCGCGATCATCACACGATGCAGGGCCGTACGGCGAACTGAAAGGCCGCACTCTTGGTTCGGAAACAGAGCCTCGGCGGATGACCACGAACTCACAAACCTGATCCCGCGAAAGGGATGAGCCTCGGTCAGCGAAAGCTGAATGCCCAGCCGCTCCAGCGCCGCCAGGCCATCGGGCATCAGGCCTTCGCCGCAAGCCTTGTCGATGGGAGGCTGCCCGCCATCGGCAACCACCACCCGCAATCCACGCTGGCGCGCTGCAATCGCCGCCGCCAGTCCCGCCGGACCGCCGCCAACTATGAAAACATCTGTTGAATTGAGCAACTACTCGACCTCACCACTGTAGAAGTACGATCTCTGAACAGAATCCCGGCCCCATGGCCGCCAGTATGCCAAGCGTCCCCGGCTCGGGACGGCGGTTTCTCATCACATCTTCGAGCACCACCAGCACCGATGCGGAAGATAGATTCCCCACGCGTTTCAGGCAATCCCAGGAAGCGTCGAGCTGGCCATTGTTGAGATTGAGCGCCGCCGCCGTGGCTTCCAAAACTTTCGGACCTCCCGTATGCAGCACCCAACTTCCTATGTCGCTGCGCTTGTGTCCGTGATCGGCAAGAAACGCGTCCACGTCGTGCCCGAGATGTTCGCGAATCAGCACAGGAACCTCGGGCGACAGCGTAATGCGGAAGCCCTTCTCAGTCACCTTCCATCCCATCATCGCTTCCGTGTCTGGATAAAACACGGACCGCGTCGCGAGGACTTCTGGCCCCGTGGCATTGAGATCATCTCCAGTGACGATCACCGCCGCCGAGCCATCGGCAAAGAGCCCTGACGAAATCAGGTTGGCCACCGAAAGATCGTCGCGCTGTATGGTTAACGAGCAAAGCTCAACTGAAACCAGCGCGGCCGCCTGCGAGGGATAAGCACGCACATAATCGGCTGCGCGCGCAATTCCAGCAGCCCCTGCAACGCAACCCAGACCAAAAATCGGCACGCGGCGAATATTCACTGGCAAGCCCATGCGATTGATCAGCAGAGCGTCAATGGATGGGCTCGAAATTCCTGTGACCGACGTGAAAAATAGCGCGCCCAATTCGCTCGTCTGCAGTCCGGCATGATGCAGCGCACGGCAGAGGGCCTGCTCCCCTAGTTCTTGCGCGACCTCAATCCAAATGTCATTTGCCTTTCCCCAGGTGTCGATCTCGTAATATTTTTCCGCAGGTATGGCGAGATGACGGCCCTCAACGGCCACGTTGCGATGCAGACGCGCCAGCATCTGAGGGTTCTTCAGCTGGTCGCCCCAATACTCCTGCAGCTTCTCCAGCAAGAATTTTTGCGGGTAATAATGCTTCGGGAAAGCGCTCGCGGCGCTGGCTATTTTCATTGGTCATCCGTTCCGGCGCGAGTCAGCGCCATCAGCGCCGGACATCGGGAATTAAAGAATTAGATGACCGGGCGCTGGTTACAGTTGTACCCACCTTCTGCCGTTACTACATTGTCCCCACGGTAAAGGCCTGAATTGTCATGGTCATGTTAACAAATGACGAGGTCAGCCGATCCAAAGCCAGGGCCTAGAATTACGTCAGCCGAATAAGGCGGGCTTTCAAATTAATCCGTCACAGCGATCGATGTCGCCGTGGCGGGCACCGTGTAGGTTTGAACAGAGGTCAGGGTGCCGCTGTTGGTGTCCAGGGCGAAAGACTGAACGCTGGTAGACGAACTCCCCTGATTCCCGACAAACAGAAATTTGCCGTTTGGGTCACTGGCTATGAAACTGGGATTCGATCCCGTACCAAACGGGGATGAACTGAGCACGGTCAACCCGCCGTCGGATTGGATTGAAAAGGCCACAAGATTGGTTGAACCTTGATTGGCCACATAAAGATATTTTCCGGATTTGTCGATGAACAACGAGACTGGACCGGTGAATGATCCACCGAGCGGCGAGTTCTGCAACTGGGTCAGAGATCCGTCAGCATTGATCGTGAATTCCGACAGGGTATTGTCCCCTTTGTTCGCGGTATAGAGAAAAGTTCCGCTGGAGTTAATCACCAATCCGAAAGGATTATTTCCCGTGATGAAGACTGAATTTGGCTGCAGCGGAGAGAGTACTCCCTGGCTCACGGTAAATACTTCCACGAATCCCTGGGTCTGCCCGCCTGTAACGTAGAGGAAGTTGCCCGAAGGAGACAGCTTCATGTTCATGGGCGACACACCAATGGGTGCCGTCGTACTGTTTTGTTGCTGAACCGGGGTCAGCGCACCACTGCTCGCGTCGATGGAGAATACGGAAATGTCCTCCGATCCCGAATTTCCCACATAAAGAAAGCTTCCCGCCGAGTCCATGGTCAAAATCGTCGGCACCGAACCTACGTTCGTCCGCGGCGTTACTTCCGTTAGCGTCCCGGTACTCGAGATCGTGTACAACGAGATGTTCCCCTGCGGTGTGACGCCGGAGTTTGCCGCATACAAGAATTTCTTGGAGGGATGAATGGCGATGGACTGTACTCCCGGACCTGCCAGGATGGGACTGACTGAAAGTGGCGTCAATATGCCAGAATTCGGATCCTCGCGATAGGCAATAATTTCACTCGACGCAGGGATCGCCGCATACAGAAAATGACTGCTGGTCGTAGTGCTACAACCTACCGCTATGGCTATGCTTCCGCAAACAAGCAACAGAGTCGCTGCTTTCTTTCGCATCCGTGACCCCTCATGAATTTAAAACGAAACTTGGAAATCGCTGGCTGCCCGGGCTGCTCCAGGACGAACGCTTGCATTCAGGCAGTATTGCCCGTGCTCTCTATCATACGGGACAAGCGATTTTTACGCAGCATCAGTCGCCGCTAGCTCTGCGATGCGCTATCTCTCCAGGTAGGTTGCACCAGAAACGCCGTACGTCGGAAATCGATCTACGAGATTCAAAAATCAACAATTCTCTCAATGAGCGGGACTCGGCCGCGGCGGACCCGGCGCCGCTGTTTGCGGCAGCGCATGATCTTCCCCGCCTCGCAAGGCCAGCCTCAAGCGATCCAGATAGACGTATACGACTGGCGTGGTGAATAGTGTCAGCATCTGGCTCACGATGAGTCCGCCCACAATCGTAATGCCCAGCGGTCGATGCAACTCCGAACCCACGCCACCCTCCAGGGCCAGCGGCAGCCCACCGAGCAGCGCAGCCATCGTCGTCATCATGATCGGCCGGAACCGCAGGATACAGGCATCATAGATCGCCTCTACCGGCTTCTTCCCCTGGTTGCGCTCCACATCGAGCGCGACGTCAATCATCATGATCGCGTTCTTCTTCACCAATCCGATGAGCAGGATGATGCCGATCATCCCGATCACGTTTAACTCATTGTGCGTAATAAGCAGCGCCAGCAACGCTCCCACACCTGCAGACGGGATCGTCGAAAGAATCGTAATCGGATGCATGAAGCTCTCATACAACATGCCCAGCACGATATACACCGCAGCCAGGGCCGTAATAATCAGGACCAGCATGTTGGATTTCGAATCCTGGAATGCCGCGGCTGTGCCTTGAAAACTTGCGGTGATCGTCGGTGGGAATCCGATGCTGCGTTCAGCCTTCTCAATCGCGTCCGTCGCCTGTCCCAGCGATACTCCCGGCGCCAGATTGAATGAAATCGTCGCCGAAGGTATCTGCCCTTGATGGTTGACCGCGAGTGGTGTATTCGAAGGCTCAAAATGAGTGAACGCCGACAAAGGAATAGGCTGTCCCGTGGTCGATTTCAAATAGATGTTCTGCAGCGCTTCCGGTGTCTGCTGAAATTGTTCCGCCACCTCCATGACGACGTGATACTGGTTGAGCGGAAGATACATCGTGGAAACCATGCGCTGCCCGAAAGCGTCGTAGAGAGCATTGTCCAGCGTCTGCGGCGTGATTCCCAGCCGGCTGGCCGTATCGCGGTCGATGACCAGTTTGGCCTGAAGTCCCTTGTCCTGCTGATCGGAATTCTGGTCTCGCAATTCCGGAAGCTGTCTCATTTTCTGCAACAGCCGCGGAGCCCACGAATTCAATTCACTGATGTCCGCGCTCTGTAGCGTGTACTGATATTGCGCATTCCCAAATCGTCCGCCAATCGTAAGTTCCTGGGACGATTGCAGAATCAGCGTCGCTCCCGGCACCACTGCCAGTTTCCCTCGCAAACGATTGATCACTTCATCAGAGGACGCGTAATGGCATGACTGCCAGAAATGTTGTTTCTGGCAAGGCCCGCGCTGCTCCACCGGCTTCAGCATGACAAAGAAGCGGCCCTGGTTGAGCGCCGTATTTCCGCCGGTAAAGCCGGCCATCGTGTCCACTGCAGGGTCAGCCATCACGATCTGTACGTAGCGCGTCATCTTCTCGGCCATTGACTGGAACGAGATGTCCTGCGCCCCGATCAGGGCCCCCTGGATGCGCCCGGTATCCTGCTGCGGAAAGAATCCCTTCGGCACGATGATGTACAACCACACGCTTAATGCCGCAACGCCAATCGTAACCAGGAGCGTCACGAACTGATATCTAAGCACCCACTTCAGCGCATGCGTATACCCTCCTACCAGACGGTTGAATGACCATTCGCTGGTTCGATAGAAGATGTTGTGCTTCTCCTCCTTCGGCGGCCTCAGAAATTTTGCGCACATCGTCGGAGTCGTCGTCAACGAGACTACCAGCGACACCCCGATCGCCACACTCAGTGTGACGGCGAATTCGCGGAACAGCCTTCCCACAATTCCGCCCATCATCAGCAAAGGAATAAACACGGCCACCAGCGACGTGCTCATCGACAGCACCGTAAATCCAATCTCCGCTGCTCCCTTGAACGTCGCCTGCACTACTCCCATCCCGTGCTCGATATAGCGGGTGATGTTCTCCAGCACCACAATCGCGTCGTCCACCACAAATCCCGTTGAAATCGCAAGTGCCATCAGGGATAAGTTATCGAGGCTGTATCCCAGCAGGTACATCACCCCAAACGTTCCTACCAGCGAAAGCGGTACAGCAATACTCGGGATGATCGTCGCCCGCACAGTGCGCAAAAATACGAACACGACCATGATCACCAGTGCGATGGAAATCAGCAGCGTCCGCTCGATATCTTTGACCGACGCTCTCACCGAAACCGTCCGGTCCATCACAACGGAGAGTTCCATCGACGGCGGTATCGAGGATTGAAGGAAGGGAATGACCGCCTGCACCCGGTCGACGGTGTCGATGATGTTCGCTCCCGCCTGCCGGAAAATCGCCAGCATCACTCCCTGTTTCCCGTTGATCAACCCCAGATTGCGCGCATCCGTTCTTGAATCGATTACCTCGCCCACATCGCCAAGCCGCACGGCCGCCCCATTGTGGTAGGCCACGATCAGCGGGCGATATTGATCCGCCGTGAACAGCTGGTCGGTGTCATCGAGCATGTACATCCTCGATCCGTTCGAGACTGCTCCCTTCGGGCGGTTAGAGTTCGCGGCGTTGAGCGCGTTCCGCACCGTGTCCAGACCGATTCCAAGCTTGTTCAACAGAGTCGGATTAACTTCCGCACGCACCGCCGGCTGCGATGATCCCCATACGAAGACTTGCCCTACTCCATCGACCTGCGCCAGTTTCTGCGCCAGGATAGAGTCGGCGGCGTCGTACATGTGAGGCACCGTCTCGGTATCCGAAGTTAATCCCAGCAACAGAATGGGAGCATCCGAGGGATTCACCTTTCGATAACTGGGATTGCTCGGCAGGTTGGCGGGCAACTGGCTTCGCGCCGCATTGATGGACGCCTGCACGTCGCGCGCTGCCGCATCAATGTTCCGGTTCAGATCGAACTGCAGCGAGATTCCAGTGCTTCCCAACTGGCTCGAGGAAGTCATCTGGTTGATCGCTGCGATGCGTCCAAACTGCCGCTCGAGCGGCGTCGCTACGGCCGACGCCATCGTTTGCGGATCGGCTCCCGGCAACGAAGCGCCGACGCTGATCACGGGGAACTCCATCTTCGGCAATGAGGCGACTGGAAGGAAATTGAATGCGAGGATTCCCGACAGCAGCAACGCCATCGCCAGCAGCGAAGTGCCAATCGGACGACGGATAAATGGAGCCGAGATACTCATCGCTTAGTCTGTCATGCCCTCTTGCGGAATGGGATTGCCGATCTGGTAGCGCGCAAATCTCTGCGCCAGCCGGTCAAACCAGAGGTACACCACCGGAGTCGTATAGAGCGTCAACAATTGGCTGAGCAGCAATCCGCCGACGATCGTGATGCCCAGGGGCCGCCGCAGCTCCGCCCCCGTGCCTGTGCCCAGAGCCAGCGGCAGTCCGCCCAGCAGCGCTGCCATGGTCGTCATCATGATCGGCCGGAAGCGCAGCAGGCACGCCTGATAGATCGCCTCTTCCGGCGGCTTATGCTCCTCGCGCTCGGCCTCCAGTGCGAAGTCGATCATCATGATGGCGTTCTTCTTCACGATTCCGATCAGCAAGATGATTCCTATCAGCGCCACCACGGTCAAATCATTTCCCGTGAGCATCAAGGCCAGAATCGCACCAACTCCAGCAGAAGGCAGCGTCGAGAGAATCGTAATGGGATGAATATAGCTCTCGTACAAAACTCCCAGCACGATATAAACCGTAATCACCGCCGCCAGAATCAAGTAAGGCTCACTCGATAATGAGTTCTGGAACGCCGCGGCAGTGCCCTGGAAAGCTGCATGAATGCTGGGCGGCAATTGAATATCTTTTTCTGCCTGCTGAATGGCCTTGGTTGCGTCGCCCAGAGATGCTCCCGGCGCCAGGTTGAACGACAGCGTCACCACAGGAAATTGCCCCTGGTGATTCACAGCCAGCGACGCGCTGGTCGAGTTCATCCGGGTGAACGCCGAGAGCGGCACTGGGGCGCCGTTCGTCGTCACCGAGGCGCCGTTCGCGCTCGGAGCCCCCGTGTTCGGGGTCACGGCGCTGGGCCGGATATAGATATCTTTCAAGTTGTCAGGATTCTGCGCGAAGTTCGGCAGGACTTCCAGGATCACGTGATACTGGTTCAACTGTGTGAATATGGTCGAGACCTGCCGCTGCCCAAACGCGTCGTAGAGCGTATTGTCGATGGCCTGCGGAAAAATGCCCAAGCGCGACGCGGTGTCGCGATCAATCGTAACATTCGTTCTCAAGCCGTCATTCAGCTGGTCAGTTGCCACATCGCGCAAGGCGGGCAACGCCTGGAGCTTGGCGACCAGTTTGGGCGTCCACTGCGCCAACTCTTGCGCATCCGCATCCTCGATCGAGTACTGGAACTGCGTGCGGCTTACGCGATCTTCCACCGTGAGGTCCTGCACCGGCTGCATGTAGAGAGTGATGCCATGCACTTTTTCGACTTCGGGCTGCAGGCGCCGAATGATCGCCGAGGCATCGTCAGAACGCTGGTCGAGCGGCTTCAGGTTGATTTGGATTCGTCCCTCATTCGGCGTCGTGTTCGTCCCATCCACCCCGATAAAGGAGGAGAGACTCTCCACGGCCTTATCTTTCAGAATGACCTTGGCTAGCTCCTGCTGGCGCTGCGCCATGGCATCAAAGGAAACGTCGTCGGGCGCTTCCGATACTCCCAAAATCACGCCCGTATCCTGAACCGGGAAGAATCCTTTCGGAACGATGACGTACAGGAACAACGTGAGCACCAGGGTCGCGGCGGTCACCAGCAACGTCGCCGTCTGGTGCTTGAGCACCCACTTTACCGTTCGCCCGTAAAAAGCGATGATGCGGTTGTACAGATCCTCGGTCTTCTCGTAGAACTTCCCCTGCTGACCTTCCTTCCGGTGTTTGAGAAGCTTGGCGCTCATCATGGGTGTCAAGCTGAGTGAAACTACTGCGGACACCAGGATGGTCACGGCCAGCGTCACCGCAAATTCCCGGAAGAGCCTTCCGACGATATCGCCCATGAACAGCAGGGGAATGAGCACAGCGATCAGCGATACCGTCAGCGAAATGATCGTGAACCCGATCTGCTCCGCGCCCTTCAACGCCGCGTCCAGCGGGGAATCTCCCGCTTCGAGGAAACGATCGATGTTCTCGATCATCACGATGGCATCGTCCACCACGAATCCGGTGGAGATGGTGAGCGCCATGAGCGTCAGGTTGTTTAAGCTGTAGCCCAGCAGGTACATCACCCCAAACGTTCCAATCAGCGAGAGCGGAACTGCAACACTGGGAATCGTTGTCGCCGAAAAATTGCGCAGGAATAGGAAAACCACCATCACCACCAGGGCGATGGCCAGCATCAATTCGAACTCAACATCTTTCACCGAAGCGCGAATCGTTGTGGTCCGGTCCGTGAGAATCTGCACCTTCACCGCGGTCGTAAGCGACGCCTGTAATTGCGGCAGCAACTTCTTGATCCGGTCGACGACGCTGATGATGTTGGCACCCGGCTGCCGCTGGATGTTGACGATCACCGCCGGCGTCAGATTCATCCATGCCGCGAGTTGAACATTCTCGGTTCCATCGATCACATTGGCAACGTCGCTTAGCCGTACCGGAGCGCCATTGCGGTAAGCAATCACAATCGGTTTGTACTGTTCGCTGGAAAAAAGCTGGTCATTCGCTCCGATCGTGTACGCCTGCCGCTGCCCGTCAATTACGCCTTTGGCCTGATCCACATTGGCCTGGGCGAGCGCAGCCCGCAAATCTTCCAGACTCAGCCCGTAAGAAGCCAAGGCCGTGGGATTGGCTTGAATGCGCACCGCCGGCTTCTGCCCGCCGCTGATAGAAACCAATCCCACGCCCGGCAATTGAGAAATCTTCTGCGCCAGAGAAGTGTCAGCCATATCTTCGACCTTCGATAGCGCCAGAGAATCGGAGCTCAGCGCCAAGGTCAGAATCGGCGCGTCCGCGGGATTCACCTTGTTGTAGATCGGGGGATTCGGCAGGTCCGTCGGCAAGTAGGTCGAACCGGAGTTGATGGCGGCCTGCACCTGCTGCTCTTCAACATCGATGTTCTCGTCCACGCCGAACTGAAGAGTGATGATCGAACTGCCGAACGAACTGGTCGACGTCATCTGGGTCAGCCCCGGCACCTGCCCGAACTGCCGCTCCAGCGGAGACGTCACTGACGAAGCCATCACCTCCGGATCTGCTCCCGGATAAAACGTCACCACCTGGATGGTTGGATAGTCCACCTCGGGCAGCGCCGAGACCGGCAGTTGCATGAACGCAACCCAGCCCACCAGCAGCACGCCGACCATCAGCAGCGTGGTCGCAACCGGCCGTAGGATGAATAATCTTGAAGGGCTCATGAGCCGGGAACACCTGAAATGGGCGCAGTCGAGAGCCCCGGAGCTGGAGTGTGATTGCGCCGGACCGCACCCGTCACCGGCGCACCTCCGCTTCCCGCGCCTGGAGTGCCGTTGCGCGGCTCAATCCGGCTGCCTCGCTGCAGCTTGTCTTGTCCGTCCGTAACTACCGTATCTCCGGGATTCACTCCGCTGGTGATCACCGTGGTATCGCCCTGCGTTAGCCCGACTGTGACCGCCTTATCCTGCACGGTGTTGTCCGGGTTTACCGTATAAACAAAAGTCCCCTGCGGGCCGCGCAACAGTGCCGCGGTTGGCACCACGGTGCTGTTCCTTCTCGTCTCCACCAGCAAATCTGCATTCACAAACTGGTTGGGCCAGAGCTTGTTGTCTGTGTTATCGAAGACGGCCTTCAGTTTTGCCGTTCCTGTCGTCGGATCGATCTGGTTGTCAATGGTCAGCAACTTTCCGGCGGCCAGTTTCGTCTGGTCATCGCGGCTGAACGCGTCCACTTCAAGCGTCCGCTTCCCCATTTGCTGCGACACATTACGCAATACATCTTCCGGCAGGGTGAAGATCACGGCAATGGGCTGCAGTTGCGTCAAGATCAGCATCGGAGTGGTATCCGAGGCATGCACGATGTTCCCGGTATCAACTTGCCGCAGCCCGATTCTCCCGCTGAATGGCGCTGTGATATGGCAGTACGTGATGTTCAACTTTGCGCTATCAATTTGCGCTTGATCATTGCGTACCGTTCCGTCTAGTTGATCCACTGTGGCTTTCTGCGTGTCCACCTGCTGCTGCGCGATGCTGCCCGACGGAATCAGCGATGTGTAGCGCTCCAGGTTCAGCCTGGCATCCCGCAGTTGCGCCTGATCGCGAAATAGCTGCGCCTGCATCTGCTCCATCTGCACTTGATAAGGGCGGGAATCAACCTCGATCAGCACTTCTCCCTGGTGCACCTCCTGCCCTTCGCGGACGTTCACCTTCATGATTTGGCCGTCAACTCGGCTTTTGATATTTGCGGTATTGAACGCTGTTACTGTTCCCAGGCCAGAGAGGTAAACCGGCACATCCTGCCGCTGTACGGGCGCGACGGAAACTGAAATCGAGCGCGGGCCGGCCGCGTGGGCTTTCTGTTGTTTAGAATCGGCGCTGGTGCAGCCGAAGAAAAATGCGCAAACTGACGCAAGAGTGCAGATCATCACCGTGCGGAAGACCACTGCCGCGCGCGATTTTCTTCTATGAGAATCAATCATGTTCACAGGTAGTCCGTTCGTTTGCCCCGAACCCGTAGGCAGTTCGAGTATTAGACGTATGCATTCTAGACTCGGTTGCGGCGACTTGCCCTGAAAAACGGCACTACTATGCCGATGAGGCCTTCCTGGAGATCGAGCCAAGTGGAAGTTGCTACGGCAGATCCGCGACAATCTTAGGATCAGCCTCACCCCTGAGGCGGGTCAAGATCGGGGCGAAGGTTTTACAAATCTTTACTCCCTTTGACTTTGCCTTTACTGAGGCACCGAGTTCAGCGCCGATGGCGCCGGGTGCTTAGTTTCATACGCAGTAATTTCTGCTTCGTGCTGCAGCGTCAACCCGATGTCGTCCAGTCCGTTCAGCAGGCAGTGGCGAACGAATTCATCGATCGGAAATTTGGCGCAGAACCCCTGCTCGTCTCGCACTTCACATTTTTCCAGGTCGACCGTGACGGTATAGTTATCGATCTCTTGCGCACGCTGCATCAGCAACGCCGCCTCATCTTCGCTCACACGCACCGTCAGAAATCCGTTCTTGGTGCTGTTGTTGGCGAAAATATCGGCGAATGAAGACGAGATGACCGCTCGAAATCCGAAATCCGCCAGCGCCCACACCGCATGCTCGCGCGATGACCCGCATCCAAAATTCTTACCCGCAACCAGAATGCTCGCGCCCTCATACCGAGGCTCATGTAACACGAAATCCGGATTCTTCGTTCCATCCGCTGCAAACCGCCAGTCGTAGAACACAAATTTTCCAAACCCGGTCTTCTCGACCCGCTTGAGAAATTGCTTTGGGATGATCTGGTCGGTATCGACGTTGACGCGATCCAAAGGCGCCACCCGCCCGCGATGCACAGTAAATGGTTTCATGATCTTTTGTACCGCCGTGTCCCGCTGGTTCTTAGCGCCGGCGTCCCGCCGGCTGTCGCGAGGCGTCCCGCCCCCGCGCCGTTCCTACTGATAGTTCCAATTCCGAATATCGGTGAAATGCCCCGCAATGGCCGCAGCCGCCGCCATCATCGGACTCACTAAGTGGGTCCGCCCTCCCCGTCCCTGCCGTCCCTCAAAATTCCGGTTGCTGGTCGAAGCGCATCTTTCTCCAGGCCGCAAAATATCCGGATTCATCCCCAAACACATCGAACATCCCGACTCCCGCCACTCAAATCCCGCATCCTGAAAAATCCGGTGCAACCCTTCCTGCTCGGCTGCGCGCTTCACCGTCTGCGATCCCGGCACGACCATGGCTCGCACCTTCGCGTTGACATGGTGTCCTTTGGCCACCCGCGCCGCCGCCCGCAGATCCTCAAGCCGCGAATTCGTGCACGATCCAATGAACACGCGATCGACTGCGATCTCTTCAATCCGCCGCCCCGGCTCCAGCGCCATATACTGCAGCGCGAGTTCGGCCGCGCGCCGATCGTTCTCCTGCAATCCCTTCACCTCCGGGACGCGCCCTGTCACCGGCGCCACCATCCCCGGATTCGTTCCCCACGTCACGAACGGGCAAAGCTGTGACGCATCGATCTCGATAACTTTATCGAACTTGGCATCCGAATCCGTCGGCAGCCTGCGCCAATACGCCACCGCCTTCTCCCACGCCGCATCTCGCGGTGCAAACCGCTTCCCTTTCACGTACGCGATGGTGGTCTCATCGGGCGCCACCATGCCCGCGCGCGCACCGGCTTCGATGCTCATATTGCACAGCGTCATCCGCCCTTCCATGGAGAGCGCGCGCACCGCCGGTCCCGCATATTCGATTACGTGCCCGGTGGCGCCATCGGTTCCGATCTGGCCGATAATGCCCAGCGCAAGATCCTTTGCCGTCACCCCATCGCCCAACTTCCCGCGCACGTCAATCTTCATCGTCTTCGGCTTCTGCTGCGCCAGGCATTGCGTTGCGAGGACGTGCTCGACTTCTGAGGTTCCAATCCCAAACGCCAGCGCTCCGAACGCTCCATGGGTTGAGGTGTGGCTGTCGCCGCAAACGATCGTCATCCCCGGCTGCGTCAGCCCCAACTCCGGACCAATCACGTGCACGATGCCCTGCTCCGGCGAATCCATGTCAAATAACCGGATTCCGAATTCCTTACAGTTCGCCTGCAGCGCGGCAATTTGCTTTGCCGCGACCAGATCGGTGATTGGCGTACCGCGCGGTTCGGTAGGAATGTTGTGATCCACAGTCGCCACCGCGCGCAACGGCTGCCGCACTTCGCGTCCCGCAGCCCGCAGCCCGTCAAAGGCCTGAGGCGAGGTCACTTCATGCACCAGATGCAGATCGATGTAAACAATTGGGGACCGCCCAGCGGGCTGAGCCACCAGGTGCGCCTCCCAGATTTTTTCGAATAGTGTCCGCGCTGCTGCCATAGATCTCGCCGAAATTAGGAGTAATTGGTAGTTTTTCACAGCCGCGCAAAGTCAGCAAGAGACCCGTAAATGGCCGCTTTTGTAAACCATCTGCCAACCCCATTATGTTTTCTTGCGGGATACCCGAAATCCCTGATCGCTTCAGGTTTTTCGCGCTACTAGGCTTGGCCAATGGAAGGTTTCTCATTTTGTACCAGGGCTCGGTAACCCATGACCAACCACATCAATCACGAGCGCAATATTTCCGAAGTTTTAACCGACATTAAGACAGAGCTGAAGGACTTCGTTCAGACCCGCATCGCGATGTTCAAGGCTGAGCTCCAGGAGAAGGTAAAAAACATCAAAACGGTAGCTCCGCTCGCAGCTGTCGCGGCCGTGCTGCTCGGAACCGCTTACTTGCTCTTTACATTAGCGCTAGTAGGCCTCGCGGCGGCGTTTCTTCCGGACAATCAGTACCGTTGGTTCCTGGCGTTCCTCGCTGTTGCCATTCTCTGGGCCATCCTTGGCGGAATTGCAGCCTACTTCGCCAAGCGCGAGTTTGAGATCAAGGGCCTGTTGCCCAAGAGAACGATCGAAGTTCTCAAAGATGACAAGGTTTGGGTACAGGCCGAGGTGAAAAATCAAATATGAGTACCAAGCCTGTCGAAAATCTGGAACTCCGTGCGATCGAACAGCGCAACGAGATCCATCAGACCACCGCGGAACTCAAAGAAAAAATCGCCGCTGCACGCCAGAGATATGACGTGTCCGCGAATTTGCGGCAACGTTTCACCACGATCGCCATTGTTGTTTCGTGCCTCGGCCTGATCGCCGGGTATGGTGTCGGCGGGGTGTTCTCCCGCCGCTAACCGCCCGATTTTCGTATTGGAGTATTGATCCTATGCCCATGCTGAACAGTATCACCAAGGTGGCGGCCAAACCCTTGCCGCGCATGATCTCGCCCAAAGCCCATGCCATCTTCGACTACGTCATCGTCGGCACGTTTTTTGCCACCGCCGGCTGGTTCTGGCGACACAATAAGCGCGCCGCCATCGCCTCGTTTCTCTGCGGAGGCGCCAAGCTTGCGGTCAGCCTGCTCACAGATTATCCGGGTGGCGTTCGCAAGGTTATCCATTACCCGGTGCGCCACGAAATCGATTTAGGAATCGCCGCCATGGTCGCCACCATGCCAGAATTCCTTGCCTTCAAGGACGAGCCGCAGAAGAAATTTTTTATGGTCCAGGGCGCGCTGATTACGGCCGCCAACGAACTTACTCAATTCCCCGAGCGCCGCCGGCGCAGCAAAGACCGGGCCAAAGTAGCGTGATCCATGCCCTCGCTATGGAAATTCGGGGGATTCACTCCGCTCGAACTGAGCAAGCTCGTGGTCAAGAAAATCGGGGATGACGAACTTTCGACCCGCTCTGCGTCACTATCGTATTACTTCCTGCTCGCGCTCTTCCCCATGCTCTTGTTTCTGGTTTCCCTGGTGGCGGTAATTGCCGGGCCGGGGTCCCAACTGCGCGAGACGATCTTGTCCTCTTTAGGAAATCTCGTACC
Organism: Candidatus Sulfotelmatobacter sp.; assembly: GCA_035710825.1. Classification (GTDB taxonomy): domain Bacteria; phylum Acidobacteriota; class Terriglobia; order Terriglobales; family Acidobacteriaceae; genus Sulfotelmatobacter. The sequence continues at coordinate 53,042 of DASTCU010000219.1, forward strand.
CGGATCCGCATCCAACCTCGTTCACAGTATTGTCGACCAGACCTTCAAGAACAGCGGCGGGATCAAGATGGCCGCAGGAATCCTCGGCGCACTCTGGGCCGCCTCAGGCGGCATGGGTGCGGTAGTCACGTCGCTCAACGTCATCTATCAGACCCACGAGACTCGGCCTTGGTGGGAGCAGAAGATCACCATTGTTGGATTGACTCTCGCGCTCGCCGCCCTCATTCTGACCGCCCTGGTGCTTGTGCTGTATGGCGGAAAAATCGGCGTCCTCATCGCATCGCATGTCGGGTTGGGCAACATCTTCCGCGTGACCTGGAAAATCTTGCAGTGGCCCGTCACCTTCGCCGCGATGTTCCTGTCCTACTCCATCATCTACTACTTCGGTCCCGATCTGGAGGAACGCAAATGGTATTGGGTCACGCCGGGTGCCGCTGCCGGAGTTGCCCTTTGGCTGCTTGCATCCATCGGTTTTCGTATCTACCTGCATTTCTTTAATAGCTACAGCGCGACCTACGGTTCGCTGGGCGCAGCTGTCATCCTCATGCTCTGGTTGTACAACACCGGTTTCGCCATTCTGGTTGGAGGCATCGTCAACTGGATCATCGAGAATGAAGACAAGAGAACGGCGGAACTGGGGACCAAGAAACGTAAGCTCTTGAGGCGCCTAAAAGTCGCCTAGCGAATTTCTTCGACAGCGCTCTCGCCAATCCCCGCATTTCACGCCGGCCATTCCGTTTCGAGAACACACAAGTTCATATCCACACTCACAGGTGCCTCTCCCGATTGACTCGCTTGCGTCTCTGCAATAACGTTTGCACAGTTTCATTCGCCACAATCCCGCGCCGTCGCTGACGGACAACTCGGCCCAGGTATCCGTCTCAGCAACGGCCTCCGAAGGCCACTTCAATCGGTTAATAAATCGTGCCTCGCAATCCGCACGCGCGAGGCCGGCGCTCTTAGTGTGTTCGAAGGTAAAGGAGAAACCAGTGCATCCATTCAATAGAATTTACGTCCTGTTTTTGCTCTCGTTTGCATTCTCATTCAGCGCGCTTGCTCAAACCGAATACACCGCGGCAGACAGCCCTACGACCAGTTGCGCCACCCCGACTTATAGTTGCGCGCGCAACGACCTGATCACAACCAATAATCTGAATCCGCCTCCCGTGGTCAGCAAGCAAAATTCGATTGTGACTCCCTCGGATTTCAAACTTCCGATCGTACGCGTCACCGATGGCAATACCTTTGCCAGCAAAAGCCTGAATGTCACTCTTACCGGATCAAACGGCGACAATATTTTCAACATCAACGACACCTACCTCATCGTTTCAGATCAGGGCGGCTGGAGATATCCCGTCTCCTTCAGTCCCTCCTCTCTGCAAGTAGTCAATGCCGGCGCGTGGACCCCCGGCACCAACCAGGTACGCTGGACCGGCAGTGGTTCCTTCAGCCGAACCACCGCCAATGTGATTTATTCAGTCGTGAACTCCGCCCCGACGATTCCCGGCGTGAATGCCAACGGCACCACTCTCAACAAACTGACACTTTCAGGCACCACCTCTATTTCCGCCACGGCCACAAAGGTATTTGACTTCGCAACCTGCAAAGGAATGCCGAATCCCTACAACATCGGCCACGGAATCTGGCACTCGGCATTGACGGTCAGTTCCGGCGATAAGCGCTTCTCCCACGCCTTCTCGAATCAATTAGGCGGCCAGGATACGGGCACCGATGTGGTTGTCTATGACGCGCCTTCCGGGCAATGTTACCGCTACGACACGGCTCACGCCCAACTCTGCACCTCAACTGGCTGTTCTCCCATGAGCCTGCCGGACGAGTTCACCGTTCATGAGGCGTACATGTCGCTCGATGGAAATTATCTCCGCGTCGTCTTTCACAAGTGCATCATCGGGGGATGCACCCAGGGAAGTAACTCAAATCCTTACTTCTGGCACATCGGCACCACCACTGTGACCCGTTGCTATGCCTCCTCCGGCGCCGCCAACTGCACCGGACACATGGTGGAAGGCTACAGTCACATTTACAACGGAACCGGTTGGCCGGAATCAGCGAAACGCTCCTTCACGGACCCGCTGTCCTACTCCATCGTTAATACGACGCCGACGTTGTCGCCAAACAGTGACCTCCATTACTCCAACAATGCTGCTGATACGAACGACACGTATCCCTACTGGGCCACGAACATTCAAAACGTGCATACGATGTTCGCTGGCGCCGGATGCAACAAGACCGGGAATATATACGAAGGCTGCACTTTCACGGGACCGCTTTACGGAGAAGTATTCGCCGTCACGCAAAGCGGCGGTTACGTGCGCGCGGCGCACACCTACAACAGCGGCTCGTCCACCTATTTCAACTGTCAAAACACAATCGGTGCGGTTTCACAAACCGGAAAATTCTTTGCTTGGACATCGGACTGGTTGACTACGCTCGGCAAGGACGATGCCGGTAAGAACCGCTGCGACGTTTTCATCGTCAATCTAGCCGCAGCACAGGGAGCGACTCATTAGCGATCGACAGAGTCCGAAACCTGTGATGAGCCCCATTTTTCGTGCGTTTTGTGCGCGAGAACTGGGGCTTTTTCACACATCCTGGCAGCCCTACCTACAATCGCTCCCACGGAAAAAAATATCTTCAGGATGAACTCCTCTTCTACCGATTGCGATCCCTCACCGCGGTCGCGTGATCGCTCCCTGCGATGCGGACGAAACCAGCGCTGCGTATTTCGCGAACACGCCAGTTTCATAGCGTGGCTTGGGAGCCTTCCACTCCGCCACGCGCTGCTGCAGTACCTCGAGGCTGATTTCGACCTCCAGGGTGCGCTTGTTCACATCAAAGCGAATGATATCTCCATCGCGCACGCCTGTAATCGGTCCGCCCATCGCCGCTTCCGGCGCAACGTGTCCCGCCATGAGCCCGCGCGTCGCCCCGCTGAATCGCCCATCCGTGAGCAGCGCGACCGATCCACCAAGGCCCTCTCCGACGATGGCTGCCGTAACCCCCAGCATCTCGCGCATCCCCGGACCGCCTTTCGGGCCCTCATTGCGAATCACCACGACGTCGCCTGCTTTGATTTTTTTCGCTGTAACCGCAGCCATGGCGTCTTCTTCCGATTCGAAAACGCGCGCCGGTCCCCGATGCTCGAGCCGCTCGTGGCCGCTGATCTTTGCCACGCATCCCTCGGGCGCAAGATTGCCTTTGAGAATCACCAGGCCACCCGTTGCTTTGAGCGGCTTATCTAGCGGCACAATAACTTCCTGATTCGGACCTTCCACCGCACTCGCGGCTTCCGCAGAAATCGTCTGTCCAGTCACGGTTTTTGCCGATCCATGCAGGTACTTCCCGCTCGTCAGCCGTTTCGCCAATAGCCGAATACCTCCCGCCCTATGCATGTCCGCGGCCACGAATCTGCCGGAAGGCTTCAGATCCGCAAACACGGGAGTCCGCTCGCTCACCGTCTGGAAGTCGTCGATTTCCAAGCCGACGCCCGCCTCGCGCGCAATCGCCAGCAGATGCAGAACCGCATTGGTTGACCCGCCCGTGGCGGCGACCGACGCAATCGCATTCTCGAATGCCTCGCGCGTCAGAATGTCGCGTGGCTTCAGATCCTTCTGCAGGACGTTCATCACAATCTTCCCGCAGTCGAAAGAAATCTGATCTTTCTGGGCATCCATGGCCGGCACGCTGTTGAATCCCATCGGCGAAAGTCCGATCATCTCCATCACGGTCGACATCGTGTTCGCCGTGTATTGCCCGCCGCACGCGCCCGCGCCGGGACAAGCAACATCCTCCAATTCCTTCAGTTCCGCATCGCTCATCTTTCCCGCAACATTCGCGCCGATGGCCTCATAAACATCTTGAATCGTGACATCCTCCCCGCGATAGCTGCCGGGAGCAATGGTTCCTCCGTAAAGCACCACACCGGGAAGATTCATACGCGCCAGAGCCATCGCCGCCGCCGGAATCGTCTTGTCGCAGCCCACCACACACACCACTGCGTCGAACATCTGCCCTCGGCAGACAAGTTCGATCGAGTCGGCGATCAACTCACGGCTTACCAGCGACGCACGCATGCCTTCCGTACCCATGGTCTCGCCGTCAGAAATCGCGATCGTGTTGAACTCCATGGGGGTGCCGCCCGCCGCACGAATGCCCTCTTTCACCTTCGCCGACAGGCGGCGCAAATGAAAGTTGCACGGCATGGTTTCGATCCAGGTATTGGCCACGCCGATCAGAGGACGGCTCAGATCAGCATCGGTGAACCCAATGGCCTTGAACATCGAGCGCGCTCCGGCCCGATCGCGCCCTTCAGTAATTCCACGGCTAATGTGCTTGAGATCCATGGCTGAAAGAGTACCGAACAAAGACGAAGTTTCAAAGTTTCAAGGTTTCAAAGTTTTAAGGTTGACGCGTGTTGCATAACCAAAACCCTTGAAACCTTGAACCTATGAAACCTGGAAACCTGCCTGATAAAAACGGGGAACCCGCTTTGCAGGTTCCCCAGTTGCATGACGTTTGCCCAGGAGTCGTCATGCTTGCCCAGCCACAAAGTCGAACTACGCGCGCGCTGCTGCTCGCGATCCTTCCAGCGTCACGCCCGCCGGAGGATGATGTGAAGTCCACTCCGTCGCCGCAGCCGTACCCGCGCCTACATGAATCACATCCGCAATCGAATACCATTCGCGATAAAGTTGGCCGACCTGCTTCTGGTTTACATCCAGCGTCAGCGTGACCTGGTGATCGCGCTCCGCCGGTTCAGCCATTACTGACGGCAGATCTAAGGCACGGCGCGAGGCCGCGTTCAAGATGCGCATCAACGTCCCCTGCGTATTGCGATAGCGAATGTGAAAAGCCTGCATGTGGTCATCCCCCAGTTTCTTCGTAGCACATCTTTGTAGCGCCGGCGTCCCGCCGGCTGTCCGGCGGCCATCTTGGCCGCCGCCCCCGACGCCACCTACTGCGTCGGTTCTTCCTCCAGCAACATCTCCGAAAGCGCCGCCCCGGCCGGCACCATCGGAAACACATTGGCTTCCGGTGCGCAGTCGAACACCAGCAACTCCGCCTCTGGAGAATGCAAGAAACGATCAATCTGATCGCCTGTCTCCTGCGATACCGGGAATTCGCGCATGGCATCTTCTTTCATGCGAAAACTGTGAATCTTGTACGCCTTCGCGATCTCCACAAAATCCGGGTTGTCGCTCAAGTCGGTTTCGGCGTAGTTGCGCTCGTAGAACAGCTGCTGCCACTGCCGCACCATGCCCAAATATTTGTTGTCGATGATGACCATCTTCACCCGCAGCCCGAGACGGTGCACCGTAGCCAGTTCCTGGATGTTCATCTGAAATCCGCCGTCTCCGGAAACACACAGCACGCACGTATCCGGCTTGGCGAGTTGCACACCAACAGCCGCCGGCAGAGCAAAGCCCATCGCTCCCAGTCCGCCCGAGGTAATAAAACCCCGCGGCGAGGACGAGCGGTAGCGCTGCGCCGCCCACATCTGGTGCTGGCCCACGTCGGCCAGAATCACGCTGTCTTGCGGCAATCGACTGAAGAGCTCATCGAGGAAGCGAATCGTCGGCTGCGCCAGCCCCCGCGGATCAAGTTCGGCTCGCTCTTCCCCGCACGCGACCGCACGCCACGAAGAAAAGTCAGGCAGAGTGTGCCGCCGCAACTCCGCATGAAATGCAGGAATCGTGTCAGCAAGATTTCCAATCACCGGCAGATCGCACGGCCGCACGCGATCCAGTTGTGCCGGATCGATTTCAAAGTGAACGATCTTGGCCTGCGGCGCAAACCGCCCCGGGTCGCCAGTCACCCGGTCATCCAGCCGCGCTCCGAAAACCAGCAACAGATCCGTTTCATGCAGCGCCATGTTCGCGGCGCGCGTGCCGTGCATTCCCACCATCCCGAGGTAATACGGTGCTTCAGGCTGCACCGCACCTAAGCCGTGAACGGTCGCGAAGGTTGGGATGTTCAAGTGACCGAGCAGCCGCCGCAGCTCAGGAACCGCCCCCGAAAGCTTTGCTCCTGCACCCACCAACGCAACCGGCTTCGCCGATTGCCGCAGCAAGGCCACGATGGTGTCAGTGAAGCCGCCATCTGCCTTCGCTTCCGCCGGCCGAGCGTGCGGCGTGAATTTCACCGGGCCGGAGAATTCCTTCTTGGCCTTCAGCATGTCCGTGGGAATGTCGATCACCACCGGTCCCGGACGCCCGCTGCGTGCCCAATGGAACCCTTCGGCAATCGCCTCGGGAATCTCATCCAGCGTGCGAACCAGCCGGCTCCACTTGGTCAGCGAAAGTGTCACGCCGAACACGTCGGTTTCCTGAAACGCATCCGTTCCGATCAGGGCGCTGCGCACCTGTCCCGTTATGCAGACCAGGGGAACGGAATCCATCTTCGCATCGGCAATGCCTGTGACCAGATTCGTAGCACCCGGACCGCTGGTCGCCATCGCGACGCCAACCTTGCCCGTCACCCGCGCGTAGCCCTCAGCCGCGAATACCGCTCCCTGCTCGTGCCGGGTGAGAACGTGCCGCACGCCGCTGCCCTCAAGCGCGTCGTACAGCGGCATGATCGCGCCCCCCGGATAGCCGAATACCAGATCCACGCCCTCGGAGCGCAGGCACTGCAAAACGATGTCGGCTCCCTTAAGCATTCACCACCTGTTTTGTGGATTCCTTGGGAGCTTCCGCCGGCTTCTTCCCCTCTTTTGGCAGCCAACTCATCATGCTACGCAGTTGCGCGCCCACGATCTCGATGGGATGCTGCTTCTCGTTCTCTCGCAGCTTGTTGAAGTTCGGGCAGCCAGCCTGATTCTCGGCAATCCACTCCTTCGCGAATTTTCCGGACTGGATATCGGCGAGCGTCTTCTTCATCGCCTGCCGCGTAGCATCTCCGACCACCTGCTCGCCGCGTGTCAGATCGCCGTACTCGGCAGTATTCGAAATCGAGTAGCGCATCCGCGCCAATCCGCCTTCGTATATCAGGTCGACGATGAGTTTTACTTCATGCAGGCATTCGAAATAGGCAATCTCGGGTGCGTAGCCAGCCTCAACCAGCGTCTCGAATCCTTTTTTGATCAGCGACGTCAGCCCGCCGCACAGTACGGCTTGCTCACCGAACAGATCGCTCTCGGTTTCTTCTTTGAAAGTAGTCTCCAGCACCCCAGCCCGCGTCGAGCCAATGCCGTGTGCATAAGCCAGTCCGAGTTCGTGCCCGCGCCCGCTCGCATCCTGCTGAACCGCCAGCAGCGCCGGTACTCCGCGCCCCTCCGTATACACTCGCCGCACCAGATGTCCGGGACTCTTGGGAGCGATCATCACCACATCCACATCACTGGGCGGAACGATCGTTTTGAAGTGAATGCTGAACCCGTGCGAGACCCCGAGGACTTTTCCGGGATGCAGATACGGCTTGATGGACTTTTCGTAGAGCGCACCTTGCGTTTCGTCCGGCGTGAGCACGTGGATCCAGTCCGCGCGCTTGGCTGCCTCGTCGGGCGCCACGACGACCATGCCGTCACCCCGCGCCTGCTGCGCACTTTGCCGGTTGGGATCGAGTCCGACGATGACTTTGTGTCCGCTGTCGCGAAGATTCTGAGCCTGGGCGTGTCCCTGGCTGCCATAGCCAAGGATGGCGATCGTTTTGCCCTTCAGCACCTCAGGCTTGGCATCGCGTTCATAAAAAATAGTGACCACTATCGTGCTCCTCTCGTAGCACAAGGGGAGAATATAGCCCTTGTCTTTTGGGGATGGGACTTAATGTATCGCCCCAAACCTGGGAAACTACACATTGCCGCAAAACCGACCGGTCGGTCGGCATCTGAAGATGCTACCCCGACCCTTTTCTAGTGTCAACCAATAGATGGACGCACCAACCTCGTCAGCCTGTCGCTCTCAAACAGGATGCCACTATCTTGCTCATAATCAGTAACTTATAACTTGTTGCCAGTCTGATTCAGCATTTCGCGTGTTTCTCAACTCCTCGTACGCTGTAGGATTGCGCTGCTCTTGCCGATGTATCACAGGAAGGTCCTGACATGCCAGACAAGCGCTCTACTATCGACAAAAATCACTCAGCCGATTCGGCCACACCAAAGGCCGAAGCCGCGAACAAGGCCTCCAAGCCCCTGCGCCTCGGCAAAGACTGCACCTATGACAATGAGCTCACCCGCTTGCAGATCGAACTCGTGAAATTGCAGGAATGGATCAAAGATAAGGGACTGCGCGTGGTCGTGCTGTTCGAGGGCCGCGATGCTGCCGGCAAAGGCGGAGCCATCAAGCGCATCACTCAATGCCTCAATCCGCGAATTTGCCGGGTCGTCGCGCTGAGCACTCCCACGGAACGCGAGAAATCCCAGTGGTACTTCCAGCGTTACGTCGCGCACCTGCCCGCCGCCGGAGAAATAGTTTTATTCGACCGCAGTTGGTACAACCGCGCCGGCGTCGAGCACGTCATGGGCTTCTGTACCGAGGCGGAATATCTGGAGTTCCTGCACAGTTGCCCGGAGTTCGAACGCATGCTGGTGCGCTCAGGAATCATCCTCATCAAATACTGGTTCTCGGTCAGCGACGAGGAGCAAGAACGCCGCTTTCAAGACCGGATGAATGATCCGACGAAGCGCTGGAAATTGAGTCCCATGGATCTCGAGTCTCGCCGTCGATGGGCGGAATACTCCAGGGCCAAGGATGAGATGTTCGCGGTCACCGACATCAAGCAGGCGCCCTGGTACGTGGTCAACGCGGAAAATAAAAAGTGTGCCCGGCTCAACGTCATCCACCACCTGCTGTCGCTGATTCCCTACCGTGACCTGACTCCTGAGCGGCTCAAACTGCCGCCGCTCGACAAGACCAAGTACGTGCGTCCGCCCATCCAGGAGCAGAACTTCGTTCCCGAGTTGTACCGCGCCGGCTAAGCTCTACAGATCGCCACGACGGGCTAGCAATTGGCATTCCGGCCCGCAACTGTTTACCATGACACGCGATGCCTCGCGAAGCTCTGGTAGATTCCCGGCAGGAGATCCTGCGTACCGCCGCACGCTTGTTCCAGCAGCGCGGCTACGACGCCACCTCCATGAACGACGTCGCCGCGGCTCTCAAGCTCAGCAAAGGCGGGCTGTACCATCATTTCCAAAGCAAAGATGAAATCCTGTTCGAGATCATGAACCACGCCATGGAGATCACTGAGGAACGCGTCCTCACTCCAGTACGCGGTATTGCTGATCCGGAAGAGCGGCTGCGAGCCTTGATCCGCCTGCACATCGAAGTTGTACTCAGTCCCCGGGATCGCGAAATCACCGTCATGCTGCACGAGAACCATCCCCTGCCTCCCGGCCTCCGCAAGCGCATCAACACGCGCAAGAAAGATTACGTTCACTTTGTCGAGGACCTGATGGCGGACGTGCAACGCGCACGTCGCGCCAAAGGATCAGTCAGCCCTCGTGCTGCTGCCTTCGCGCTGCTCGGTATGATCAACTGGATTTACCAGTGGTATAAGCCTGAAGGAAATCTGCAGGCCCATAGCCTGGTTCCGCAATTTACCGACCTGGTGTTCGGGGGCATTCTCGCGTGAAGGCTCTGTTCGCCAAGATCAACGAAATCGACCAGCAACGCATCGCGAACGGGAAGCTCTACCGGGAATTTCTGCGCGTGCCCTCGATGAGTGCCGGCCTGTACGTGCTGCCGGCCGGAGCTACCGATCCGCAGCGTCCCCATCATGAAGATGAGATGTACTACGTAATTCGAGGCCGAGCGCGTTTTCGGGCTGGCGATCACGACCAGGAAGTTTCGGCCGGGACCGTGCTGTTCGTTGCGGCGGAACTAGAGCACCGCTTCTACGACGTCGCGGAAGAACTAGCAGTGCTGGTCTTCTTTGCCCCTGCGGAAACCTAACGAAATCTCTGCGTGCTCTGCGAGGGGTCTCAGCGTCCTCTGCGGTTACGATTTCGCTAGCCCTATTTGTGCGGCGGTATCCAGTAAACCTCTTCCTTAATAGCTTTCTTATCTACGAAGCCGCGCCTCTTTAGAATGGCTTTGCTGTGCTCGATCATCTCGGGATGCCCGCACAAATACGCCACCGTATTGCTGGCATCCAGTTCCCAATGGTCGGCGTACTTCCGCAGGATGTCGTCCGCCCGCCCGATCTCCCCCGGCCAATCCTCGTGGTCCCACGGACGGCTCACCGTCGGCACATACTTGAACCACGGCAACTCCCTGTCAAACTGGTTCAGTTCCTCGAGGTATCCAAACTCCCACGGCCGGCTGGCGCCATTCAGAAGGTAGAGTTTGTGGGACCCGTCGAATCGCCCTTCTTTCCAATCCTTCGATAAGGTTCGCACATAGCTGACAAACGGAGCGACCCCGGTAACGGTCGAAATCAGCAGATGATTTTTCTTCTCGCTCTGGGTATCAATCGAAAATTTTCCCTTGGGAATCTTCCGCATCAGCAGTTGGTCGCCCGGCTGCAATTGGTGCAGCAGAGGCGTCAGGGCGCCTTCCGGAACCAACTCAACGAAAAATTCCACTTCATCTTCAGACGGAGACGACACAATCGAATAGGGACGCTCGAGCCGCTTCCCGTTGTGTTCAAGTCCGAGGCTCGCGTACTGCCCCGGGACAAACCGGAAGTCCCCGCTGCTGCGGACGCGGAACATCCACAGATCGGGAGCGAAGTCCACGCGCCTGGTGACCTCTGCGCGGTAGAACTTTTCTTCAAGAATCGTTACTGGCCTGGCTGTACTCATTTTGAAATGGCTGTCGAAAAAAATTACTCACACAGTCCAGAGAACTGGACGAGATTCTTAGTCCTCTAATTATTTTGATGTCGGATCAGAGGTCCCGGACTCTGCTCTGCACTTCAGGCTCCATCCGAACGCTCACGCCGTCGGGTTGAGTTGCAATATCCTAGCCGGAAGCCGCCGCTATGGGAAGCACTTTCGCAATCTTGCACCGTGCGGGCACAGTTGCAGGGACGTGTACGACTGAATTTTGCCGCGGGTCAGCGAACTTCGGACGACGCTTCCTCTGCCGCCAGTTGTTCCAGCACGGTGCGCAGCGATCGCAATACGTCCTCGGCGGCGCCAGCTTTCAACGCGAATTTCAACATGCCATCCGGAGTAAAGTTGGCACCGCGCTGCGCCGACACAAATCGGGCCAAATGCTCGGGATCAACCGCGGCATTCTGGCGGAACTTGAACGTCACCGATTCGCGCTTGCGTTCGATCGCGTTCACTCCCACGCGCATGCACAGTAATTTGAGCGAAGCATAGTCAAGCAGGTTGCGCACCGCGGGCGGTGGCGGGCCATAGCGATCTTCCAACTCCGCCGCCACATCCGCCAGCTGCGATTCGGCTTCGACCCCTGCCACGCGCTTGTACATTCGCAGCCGCTGATTTTCCTCCGGGATATACTCCGCAGGAATCCGGATGTTGAGGCCCAGGTTGAGTTGAGTTTCGGCCTCGTCCGGCGCAGCTTCCCCTTTCATCTCGCGGACTGCACGATCCAGCATCTGCGTATAAAGTTCAAATCCCACGGCCTCGATGTGCCCACTCTGCTCGCCGCCGAGAAGGTTCCCTGCCCCGCGCAACTCCAGATCGAGCGCGGCAATCTTGAATCCCGCGCCCAGGTCGGAGAATTCCTTTAACGCTGCCAGCCGTCGTCGCGCAATCGGAGTGAGTTCGAGTTCCCGCGGAATCAGCAGATACGCATACGCACGCCGGTTCGAGCGCCCCACGCGCCCGCGCAACTGGTACAACTCTGAAAGCCCAAGCCGGTCCGCCCGGTTGATCAGAATCGTATTACAGAGCGGAATATCAAGGCCGTTTTCGATGATCGTAGTTGCAACCAGAATGTCGGCTTCGTGATGCATGAATTTCAACATCACTTTTTCAAGTTCTGACTCGCCCATCTGGCCGTGGCCGACAGCGATGCGCGCCTTTGGAATCAACTCCTGCAACTTCGCCGCGATCTCCCAGATGCTCTCCACCCGGTTGTGCACGAAGTAGACCTGTCCGCCCCGTTCCAGTTCCTGCTCGATGGCCGACTGGATCAGCTTGTCATCCCAACTGGCGACCACAGTCTGAATCGCCATACGATCTTTGGGCGGCGTTTCGATGACGCTCATGTCGCGCAGCCCCACCAGCGACATGTGCAGTGTCCGCGGGATCGGCGTAGCCGACATGGTGAGCACGTCCACCTGCTTCCGCATCTGCTTGATGCGTTCTTTGTGGCGCACGCCGAAGCGCTGCTCTTCGTCAACGATCAGCAGGCCGAGGTCGGAGAACTTAAGATCTTTCGACAGAATGCGGTGCGTGCCAATGAGGATGTCGATCTTCCCCGCTTCCGTCTTCTGCAGAATTTCTTTTTGCTGCTTGGGATTGCGGAAGCGGCTGATCATTTCGACCGTCACCGGAAATGGCCCGAAGCGCTGCTTGAACGTTTCGTAGTGCTGGAAAGCCAACACCGTGGTCGGCGCCAGCACGGCGACTTGCTTATTGTCGCTGATCGCTTTGAAAGCCGCGCGCATGGCGACTTCCGTCTTGCCGTAGCCAACATCGCCGCACAGCAACCGGTCCATGGGCTGCGACGATTCCATATCGTTCATGACATCGCTGATAGCCTGGGCCTGGTCTTCGGTCTCGCTGAACTCAAACGCATCCTCGAATTCGCGCACGAATTCGTTGCCTGCCGGAAACGCGTGCCCCTGCGCCGTTTTGCGCTCGGCGTAGAGCTTGAGCAGTTCGTCGGCCATGTCTTTCATGGCCTTGCGCACACGTGCCTTTGTTTTCGACCAGGCCTGCGTCCCCAGATGGCTCAGCGCCGGCTTCGCCCCTTCCGACGACCGGTACTTCTGAATCAGGTCGAGCCTCGTCAGCGGGACATAAAGCCGCGCTCCCTCCGCGTATTCCAGCAGCATGAACTCCGCATTGCCGTCGCCCTGATTGATTTCCTTCAGCCCCTGATATTGCCCAATCCCGTGCTCGACATGAACCACGTAATCTCCGACTTGCAGGTCGCGAAAGTCAGAGAGGAATGCCGACACTTTCGACTTCTGCCGCTGCGGCCGCGAGGCCACCGTATCCGACTCATCAAACAAATCGCGCGCCCCGAAGATCGCAAGGTGCGCCTCGGGAAACACAACCCCATCCGGGACATAGGCTTTGGCCAGCGTGGTGGTCAGCACTTCTCCGGCGAAATAACTGGTCTCATCCGCATAGCTTTCACCACCACGAGTGCGGCTGCCCAGCTTATAGCTGACGTTGTACTCGGTAAAAATGTCCGCCAGGCGCTCGACCTCTCCGGTGTTCGGAACCGAGAACAGCACCTGATTTCCCGCCGCCGTGAGTTTTTGTACTTCTTCCAGCATCGCTGGAACAGCGCCGTGAAAACGCGGCGTGGGCTGTGTGAGAAAAGCGATCGTCGAGTCGCTGTCGTCCCCGCGCGTAATGCCGAGATGTTCCAGGTCCGCCCCGGTGAGCGCCGCGATCTTGTGCCACCAGCCTTCCGGCGGCAGGTAAAGATCGCTTGGCCGCACCAGATTGCCCACGCCGCTCCTTTCGTGCGCTTCCTCCACCCGTGCCCAGAAGCGATCGAACTCGGAACGCAGCAGTTCCGGTTCGTCGAGCAGCACGGCGGCATTCGGCAGCAGATCGAAAACCGTCCGGTCCGCCCCAGCCACGGGCGCATAAAACTCCCAACCGGGAAAAACCGTGACTCCGCCAGACCGGACCGCCGCCTCAATAATTTCCTCGTTGCCTGTAACGCGTTTGCCCGAAAGCCGGGTGTGAATCGCGCCCAGCAACTGATCACTGACCGGCGTTTCCGTGAGCGGCAGCAACAGCGCCTCGTCCATCGGATTCGACGAACGCTGCGACGTGGGATCGAAGCGCCGGATGGATTCCACCTCATCGCCAAAAAATTCGATGCGGACCGGGCGCTCCGCTTCCGGAGAGTAAACATCGAGGATGCCGCCGCGCAGAGCATATTGTCCGGGCATCTCGACCACGTCCGCCGACGCATAGCCCACCGTGTTCAAATGCCCCAGCAGATTCTCCAGGTCAAAAGATTCGCCCCGTCGCAGCGTGCGTGCAAGGTCGGTGTAGTACTCGGCCGAGCGTTGCAGGATCGCCGTCGCTGCGATCGGAGAAACCACAACCGATGCCTTGCCGGTGGCGATCTTCCACAGCGCGGTGGCCCGTTCTTCCTGGAGTTCCGGATGCGGCGAGAGATTCTGGAACGGCAGCACGTCACGGGCTGGAAGTGCCACCACCGATTCCGGATCGCAGGCGTTCGTCAGTTCGCAGAACCCGCGCAGCACGGGAACGAAATCCTCAACTGCGCGGTTGTCATTTACCACGACGATCAGAGGACGTTCAGCAGCACGCCGCAAAAGGACCAGCAACAAAGCTTTGGCTGTGGGAGAGAGCCCGGACAGACGAATCCGCCCCGTGCCCTCTTTCAGGTGGGAGGCTGCACGCGTGAAGCCGGGAAGGAATTCTACGTCCGTAAAGAGTTCGCGGACGAAGGGAAGCAGCATCGCACTTCGATTTTAACAGGAACGTATGCGCCCGGCCGGGACGGTGCGAGCCTGCGCAGCGACGGCAGCCCCGATCATGCTCTCCAAGCCACGTCCCTCAATCACCAGCGGGATTGAGTCTCAGCTGCGACACGCCCACCTCCTCGCAGGTTGCAGCCTCGGTCTCTCCCCGTAGCATCTTGCCGGGACAGATCAATTCCAACACCGGGCTGGTCATGAATGTGGTGGTCAACGCCATTAAGACCATCATCGAAAACAGCGCCGGGGAGATCACCCTTATATCCAGGCCAATATTTAAAATCACCAACTCCATCAGGCCCCGCGTGTTCATAAGGGTGCCCAGTCCAGCAGCCTCTCGCGCCGGCATCCCGGTCCACCAGGAAGCCAGCATCGAGCCGCCCAGTTTGCCCATGGTTGCCACCAGGATGATCAGGCCGCAATACATCCACATCTCCGGGCCACGGACCAGACCAATGTTCGTGCGCAGTCCGGTAAACGCGAAAAACAGAGGCAGAAGCAGGCTCACCACGATGGTCTCGAACCGATCGAGAACGTAGCGGACAAATTTTTGTTCCTTGGGCATGATCGCCCCCATCAGGAAAGAACCGAACAGAAGGTGGATGCCAAGCCACTCCGTGCACAAGGCCGAACCCAGCACCAGCAGAAGCATCAGAGCCATGGCATTGTCGCTGAGCAGTCCGCGCTCAAAGTAGAGGGATTCGAAGCGTCGCAGCAGCCGCTGCACTCCATAAATCATGATGAGGGCAAAGGCGATGAGCCCTCCCACTGTCAGCCAGATCGGATTTCCGGTATTCGCTGAGCGAATCAGCAGCACAATGTACGCCAGAATGCACCAGCCGGTCACATCGTCCACTGCCGCGCAGGCAATCGCGACCGTGCCCAGACGGCTTTGCAGCATGTTCCGTTCTGTCAAAATGCGGGCTAATACGGGAAATGCAGTGATGCTCATGGCTGCCCCCATGAACAAGGCGAAGCTGGTAAACGGTACGCTGTTATCCGAGAGCCGAGGATACAGGTAGATTGCCAAAAAGGACGCCAGAACAAAAGGTGCGGTGATGCTGACGTGGCTGGTTAACACCGCTGCATGTCCCTGGCTCTTCAATTCCTTTGGATTGATTCCCAAGCCCACAAGGAACATGAACACAATCACACCGATTTGGCTCAGAGCATTCAGGAACCCCAGGCTTGCGGCTGGAAACACGAAGGCTGAAAAATGCGGCGCAATCCAACCCAGAAGTGAGGGCCCCAGCATAATGCCCGCAAACATCTCTCCGACCACCCGGGGCTGTCGTATTTTCAGGAAAACCATTCCTACCAGCCGGCATACAGCCAGTACCACCGCAATCTGCAGGACAAGCGTGAACATGTTGGGCATCAGTGGCCTCCCTTGGCTCTGGCCTGATCTTCTCGAACTGCGCGGAATTCAACCGGCAGACAAGTCGAACAGTCATCCACCGACAGCTTGCCTTCCAACGACAGCGGATTCGCCTTGGGATCCACTGTGGCAGTCAGAGAAAAGATACGTCCCCCACAGCCCGCCTCCTGCGCTCCTTCGGCAGAAGTTGGTATGGTCGCCTTCATAGCTGTTCCCTCAATCTGCCCAGACGCCCCAAGCATCGGCGAGTTCACCCGACTAAGCGTGAAGTTCTTGCCCGACTGCGAGATCGTGAAGCCCGCACCCTGACTTGTAAACAGCGACCTTCCGCAGGGCAAGGCAGCCAACTTGGCCGCGTCGATTTGAAATCTCCACTGCCCTCCCAGTGCTATCGGCGCGGCCAGGTCGCGTTCGCTCCTGAGCACTCCCGCGAGTCCCAGCACTGGCAGAGCCACCAGAACGATATAAGCTGCTACGAAATTCCTGTTTGTACGCGTCACGCTCTCTCCTTAACGTCTGATTTCTCGACCGCAAATGCGTCGGCAGCAATCAGAAAGGGAATCGGACCGACATAAGATAGTTACGATCCTGAACATGAAAGTGGGTAACCGGAATCTGAACACCGCCACCCACGGTCATGCCCAATCGCCTCCATAGGTGCAGCTTTCCCACGATCAGGCCCGGCGAGAGAAGCACCTGCTTGTTTCCGGCTTGCGCCCCATTGGCCCAAAATGTCGAGTTCACTTCCAATTCCGGCCAAAACTTCCCTAGAACCCGGTATTGGAATGCAACGTTGTGTGCCAGCGGCGTTCCCAGCTTGTCCATATGTGCCGTGGGTATCGCCGCCCCAAAGGTGGTCTGGAAATCGAAGTTGCCCCACCCTTTGCCCGCTGCCAATGTGGGCAAGATGGCCGCGCTGGTGGCGCCGTTCGAGTAAGAGCCGGTTGGCAAGGTCGCTCCCAGGAACGCGCTCACGATGTAGTTCCCTCGCTCCTCGTTCCCCGCTGCGACCCGATACTTAAGCAGGAACGACATGTCTCCAAAACCATCTTCAACTCCCGGTTTACTGTGGGCCAGATATGGCAGCGTGCTTACCGTGATCTCGGTACGTTCGGTTGGGATTATTTCCAGTCCCTTGCCGCCACCGAAATTGGTCGTTGTGAACCCATTCTTGACTTGTTCAGCGACGTCAAAACGGAGTTGCTCCAGCAGACGAGGGGTTACGGTGAAAAGCGGCGCAATCCAATGCGGCTGCTCCGCGTCCGCGCGCGATGATGTCCGGAGCCGGGCCTCCCAAAAGCTCTCGCCCTGATCGTCTGACGATGGGCCTTGCGCCAACGCGAGTGTACTCATTGCCAGCGTGGTCACTGCAATCACAACTCGAAGTTTCATGTGTCGGGTCAAGATAGATAGCCTCCCCAGCTACTGTGTTGCGAAGTCAGGAACGAGGCTCCCAGAGGGGGCACCCAGTTGCTGAATCGCCCAGAGCGTATGTAATCGTTCGCCTTTTTAATGGAGTAGAGAGGGGGAGCCTCGGTGCATCAACCAGCTACGCAACGAAGTATCGTTCTGAAGACAAAGTAACTGCAGGAAGGGAATGGAAACAATCAGATGCTTGGACAGGCATCTAATACTTCTGGGCAGGTATGCAAAGTTTTTCAGCCATCCGAACCAGGTCAGGCAGTGATTCTGCTCCCATTTTTCGCATCACCTGGCCGCGGTGGATTTTGACCGTTGTCTCGCTGGCTCCTAATTCGGCAGCAACCTGCTTATTGAGCAGGCCCTGTATTACCAGCGCCATTACTTCTCGTTCGCGCAGGGTCAATTCCTCATATCGTTGGCGCAGTTCTGCAACTTCCGCCCTTTGCTTTCGCCTGTCTCGATCGCGACTTATTGCTTTATGAATCGCGTCCAGGAGTTCCTGCTCTCGAAACGGTTTGGTCAGGAAGTCTATCGCGCCCGCTTTCATGGCTTGCACCGTCATCGGGATGTCGCCGTGGCCAGTGATGAAAATGATGGGAAT
>DASTCU010000220.1:0-23061 GCA_035710825.1 Candidatus Sulfotelmatobacter sp.
CAAGGCTACGCGGGCGGCTGCCGCAATTTCGCGATAAGTCGTAGTGAGCAAGTCTGGGTTGCACAGCAGGGCAAAAACCACCCGTAGTCCTGCTGGGTTTGTAATCTTGCCCGCTTCGGCAGCCTTGAGGTCGGCAGGCCTGGGCTTACCGGTGACGTAGACATGGAGGCTCGGCGCTTTTAGGTATGCGTTTCCAGCGGTATCGGCGAAGCACAGATCCATATCGCGGCATCGTTCCGCCAGTTGCGCCGTGATGTAGGGGGCTGCAATGAGAAGAGCTGGTTTGGCTTGACGCGGCCAGAGCGCTCGAAGCTGATTCAGCATCTGGTAACGGTCAATGTTCTTCACTTCGACAGCATACTGTGCGGCCTTGGCCGGAGCGTCGATCTCAACCATCGCATCGGGACGGATGGGGGTGTGCCAGTTGAAGCGGGGTTCCCACTTCAGCACTCGAGCCGCCAGGCCGGTTTCTCTTCCAATCGCTTCTAGGACGCGTTCGAGGGTGAGTCGTTCTGTGGTTGTTCCGGGCATGATTAGTGTTCTCGTGTTCAATAATCTATATTGTACACGGAACGTGAACCTATGTAAATAGTGAACGCTACGAGAGAATAATAATGGCGCATCATCTTAATAACGCAGCGCATCCCCCTATCTGTTCATATTTTACTAACGTTCACGATTCGTGAACATAGTAATGGACAGAACTAATGACGGGCCGGTCTTCAGATCTGGCGGGAATTCGATCGGGTATTAAGGCTGAAGCCAATCCAGACTCATGTCCTATCGTCCCACCTTGCGGCGCAGTTCTTTCAGCTCATCAAGACAGGGGGCGCACCGGGATTACAGCGTGAGTTGCATATCCGCCGCCCTGAATAATGGCCCCAATGGATTCGCCCTCTTTGAAGCCTTGCACACCTTTGCCGACGCCTTTTACCACCCCGGCAATCTCAAAGCCCACAGGGAAAAGAGCCTTCGGAACCTGGGGGTAGAAACCGGACCGAGCCATGATGTCCGCATAGTTGACGCCTGCAGCTTTTATCTCGACCAGCAGAGCTCCTTCCGTTGGAGTCGGTGTTGGCGCTTCCACTACGGTGAGCACTTCAGGCCCGCCAAACTTTGAGGCTTCGATGAATTTCATAAGGTCTTCTAAGGCCACGAACGGGGTGGCCAGTCATCTGGCGCTGTCACGCTTAGCTTTAGCCGATGCGATACTGACCGCCATCCACGACAATTGCCTGTCCTGTGATGAACGCCGCATCATCGCTAGTCAGAAATAAAATGGCACCTGTAATATCCCCGGGCTCACCCAAGCGCTTGATGGCTTGCTGTTCCCAGGTGGAGCGCTTTTGCTCTTCCGATTGAGGCGCGATTGCCGACGTATTCGTCAGACCGGGCAGAACGGCATTCGCAGTGATGCCCTCATTCGCGACATCATTGGCTAAGCCTCGCATGAACCCGATAATCCCCATTTTCGTGGTGATGTAGTGGCTCATACCGGGTATAGCCAGGCCAACCATATTCGACGAAATCCCGACGAAGCGGCCCCACTTCTTCCCTCTCATGTTTGGTAGGAAATATTTCGCGCTGAGGAAGTGTGAGTCTAGATTCGTGGCCATCGTCTTTCGCCAAGTCGCCAAATCCAGTTCGTCGATCGAGCGATTGGGAAAATAGCCAGCGTTATTCACAACGATATCCACTCCACCCACATCTAGGCTCGTAGCCGCTACCGATCGCCAGTCCTCTTCCCGTGTCACATCAAGCCGGAAGGCGCCTGCCTTGGGACCTATTTTGTTTGCGGTCTCCTCCGGCAGCCTGAGGTCGGTCGCAATGACCTGTGCTCCCCGGTCTGCCAACGCCAAGGCGATCGCTTGCCCGATACCTTGGCCGGCGCCCGTCACCAAGGCCACTCGGCCTTCGTGTGTTCTCATCTGGGTCTTCATAAACGATCCATTTTGGCGATCCAATTACATTTCCGTTGGCCCGCCAAAGCGGCAGAGCCTCAAGTCATAGGCCTTATGCGTCCCCCAACCTAACGGCAATCGTGCCTTTACTGCGACCCGATTAGGCCTTTACGAACTCGGCATCGAGAGTGATGGTGACGTCGTCGCCGACGAGAATGCCGCCAGTCTCGAGGGCAGCGTTCCAGGTCAATCCGAAGTCCTTTCGGTTGATCTTTGTAGTCGCGGAGACCGCAACTCGCGTGTTGCCCCATGGATCCTTCGCAGGTGGCGTTGGCCCCTCAACCGCAAAGCGGACCTTCTGGGTTACGCCACGGATGGTCAGGTCGCCCTCGACGGCTAGTTCTCCATCCCTGACAATGCTGATGCTCTTGGATTTGAAGTGCAGGGTCGGAAACTTCTCCACATCAAAGAAATCGGGGCTCTTCAAATGCGCATCGCGCTGTTCATCGCGGGTATGAATCGAGGCTGCCTCGATCGAGGCTTCGACGCGGGAGTTCGCGAGATCCGATTCATCCAGGAACAGAGCTCCCGAAACCTTAGAGAATTGCCCTTTCACATTCGCGATCATCATATGCTTGACTTTGAACTCCGCCATGGAGTGCGCGGGATCGATGTTCCAAGTGGTGGTTGAGGTTTGTACTGCAGCTGCGGGGTTGGCCATGGTAGCCTCCTTATTTATTTCATCGATCTAGTTCATATCGACATCGATATATATGATGCCGAGTATAATCACAGGATTCACATATTTATGGAAGACCGCAAAAAGCCTGCAGAAGCACTTCATGCCTGGCTCGTCGTGCTGAAGGCCTGGCAATCAATGTCCCGCTACCTCCTTCCGCCGCTTCTCGCGGAGGGGCTGGGGGAATCGGACTTTCGGGTCCTCGAAGTGCTGCTACATAAAGGACCGATGCCAGTAAACGTCATTGGGCCAAAGGTTTACCTCAACCCAGGATCAGTCAGCGTGGCGGTGGATCGTCTATACAAGAAGGGCTTTGTCAGCCGCGTAGAGTGCAGCGAAGATCGTAGGGTTCGAACGGTTTCTTTGACAGAAAAAGGGCGGGAAATGTTCGTTCCGCTCTTCCGTCGGCATGCGGCACTCATCAAGCGTGCCTTTCAGGATGTCTCTTCAGAAGAGCTGCAACGTCTTGAACAGGTGCTCAAGAAGATCGGTAAACGTGCGGCGAGTCTTGCTGAAGAGGAGGGCCATTCTCAGCAAGCTTGAGGCATCTCACGTGCGCGGTTGGTTGGTTCGCGAGCGACCTTGCACGGCCGGGCGATGAAGCGACTTGACCATCGCCTGGATTTCACGGTTCTCTAAAATGAGGTTTCGGGATTCCTCTGTTGCGTTCAGCGGCAAATCCACCATGACCCGTCCGAGGTCGTCAGCGCGAATTACCTGGTTAGGAAACAGTACCCGAAATACCGGGTAGACTGCGCGCAAGAATCGATAGCTGAGATTCGGTTCCCTTCGCGGTTCCACGGGGTAGATGTATGCGGGCCGGAAGATGTAAACGCGGGGAAACCCGCCTGCGAGTATTGCGTTCTCGGCCTGCCCCTTGTAGCCTGCGAAGGCAAGGCGGCTCCGTCCCGACGGGTCGGCACCATTCCCGCTCAAGAACGAGAATGCGGCGTTAGGACTCCCGTCGCGGAAAACGCGCGCGAATTCGATCGTATAGTCAGCGGTTATGACGCGCAATTGCTCGTCCGATACTGACCCGGTATAGGTTCCTAAGCAATAGACCACCGCGTCCTGAGCCGAGAGGACATCTGCCAGGGGAGAACAGTCTGCGAAGTTTTGATGGAGAACCTCTTTCAGCTTGGGGTGCGTGATGCCGGATCTCTTGCGCCCAATGGAAGTGACGCTCTTCACGGCGAGGTTGTCGAGCGCAAAGCGAAGAGCGTATCCTCCGACCATTCCTGTCGCGCCAACAATGACGAGACGCTTTGGGCCGTCACCGTGAGCGCTCATCGACGCGTTTAAAGAAGCCTTGTTGATCGATGTCATGACAGATCTCGTTCCTCGATCCAGTCAACGTACAGCAAGCGCTCCGCAAACAACCAAGAGCCGTTTATTTTCACAAATGTATCGTAGTAGCGGAGGGCAGCGACCATGAGCAGTCGCTTTCCGGCGTCAACGGTGAGGTGATGGGGCATGCAATAAGTTTCTCCTGTGCCTCTGTCACTGGTCAGCGTGCGGACCGTCGTCTGTCCAAGGAAGTGCATAGTGGCTACGTACTTGTTCAGATCTGCAAAGACGGGAGCGAGCGCCTCGCGCGAATGCAGTTCCTGCGAAGGCGTCGGGGCTTTGGCATTCATGTACACCGCGAAGTGCGTGTCTGACGTAAACAAAGCCATCTGGCCTTTTGCGTCACGACGATCTGCGCAATGCGCGTAGGCATCGACGAGTTCCCGAATGGCTTGACGATCGGCTGCTTCCTCGGGCGAGATGACTGTGTGCTTGCTCATGGACGGTCCTTCCTTTCGTTTAGTTCTGCTTCAGCCGTTACTCAAGGATGGCCTTGGGTTCGAGAAATGCCTGGATCCCATACCTGCCATATTCCCGGCCGACGCCAGAGTACTTGAACCCGCCCCATGGCGCCTGCGGATCATCGGTCATGTTGTTGATCACGACGCGGCCAGCCCGCAGCTGAGAAGCCACGCGACGGGCGCGCTGCAGGTCAGTCCCCAACACAGCCGAATGAAGACCGTATTTAGAGTCATTGGCAAGGCGGATCGCTTCGTCCTCAGAGTCGTAAGCGATCACGCTGAGCACGGGGCCGAAAATCTCTTCCTGCGCGATCGTCATGTCGTTCTTCACATTGACAAACACGGTGGGCTTAACGTAGTAACCCGCTTCGAGATCTTTCGGATGACCTTCTCCGCCGACCAGGACTTCGGCGCCTTCTTCAATGCCTTTGCGGATGTAGGATTCCACGCGGTCGTACTGCTTCTGCGACACCATTGGTCCAACCACGACGTTGGGATCGGCGGGATCGCCGACGGAAAAGGAACGCATTGCATCCCGTATGGCCCGCTTAACCTCTTCGAGCCGGCTCTTCGGCACGAGAAGGCGCGTTCCGGCAGCGCACGCTTGGCCGCTGTTCATAAAGGCCAAAGTGAGAGCCGACGGGATGGCCTTGTCGAGCGCAGCATCGTCGAGCAGAATTGTGGGAGATTTCCCACCCAGTTCGAGCGTCACACGCTTCATCGTCGCAGCGCCATCGCGCATGATCTGTTCTCCGACGGCAACCGAGCCTGTGAACGATATCTTCGCAACGTCGGGATTGCGCACGAGCTCAGCGCCGACAACAGTTCCGAGGCCGGTCACCACGTTGAACACACCCTTGGGGAGTCCAGCCGCATTCAGAGCCTCAACCATCGCCCGGGTCTGCAGCGAGCTCATTTCGCTCGGCTTGATGACGACCGTACAACCAGCCGCTACGGCCGATGCCAGCTTCAAGCAAATAAACAGCGCATTCGCGTTCCACGCCGTGATCAGGCCGGCAACGCCGACTGGCTCCAGCGTGACAGTCGTCTTGCCCCAGCTTTGGGTCAACGGCAGCTCCTGAAGCCCTTTCTCAGCAGCGGCGAAGGCGTTGACCCCCGACTCCACGATAAGCCGGGCAAATTGGGCAACTCCGCCGTACTCTTCGATCATGACAGCAGTTAGATCGTCGACGTGGTCGGACACTGTCTTATGTAGCCGGCGTAAGTATCGCAAGCGCTCTTCCTTGCTTGTCGAGCCGAAACTGGCAAATGCGCGCTTGGCTGCAGCGATGGCACGACGCGCATCTTCTTCGTCTCCCAGCGTGACCCGCGCGATCACTTGCCCGTTGGTCGGCTTAATGATGTCCATGACCTGTTGGCCATGGGATTCAACGTACGCTCCATCAATGTAGTGCGTTGTGAGTGTATTAATAGTGGCTTTCTCCATGATTGCGGGCATGGGGTTGCTCCTTATTTTGGAGTTTGCGGTCAGAACGAAGTAACGACGACACGCGTAAGGGAGCCGTCCTTTAGCGCCGCGTAACCTTCGTTCACCTCACGCAGCGAAATCCTTTTTGAAACGAGGTCATCAAGATTCATTCGCCCTTGCAGGTACAGGTCCGCGTACATCGGGATATCGCGCTTGGCATTGGTTGAACCGAAATTCACGCCTTGGACGCGCTTCTGTCCTGCGATGCCGTTAAATATGTTCACTGCGATGTCGACATCGGGCCTTGCCACCCCGACCAGGTAAAGCCCGCCACCGACACCAAGCATGGCGAGTCCCTGTTCCGCGACTGATTTCTGCCCGACGAAGTCGAAGACATGGTCCGCGCCTCCCGGCATAAGGTCACGGACGGCCTCGACAGGCTTGGTTTTAGTGGAATCGATGACATCAGTGGCGCCGAACCGCAGGGCCTCGTTGAGCCGATTCGCCTGGATGTCGATGACAACGATCCGCGAAGCTCCTGCGGTGCGCGCCCCACTAACGGCGTTGAGCCCGACCCCGCCAGCACCAAAGATCACGACCGTGTCCCCCGCACTAACATTCGCGGTGTTCAAGACAGAGCCGGCCCCCGTTACGACGCCGCAGCCGAGCAACGCAGCCTGGGCGAACGGGAGTTCCTTGGGCACAACGGCGAGTTGGTTTTCGTGGACGAGCGCCTGTTCGGCGAAACCACCCAGTCCGAAGCCCTGGAAAAGACCAACTCCGTTGCGGCTGAGTCGTGGGGGGTCAGCCGGTTGGCGCAGCGTTGAGTCCGGATACTTGCACTGGAAGGAACGGCCAGACAGACACTTGGCGCACGCTCCGCACGATTGCGCCAGCGAACCTACGACGTGATCTCCCACATGGAAATGCGCGACATCCGGACCCACGGCAGCCACGATCCCCGCAACCTCGTGACCAAGCACTGCCGGAGTAGGCGCAATTTCGTGAGTTGCAAACAACAGGTCGGTGTGGCACAGGCCAGACGCTTGTACATTGACGAGAACTTCGCGTCCCATCGGCGTGGCTATCTCAACGTCCTCGAAATCGAACCCACGACCGACTGAGTTAAGTACGAGCGCCTTCATGTGCCGCCTCCTTACGATCGAACATATCGTTCCAAAGCGACCGGGACAGCCATGCGCTGAGGTTTTGCTGGTTTCGCAGTTTAACGTTCTTTGCGAATCGGTTTGGCCTTTGGCTTTTTCTTTCCACCCTTCACGTTTCGTAAATCTGTCAGAGAATCATCCATACGTCAAAGACATCTTTGTTATCAGACTGATCGTGGTAAAGTATCGAAATGGAGTTGCGCCATCTAAGGTATTTCGTTGCGGTCGGCGAGGACGAGCATTACGGGCGTGCATCGCGCAGATTGCGAGTGGCTCAGCCGGCGCTTTCCCGCCAGATTCAGGATTTGGAGGAAGAAATCGGCTTCAAACTTTTCGACCGCCTCCCGCGCGGCGTGAAGTTGAGTGCAGCCGGCAAACTATTTCTGGACGATGCGAGACGCATTCTTCAAGAAATAAGCGAGGCAGGTGCGCGCGCGGCTCGCGTGGCTCGCGGTCAATCGGGCACCCTGCGCATTGGGTTCACCGAAAATGCCTCCTGGCGCGGCGTTGTTCCAGATTCTTTCCGACGATTCCGGGAACAGCAACCCGACGCCGAATTGCAACTACGACCCGCACCAAGTTTAGAACAGTTAGAAGCTGTAAGATCCTGCCGCTTGGATGCAGGGTTCCTCAATTTCATGCCGAAGGCGGATTCGGAATTGGACCAACTTCTCGTCGCCAAGCAACATATTGAGTTGGCCGTCCCTAAAGGACATCCTTTCACGAAACTGAAAAAACTCCTCCTACGGGACCTAACGGCGGTGCCTTTTGTCTGGTTCCCAAGGCTCGCAAACCAGGTATTCTACGACCGCATGATGCTTGCATGCTATCGCGGGGGTCTGAAGTACCCCCATATCGTTCAAGAAGGATTTAACGAGGCAACGATCCTCAGTCTCGTGTCGACCGGTTTGG
Organism: Candidatus Sulfotelmatobacter sp.; assembly: GCA_035710825.1. Lineage (GTDB taxonomy): Bacteria > Acidobacteriota > Terriglobia > Terriglobales > Acidobacteriaceae > Sulfotelmatobacter. Next base: position 7,956 of record DASTCU010000220.1, read on the forward strand.
GCGTGGGATGGGTGCTTGGAACCGCACGCTGGAGGTGCCCAGAGACGGTTGTCATCTTGCCCGTGGACGATTTGTCCGTGCCTCTAACGCTCGCTCTCGCCTGGAGAAGGGATAATACCTCTCCCTTGCTCGCTAAATTCGTTGGTGAGGTACGGCGCTTGCCTGACGTGCGAGCGGTCCACAAAGCGTAAAGTTCCATCTACCGGAACCAATGCCCGAGCGTACTGCCACAGGCCTGATCGTGGATTACACTCGAAAGAGAGCATGAAAGCCCTATCCAGAAGCTCGATGAAAATGTGAATCTTGACGCAGATCTGGCGGCAGGAAGAGATTCCAACTAGCGATAGTTGATGACTCCATCTCGTGGCGGTGCCGTTCTGCCGCACTTAACGAAATAACTCTCAAGCTCGCATTAAAATCCGAGTCACTAGTCAGTCCTGGGTGACTGAAACGCTGCGCGACGCGAGTTCTCGAAGAAATGCGCCGCCACAGCTCCGAAGACAAACCCGCCGACGTGTGCTAAGTAAGCCACGCCGCCGGTTTGTGCCTCCGCGACGGTGCCGGCGTGCACGAGCTGGATGAGGAACCAAACACCGATCAAGAGCGCCGCCGGGATGAAAGTGATCCGTACGAAAATAAAGATAAAAAGGACTGCTTTAATCCGATCCCGCGGGTAGGTCACGATGAATGCGCCCATGACTGCTGCTATCGCCCCACTGGCACCCAAATTGGGGACGGTTGAATGCGGACTGGCTGCAACCTGGGCAAGCATCGCTATCGAACCTCCAAGCAGATAGAAAGTCAGATAGCGGCCCCGCCCCATCGCATCTTCTATTTCCGGACCAAAGGCCCACAAGAAAACCATGTTGCCGATGATGTGCGACCAGCTGCCGTGCATGAACATCGCGCTCAGAATCGTGATCCAGTGACGGCCAGAAACAATCTGCGCTGGAACCACTGACCAGGCCATGACGAAGGAATCGCCACGCATCAGCTCAAGTAGAAACACCGCGATATTCACCAGAATGAGCAGAGGAGTTACTACTGGCATGCGCACGGGTCGCCGTGAGGCATCGCTTAACGGAATCAGGCCACCCATAACTTGCTCCCTTCACGCATCTTTGCCAAGCTTAGCCAGATCATGATTCCGGGTTTGCATCTAAGCGCCAAATTCTTCCTAAAAATGGGATGATACTCGTTTTCACATGTGCCTTCGCCTGCGGAGCATGGGCGCTAGTTGAGCTCTTTGTTGTCGGTTGAGGTTAGAGCTGTCTGTGAACTGTGATTTCCGCGCACGCACCCTAGTTTCGAGGTATTCCTCCAGATGATGGACGGCAAAGTCACGAGGCTCTTCCTTCGTCTGGAGACGGCTCACCATTATGCTCCCTCTCACAACCAAATCCCAGAATGCTGCCGGGCGCTTTTGGCGCCTAACCTGCGGGAAGCCCCACGGCCTTGGTGCTCTTCAAGCGACTTTTCCTTTCTGAGCAACGGGCTCGGTCTTCGCTTGCATTGATTTCACAAGGGCGGCCGCGGATGCTCCTTCGAGAGCCAATCCATAGCCAACTTCTCGGACGATCCGCTCTTTCAATGGTTGCATAAAATGTACGCGCGTATTGCGGCGAGTCACTTCGGGAGCCTTCAAATACAACTTGGCCAATTCCGTCGCTCGACTGAGAGCCCTACCGTTCGGTACAACTTCGGCAACCACTCCCCATTCGTATGCGGTACGGGCCTTTAGCGGCTCTGGATTCAGCAGGAATGCTTCCGCTCGACCCGCTCCGGCGCGATAACTCCAGGTAATGAAGATTCCGTCGCCCGGCACAATTCCTCCCGCGAAATGCGGAATATCGTGGAAGGTCGCACCTTCCCCCGCGACAATAACGTTCGCGAGCAACGCATACTCCGAGTGCACATGAGCGCGTCCCTCGATAGCCGCGATGACCGGCACTCGGATGTTCGCTATGTTTTCTAGAAGCTGAACGCCTTCGTCGTGAACTTGGTCCCAAACGCCGGGATCGGCGACGTTGCCGAAAGATGAGAAATCGATTTCAGGGATGAAGTCTCCGCCTGCTCCGGTTAGAATTACGATCTTGTTCGCTCGATCCTGCGCGATCCGGTAAAAGGCATCGACAAACTCCGAATGATCTTGTGCCGTGAAAGTGAAGGGCCCGCCATTGCTGTGAAACTCGGCAACCAGGACACCTTCGGAGTCCCGAGTCAGTTTCAGGCTGCGATAAGCAGTAAGGTAGTCATTTTGAAGTTGCATAGGAGTCTCCTTCTGTATTTGCCGTGTTTGCGTTGCCATCGCGAGCAGCACACTGCCCTCAAGTGGCTACAATGAGACCGCCTGCGGCCCGAATAACCTCCCCGGTGATCCAGGCTGATTCGTCGGATGCCAGAAACACCGCCAGCGGGGCGATATCTGTGACGCGGCCCAGCCGACCGAGCGGTGTCTTTGCGGCCAGAACGGCCCCGGCACTACCATCAAACGTCCCCGCTGTCACGTTGCCTTCGGTTTCTGTATGACCCGGAGCGATTGCATTGACGCGGATCTTGCGCGGAGCGAGTTCGAGCGCCAATCCTTTTGTCATTGTTTCGATCGCGCCTTTCGTGGACGCGTAGAGCAACGCTCCCGCCACGGGATGCGAGCCCACGATGGAACTGAGGTTGATCACGCTGCCGCCAGCGGCGCCAAACCGTTTGATGGCCTCCTGCACGGTAAGAATCGCCCCGAGAACGTTGACGTTGTAGTGCAGGTGAAAGCTCTCTTCGGTGATCTCCGGCAACCCGCCGAAACGGAATACTCCTGCGTTGTTGACCAAAACGTCGAGCCTTCCAAACGCAGAATCCACTTCTTTGAACAACCGCGCGACGTCTACGGCCTTGGACACGTCGGCCCCGACCGCGATCGCCTTGCCCCCGCTCTCTGTAATCGCCTGAGCGACCCGTTCAGCTCCTTCCCGGTCGAAGGAATAGTTCACGGCTACGCGTGCGCCCTCAGCTCCCAAGGCCATTGCAATCCCAGCGCCTATGCCTTTGGAGGCGCCCGTCACTATCGCCACTTTTTCAGACAGTCTGCTCATAGTTCACCATTCTTTTTGATCCGACTGACCATATACCCGAGAACGCCAAGGTTGCGCCATCGCGCCTTCCTTATAGAACTTTCAATTTCTCCTCTTTGGCGTTGTGAGCGTTTTGAATGGCGCAATCAACGTGTCCCACCCACTGGTTCGGGATTCGATATGGAAATTCCGAAAGTACCATTGTCATAGTCATACTTTCTGTTTCGTAGATTAATGATGTTTACTTCGTGATCTGGGTTTGTCGCAAACTGGGCGTCAGAATCGTCAGTTCGCCGACCCGTTCCCGCTTAACGGTGCCACCCAGCTGGGCATGATCCATCATCCATATCTCCGGAATAATTTCGCCGACCAGTTTTCCATGACAGAAAAGCCTCACCACCGAACTCTCGGAAACCACTATACCCACCGCCTTGGTGACAGTACTCATGTTGGCAGCTGCAATGTGACGGCTGCCGAGTCCCAGAGGCACGTCCACCTGTGTGGCCACCGCATCGAGATAGCGGCACGCGGAAAGGACGATCCCCTCACGACTTACCACGAACCCGCCGTCCAGCTGCGCCAATTCCTTGATGGTTCCGCGAAGATTGTGATTGCTGAGGAGCCGCGAAGACTCCGGATGCCCCAGCAATGGATCCAAAATCAACGGCCTAGATTTCGCGAGGACTGCCTTCTCATCCCCAAGAGTGAATAGCGTGCCAACGCGCCTTCCCTCCCGACCCTCGCGAGCAATTTCGACCGCGAGCTCAATGAGGGAAGTGAGAACGTCAGGATTGTATTCCGTGACCTGTCAGAGAATGCTCTCAAACATCCATCAACCCCCCTCGTTTGGGTAGACGCCACCTGTTATAGGGAGATGCATTCTGAGTTGGATGAAGGGGCCACCAAGAAGATTCAGACGCCAGACACAGTGCATCCCGGCCATCAGAAATGAACAGATGCAAGAGGCGAAGCAATCACTGCGATCTCGGGCTTATACCATCTAACCAGCAACGAGCGAAATATTCCGAAAGGGGTTGCAAATTACCAAAAGAACTCGCCTTTCCGACACTAAGGATCTGAGGATGGTTCACTGGTCTCCGGCGGATTCACGCGAAGCATCGGATTCTCCGTACCGGTGCACAGCGTCGAGTTCCGCCGCGAGTTGAGATTTGAAGCTGCGGCTGGTCTCTTCGAACTGCGCTTTAGCCCGCGCCACGCGTCCCAACAACGTGTGCAGCTGCTTCGGACCCAACACCAGCAGTCCGAGCATGAGAATGAACAGAATCTCGGTACCCAAACCCACAATTCACCCTTTGGCTATGCTTTGATCGTTGGCGATGGTGGTCGTGATGCTGGCCGGCTTTTCTTCGCCAGGGTTCATCGCTGACTTGAACCCGCGGATGCCCTCTCCGATTCCTTTACCAAGCTCAGGGAGCTTTTTGGGCCCGAGCACCAGCAGAGCAATTCCGAAAATCACCAGCAGATGCATGGGTTGAAACAGTCCTTCAAACATACAGCCTCCTTAATCGAGAGTCTCAAAGTCGTGTTATCGAAAAGGCAGGCGCCGCCACGGGTAAAACCGAGATCAGCGCCCGCCTGCAACGGGGGAACTTACAACAAATCAAAAACCGCGTCGGACCGAATCCGCCTCGACAGCGAGCTTGTTAACCAGGCTAAAGAACGCCGAGGATTGGCCAAGGAATAAGAGGTCGTCCGTGAAGGCCTTGATCGTGGCCACGGCGCCTCCGCCCTTTGTCGACGTGGGTCGAATCACTGAGCACTGCGGAAGACTCTTGCTGATAAATTCGCAGGGCTCGGGCAAGATCAGATTCGTCTGGTCGAGTTCAGAGTTCAAAGCATTGAGATCTGGGAATGTAAGGCCCGTAACAGGATCGATCACACCCGCCAGTGGCTGAGCAACAGCATTGCCGGCCTTGTCATGCCACAGCCCGAAGTGGTCGATCTCGACTCCACCAATGCTCACCAGGATTCGCAGAACTTCGGGGTCAGTCGCCTTGAAGATCAGCGTAGGATACAAGCTCGCACCACCTTGCTCGATAAATGCAAAGTGAAACCCGGCCGTGTTTGCAATTGCCTGCATGCGAGCCTGCTGTGGAGTGGCTGGAGGGACTGGTTGTGGCTGGTCTGGAGGTGTGTCGCTGTCATTAAGCGGTATCGCAGGCTCGTTCTCGATGGTGAATGGGCCCTTTAGATTCGCTCCAAAGTCCGGATTTTGTGTGCTCCGGTACCGTGTGTACCAGCTGAGATCGACGTTCAACTTCAGCAGGTTTGTCAGTCTTCCGACATTTTTAGCGCCCGTCGCTTGACTGCTCGGCAAGGTGCGGAATGCATCCAGATCAACCGGTTCTTCGCCCTTCGAGATCAAGTAGGCGTTCAGGAAAGCCGCGTGGCTCAACTCATCGTCCGTGTTGTCGGCGATGTACTGCGGCATATCGCCATCTAGATTGCTGAGCGCGGCGATGTAGGCCGGATTGCCTCCTTGAACGCCACCCAGTTCGTTGTATTGCTGCCATAGATCGGCTTCGATCAATTCTGCTGCAGCCGCGAACCGCAGAAGCGCAACATCCCCTTTGGAGAGCTTCCCCGTGCTTCGAGCAGTTTCCGCGTTGGCGCGGGTTCCCAATATCGCGCTGGCCGATAACGTTGCTCCTGCAATACCCAGGCCTTTGAGGAATGAGCGTCTCTTGACTACACCTTGCCAATGACGCTGAACATCTTCTGTCGAAGACTGGTTGGTTTCGGGTGGATTTGTCTCGGACACCATGGTCGATAGAGAATTCTTTTCTTTCATCGTTTCGCTCCGATTCCTTTTCCTATGATTTTTGTTCCGGTGGTACTGTGCGTTAGACCATGTTGGCGTATCCCGAGATACGTCGGGAATGTCATTTGATTGTCAACTCTTTGATAAGTTCGGCATAACAGTACCTCGTCTTTGTTCTGGTCTTACCTCTACAGATAGAACTCTGTTGTTCACTACTTATTCCGTACCAACTCGCACTTTCTGGAGGGGATCTCGTTCAAGAGTGGGCTTTTATCTCAAGCGGAAAAGGAGGCGACACCCAGGTAGTCGCCTCCTTCGCTCGCAGCCGGCTAAAAGACAAACTTCGCTTGCAGTTCGATTACCCTTGGTGACGCGTCCGCGCCCAGGCCGGAACCGTAGATGGTCGTCGGCTGACTAACCGTCTGAGTGATTTGTCCGAACTGGCCGCTGTCTAAGTTCGTGTTTGGGAAAGCAAAGTTTGGATGATTGAAGAGGTTGAAGAACCTTGCGCCCACTGAGAACTGGGCCTTCTCCCACTTCGGCATGGCGAAGGACTTCTCCACATCGAAATCCGTGTCGAAGTAACCAGGGCCCCGAAACTGGTTCCGGCGTTGGGTGCCGAAATCGTTTGTCGGATCCACAAAATTGGCAGCGTTATAGCAGGGATTCGGCTGCCCGTTTACGAGTCGCGCAGCCGATGCACCGCAGTTAATGTTCGGTGAGCCCACGACATTGGCCAGGACCGCAGTCGTGGTGGCAGGGCTTGTGCTTCCAAAGAAGCTCCCCTGCAGCGCGGCTGTTTCGTTACTGCTCCAGATCGAGTAAGGGAACCCCGTGTGTTTGAAAATCGTTCCTGAGAGAGTCCAGCCCTTCATCAACGCATTCGGACCTCGGGCCGTCAGATGGCGGAGAGCGTCACTCCAGACGTAATTCATTACGAACGACTGTCGGATATCGTAGTCCGCACTGCCATAGTTGAGTTGCCGGATATTGAATGGATTCAACGGCGTGACGACGTCAACGTTGCCGTTGCTATTCAATCCGAAGGGATTCAACGAGCTATTCGAGATCTCGTCCAGGGCATGACTATAGGTATAGGACGCCTGGAACTGGAAGCCGCCATTCATAACGTGTACAGCACTCAGCGTGATGCCGTTGTAGTTTGAGTTGCCAACGTTCTGTGTTTGTGCAACCACTCCGAACCGCGCATCGGGCTGGGTGAGTGACAACCCCCCGAATGGAGCACCCGTTGGGCTGAAGGCGTTTAGTGCTGGATTCGTGATCTCTTCATGTTCACCGTGATTGCCCACGTATTTGGCGCTCACTGTGGTGTGCCAGCCTAAAGCTTGCTGTACCTCAAGGTGCCACTCGTCGTAACGCGGAATCTGCACTTTGCCTGGATTGAAGAAATTGAACGCGGGAACTGCGCCGCCATTGGCAAAAGTGGCGCGAAAGGCAGCATCCGCCGCGATCGCTTGTCCATTCAAGTTTCCTGGCGCAGCGGGTGATAAAGCACCATTGAAGAGCACGAATGACGGATCATTCGGTGCGTTGGTTAAGATGTCATCGATTCCACCCGTTGGAATAGCATCACTGAAAATTCCGAATCCTCCGCGGACTACGGTGTTCTTCGCTCCGAAGGGCGACCATGCGAAACCGATCCTCGGCTGGTATACGATCGATGTGACCGACGGAAATGCGGTATTCAAACCAGTGCGTAATGCCTGATTCACTGGGTCCGTCCGGTTCAACTCTTGAAACGGGCCTGAGAGGCTCTGGAAACAGTTGGTCTGGCAGACCGGATTCGACAAGTGGTCAAACCGCATACTGAGCGTCAATTTCAAGTTGGGCGTGACCTTGACCTCGTCCGATGCATACCACCCGAGCTGATAAAGCGCGATTGGCACATTCGTATTAAGAGGAAAGTTCTGGGCCACCAGATTCCCCACCCCAGTGTTGCCAGGTGCGACACCTCCGAATGCGAAATCGTTCAAAGAAACTTCCTCAGCAAACGGAATCACTCCGGTGAAATTATGATCACTCACATCGTCGCGGCGAAAGTTAACTCCGAAGCGGAGGCCGTGTCTCCCCCTTGTCCAGCTGAAGTCGTCGACAATGCCGTACTGGGTCACCGATCGGCCTTGCGGAAAGGCGGTCCCGTCATTGTTCAAAGGGAACAGCGAGTTATCGCCGAATGCAACCGTCTGAGGAAGAGTCTGGAATTCTGCTGTGGGGTTCGTAATGGTGAAGAGAGCGCTGTACCACTGCAGTGAGGCGATGAAATTGTTTACTTTGTTGTTGCCGAATGTATGAGTTTCGCTTAACTGGCTTTGCCACTCCGGCTGAGCACTATGCGCATCGAAAGCGGGGCTTAGAGGGTCCGTGTACGTCGCCTGGAGGCCGCTTTCATGTTGCACCCGGACGAATAGTTTGTCGTTATTGCCAATGTTCTGATCGTAGCGGCCGACAATCAGATAATCGTTGGTTCCTTGTGATGTACCGCCTTGTAGCTGGGCCGCACACGGGTTGCCTGTGCCAAAGGCGATTCCCGAAAGGCTAGTCACGTTTGAGCAACCTCCCCCGGCGAGCGTGTTCTGGGCACGAGCAGCGCCCGGCGTCGCGTTCCAGACTCCGAAGAGTTGGTTGTAAAAAGGCACCGAGGCGGGACTGACGCTGTTTAAGTTGGCGACTACGGCATTTTCAAACGCCTGAGTTGGAAGATTGACCGAAAAGAGCGACGGAATTACCAGGCGGATGCCTTCGTAATCGACAAAGAAGAACGATTTATCCTTCTTAATCGGCCCACCGAATGACGTCGCGTACTGATTCGCGTTCACAAACGGCCGCGGGGCAACATCGCTCCCGGCGATTGCATTCGCCTGATTCCGGAAATAGTTGTTGGAGTTTAGAGCTCGGCCGTTCCACCAGTATTCCGCGTTGCCGTGGAAGCTATTAGTCCCGGACTTCGAAACGTAATTAATGTTCGCGCCAGCCAGCCCCCCGAATTGACCACTGTAGCCATTGGTCACTACGCTAGTCTCCTGCACGTCGTTCAGCCCGAGCGTCAAGTTGGTTGCGCCGCTATTGTTGATGTTGAAGTAGGGATCGTTGTCATTGGCCCCATCGTACGTGAATACGTTGGAGTTCGAAGGGAGCCCGAAGAACTCATAGTTACCGCCGCCAAATACAGACCCCCCGGTCGTGTTCATCACCACACCGGGTGCCGTCAAGGCAACAGCGCTCAAGTCATTTCCCGGATTCGGCAAGAGAGCAATTTGCTGGGCGTTGAAGTCGGTCTGAAGGTTGGCGTCTTCCGTTTGCACACCTGTCACCTCATCGGTTACGTCCACGGACTGAATCTGCGACGAGAGAGATAGTTGCAGGTTCACCGTGGTGCTTGTGCCAAGAGTGACCGTTACAGTCTTGAGGACCTTCTGGAAGCCAGTGACATTCGCTGATATCGAATAGTTTCCAGGCTGCAGGAGAGAGAAATTGTATGACCCATGGGCATTGGTCGTCGTGGAAGTCGAACTGCCAGTATCAACATTCTTTAACGTGATAGGTGCTCCCGAGACAACAGCCGCCGTTGGATCTGTGACAACTCCGGCGATGTCTCCCGTTGTTGAAGTCTGTGCGCCGACGCTGACGGCCGCCATCAATACAACCAATAGCAACAGCAAGTGCGTTCGCGCGAAAGTATTCGACCGTTGCTGCCGATCACCATCTCTCATCTTTGTGCTCCACTTCTTGGCGTGTGATTTTGTTCCAGCTAGATGAAAACTTCCCAAGTCCCGTTTCTATTCCCCACCCTGAAAGAAATAGTTCTCTGACGCCTGAGGCTCTTGCGACGCACTTCACCGACGGATGGCCTGAACAGTATCGGCAACCACCAGCGAGTGAAGGGGCGTTCAGTTGGGCTATAAGGCACCAGCGGGCTCCCGACGTACTGCGAGCCACGCGACGCCGATGCTGATGGCGTATAGCACCATCATCGGGGTAGCGAAAAGACACATGTTCAAAACATCGGCGGTGGGCGTGACAATGGCCGCCACAATGAAGATGACAAGAATGGAATAGCGGACGTTCCGCCACATCCATCTCGCCGAAATCACTCGCATCAAGGAGAGGAAGAATACCAGGATCGGCATTTCAAACATCAGCCCAAGACCGACGATGATTGTTGCAAAGAGCTTTGTATACTCTCCGATCGTAATCATCGGCTGGAATCGTCCACCGTACCCAATCAGGAAGTCCAATGATGCGGGATAGACCATCTTGTAACCGAATAATCCACCGGCGAGGAATAGTCCGACCGAACTGAGTAAGAAAGGAAGAACATACCGCCTTTCAGAGCGGTACAGTCCAGGAGCGATAAACAACCAGAATTGATAAAACACAAACGGCGATGCAGCAAATCCGCCGAGAACAAGAGCCACCATCAGGTAGAGATTAAAGGGATCGGTTGGATTTAAGTACACCAAGCCCCCTCCGATGCCATGGTGTCGTAACGCTTGAATAATCGGTCGCTGCATCAAGCCGAACAGCCGGTCCGCGAATGACCAGCACAGAAGAAATCCGACCAGTATTCCAAGACTCGAAAAGATGATCCTTCTCCTCAACTCTTCCAAGTGGGCCAGGAAGGGCATCGCGCGCTCATGCACGGGCAGGACGGAACCAACAGCGTTGGTCATTTAGAGCTCCCTCGTGTTGCTGCCCCTTGGGCCGGCGTCGGTGTTAGCGCGCGTACACAACACCCTTCGGATCACGCAGTTCTGCATCGTCCATTGAATGGGACGAGTCGTCCTTGCAAGCGAAACAGAACGCAACGAGCATTATTGCGACCAGTCCTGCGAGACCATATGGCATTAGCTCAAGCATTTGCTTCCACTTCCTTTCGCCACTATTTGCCATGCGTTATCCGACGTACCAGTGGGCACTGCTCTCATAGGCACCATTCGCCACACACAGGGGGGCCGACGACGTCAGCAGCCCTCGACCTCTTTCTTCCGGGACAAAGTGGAATCGCGGATTATTACGCCCTAACTGCCAGAGATCATCAATGAATGCTGCGTCATTGAGTTGTGCGACTCGGGACAGACTTCTCTATTCGCCGTGACTTGGCGGTTGGGCAGAGAATCTGGACCCGGACTGATGGAACTTCAGGTCCGTAAACTCTCTGTCCCAACCGTGAACATAAGGAGGTACTACGCTCGCTTTAGTTAGTGCCAGAGGCCGACATAGCGCCTTGAGTGGAGGATTTTCCGAGGAGGACCATCTCCCGTGAGGGCTGCATTGTATAGACTCCGCTGAGTGTTGTGATTTTGCTCAGAAAGTACTTGCCGCCGACGTGTTCGAAGCTTAGCGTCGGCCCATTTGAAGGACCATTGTCGAACGCCAGAGGGAGCAGAAATGCGTTCCCATTGTTATAGCCGCTGATGGAAAGTTCTCGGTTTACGCCAGGGTTAACTCGACTTACCCTGTAGTTCCCGGCGGGGAGAGTTGCGCCTTCCGCCACGAACTCGAACGGAACGCTCACGACGACCGCATCGGCATCTTGAGCCCGGGCACTTACTCCAACTCCGAGTAAGCACATAAACATAAGTACTGCTGCCAAATATGACTTCTTCATGACTTCTCCTTGATTTGCGTTGACTCTTTCATCAGTGATAACTGCGTTCGTCTCGGTGTTATTCCGTGTATTCCGTCGCGTGCGCTTTGGTCATCTACGTACATGTAATCGTCAATGGGTTAGACGCGTGTAAGAAAGACGAGATGCAGCACCAATGTCATTTGCTTGTCACTTGTACGTCGATAAGATGTAACGGACGTTTCTCCAGCGTTCAACGCAGTGCTATGGAGTGGACTCAGACGTGACAGACTGTGAAGCCTGCTTCTTCGAGAGTTGGCGGGGCGTTTATTCGGGGAAGAAGTGGTTACCGAGGGACACTGGCAAAATATGTGCCAGAGATCGAGTCACGAAGGCAGTCGGCAAAAAGCCCAATAATCTTCTTCGTCATCCTGCTTGTAGGGGTTGACGCTTCGGGCGCGAAGGGCGTCCGCTCGTTGAAGTATCCGTTAAGGCGTTCGCGAAGGTGTAATCGAACTCGCCACAGGCGTGCTTTTACTGCGGCTTGGCTAAGGTTTAGAACTTGTGCAGTCTGTTCGGTCGAGAGTCCCTCGACGTCACGGAGGACAAAGACTGTCCGCAAGATCGGGCGTAATTCTTCCACGGTTCTGCCAAGGATGTCTCGCAATTCGGTAGCCCAGCATAGTTGCTCCGGATTGGGAGCATGATCGGGCACGTCCACTGGAGAGACGTCCCCATCCGGATCAACAGTCTCGTCCAAGGAAACCTCTTTGTGGGTGCGCTGTTTTCGCAGCTTCATAAGCGACTGGTTCACAGTGATGCGAATCAGCCAGGTCGAGAATTGGGAATCTTCTCGGAAGTCGTCCAGGTTTTGAAAGGCTTTCAGGAGCGCTTCCTGAACCGCGTCCTCGGAGTCCTCCCTGTTACGGGTGACGGTCCCAGAGATTCGGAGAAGTCTGCGGTTGTATCGCTTCACAAGTTGCTCGAACGCGGCCGCGTCCCCCTCTTTGCTAGCATGGACGAGATCCAGGTCGTTGCTAGCTGAGAATTGTGTCGAGTTCGAGTTCATGGGCATTTGCGCTTGAGGAGAACGACCTTTTGCAGCGCAACCGATATGGCTGCGAGCAGGAGGCCGTCTCCTTGCGCACCAGTTGGAAGTCTGAGCTCACTGCACTACGACTTTCCCGGTCATCTTCGGGTGGATAGTGCAGTAGTAGGGATAGGTTCCCGCCTTGGTAAATGTGTAGGAAAACTTTTCATCGGTATCGAGCACTTTCGACTTGAACACCCCGTCTGTGCTGACCGAGGTATGGGGAATGTCATCCTTGTTCGTCCACGTGACTGTCGCTCCGACGGGCACTGTGATCGTTTGCGGGCCAAAAACGAAATTGTCGATGCTCACGGCCGCGTCTGAAGCGGCGGGCTGGTCATTGGCCGTGACGACCGGTGATCCTGCAACTAGCTGCACGATCGCAATGATCACCATTGCTGTGAAGCTTGCAACCGATACACTGTTCCGTTTCATTGTTCTGTTTCCTTTAACAAGTTGATTTTGTTCCTTGAATCTCACTGTTCGGAGACGAGATCGTTGGCGGTCCACCCAGGCTTGAGTTAACGACCACCATCGCCGCTACTACTTCCTGAAGCTGAAGACCCCGAGTCCGCAAGAGGCGAATCGACAACCGCAAGGCTGCGTCCGCTAACCAGATAGTTCACGTCTGTGATTCCCAACACCCGTTGCAACTGGTCGGCCGGTACCTTCATGGGTCCAGCTGAGGGAGCAGTGCCCGGCGCCGGTTGGGGGAAGGCAGTGGACATCGCCGTATGGAACGACACCTTGCCTTCCACCTTCTGCATGATCTGGTGGATATGTCCGTTTAGCACCGTCACGGAACCAAAGCGCTTGACGTAAGACAAAGCTTGTTGACTGTCGTCGGTTCCCCATCCCCAATCTGGATAGATGGTCCATAGTGGAATGTGCGCGAAGAGCACAATCGGAGTACTGGCCGAACGGCCCTTGAGATCGTCCTCCAGCCACTCCAGCTGTTCGTGGCCGAGCGACCCCATGCCGCCGGCCTTGAGATTGGCGACATTCACGAGCCCCACAAAGTGAACGCCCTTTCGATCGAAGCTGTACCAGCCACTGCCTTTTGTTCCTTTCCCGTAGCGCTGCAGATATTGTTCGCCGTTGTCGGTCAGCATGTCGTGCTCGCCCGGCACAAAGTAGACCTGTTTCGCGGACGCCCCCTTTAAGACCTGGTCCAGCGTGTCGAACTCACTCGGCTTCGAGAGCTGACTCAAATCACCCGTGTGAATGATGAAATCCGGCTTCTGGGGCATCGCGTTGATCTTGTTGATCGCCACCTGCAACGTAGCGGTGACGTCTGGGTTGGCCGGTTTGTTAAAGCCGATGTGGCTGTCGCTAATCTGCACGAAGGAGAAGTCGCCACCATTACCACCAGCTCGATGCGCAGTCTTCGCGAACGCCCGAGACGATGGAATACCGCCACTCATAGTCCAGACCAGGCCCGTACCTGCCCACGCCATGCACTTCAGAAATCCTCGACGATCAACGCCGTCATTATTGAGGTCTTGCAATTTCTGATCGATAAGATCCTTGTTTTTGTCCGTCATCTGGCCTCCGTTGTTTTTGTAGCGTTCACAGTTGATAACCGAACTGAGTCGGTTTTATTCCCGGCGAAAACCAAAGGGTGGTCAGGACCTTCCGCCCGGGTCCCCACTTGGGCCGAATGCCTATGCGTGCTGATAACTGGCACGCCATGCGTTGTTCCAGCCGTTCAGCACAAGTCGTTAGTTGTCTGCAAGTTGCTTTCGATTTGTCTGCGACAAGACCGCTGAGTACGCTCTTAAGAGGGGTGCTTCCTTGGTCGTTCCTCATGCATGCTTCCGCTAGCTTGAGCTGTTGAAGGATGATAGCTAGTGAGCTTTTTACGACGCGAGAGGGCTACACGCAGAACCGCCAGAAATATTAGCTTGAGAGTTTCCGCCGCTAGAAGGAGCCTAGATAACATTTTCGTTTGCCGGTTACAAGGGCGTACACACAGTGGAATATGAAGGAGGTAAACGAGGCGGAGAAGCGGGCTGATGTCACCTTGCTAACCACCAAACGAGCGCTAGCCACAACGGCATTACCGTCAGCAGCGCATTCCTGATTCCCCGCGCCAATGCCCTCACGTCGGAACTCACTATTTGGCGATCTCGTTCGTCGCAGGCGCGCTTTTGCGCTAAGAATTCCAACAGCTCGACCTCGCCCGTGCGTACCGGCGATTTCCGCGAAGTGCTTCCCATAGTTACCTTCATAAGATGACTCTTTCTCCCACATGAATTCCTAAGCTGGATCTCGTAGGAACACCCTAACCTGGCAGATTCACACCGCTCAGAAAGCCGCCCAAGTGCCCCGTCAAAGCAACGAGGCCGACGGCTAACATTTCGACGACAAAGCGGTAGCCTGGCAGGTTCAGTGACCGTCGTCGCGCGCGGAAATGAACCCACAACACCAGCCAGATCAGGACGCTTGAGACGCACGCAAGCACCACGTGCAGCAGGAGAATTCCTTTCAGCTTCTGCCCCTCGAGTTGGAACTGCCACGCGAGTAGCCCGGTGGCAATGACCGGAACCGTTGAAACCGCAGCCGCCAGCAGGTTGTAATAC
>DASTCU010000222.1:0-2660 GCA_035710825.1 Candidatus Sulfotelmatobacter sp.
CCTATCGCAGAAGCTTGGTTAATGTCGTTGGTGACGTTCCAGTACGTTGTTGGGCTAAAGACATCCTGGAAATCAGTTCCCCCGACCGCCACGTTAAATGGAGTGGAAGCAATGCCGCTCACCGCCAATCCGTCGACTGCAGGCTGCGGAGCCAGGCCTTGAAAACGATCGCAACTCGCCGAGCCTTCGTCTCCCGCTGAAATGAAAACACTGACGCCTTGGGAAGCTGCCTGCTCCCAAAGCGCGTTGAAGAACTGATTGCCTGACGTCCCCAGGAAAGCTTCGCACTCCCCGAAGCTCACACTCATGATGGCGTCGTTGTTGGTCTCGATGATGGAGGTCGCGGAAAGATCGATTCCCGCCGTCGTGTCTGTGTCGGCTGATACGACCAGATCGATCGTCGCGCCTTTGGCAACTGCACCGGACCACTCGACGTCCAGATCAGCTTCGGTTTCTCCTCCGAACTGTCCTGCATTCAAGATCCCGGGATCGGGGCCGTCCACGATGACAGTCGGATCGTTGCTCGGGAGATTAAACATCGCTCGAAACGCGTGCACATCTGCAACGTTGATATTCGAGTCTTGCACAATTCCGATATGCTGACCTGTTCCATCGACGCCACTGTTCCACAGCGGTACGACACCATAAATGGTGGCGAAATCGTACGGCCCAACGACGTAACAGTTATTGTCCTGGGCATTACACCCGTTAGTGGAAACGGGAAATGTGAACTCCCGTTGTGAAATGGTGATTTTTCCGGTCGCTTTCTCTCTTCGCGCCATGCCTACGAAATGGCTCATCCGCTTGCGCCCAAAATTATGCAGTGAATCGATTCCGGCTACGGCTGGCGCAAGCGCCACTGGAATACTCGGGTCGCTCGCGTTTGCCCAGTGCTGCTCTCCGTTCACGATGTATTTGTGAATCGCTGTATGAAACGCTTCCTGCACCTGGCTGGCTGATCCGGAGAATTCCAGCACCGTGCGTCCTTTGGTCGTTCCCACCTGAAAGCCGTGGGATTGCAGCCATGACGTGATCGTCTGCATATCGGCATCGCTCGGGCCGAACTGTGCGCCGAATTGCCCGGGCGTGAGCCACTTGTGGTAATGGGGAGAGTGTTTGTCCTGCTGATCATCGAGCAATTTGCGCAGCGCCCTTTCCTGCTCGGGACTGCGCTTCAGCACCAGTAGCATGCGTTCCATCGGCAGAGTCGCTGGAGCGGTGCCTAAATCAAATTCACGGCGCGCCAGCGGATGCGTGTTGCCCTTCAGCACCTTCACGCGCGATTCATCAAGAGCCTGGGTAATCAACGGACGCGGCGCAGTCAACGCCGCTGACGCAGGTTGCTGCGCTGCGGCGGGAACGCAGAGAAACATGGCCGTGAAAATCACTGCAACGAGAAAGATGACGAAGGCAGAGGACACAACTGGCTTCAGCGACGAAGCGGGGAGAGCGCGCATCGAGACACCTCAACCTGGGATCGACAACGCCCACAGAAACAAACGGAGGGAGGAAGGAGACGGGATTCCGTTCACTTTCTTAAGGCCCAAGGGCCGTGGGACACGCCACACTACAGCAAGCGGGAGAGATTTTCAAATGCAGGTTTCAGGCGTCAGGCGGCGAGCGCCAGGCTTCAGGAATGCTGAGTTTCATTTTGGCAAACCGGTGGGTTCCAGGGGTACCCCTCCCCCACCCGGTCTATTGGAATGAGCGATATAGCGGAAAATCTCGAAATAATCTATGGCGCTCAATGACTTAGGGAACCTCTGAAGAACTCTCCGATTCACAAGCTGAGCATATAAGGTGTAAGTCGAGGTGAAAAGGCGAGTGCGACAACAAACTCTGGCAGCGCAGACAGGATTCGAGAAGTACGGGCGGAAGTCGAAGCGGGAGCGTTTTCTCGAAGAGATGGAACAGATCGTGCCCTGGGGGGAGTTAGAGGGATTGGTGGAACCGCACTATCCGAAGGGAGAGAACGGACGGCCGCCGGTGGGCCTGAGCATTATGTTGCGAGTGTACTTTCTGCAGCAGTGGTTCAACCTGAGCGATCCGGGTGCCGAGGATGCGCTATATGAATCGCCAGTGCTGCGGGGCTTTGTGGGAATCGATCTGGGGCGCGCACCGGTGCCGGACGAGAGCACCATCCTCGGGTTCCGTCACCTGCTGGAGAAACACGAACTGGGCGAGGCGATGCTGAACGCAGTGAACCAATATCTGGAGAGCCTGGGCATGCGCATCACCACGGGGACGATGGTGGACGCGACCATTATTCATGCGCCCTCGTCGACCAAGAACCGGGGCGGAGAGCGGGACCCGGAGATGCATCAGACGCGCAAGGGGAAGCAGTGGTACTTCGGGCTGAAGGCGCACATCGGGGTGGACTCCAAGCAAGGTCATGTACATTCGGTGTGCACATCGGCAGCTTCGGTGGCGGACAGGCACATGCTGCCGGATCTGCTGCACGGCGAGGAGCGCAAGGGGTGGGGCGACGGCGCGTATCAGGGACAGGGAGAAGCCATCCGGCAGGCGGCTCCGCGAGCGCAAGATATGACCAGCCGGAGAGTCCAATACAAGAACTTTGTGGACGAGTTACAAAAGGCCAAGAACCGGGTGAAGGCCAGAGTGAGAGCGAAGGTGGAACATCCGTTCCGGATTCTGAAGCG
>DASTCU010000223.1:0-1857 GCA_035710825.1 Candidatus Sulfotelmatobacter sp.
GAAAGTGCATTGCGCCCATACAACACTTTGTCGTGCCGAACGGATGCTCCGCTGTCTGACGGCTGATGACCGCAGGGCTGGTCACGAGCTTGGCGCTCTCGGCACATTTTTGTCCGTCAGAATGCTGATGCTTATCAACAGCACCCAAATCGGGAACACCAGTAGGCTCCAGTCGAAATAATAGCTGCCAATCAAAAGAGCGGCCGCAACCGCATAGCCACCTAGTCTTACTGAGTCAGAGTGTCGCGGCTTTTACCGAGAAGAATCATATATTTGAGAAGACTCATCTTTTCAGCATGCGGAGAGGCTGAGATGGGTCTGGCAAAATCGGGGGACGTCGCGTCGCGGTTTTCGGCGTATGTTGAGGGTCTTACGAGCGTGATCGGGCACGCAGACCGAGCCAAACCGCTTCGCGATTACTGCACCGGTCTGATGATGCCTTGCGATCGCAAGAGTGTCGAGCCGATGGCGGCCATCACGGCTCCTGAGCGGACAGCAGCGCAACACCAGTCGTTGTTGCATTTTGTCGGTCAAGGCGACTGGTCGGACCAGCAAGTGTTGGCCAAGGTCCGTGAGTTAGTGCTGCCGAGCATCGAACGCCACGGAGAGATCGAAGCTTGGATCATCGATGATACGGGCTTTCCTAAGAAGGGGCGGCATTCGGTCGGGGTTGCACGGCAATATTGCGGCCAACTGGGCAAGCAAGACAATTGTCAGGTCGCCGTGACCCTTTCGATTGCCAACCATCACGCGAGCCTGCCGGTGGCGTATCGCCTTTATCTACCAAAGGAGTGGGCGACCGACCGTCCGCGTCGGCGCAAAGCCGGTGTGCCCAAGGAGATCACCTTCAAAACCAAGCCGGCCATCGCGCTTGAGCAATTGCGCTGGGCCTGTGCAGGGGGCTTGCCGCGTGGCGTAGTGCTGATGGACGCCGGCTATGGTGCTGATACCGATCTGCGTACGAGCATCACAGATCTCGGCTTGAACTATGTGGCCGGCATCCAGCCACAAACGTCCGTATGGCGCCCTGGCACTGGGCCGCGGGCGCCGAAGAAGTGGTCGGGGAGCGGACGACCTCCGAAGTTGCTGCGACGTGATGGCAAGTATCAACCGATCTCAGTTAAGAAGCTTGCGATTGGTCTGCCAATGGATGCTTGGCGCAAGATCACGTGGCGTGAGGGGACGGCAGAACGCTTATCCTCGCGCTTTGCCCGTGTGCGCATCCGTGCGGCACATCGAGATTACTGGCTCGCCGAAAGCCGGCCGGAGGAATGGCTGCTGATCGAATGGCCGGAGGGCGAGGAAGCACCCACCAAATATTGGTTCTCGACGCTTCCGGCGAACATTGGATTCCGTCAGCTGGTCGACACCGCCAAGCTGCGCTGGCGCATTGAGCGCGACTACCACGAACTCAAACAGGAGATCGGCCTTGGCCACTTCGAGGGGCGAGGCTGGCGCGGCTTCCACCATCACGCAACGCTGTGCATCGCGGCCTACGGATTCCTGGTCTCCGAGCGGGAGACGCTTCCCCCCTCAGCAACAGGTTCCGCCGGGCTTTTCAAAGAAATTACAATTCCCGAAACTTATCGCCCGAGGGGGTCCGCCATTGCGGCCTGAACGGCACGTTCCAAATTCGATCGCGACCGTTCGGCGAGGATTGAGCGTCGCTCTCGCGTCCACACTATCGCGATGCCCTTGTTGCATCAGGGCAGTCTCAAGTCAAAGTAGCTAAGCTATCGAAATTTGTGACGCAGTAAGACTAGTCGCCCGTGAAAAAGCGCCCAAACTGTTGAATAGGAGTCGATTTTTCGGGGCGGCGGTGGTTTTGGAATTGCAAGCTTTCGAGGGTTAAAGCCT
>DASTCU010000224.1:0-21627 GCA_035710825.1 Candidatus Sulfotelmatobacter sp.
CCCCCGAGGGCTTGCACATATTTGTCCAGCAACTGCTCTGCGGATGGGCTGCTTGCTGACGATCCTTTTTCTGTTCCTCCAGCCACCGCCCCGTGAAGCTCGCCCGTGGTTTTGGGTTTCTCAGCCATCACGACAGGAATCGCAAGGGGTTTGGCATCGCCGCGATGGCATGAATAACAAGTCACATTACGCCGGCCGTCGAAATTCTCCCTGTTAATCGTGAACATCATCTCCATCATCTTCCGCGCGGTCTGCTTCGGCTTCTTGTCATCTTTTTCAAATGCATTCTTCACGTGGCAGAACTCGCAGTTCACGCCCAGCGATGCGGACATGAACTCCATGGTCGGGAAGAGTTGGTCCGCCGGAATCCCTTTGAGAATCCGGATATTCTTGAACTGCTCTTCGGCCTTCTTGGGCGTTTGCACGGGGCTGCCGATGTCAGGGCCCGAATGTTGGGGAACGTGGTTGGAATGCGCTTTGAGCGTTCCAACGACTGCGCCTATGACAATGAAAGTCCCCAGGGATGCGAGGACGCGCTTTCTAATCTTCATTTAACATTCCTTACGCGAGAAGTGGAGTCTGCTCGTTATTATGGTTGGTTACTATAAACGTATTTCCCCGAAACTTCGGCTACAACCGCGCGATTTGGCAGAAGCGCGTCCACCTTACCTTTCAAATGCGGCGGAACAAACAGGAAAATGCGGTTCTTTCCTGCCCAGTCGCGCTGCAGATCGGCATTGGTCAAGTAAATTTGCGGAGCGTCGGGAAAGGTTGAGCCGAACCACATGGACGTCGTCCGGCCTTCGACCAATTCGATCGGCCATTGTAGATAGAACAGCAGCGACGAGCCAAACGCCTGATCGCCGTAAATCATGACGCGATCATCTGGGCGAGCTCGCGCTGCAATTTGGCTCGCCAGATCCTTTGACGACAGGTAAGGACCAAATCTGCCCAAGGCGATGTGCGCAGCAACCAGGAAGACGACCATGCCCGTCGCCGTTGCCAAAGTCGCCGCATAATGCCGCCGCCACATTCGCAACAGAAAGGACAACAGCGGGAACACTAGTAATGCAACTGCGGCGAGCGCTGCAGGAAGCCGCAACGCCGCAAAAGACGCATAACTCAGATCGAGCATGTGCGAGGTCGAAAGCGTGTCGGTATCCATGTTGTGCGTCGCCAGCACAGTACCGATGTCGGACTCGAATGGCAGATTTCGCGACTGCCACAGCATCGCCAGGAGAGTTATTCCTGCGGCGAGTCCGATCGCCGCCAGCACGCCCGCAGAAATTCTCAGGCCGCCTTTGCGCATGCCCGCGTGGCAATCCCTCCACTCGCTGCCCGCGACACTATTGGCTAACAGGATCAACAGCGGCAGATACGCCGGGAACGTGTAGTACTCCTGATTGGTGGAGATCGCAAAAAAGATCAGGATCACTCCCGCGAGGATCCAGCACATCAATCTGCTCCGCGCCGCAAAGTCAGTCGGCCGCTTCTCCTTGCGCGCGTCGATGATGGTGCGAATGGCCGCCGGGAAATACAGACTCCACGGAAAAAGCCAGACGAGGTGCAGCGACCAATAAAACGCCCAGGGAAGCTTGTTGTAATCCCGTGGATAGCGCTTCCCCAGAAACCTCAGAAAATGTTCGTTGACGAAATAAAACCAGAAAAATCCGTGTCCGCCCTGGCCCCCGGTATTGCGCAGGCCCGCCAGAATGTGCCAGGGCGCGGCAATTGCGAAAAACAGGGCCAATCCTGAAATCAGATGGAACTCGCGCCAGCGTCGCCACTCTCCCGTTATGCCGAGATAGAGGACCGCCGCGCCGCCCGGGAACGCGAGGGCAATCAGGCCCTTCGTCAGCACTCCCAACGCGATGCAGGCGTATCCCGCATACCAGCGCCATGCCTCGCCTCCTGCCTCTAACGCAGTTAAGAAAAAATACAACGATGCCGCGATGAGCAGGCTCAACAGCACATCGGGAATCAGAATGCGCGTAAACAAAAACACGCCGGCGGCGGTGTAGACGAACACGCCGGCATAGATTCCTGTACGTTCTCCGAACGCCCGCCGCGCCCACGCTAGCGCCAACATTCCGAGCAGCAGCACCGAAATCGCCATCGGCAGCCGCGTGGCGAATTCGTTCACGCCAAATACGTGATAGCTGATTGCCACCAGCCAATAGGGCAGCGGAGCCTTCTCCAGGTAGCGGACGCCATTCACATGTAGCGTGACGTAGTCTCCGCTGACGAACATCTCGCGTGCGGCCTCGGCGTGCGTGCTGTCGGCGTCGTCGAGCAGAGCCGGAGAAAACATAGATCCGACATATACCGCCGCAAAGACGATCGCGACCGCGCAATAAGAAACAATGCGCAGCCGTTCAGGCAGCCGGCCTTTTTCCTCAGAAATAGGAGGCGTGGAAATAGCGCTCAATGAAGGTGGACCTGCTCAAGTGTGGCAAAGAATACCCGCACCCGCAAGGGCTACGGTCGCCACCCAGGCTTCGGCATCGGAGTCCATTCCGCGCCCATGTTGTCGTCGGTAATGAGGTGGCGTGCCCCGAGTCGCTTGGCCAGAACGTCGCCCGATTCCAAGCCTAGTATGCGCGGAGGCTGCTTCACGGTGTCCGCAAATGCATCATATGCGGCCAGAACTAATCGGCCGTGCGGGCTGGTATCATCGAAAATTTTCTTCCCATCAATCTGGTAGCGGTTCAAGATCGAGAACCAGTGCGCCTTGTCGACAACTAAAGGCGAGTCGCTGACCAAGAGAAAATTGATCACTCGCAAGCCATAGTTGTACTCGTGAAGACCAGTCACCATCACATCGGGAGACTCGGTCGAGTTGTAGTAATAGATACCGCCCGGCAGGAGGTGCTGCTTCACGATCTGCAGGAACTCGCTTGACAGCACCTGCGAACTGTGGTCCCGCCAGTGATACGAGGTATTGGCGACGATCAGGTCATATTTCTCCTCAGGATGGGCGACGAGCCAGCGGCGCGCGTCATCGACGTAGATGTGGACCTTGGGATTGTGAAGCAACGATTGCACCTCGGGATACTGTTCGATCAACCGAAAATATCCCGGATTGATTTCAACAATCTCAAGGCTCTCGACCTCAGGATGGTTGGCGATAATCTGGGCCCACGAGCCGGAGGCAAGGCCGAGCATGAAGGCGCGGCGCGGGTGGGGATGGAAGAGGCCCAAGACATAGGCGCGAATGACAAAGTTCTTGTCGTTGTTGGGATCGATGTTGAAGTGTCCGTCATATACTCCGCCGCCAAAAACCGCGTCATCATCAGTCACCGCAATGACGCCGTTACGGTTTTCGACGATGTGCTTCATGTATCCGACTTCAGCGGCCTTCGGACCGAAAATCATCTTCCCGTAAAGATTGCGGTAAGTCGGCGAGGCGAGTGCGATCGCACCCAGCGCCAGGGTTGCCAGCCCCCAGACCGCTTTTGGCGGGGCTTGAACCCGCCCGCCGCGAAACAGGATCACGACGAGTCCGGTAAACACCGTGGCCGCGGCGAGTTGGATCGAGATGGCCTGCGTGCCGAAGTGATCCATCAGGATGAATCCGATCACCAGGCTTCCGAGAGTTGAGCCAATGATGTTCGACACATAGATCACGCTCACGTTCCGGCCCGCGGAATCTCCCGCCACAACCGAAGCCTGGCACAGCAACGGCAATACCGAGCCGAGCAATCCCGCAGTGATAAAGAACGCCGGCGCACTCATCAGCACCGGTATGTTGCGCCAGGAAAGATTCGCCATCAGTGGAGGGAGGTAAACGGAGATTGCTCCGGCGACGAGCATGGCAACGCCAGCGAGAGTCAGCGGATTCAGCTGTTTCTTTTGGCTGAGCGTTTCGCTGAGAAACGATCCGGCGGCAATCCCCGCGAGGTATGTGGAGAGCAGGAGTGCAAAGGCGGGAGCGCGATCAAATGTAGCCAGCGCGAAAATGCGGAACCATGCAATCTCAAATCCCAAGGCCAGGAACCCTGCAACTCCCGCAATGATGGTCGCGGTCCTCAAGCTCAGGACATTTTCGGGGCCAGTGCCCGCCGGTGCGGTCAATGTATTCACTTCCGTTTTGCCGGTTTGACTTCGCCCATAGAGGAAGGCAGTCGCGCCTACCACTGTATTCAGGCACGCCGCGAAAGTGACAGAGCCGGACTGTCCGAAATTACGGAGGAGAACCTGGGCGCAGGCGTAACAGGCCACTGCCGAACCCAGAGTGTTGACGAAGTACAAAGTCGCGACCGAATAGCCAACATTGCGCGAACTTCTCACCAGTTGCTCGACCAGTAACGGTAGCGTCGCTCCCATCAGCATTGTGGGAACGATGAGCAGGAGAAAGCTGAAAAGGATGGTCAGGCCGAGACCGCTGCCCGCCGTGAATCCTGCGGCCCAGTGAAAGAGCCGTAACGAAGTCAGTCCGAAACCTGCGACTGCCAGTTCACAGATGCCAAAGATCAAGATGCCGCGATCGGGGAACTTTTCCGACAGGCGCCCGCCAAACAGGCTGCCAATACCCAGACCCAGCATGAACGCGCTTACCACTACCGCCACCGATTGAACGTTGACGCCATAGATGGCAAATAGCGCGCGCTGCCATACGATCTGATAGATCAATGCGGGAAACCCCGAGCAGAAGAACAGAGCGGCAATCAGAGCGGATTGCGCCCGGTTGCCCTTCGCCCGGCCGCCAAAAAGTACGAAAAACAACAGTACCAGATCAATGCTCAGGACCGCGGCGACCGGGGCAGACTCCATGGGATCTTGGGTGAAAGATTCAGAGGTTCATGACCTTTATACCGAATCGCGGCGCTCGGACAGAAGTAACGAAAGTTATTCGACAAAGAAATGGAATTTGGTGAATACGGAGAAACTACTTCTTCGTGCGCTCGAAGAATTTCCACTTGTCCATGGCAGCCGGAACTGCCACATCGAAGAAGCCCACCATCATCTCGTCGGAGGTCTGATCGCCCCACGTGACTGTCTTGTTGGGATCGGGATTGTGCGGATTGTTTTTCGAATTGTCGTACCATGCGACCGCGCGAAGTTTTGTGCCTGCTTTCAGCAGTCGCGGCTCAGCCAGTTTGTAACTCAACTGCCAGTGGAAGTGATAATTCACCCGCAACAGCACCTCTACATTGCCATCGTCGTGCACGACGTCATATTCAAACCGCTTGCCACGCAGGTGCATATGCGGAAACAAGCTGAGCAGGGTCGCGTCGTGCGGAAGCGTGCCTTGCACCTCGACGCGGAAATCGTCCGCTCCCGGCGGAATGATCAGCGCGTGATTATTCAACTGGAGCGTGATGACGCGCTGCTTCGGCGGAGTCTTTGCGAATACTATGCCGATGCTGGTCTGGTCCTCACTCGCAGTCCTGTTGGTCGTGTAATGCATCTGGAAGACGAGATCGGACCCGGCCGGAACAAACTTTGCCATGCCGTTTGCCCACTCGTCTGGAGAACTACCGGGAGCGTAAACCAGCAACAGATCGCTGGTGGTCTCGTGCGCCTGGCGTTGTTCCGCTGGATCGGTGAGCGTGGACGCGGTGAAGGGCTCTCCTAGCGGGGCGTGCCGCAGCCATGGCGAATCTGGTGGACGAATGTAGACCACTGCATGGTGCACGTGAGCGGGACTTCCCGGCCGAAACTCCGCCATCTGTACCCACCGGTCCTCCGCAAAGTGCGTAGGGACGATCTCGTAGGTGTACTCGATTTCACCGCCCGCTGGAATCTTCACCGGCTTGGGCATCTTCATCACCAAATCGGGCAGCGGAATATTCCAGCCCCGGGCCCACTTTCGCTGGGGAGGCGCATCGTGCTCGTCTCCGGCAGGCGCGTTGGCTTCAGCCCATCCTGTGATCGTGGCGATCTGCTGCTCGCTCAATGAAGAATCATTCGCGAAATGCCCGTATCGCGGATCGGCGAACCAGGGTGGCATCATCTTCATCTCGACTGCATGCGCAATCGCATGCGCCCAGGGGCGCGTCTGCTGGTAGGTCACCAGGGGCATAGGCGCAACTTCGTCAGGACGATGGCAGCTTTGGCAGTGCTCCTGCAAGATCGGAAGCACATCTTTGTAGAAAGTTGGCGAAGGAGACGCACCGTTTGGGGCGAGTTCGGGCTTCAGGCGCGGGGCAAAGGCAAAAGAGAAGCTAGCCGCTGCAACGAGCGCAATCCAGATAGTTCTCACGAGCGCCTGAACTCCAATGTCAACTGTTTCTTAATCCTCGCACAAAAACGACCAGCCGGGACGCCAGCACATTCACTTCAAAAATGCTACATTCATCAGTTCATGTCTGCCCCTAATTCCAGCTTCATTCGCGCCTGCAAGTCGCAACCAGTCGAGCGCACTCCGGTCTGGTTTATGCGCCAGGCCGGACGCTACATGCCCGAATACCGGGCAGTCCGCAAGCAGCACTCGTTGCTGGAAATCTGCAAAAAACCGGCGCTCGCGGCCGAGGTCACAATCACGGCCGCCGAAATCCTCGGCGTCGATGCGGCCATCATTTTTGCCGACCTCCTGCTGCCGCTCGAAGTCATGGGCTTGCCATTCCATTTTTCGGCAGGCGAAGGCCCGGTCATCGAGAAACCCGTCCGCAGCTCGGCAGACATCGCCCGGCTCAGCACAGATCATGCCGCGGAACTCGGGTATGTTTCCGAAGCTGTCGCCCTGGTCGCGAAACACTTCGCGGACCGCGTTCCCGTCATCGGATTCTGCGGCGCTCCCTTCACTCTAGCCAGCTACATGATCGAAGGCGGAGGCTCGCGCAACTACGTCCACGCCAAAA
Source organism: Candidatus Sulfotelmatobacter sp. (assembly GCA_035710825.1). Taxonomy (GTDB): domain Bacteria; phylum Acidobacteriota; class Terriglobia; order Terriglobales; family Acidobacteriaceae; genus Sulfotelmatobacter. The sequence continues at coordinate 6,804 of DASTCU010000224.1, forward strand.
AAATGATGTACAACTCGCCCACAGACTGGGACGCGCTCATGGCCAAGCTGGTGGCGGTGACCACCGCGTATTCTGCGGAGCAAGTGCGAGCCGGCGCCGACGCCATCCAGATTTTTGACAGCTGGGTCGGATGCCTGAGCGTGGAAGACTACCGCCGGTATGTGTTGCCACACGTCACGGGCATGGTGAAGCAGTTGCAGAAAACAGGAGTGCCCATCATTTATTTTGGAACCGATAGCGCCACGCTTCTGCCCGCGATGAAGGAGACGGGCGCCGACGTGGTCGGACTCGATTGGCGCATCCCGTTGGATGAGGGCTGGGCACGACTGAGTCACGAATGCGCCGTGCAGGGTAATCTCGATCCGGTGCTGCTGTTTGCGGACTGGAAGGAACTGAAGTCCCGCGCCGAAGATATTTTGCGCCGAGGTGCCGGACGGCCCGGCCACATCTTCAATCTGGGACACGGTATTCTCCCGGAAACCCCGGTGGAGAATGTGAAGAATTTGGCGCGTCTGGTACAGGACTACACCTTGCCGGCTATGGGCACTCCGGCCTCTGGAAGCCGAAAGCCGGCAACCGGAAGTCGTCGTCGATGAAACGCATCGCCATTATTGGCGGAGGCATCTCCGGCTTGGCTGCCGCCTATTCCCTCGAGGAGCAACGGCGCACTGGAGCCGAAGTCGAATATGTGCTCTATGAAGCCTCACCTGGCTTGGGCGGCGTCCTCCGCACCGAACTCATCGATGGATGTGTAGTCGAAGCAGGTCCCGACTCCTTCGTGACGGAAAAACCTTGGGCAGCTGACCTGTGTCGTCAGGTCGGGCTGGGAGACCAACTCATTGGCTCGAATGATGCCGACCGCAAGACCTACATCCTGACTCGCGGCCGCCTGGTCGTCATGCCCGACGGCCTCATGTTCATGGTGCCCACCAAGATCCTGCCAACCGGCTTGTCCCCGCTCTTCTCGTGGAAGACGAAGCTGCGCATGGCGCAAGAACTATTCCATCCTCCACGCGCGGTCGATCGCGATGAATCGGTAGCGGAATTCGTCCAGCGTCACTATGGCGCAGAGATGGTCGATCGTCTGGCGGACCCGTTGTTGTCGGGCGTATATGGGGGCGAGGCGGCAAACCTGAGCGTTCGCGCGGTGCTCCCTCGATTTGCCGAGATGGAGCGCACGCATGGCAGTCTGGGCCGGGCCATGCTCGCCGCCCGTAAGAAGATGTCGACTGGCCCGCGCAAGCTCGCACCGCCTCTGTTCACATCGCTGAAGCGAGGGATGCAGCACCTGGCAGAGACCGTAGCGGCCAAACTCACACCCTCGTCGCTGGTCACGAACACGCCGGTCCAGGGGATTCAGCGCTGGGAGGGAGGGTGGGTGGTGTCCGCGGGAATGCAATCGGATCGTTTCGACGCCGTAATTGTTGCTCTGCCCGCGGCTGCGGCAGCGAGCGTCTTGCGAATGGCAAGTTCCGACCTGGCCGCTGAACTCGCCGCCATCCAATACAGTTCATCAATTACGGTGGGACTGGGCTACGACAGGCAGGTGCGCCAGTCGCTTCCGCCCGGCTTCGGATTCCTGGTCCCGCGCAGCGAAGGCAAGCGCCTGCTCGCGGCAACCTTCGTTCATAACAAGTTTCCGCACCGTACGCCGCAAGATCGCGCCCTGCTGCGGTGTTTCTTTGCCGGAGTGAATGCGGAAAACGTCTGGCCCCTCAGCGATGACCAGATCGTCGGAATCGTGCGCAACGAATTACAGCAGATCCTCGGCCTGCGGACCGAGCCGCTGTTCGCGCGGGTTTACAAGTGGAAGGGTGCGATGGCGCAATACGGGGTCGGCCATCTCGACCGCCTTGATCGCATTGAGCGGCTGCGCCAGCAATTGCCAGGGTTCGCACTTGCCGGAAACGCGTACCGTGGAATTGGAGTGCCAGATTGCGTGCGCTCGGGCCGAGATGCCGCTAAGAACGCATCAGAAACCTAGCTCCAGCACCGGCCACTCGGAAAAAGAAGTCTCACGCTGCGGTCGACGATCGATCATCAAGTGTCAGACCCTCGGTCGGAGGAACTCCTTCCGGCAAGGGCAGACGAACCTTCACCCGTGTGCCGCCGGAATTAGACTCGATGTCCAGTTTTCCGCCGAGCTGCCGCAGTCTTTCCTGCATCCCGCGAACCCCGACGCCCGGTGCCCCCGCGGCCGCCATCTGCTCCAGTTTGTGCGCCGGAATTCCCCGGCCTTTATCCTCAATATCGACCACGACCTCGTGATCACGCTGCCGCAGCCGAATCTTGGCGGTCGGACTTCCGGAATGCCGATGGATGTTGGTGAGGCACTCCTGCACGACTCTGAAAACTGCTGTCTCCAATTCCACCGGAAGGCGCTCGAAGTTATCCGGCATGTCCAGATCCACCCTGATTCCACTGCGCTGCGAAAATCCATCCACATACCAGCGAAGCGCCGATGATAAGCCCGCTTCGTCCAGCAGCGGCGGGTGCAACAAATGAGAAATTGTGCGGACTTCAGTCACCATTTCCTGGACCAGGCTTTCGCTGTCCGTCAGGGTCGCCGCGGTCCGGGCTAGGTGATCGATGTCATTGCGCACCGCGGACAGGTTCATGCCGAGGGCGGCCAGCATCTGTCCCACGCTGTCGTGCAGTTCTCGGGCGATGCGCCGCCGCTCTTCGTCCTGCATCTGCAGCAGGCGCGCCGAAAGATCTCTTAAGTTCTGGTTAACGACATCCAGATCCGCGGTGCGCTCCTGTACTTTTACCTCAAGTTCGCCCAGCGATTTGTGGAGCGTCTCATTCTGCCGTCGCCTCGACTCTCCCATTACGATCACGATGACCGCGGCAAGCAGGAATGCCAGCATGGCGACCGATTCGGCAGTATTTGGATAAGCGAACGGATGGATTCTTGGGATGAATCCATAAGCCGCCCCCACTACAGCCAGGAGCATTGCCACGATCGAAGGCCCCACACCGCAGTACCAGGCAGAAAAAGCCACTGCCGGAAACAGGAGGACATAGGACACCCCGTTTCCCGTGTAGGGATTCATCCGGTTGCAGACGAGGCAAGCAATCAATACTGCGACGACCGGCAGGCCATAACGCAGTCGATTGCTTCTCGAGATTCGTGCAGACAGTGAAGCGTGAGTCCCCATTGGATAATTCGCAGATCGTTAACACCAAAACGAAGTGGCAGAGAGGTCAGGGCTATGCAATCAATCGTCCCGCCAACGAAAAGCCCAACTAAAGGTAATGATAGCAGGACAAGCGGAAAAAGGAATCGGAAATCGAGGGGCTGCATACCTATGACTGACAATAGTTTGCAGCAAAACTAGGCGGGAATGTCAGCTGTTTTCCGCCCCCGCTCGCGGCGCATTTTCGCCAGCACCAGGCGAATTTCTTCATAGGTAATCTCAGGCGGCAACACATCCTTCAGAGCTCTTAATTTTTCCACCTTTTCCAGTCCGATCCGCGCACAAGCAGCTTCAATAACGGCCTGCTTGTTGCGATCGATCCAGGCAGGATTGAATTCTGCGTCGCCGGCTTCCACCATCGTGGTTACTGTGCTGACAATCGTACTCAATTGACGGCCGCGAAGTTGTGCGATTTCCTCCAGGCTCTTTCCCTGCGATAGCAGGAGCAAGGTCTCGTGGGCAGGTGCGGTTTTCTTTGCCGGTATCGCTTGCGCCCGCGCTCCCTCCTGGTAGCGTTTCAGAGCCGCTAGAATCTTCTGTCCGTACAGGTCGGCCTTGCGTTCGCCGATGCCGGTAATGCGCAACAATTGGGAGATAGATGAAGGCCGAACGCGGACGATCTCGTCGAGCGACGTGTCGTGCAGCACCATGAAGGCCGGCACGCCCTGCTCCTTTGCGGTCGAGCGCCGCCATTCTCCCAAGTATTCGCGCAAGGCAAGATCGTCCCCGCTTGTAGGTTTTGCCGGCGGTATAGCGGTTGTACGTCTGCTAACCGGCATCGGCAACGTAGATGGGGCCGGCGCTGACTTCAGCCACTCCGGCACATTCCCGCATATATCGCAACTGCCGCAGGAGTTCCATTTCGGATTCTCTCCAAAATGCATGCAGACCTGCCGGTGCCGGCACTTGGGGCTCTCGGCAAATCCGCGAATGACGTAGTAGCGCTGCCAGGCACGATCGCGTTCCGCGGGATCAAGAATCTGGTTTGCGAAGTGGCCCAACAATCCTGCATCCCGTTTTTGCCAGAGCAGAACGCAGTCCGCCGGATTGCCGTCCCGTCCTGCGCGTCCCGCCTCCTGGTAGTACTGTTCCACCGACTTCGGCAGCGCAAGATGAATCACCGCCCGCACCGTCGCCTTGTTGATCCCAAGCCCGAACGCGATCGTCCCGACCAGCACCCGCACTTCATCGGACATCCACAGTTCCTGATTGCGCCGCCGGTCCTCATTCTGCATCTTGGCGTGATAAGGCACGGCGGAGATGCCGTGGTTCTCCAGGAAGTCCACGGTTTCTTCCACTCGATTGATAGTCGGTGAGTAGACGATCACGTTCCCCTCGGGGTAATTCCGCAAGGCGGTTAGCAGGAGATCCATCTGGTCGCTGCTGTCGCACTGGCGCACCAGGTAGCGCAGATTGGGGCGATGAAAGCTTGCGATGTATTTGTCCGGGTCGGGAAGGGCAAGCTGTTCCAGAATGTCGTGCCGGACGTGGCGGGTGGCGCTGGCGGTGAAAGCCGCGATTGGGCGATCCGGAAATCGTTCGCGCAGATGCTTCAACTGACGATATTCGGGACGGAACTCGTGTCCCCATTCGGAAATGCAATGCGCCTCGTCAATGGCGAAGAAAGCGATCGGGACTCGCTGCATCCATGGCAGCGTATCGGCCCTCTGCAGCCGCTCGGGTGAGAGATACAGCAAGCGGAATGCGCCCTGCTCTGCTTGGCGCATCACGCGATTCTGCACGTCGCCACTCACAGTACTGTTCAGAACACCGGCCGGGATGCCCATCTGCGCCAACTGTGCGGCCTGGTCCTGCATCAGGGCGATCAGCGGGGAGATCACCACGACGGTTTTCCCCAAGATCACCGCAGGCAACTGGTAGCACAGAGACTTGCCTCCCCCAGTGGGCATGACCACGCAGGCGTCGCGTCCCGCAAGCAGACTGCGAACGATCTTCTCTTGCAGCGGGCGGAACGCACTATATCCCCAGTAGCGCCGCAGTGCCGTCAGCAGCTCCGCTTCTGAGGTCATGGCATCAGTATAGGTGGTGAACCAAAGCCGGCGGCGGAACTGATAACCGCAAAGCCCAATGAACTCCCAATCTGGAACGTTCGGAGAATGCGAAGAACAAAAGTCAGGAGGGTTTCGCAACCGCTGCCATCGTCGCCGGACTCTTTCGATGCGTTCTCTCAAACACAATCCAAGTCAGGGCAATCACGACGAAGCAGATCAAACTGCCCTCGGGCCCCACCGAGCCCCCACTGAGCCAGTGCGGTCCACGCAACGAAGAGCTCAGCAGGTGGCCGGGAGAGACCATGCCGCTGTCAGGCACGGAATAGAAAAAGCTTTCGCCCCAATCCCATGCTGCATGAAAGCCGACCGCGAACCAGAGATTTCCAGTTCGCCGCAGCGTCAGGCAGAAGAACAGTCCAATAAATGCGGCAGCCAGCAGCCCAGGCCAGTCTTCGCCACCATTTCTCAGGTGAATCAGTCCGAAAGCGCACGAGAGCGTGATTGCCGACGGCCAGAAACCCATCCCGCGCGCCAGGGTGAACTGGGAATATCCGCGAAGCCAGAATTCTTCGAACAAGCCGACGATCAGGAAATAAACAGCCCAGAATGCGGCGAATCTTGCCAGGCGTGCTCCGTGAAGCACCACGCGCCCGAAGGCGAAACAGTGGAGACCATAGAGCGCCAACATCAACACGGTGATCGCGGCGAATCCCCAAAGCGTGCCCCCCCAGAAAAGCCTTCCGCAGGCGGGCCTCACCGGCAAGCCATAGGCCCTCCAAGGTCGTTGCTCCACTCGCGTCAGGATTATGGCCGGAATGATTGCTGCGAGCAGGAATCCGAACTCAGCCAACAGCATCGCCCATAAGCCGCTCGCGCCGAAATCGTGGGAATCCACGATCACCTCAGCAATTTTCTGCAATGCCAGGAACGTGACCGAATAAAACGCGAATCCCCAACCCGGCCGCAGCCCATCCGGCCCAAAGAAAAGTACGTTGGCGTAGGACGGCTGGGAGGCCGCAGCAAACTCCGGGCCTGATTTTTGGGGGAGCGCATCAGGCGGCGATGTGCTTTCCGGACTAGGCTGAACCTCATTCATCGGAGAACTTTCCCCGCAAACCGCCTCCGACATGGTAAAACACTCGGCTCGACCTTATGCGCCCATATTTCACGCGCGAACGCTTCGGCCGCCCTCAATTTCTTGCCGGATTACTGTTGCTGGCTTTTCTCGGCCAGGCGATCTGGCTGGTTCATACAGAACTGAGCGGTGCCGACGGACCGGATAGCAGGGAAGCCATCCGCATCGGCGAAGGCTGGAAACAATTGCACCACCGCGGCATCGCAGCGGCTCCCGCGATGGAAGCTGACGCCAGCCAAATGCAGGATCCGTTCGAAGCGGATCAGAGTGGATTCGACACCGAGCACTCGCCACTCCTCTACCTGATTTCGGCTGCTCCACTCCTCGCCTGGCCGCGCGACCTGACCGCCGACTCTGCCGCCTACTGGCGATGGCTCCCGCGCCTTCCGTTTCTCGCGTGTGGGGTGTTTCTTGGAGCCTCGTTGTGGTACGTCGCGCGTCGCCTATGCGGCAATATGGGTGGCTTCATCGCGCTCACGCTGTATTGTTTCTCACCCTCCCTGATCCAGTCGAGCGCGAGTTGGCACACTGACCCGGAGATCGTCGCCGCCTGGGGCGCCTTCGGAACGATCTTCACCGCGATAGCGGTCGCGCACACATTGTATGCGCCGCGTGAGGTCGTGCTGTGGAACTGGCGGCGGATCGTGCTGCTCGGAGTCTCGCTCGCCATTGCCATCGGATCGCAGTTCTCGCTGCTTGTTGTCGTGCCCATGGCCCTGGCCTTTCTTCTCTACGTCGCGCCCGTGCGCATGAGGGCAGGCTTCGTCATCTGGCTGGCGGCTTGCGTCGTCGCTCTGCTGCTTCTATTTGCCAGCTACTTCTTCCATCCGCACACGTTTGCCCGAGGCATGCAGCACGCCGCCTTCTGGGGAGCGACGTGGAGGGCGTTCGCTATATTCCCGGTTTACAAAGAGGTCGCAACGCAAATTGCCCGCGCCTGTCCTGCGCTGGCACTGTCGCTTCCCGTTGCCCTTGTCGCATATGCGGTTTGGCGCCGGACGCGGTACTTCGGCAATACCGCTCCACTGCTAGTCGCGGTGATCTTTATCGTGCTGGGAATGGCGCATCCGCACGTCGCGGGCGCAGGATTCTTCCTCGCGGCGGTTCCGTTTCTCTTCATCTTTGTTTCGGGAGTGCTTGCGGACCTGCTTGAGACCAGCTATCGCCCTGTCATCATGGCCTGTGTGGTCACGCTGCTGCTTACCTACGTGGCGCGTACGCTGCTGGCGTTAGCCCAGGTTCAATCCGGCTAGCGTCTAGGTTTGCGCTACGGCACGATTTTCTGTCAGTTGCTGAGCCAGAAAATCCAGGTACTCCTGCATGCCTTCCCCGGTCTTCGCCGAGAGGCGGAAAATTCGCATCCCGGGGCGCACGGACTGAATATTTTGCCGCGCCGCCTGCCAGTCAAACTCTACCGCCGCCGCCAGTTCGTTCTTGCTGATGACTGCAACATCGGCGCTATTGAAGATGGTGGGATACTTCAGCGGCTTGTCTTCGCCCTCCGTGACCGACATCAGCACCAGTCGAAGATTTTCTCCAAGGTCATAGGACGACGGGCACACCAGGTTCCCGACATTCTCGATGAACAGAAAGTCGAGGTCCTGCAACTTCCATTCTTGGATCGCGCCCTGCACCATCGCCGCTTCCAGGTGACACAGTGTCCCTGTAGTGATCTGCTTGACCGGAGCCTTGCTGCGCGCCAGACGCACGGCATCGTTCTCGGTAGCCAGATCTCCCACCAGGGCCGCGACTCGATAGCGCGGCTGCAGTTGCGTGAGTGTCTTCTCCAAAAATGTGGTCTTCCCCGAACCCGGACTTGAAACCAGGCTCACCACAAACACTCCTGCCGCTCGGAATTGTTCCCGCAGAGCGCGCGCGATGATGTCATTCTGCTTCAGGACATTCCGCCGAACTTCAACCAGGCGTGGCTCGCTCATTCCTCTACCTCCAGCGCGAAAACTTCCAGTTCCTTGCCTTGCCGTATATCCATGGTGGGCGCGCCGCACTCCGGACAGGTAAATGACTGTACCGACGCCAGCACGCGCACTTCCTTGCATTGCGGGCAGAAGATCGTCACGGGAACATCCTCCACGATCAACTGCGATCCTGCGAGCGGCGTATCCTGGCACGCCACCTCGTAGCAGAATAGCAACGCATCCTTCATCACGCCGGAAAGCGCGCCCAGTCTGAGGTGTACGGCCTTTACTTGTACCCCTCGGCTCCGTGCTTCGTCGGTCGCTGCCTCCACAATGCCCATCGCGATTGAGAGTTCGTGCATCCTCGCGCCCTGGCGCTACCTTACCAGTTGCCCGATGAACACACCGTAGGGATCCAGTGTCACGATATCCCCTTTGGACGAAGAATTCCCCGTCGCAACCAGGCTTTTCGCCGACGAGAAGCCGTTCTTGCTGATTTGAAAATCCGCCTTCTGCACCGTCCCCGACATGTTCAAAGCGATCAGCACCGCCTGATCCTTGTACACGCGCAAGTATGAAAGCACATTTTGATCGTTCTCGTTCAGCGGCACATAGCCTCCATCTAACAGGCACTTGTTGGTATGCCGCAGCTTGAGCACTTTCTTATAAAACGCGAGTATCGACTCCGGATCTTTGCTTTCGTCGGCGACATTGTGCGTCTTCGCGGTCTGCGGCACCGGCAGCCACGGTGTTGCCCTTGAAAAGCCGGCATTGTCGCTCTCGTCCCACTGCATCGGCGTGCGCTCGCCGTCCCGGCCCTTCTCCTTGGGCCAGCCGCTGCGCCCGATCGGATCTTTGACGTCCTCCTTGTGCGTCGGCTGGGTCGTCTTCATACCAAGCTCTTCGCCGTAATAAAGAATTGGTGTCCCGCGCAGCGTCAGATACAGACCCGCCATCAGTTTTGCGATCTGATCGTTGTGTTGTCCATCGCCATAGCGGTCGTATGAACGGACGATGTCGTGATTGCTGATTACGAACGTAGGCCAGCCCGAGGCAGAGTTAATCCCGGCAATCTGTTTGCGGAACTCCGCGGGCGACAACTTGTTCACCGTGGTGAACAGAAAATCCATCGGCATCTGCAGTTCGTTGTTGTTTTTTCCGTAATACTCGTTCAACTCGGCGACGTTGGCCGTCCAAGTCTCGCCAATCAGCACCGCGTTGTTTTCGTCCGCGACTTTTCGGAGACCCTGTAATGCCTGGTGAAGCTCAGGCAACTTGATGTTGTACTTCTTCTCCTGGATGGGATCGCCGAACGCATTCTTGCCCGGCAGCACTGGGTTGTCTTTCAACTTCGGATCTTCGAACAACGTATCCACCGCATCCAGCCGAAAACCCGAAACGCCGCGCTTATACCACCAGCGCGTCACATCGAACATTGCTTTCTCCACGGCGGGGTTGCGCCAGTTCAGGTCCGGCTGCTGCACATAAAAATAGTGGTAGTAATACTGATTCGTGGCTGGATCGAACTGCCACGCCGAGCCTCCGAAGGTTGAGTTCCAGTTGTTTGGCGGCTGTCCCGGTCCCTTTCCATCGCGCCAGATATACCAGTCGCGATGTTCCGAAGTCTTTGAAGACTTTGAATCCAGAAACCACTTGTGCTGGTCGGAAGTGTGGTTCACCACCAAATCCAGGATGATGTGGATGCCGCGCTTTTTCGCGGCTGCGGCGAGCGTGTCGAAGTCGGCCAGCGTTCCGTACATTGGATCGATGTTCTCGTAGTCGGAAACGTCGTAGCCGAAATCCACCTGCGGCGAGGGGAAGCACGGAGTGAGCCAGATTGCGTCGACGCCCAAATCCTTCAAGTAATCGAGCTTCGAGGTGATGCCGTTGAGATCGCCGATTCCGTCGTTGTTGCTATCGGCAAAGCTGCGAGGATAAAGCTCATAGAAGACCGCGTGCTGCCACCACTGATGTCCTTCCGCGTCGGAAGGCTTGGCAGTTTGAGCAATGGCGCCGAGAGCCAGGAAGAGCGTTGACATAAGAATCCAGGGGGACTTTCCTCGCATGATGAAACACTCCTCCAGGGGTAGCCGGTGAGCGGGTGCCCAACCTGCGCTGCAATTTGCAGTGTAACGCGACTGCGGCCTTGCGGCGCAATGGGCCAAGAGTCCGGTGTGAAAAAAGGAATTCACACTTTACAATCATTCCGCCATGAAGGTGACGGTGCGATCGTTTGCGAAGATCAATCTTGGGCTGCGCATTGGGGCGGCGCGAGAGGACGGGTTCCATGAGTTGCTGACGGTGTATCAGACGATCGGACTGCATGACGTGATCCGGGTGAGCGTGGGCCAGGGGACTGGGATCGAGATTCAGTGTGACGATCCGCGGGTGCCGCGGGATGAGTCCAACACCTGCTATCGCATTGCCTCGCGTGCTTTACAGACGCTGGATGCGAAAGGTCGGGTGGTGATCGAGATTGAGAAGAGGCTTCCGGTGCAGGGCGGGCTAGGCGGGGCTTCGGCGAATGCGGTGGCTTGTTTGCTGGGGCTGGAAAGAGCCTTGAAAAGAACCTTGCCGGCTGCGGCGAGATTACGGATCGCGGCAGAGGTGGGATCGGATCTCCCGCTGTTCTTGATTGGCGGGACAGTGTTGGGAGTGGGGCGGGGGGAGCAGGTGTATCCGCTGGTGGATTTGCCTTCCATTCCTTGTGTCGTGGTGACTCCACGGGTTGGGGTGTCGACTCCTAAAGCGTTTGCAGAGTGGGATCAGAGGGCACAGGGGCTAAAGCCGGGTTTATCTGGGCCGCCTGATGCGGCCCTAAAGGGCCGCTCTTCCCCGACGAGCAGGGGAAAATTGACGGTGGGGGATGTGTCCGATAGAATGGATGAGCTTGGTCGCGGGTTGTCGGCGTGGCTGAGCGAGCCTTACTCCAGTGCTCCTCATTCATTTGTTGCTAAGGGGGGCCGGGCCGGGAATCACCTTCTCTGGCTTGTCCGGGCTGGGATCGAGAACGACTTCGAACAGGTCGTCTTTCCTGAGTACCCCGAACTGCGTGAAGGGAAGCGTGCGTTGGAACGCGCTGGCGCGAAGTATGCCTCTCTGTCGGGCTCCGGATCGACGCTGTACGGGCTGTTTGGCTCGAAAACGGCTGCGGGGCGGGCGGTGGTTGTGCTGCGAAAACAGGGGTGGGCGGCACGGGCGACTTCGACCCTGACGCGGCGGGCTTACTGGTCGAGAATTTTTGATTGTTGAATTTTGATTGTTGATTGAAAATCGAATCCTGCCCCGGTTAGGGGTTCAATCGACAATCAGGCAATCAACAATGGCTTACTGGGCCGTCGACTAATGGTAGGTCAAGTGCCTTTGGAGCACTTTGTCTAGGTTCGAATCCTAGCGGCCCAGCCAGAAATGCAGCGATCAGCTTTCAGCCTTCAGCCTTCAGCTCTCAGCTTGAATCGGAGCGAGCGGCCGTTGGTTTAGCTGATGGCTGAAAGCTGACGGCTGAGAGCTAAAACTATGGCTACTTTAGTCACGCCGACCGACAAGACGAGCGAGAAGAAGAGTCCACCTGTGACCGACGAGAAGGTGGAGCGGAAGCAGCGTCCGCGGGCCGATGACAAGTTCAAGATCTTCAGCGGCACGGCGAACGAGCCACTGGCCGATGAGGTCTGCCACTTTCTCGGGATGCAGCGCGGGCAGGCGCAGGTGATTCGCTTCCGCGACGGCGAGTGCTACGTTCAGATTCAGGAGAACGTGCGCGGCTGCGATGTGTTCGTCCTGCAGCCGACCTGCCGTCCGGTAGACGAGCACTTGATGGAATTGCTGCTGATGATCGACGCGCTGAAGCGGGCGTCGGCGCGGCGGATTACGGCGGTGATTCCCTACTTCGGGTACGCGCGCCAAGACCGCAAAGATAAGCCGCGGAGCCCGATCTCGTCGAAGTTGGTAGCAGATCTGCTGACCACGGCGGGGGCGCACCGGGCACTGATTGTGGACTTGCATACCCCCCAGCTGCAGGGATTTTTTAATATCCCGGTGGATCACTTGTTCGCTTCGCCGGTGCTGGTGGATCACTTCCGCAAGCTGGCATTGCCGAATTTGACGGTGGTTTCACCCGATGCCGGCGGCGTGGAGCGGGCAAGGTTCTTTGCCAAGAAAGTCGACGCGGCGCTGGCCATCGTGGACAAGCGGCGCGTTGAAATGAACGTAGCCGAGGTGATGCACGTCATCGGCGACGTCCGCGACCGGACTTGTTTGATCATCGATGACTTGATCGACACGGCCGGCACGCTGGTGAAAACCGCGTTGGCATTGATCGAGAACGGCGCCAGTTCCGTGTATGCCTGCGCCTCGCATGCGGTGTTGTCGGGACCGGCGGTAGAAAACATTATGAATTCGGTGATCAAGGAAGTCGTGGTCACTAACACGATCCCGCTGACCCCGGAAGCGGACGCGGCGCGCACGGAAAAGGGCGGAAAGATTTCGGTCCTCTCGATTGCAGGACTGATAGGCCGGGCAATACAGGCCAATCACGAAGAGACTTCGGTGAGCAAGCTGTTTACTTGAGGTGTGAGCTGTGAGTCATGAGTTATGAGCAACAGAAGTGGCTCCCGGCTCGTAGCTCAAAGCTGGTGGCAGATTCTTAGATAGGAATTGAAATTTATGGCGACTGCATTGGAAACGAACGTACTGGAAGCGCAACCGAGGGAAGCGGGCACCAAGAATCACGCGCGGCGGGTGCGGCGCGAGGGCAAGATTCCCGCGGTGGTGTATGGAGCGGGTAAGGATTCGCTCTCCATCAGCGTGGATCCCCGCGTGGTGACCCGAATCCTGAACTCGGAAACCGGGCACAACACGATTTTCGATCTCGCCTTCAACGGCGAGAAAACCAAGGCCATGATCGTTGATTGGCAATATGAGCCGATCAAGGGCACGCTGCTGCACATTGATCTGAAACGGATCGCGCTGGACAAGGTCCTAAAGGTGAACGTGCCTATCTTCCTGGTGGGCGAGGCGGCAGGCGTGAAGCAGGAAGGCGGCATCATGGAACAGATGCTGCGCGAGGTGGAGATCGAGTGCTTGCCGGCGGATATTCCCAGCCACATCGATGCCGATGTCTCCGAGTTGACGTTTGGCAAAGTGCTGCGCGTGGCGGATTTGCCGCGCTCGGAGAAGCTGAAGTTTTTGACCGATTTGAACCAGCCCGTGGCGCACGTCACGTCGGTGAAGGAAGAAGTGGTGGCCACTCCGGAAGCGGTCGCGGCGGAAGCTGGGGCTGTTCCGGCGGAGCCCGAGGTCATCAAGAAGGGCAAGCAGGAGACCGAGGAAGAGGGCGCCGAGGCTGCTCCGGCCGAGAAGCCGGAGAAGGCCGAGAAGAAGGAGAAGAAATAATTCGCCACGGATCGCCACGGATTTACACGGATCATTCTCAGTGGTTTATCCGTGATGATCCGCGAAAATTCGTGGCCACGATTCTGGACTTGGCGTGAAACTGATCGTTGGTCTCGGCAATCCCGGAATCGAGTATCAGTTCACGCCGCATAACCTGGGCTTTCTGGCGATTGATCGCATCGCCGAAAACCTGAAGGTTGAGGTCAGAAATCGCCAGTGCCGGGCGCTAACGGCGCGAGCGGTGATGGCCGATCAGCCGGTGCTGCTGGCCAAACCGGAGACGTTCATGAATTTAAGTGGCGTCTCGGTACGGGAGCTGCTCCGGGAGTACGAGGCGAAGCCGGAATCGGACCTGATCGTGATTCAGGACGAGTTGGACTTTCCGCTGGGCACGCTGCGGATTCACACGCGGCGCAGCTCGGCGGGGCATAACGGCATCGAGTCGATCATCGGCGCCCTGGACACACAGGATTTCCTGCGCATCCGGATTGGCGTGGCGCCGGAGCGGAAAGTATCGGACGGGAAAGAATATTTGCTGGCCCCGATGCGCAAGGCCGACCTGAAAGTGGTGGACGGAATGCTCGACACCGCGGAAGAAGCGGTGAAAGTAATTTTGAAGGATGGCCCGGCGGCGGCGATGAACCGCTTTAACCGGAAAGAAGAAAGTGGCCAGTGATCAGTGATTAGTGGCCGGTAAGAAATGCGCGATTTTGCTGGTCACTGACCACTCGTCACTGACCACTGGTTTGGAGATGAAGAATGAATCGTACTTATGAGCTGATGTTTATTGTCCGGCCGGATATGACGGAAGAGGATCTGGACAAACTGATTTCGACCCTGCAATCGGTTGTGCCCTCGTCGGGCGGGACCGTGCAGAAGGTCGAGAAGATGGGCAAGCGGCGGCTGGCCTACGCGGTGCGGCGGTTCCACGACGGCCTCTATGTCCTGATGGTGGTGGAGGGCGGAGGGCCGGTGATTCACGAGCTGGAGCGCCGGTTGCGCGTGACCGAGCCGGTAATCAAATTCCTGACCGTGCGCGTGGACGAGGAGCAAAAGCGCCTGGACAAGATCAAGAAGCTGCGCGACGCGAAGAAGAAAGTGAGCGCGCAACCGGCGGCCAGCGCTGAAGCGGCGGCTCCGGCGGCGGAAGCTCCGGCGACGGCGTAAGAG
>DASTCU010000225.1:0-47915 GCA_035710825.1 Candidatus Sulfotelmatobacter sp.
ACTTGCCGGTGCCGTTGCCGCCGACCAGGCCGATGCGGTCATGGTTCGTGATGAGCCAGTCCGCGTTTTCGAAGAGGAGTTTGTGGCCGAAACGTTTTCCGGCGCCGGAAAGCTGAATCATGGGCTGGAATTATCGTAACAGTTGCGAGTTGCCGGTGGTCAGTGGAAGGGAAGCTTTCAACCACAGAGGACACGGAGGGTCACAGAGGAAAGCTGCCAACTACGGCCAGACTGGCGTCGCGATCGGATCTTTGGAAGATGCCGCCTGTCGCACGTTGCGCGCTTCCGGATATGCTCCCCAGAGTTCGCTGTGGTGCTGGATGCGTTCTAGGGCACGGTCAATGACCGCTTCGAGTTCGTGGAAGTACTTCACTTCGCGGCCCTTGGACAGGCGGCGCTTGGCTTCTGCAGCGCTAAACCACGTTGGACGCCGGTTGCCCTCGTCCGGGCGGCGCATCTGATGCACTTCCATCAGAAAGGCCTTGATCACAAATTCCTGCACTCCGCCGGGCTGCCAGAAGACGCCCTTCGAATGGATGTACAGATGAAAATGCCGCGGCTCAATGGTCCCGATCGCGCCCGCCTCTTCGGCGGCTTCCCTTTCCGCAGCCTGGCTGTGGGACAACCGCGGATCAGTCGATCCCTTGGGAAAAGTCCACTTGCTGCCGCCATTGGTGTTGACCAGGAGGAATTCGATCGCAGTGCCCCGGCGGCGATAGCAGATCGCAGCGACCTGAAGCGGCAAGGACTTCGCAACGCGGGCTGAACCCATGCTGGCGGCCTCCTGGAATGATCCTACATGCAAGATATTTCACTCCTGTTAAAGTGCAACAGAAAATGTGCACTCCTGAGGGTTACGAAAGGGTTACGGGCCTCGGTTATAGTCCTGGTCCGTAGACCGGAATCGCTGCGCCAGTCACGTCTTTTCCAGCATCACTCGCGAGCCACACAATGAGGCTCGCAATTGCCCCGGGCTGCACCCATTGCGCGACGTCGGCGCCAGGCATGGCTTTGCGGTTCGCAGGCGTGTCCATGGTTCCGGGCAGAATCACGTTGGCAGTAATGCCGGCGTCTTTATTTTCCAGCGCTACCGTCCGCACCAGAGAAACCAGAGCCGCCTTCGAGGCACTGTAGGCCCCCACGCTGGCTCCGGGATTCTCGGCCGCCCGGCTGCCAATAGCAATGATTCTCCCCGCCCGAGCCTTGCGCATGTGCGGCAGCACTGCCCGCAGCATGTGGAAGGCGGCATTGACGTTTAGATCGAACATGCGCTGGAAAGTAGCGTCGTCGGTATCAGCCACGGAACCGCCTCCGGCAAAGCCCCCGACCAGATGAGCGAGCACGTCGATTTTGCCGAAGCGGCCAATCACGGTCTCGACCGCCTTCCTGGCCGCGTCGAGACTATCCAACGTTGCCGGCAAGGCGGTGAACTGCGGGTGATCGAAACCGTTGGGACGAATTCTGGGAGCGCTTCCGACAACCGTGAAACCCGCGTCCAGCAAGGCTTTGGTGACATGAGTTCCCAATCCGCCGTCTGCTCCGGTGACCAGCGCAACTTTTCCGACCATGGCATCTCCTCCCACCGTGGATAGTCACGAGGTTAACACCGCGGCAGGAGGTTGAGAGGTGAGGCTAAGCCAGATTGCGTTGCAGGGTCGCAGAATCGAGTTCACTCTCCCAGCGAGCCACGACCAGGGTGGCTACGCCGTTGCCGATCATGTTGACGAGCGCGCGGAACATGCTCATAAAGCGATCGATGCCAAGAATGAGCGCCATGCCGGCCACAGGAATTGCCGGGATCACGCTCAAGGTTCCGACCAGCGCGATGAACGAAGCTCCCTGCACCCCGCTCGCTCCCTTCGAAGTCAGGACGGCGACCGAGAAAATCGTCATCTGCTGCGACAAACTCAGGTGCGTATTCGTGGCTTGGGCTACGAAAAGCGCGGCCATGGTCATATAGAGAGCGCTGCCATCGGTATTGAAGGTATATCCCGTGGGTACGATCAGGCCGACCAGCGAGCGCGAGCAGCCCAGTCCCTCCAGCTTCTCCATCAAGGTGGGAATGGCGGTCTCCGATGAACTGGTCGCTAGCACCAGCATGATTTCTTCCTTGATATGCACCAGGAACCTGAGCAGACTAAAGCCCGCGATCCAGGCAATCGCGCCGAAGACGACGACCACGAATAAGATCGAGGTGGTCCAGAACGAGGCAATCAGTTTAAGGAGCGGGCCCAGCGAAGAGAGTCCGTATTTGCCAATCGTGAATGCCATCGCGCCGAATGCCCCGATGGGGGCGAACCGCATCACAATATCGACCATGCGGAAGACAACTCGCGTCAGCGATTCCAGCAGTTCAACCAGGGGCTTGGCATACGCGCCCGCCGATGACATGGCAAAGCCAAACAGAATCGAAACCAGAACCACTTCCAGGATGTCGCCTTTGGCAAAGGCATCCACCATAGTGGTCGGGATGATGTGCATCAGAAAATCGGTCACCGTCTGCGCCTTGGCTTGTCCGGCGTACTCGGCTACCGCCCGGGTATCGAGGGTGGAGGCGTTGACGTTGAATCCGCTTCCGGGTCGCACCACGTTCCCCACGATTAGTCCGATGACCAGCGCCAGGGTCGATACGACCTCAAAATAGAGGAGTGCTTTGCCGCCTACGCGTCCGACCTTGCGCAGGTCACGCATTCCCGCAATTCCGGTCACTACGGTACAGAAGATCATCACGGTAATGATCATCGTGATCAGGCGGATGAAGGCGTCGCCTAAAGGCTTCATGGACGCGGCATGCGTAGGACTCACGGCGCCGAAGATGATTGCGGCGACGATGCCGAAACTGACTTGGACCCAGAGAGACGGGTACCAGCGCCGGGTTCGCGGCGCGGACGATTCCGATGGCAACGTGGGGACAGGGGTGGTCATCTTCAGGTCTTGCAATCTGGCGCGCTGTCTTACAGTGCTATTTCGGCGGCGCCTCCAGCGTTTTCACCAGCCAGGGAATGATGACCTCTTTGAAAATCTTCGGGTCGGGCCAGACCCCAACCTGCCGTCCAAGGTGTCCGCCCTGCGGATTGACCCACGCGTCCTTCGGCGTGTCGCCCTTACTCAGCAGCAGATAATCGTCAGCGATGGGCACCTGCGTGTCGAGCACTCCCGCGATCACAAGCATCGGCGCCATCGGCTTGCCCAGCAGGCCTTGATGCACCAACGACATCTTCGGCAGGAACTCGCCCATCTCGTCGAGCGTGTGCACGCCTTCCAGAATGTTCATGAGCGCTGGCACTTGATCGAAGAGATATTCACGATTGCCCAGCAAGTGATTCATCAAGAAATCTTTCTGAAAAAATTCATCCACTGGAGGAGATTGTGCGCTCGCGCCGCGCAGCCGGCCTCGCTCGACGATCGCCATCTTCGTCGCCCAATATGCGCCCCAACTCACGCCGTGCAGCGCAATGCGGTTTTTATCGACCTCCGGCCGCGACTGTGCGTAGTCGATGACCTTCGACAGCATCCGCTCGGAGGTTTCGCTCACCTTGATCGGCGCCTGCCCGGTCCCGGGACCGTCAACCGCAAGGTACCCGATCCCGAACGGAAGAATTGCGCCGAAGCTCTCGGTCAGATCCTCCTTGCGGCTGTCGAGACCATTGACCGCAATTACCAGAGGCACCGGTCCCTTCACATTTTTCGGCAGTCGCAGGTAGCCGATGATCTCTTTGCCCTCGAAGGGAATGCGCACAACTTCCAGCGGTGGATCGTAAAACTTCGCGTGATCGAGGAATGCCTCGATCGCTTTCTCATAAGAGCGCTGCTTTCCCGGAGACGATGGAATCGGCCAGCGTCCGAAGGAATACAGCCGCCAGGCTCGTATGTAATCGGCATTGGCCTTCGCCGGATCGCTCTTCTCCAGCGACTTGGCCTCGTTGAAATAGCGGTCGGCAACGTGCATGAACGCTGCCGCCCACTCGTCTTTGTCCGCAGTGTGGATGCTCTCGAATGCTTGCTTTACGTCGGCAGGATCAAGCCCGATCAGCGGATACTGTCCCACCTCCGCCCGATGGACGGCTTCGGTCTTAACTTCATCGATGGTGCGCTCACGCTGCTCCTGACCTGCGGACAGCGTGGGGAGGAGCGGCCCTGCTAACAACAAAAGAAACGAAATAGAACAAGCGTGCCTCAGCCTCACTGGTTTTGACCCTCATTCGCCTTAGCAGATTATGAAAAAGGCCGGACGGAAATTGTGTCCGGCCTTGAAAAGCTGCTGGTGCTGAACCCAAATTAGAAAACGAACTTCGCGCCCAGTTGAATCGAGCGTGGCCCGCCGGAACCAACCGCCGGGTTCGCCGCTGCGATGTCCGGTGTGGCGCAGCCACAGCCGAACGGCTGCACCGAAGGATCATTCAGGCCAAACCCGTTCTGCCCACCATACGGGTTCGCAAAATTCGGGTGGTTAAGGATGTTGAAAAATTCGGCGCGCAACTGCAGGCGCTTCACTTCTCCAAAATGAAAATTCTTGGCCAGCGAGAAATCGAAGTTGCGGAAGCCATTATCCTGGAACATATTCCGCCCCATATTTCCGAACTGCCCCAGCGGCGGAGCCATCATCACGGAATTCCCGGCCGCATAGCAGCCAAACAGGTTCAGAGCGGCGGTTTCCGCTCCAGCCGTGCCTCCATCCACCGCGGAGGCAGATGCCGCGCAACCAGCGGGCATGTTGGGATCTCCTGGCCCGTAGAACGGAATTCCCACTCCTCGCCCAGCCTTGAAGTCCGATGGGTTGCCGCGATTCGCCGTTCCCGCGTGGTAGAAACTCCAGCGAATCGGCTGCGTGGCCGGAGGACTGACCGGCAGAGTTCCAGTGCCCGCCGCATCTGTCCCCAGATCGATCGGGCCCCAATACTGCGGGCTCTCCAGCGTCGTGATCGAATTAATCTCCCAGCCTTCCAGCATCTGCCCGTGGCCTGTGCGCCCAGGGATAGCGTAGGTAAGCGATAGAGTCAGCCGGTGCCGAATATCGAAATCGCTGTTTGCATATTCCGCGCCCAGGTTATAAGAGTTCTGCGGCAGCCCGGAGCCATAACCAAAATCCCAGTTCGCACCCACGTCATCCGACGCGTGCGCATACGTATAGCCCAGCACCATGCTCAAGCCATGGTAGTTGCGCGCATTCATCGTGACTTGCAGGCCGTTGTAATTCGAGCGGTAGACATTTCCCATCTGGAAGATGTTGGCGAGGTACGGGAACTTGTTGGCGAAGGGCCGATTCGCTTCCTCGCCGCCGGTGCTGTCGGGTGCGCAGTTATTGGGATCCGTGTATCCAGACGCAATACACGCGGAAATCGCGGCTGCTGGCCAGCCCGAGCCTACTGGCGCCTGATTGATGTCGCGAATTCCCGTCAGATTCTTGCCGTGGTTGCCTACGTAGGCAATTTCCAGCGAAAGATTCGGGGTGATCGAGTGCTGCAGATCGAGGGTCCAGTCCCAGACGTGGGGCGTGGTGAGATTGCGGTCGACAGTCATGATGGGGCACGGACTGTCGTTGCAATTGATCGTGCTGCCGCCATACAGCGGCGAGCCCGCAGTGTCCCAGGGAATGGGAGGCCCAAGGAAATTCTTGATGGTGACGTTCCCCGTCGTGATCGTGCCGCCAGAGGTATTGCCCGCTGCATCGATCGGAGCGCCGGTCGGAACGCTGCCTGGTCCAAAGGCATTGTTGAAGGCAACGAACGATTGCCAGTTCACCGTTTCGTAAATCAGCCCACCACCCCCGCGCAACACCGTCCGGCCATTCCCGGCGATGTCCCACGCGAAGCCCGCTCGCGGCCCGACATTCTTGTGATCGGGCTTGTACAGGCTGCTGATCCCGTGTCCCACCTGGACCATCCCCACGTTGGGATCGAAGTTTCCCAGAAGGTTGTTGGCTTCGCCGGGAACCGTGCTGTACTCGTAGCGCACGCCGAAGTTGATGGTCAGGTTTTTAGTGGCTCGCCAGTCATCCTGGAAGAATCCCGCGTACGCCCAGTTGTGCAACTGCAATGTCGGATTGCCAACTTCCACCGAAGTCTTAAATGGCAATCCAGCCAGGAAATCTTCTAACGGCGTTGACCCTGGTCCCGAGCCGATGGCCACTCCGCCTAAGAACGTAATGCTGCCCCGGGAATTGCCATAGGCGGCATTCCTCACTTTGTTGTAGTGGAGTTCACCGCCGAACTTTAGTGAGTGCTTTCCGGCGGTATACGAGACGTGATCGATAAATTGCGTGATCGAATCCGGCCCCTGAAACTTCGGCCATTTAAAACCGCCCAGCCCGGGAAAGAAATAGCCGCCAAAGCCGATGCGCGGCAGGCCCCCCGTGAATGGTCCGCTAGCGCCTGTGTTCAAGCCATAGTCGGAAGCCGGGGTGTTCAGGTCGCCCGGCAGCGTCGGCTGATACAGACGGTTATAGCCAATGCGCGCTTCGTTCACCCAGCGTGTGCCTGGAGTCCAAATCCAGTTACCGCCCACTACCTGCGCACGCGTGTGAATCTTCGATAGCCACTTGGTTTGCAGTTCAGGGAAATCTTCCACCGTGCCGGAGTTGTTGCCGAAGAAGTACATCCCGCTGATGCTCTGACGCTCGTTGAAGCGATAATCGATCTTGCTGACCAGGTTGTCGACGTGCACTTTGTTATTGAATCCGTTGGGGATGTCGATGCCTTGTGTGTTATTTAGCGGAAAACCCGAACCGTTGCACGTTACGGTGCTACCCGACATCGCGCAGCCTGCAATCTTGAGGCTGGCCTGATCAACTGCAATCCCGCCGGCCTGTAAATCGGCGACGGCGTCGGGAATGCTGTCGGCGCAATCGCCAGTCGAGAGGACGGGGCAGGTTCCATTGGCAGGCAGGGCCTGCATCGATGGGCTGGTGATGCCGCCGAACGAGTTCCCCACGTTATAGCGTTGCCCTTCGTAAGCTCCGAAGAAAAATGCTTTGTCCTTGATAAGTGCGCCGCCCACGCTGCCGCCAAACTGCTCCAGAGTGCGCGTTAATTTCGGATTGGGAACGGTGTTAAAGAAATTGCGCCCGTCCATCGCGCCGTCGCGTCCGAATATGAAGGCGCTGCCGTGGATGCTGTTCGTCCCCGATTTCAATCCCACGTTCACCACCGAACCGGGCTTCCACCCATATTCTGCGGGCGGGTTCTGCTGCAGATTGAATTCCTGGATCGCATCAATTGGCAGAATCGTCGCCGAGTCCCCCGCAATACCGGCGCCGTTGATGATCGCCTGCCCAGAGTACGGTTCGCTGTTGAACAGTCCCTCAACGAAATACGAGTTGTCTTCCGCGCGCAGTCCATTGGAACTGGTGGTTGAGAATCCGCCTCCCGGATATCGCATCACGCCGGGCCTTAGTTGGAGAAGGTTCTCGTAATTCCGCCCATTCAGCGGCAGGTCGTTGATTTCCTTATTGCTGAGCGTACCTCCCAGCGTCGCCGAGGTCGTATTCACCAGCGGCACTTCCTCGCTGATGGTCACCGTCTCGTTGACCTGCCCAGGCTGGAGGGCGAAGTCGGCGCGCACGTCGCTGGCAACTTCAATCTGTACGTTCGGCCGCTCCACGGTCTTGAAGCCCTTGGTCTCAACTCGAATCTTGTAATTTCCCGGCTGGAGATCGGTCACCGCATAGCTGCCCGATTCATCTGTTGTCACGGTGCGCGATGTTCCGCGCTGTACATCGGTCACAACCACCGTCGCCCCGGCAACGGCCGCCCCGCTTTGATCGGTCAGGGTGCCCAAAATACGGCCGGATGTGGATTGCGCCACCGCCAAGCCACAGAACAGCAACAGGGTGAAAGTGGCAAGCATCAGGGCTGCGATCGTGCGCCCGTCATGGGACACACGGAGAGTGCGACAAGACATGGGAACCCCTCCAAAAGTCTGGTCCGACAGCCATACCACCTCCGTGGAAACGGTGTCAAGCAAATTCCGTAAAACGATAAGAGTTGACGTCCAATGCAGAATACTGCTATGGTCCTACCACCATACCAATGGACCGAGCGTCTCCATCTCCCCAACTGCGCCGCCAGTTCTCCGTGGATATGCGGTATAGTAGCCAGACCAGCCCCGGCGCCTCAGGGCGTCTGTCGGCTCTCCGTGCGGGGGACAGCTTGTACAAACTCGTTCGCACATCCCGGCTTTACGAGCAGATCGTTCACCAGATTGAAGAATCCATTGTTAAGGGTGATCTAAAGCCTGGCGATCAGCTTCCTGCCGAGCGCGAGCTGGCGCAGCGTTTCGGCGTGAGTCGCACCGCAGTCCGCGAGGCCGTGAAGGCGCTGCGTGAAAAAGGTTTGGTCGAAGCTTATTCGGGCCGCGGCACTTTCATTACCGACGGAACCACGCAGGCGGTTCGCCAGTCTCTCGACCTCATGGTGAAGATTGGTCAGCCTGAGGGCTCGACTCATCTCGCAGAAGTCCGTGCCATTCTCGAGCCGGAGATCGCGGCTTTGGCTGCGGCCCGCATTCAAGAAGCGGAGTTGGCCACCATGCGCGAGGCTGTAACCGTGATGGATCGCGCCGGGCAGGATCCGGAAGCCTATATCGAAGCCGATCTTGATTTTCATTTGGCGTTGGCCGAGGGCGCCGCGAACCCCCTCATCCTGTCGCTGCTCGACTCCATTGTCGGATTGCTGCGCGAGCAGCGCCTGCGCATTTTTCGAGTTCCCGGCGGCCCCGAGCGCGGCCAGATTCATCACAAGCGAATTCTTGAAGCAGTCGAGCGGCACGACGCAGAGAGCGCGCGCCAGGCGATGCGAGCCCATTTATTCCAGGTGCGCGATGACAGCCAGTCACCGGCAGGCAAGCGCGCGTCAGTTAAGCACAGCACACACTAGAGAAAGAGTTCGGAGGCGAGGACGGATGGCGAAAGTCGGTTTCATCGGTTTGGGAGTGATGGGCAGCCAAATGGTGAATCGGCTCCTCGACAAGGGCCATACCGTCACTGGGTATAACCGCACCCGCTCGAAGGCTCAGTGGCTGGTAGAAAAAGGCATGCAGTGGGCTGATTCCCCGCGCGCCGTCGCCAGTTCGTCGGAGTTCGTTTTTGCGATGGTCACCAACGCCGCCGCGATCCAGGGAATCTCCGAGGGGCCCGCGGGAATGCTGGCCGGCTTGAGTGCGGGAAAGATTTTCATCGATATGAGCACGGTGAGTCCCACGGTCAGCCGCGCCCTTGCCGCGAAGGTGCGCGCGCTCGGCGCCGACATGGTTGACTCGCCCGTGTCCGGCAGCGTGATCACCTTACAGCAAGGCAAGCTGTCGGTCATGGTCGGCGGGCGCAAAGAAACCTTCGAGAAGATCAAGCCGCTGCTGCTCGACATTGGGCCGAAAGTCACCCATGTCGGAGACAACGGCTTGGCACTGTCCATGAAGATCGCAACCAACCTGAGCCTCGCAGTGCAGATGCTGGCGTTCTCGGAAGGCGTATTGCTCGCGGAAAAAAGCGGCATTGCCCGCGAAGTTGCGGTAGATGTGCTCACCCATAGTGCCGTCGCTTCCCCGATGATTCAGTACCGCGGGCCGTTCGTTCTGCAGCAGCCGGAAGAAGCCTGGTTCGATGTGAACATGATGCAGAAAGACATGGTGCTGGCGATGGACTTGGGCCGCCAGCTCGATGTTCCTCTTCCTACCACCGCGGTGAGCAACGAATTTCTTACCGCCGCTCGCGGCATGGGCTGGACGAAGTACGATTTCGCCTGCATGTTCGACGTGCTCGCAGCCATGGCCGGTGTGACCACGCCGGTCACGGCAGGAGGCAAAAAGAATTGACAACGGCGACTTCCAAGCCGGAAGCCGGTCGCGAGGTTATCGGCGAGAAAGAGAAATGGCTGCACGCCTACCGGCAGATGGTGTGCATTCGCTTGTTCGAGGAACAGGTCAATGAACTCTACACCCGCGCACTCATGCCGGGACTGGCGCATCTCTACAGCGGCGAGGAAGCCGTAGCCGTCGGAATCTGCGAGGCGCTGCGCATCGACGATTACATCACCAGCACGCACCGCGGCCACGGGCATTGCCTGGCCAAGGGCGCATCTGCCGACCGCATGTTCGCCGAATTGCTGGGCAAGGAGGCCGGATACTGCCGCGGCAAAGGCGGTTCGATGCACATCGCCGATCCGGCGACCGGGAATCTGGGTGCGAACGCGATTGTCGGAGGCAGCGTTGGAATCGCCACCGGCGCGGCATTCGCCGCTAAGCGCCTGGGCAACGGCAAAGTTGCTGTTTGCTTCTTCGGCGAAGGGGCGCTCGGCCAGGGATCGCTCTACGAAGTGATGAACCTCGCCCAACTCTGGAAGTTGCCCGTAATCTACGTCTGCGAAAACAATCTCTATAACGAGTACACGCATTATTCCGAGACCACCGCCGGAACGATTCTCGGTCGCGCCGCTGCTTTCGGTATCGAGGCCACGATGGTTGACGGCCAGGATGTGCGCGCAGTGAATGAAGTGGCTACGCGGCTAGTAGCGCGGGCACGAGCGGGAAGCGGTCCGGCGTTCCTGCAGGCCGACACTTACCGCTACAGCGGCCATCACGTCGGAGACATCAATCGCGAGTATTACCGATCCAAGCAGGAAGAGCAGCACTGGAAGACCGAGCGCGATCCCATCAAGCTGCATGCTGACTGGCTGACTTCGCACGAGTACGCCGATGCGGCTGCACTCGATCGCATCACGGTCGAAGCGCGTACAGAAATGGCGGCGGCGGTAAAGTTTGCAGTCGAATCCCCCTATCCGAGCGCCGATCAGGTGGACGAGGACATCTATGCCTGAACGCGAACTTACATTTGCGCAGGCAGTACGCGAGGCGCTGGCGGAAGAAATGCGCCGCGACTCGCGCGTCTGCATCTTTGGTGAAGACGTAGCCGAAGCAGGAACGCCGTTCAAAGTTCTTTCTGGCCTCGTCGAAGAATTTGGCGCGGAGCGCGTGCTCGACACTCCGATCTCTGAAGCCGGATTCACCGGAATCGGCGTCGGCGCGGCGATGACCGGCCTGCGCCCCGTCGTCGACATCATGTTCGGCGACTTCCTGACGCTCACCATGGACCAAATGGTGAATCAGGCTGCCAAAGCGCACTACATGTCAGGCGGCCACTGGAAAGTGCCCATGGTGATGCGCACTACGCTCGGCGCTACTCGGCGCTCGGCCGCGCAGCACTCCCAGTCGCTGCACGCCTGGTTCAGCCACGTGCCCGGCTTGAAAGTCGTGCTCCCATCGACTCCCTACGATGCAAAAGGCTTGCTGAAAACTGCGATCCGCGACGAGAACCCGGTGGTCTTCTTCGAAGACAAAATGATGTACAAGCTGAAAGGCCCGGTTCCGGCGGATGACTACACGATCCCGCTCGGCTTGGCCGATGTCAAGCGCGAGGGCGACGACATCACGCTGGTCGCCACCAGCAGCATGGTGCAAGTCGCGCTGGGCGCGGCGAATCTGTTGCAACAGGAAGGCATCAGCGCCGAAGTCGTCGACCCGCGCACCACGTGGCCGCTCGACGAAAAGACGATCATCGACTCGGTAAAGAAAACCTCGCGCGCAATCGTCATGGATGAAGGCTACGGCCGCTACGGCGTCGCCGCCGAACTGGCCGCGGTCATCGCTGAGGGCGCATTCTACGATCTCGACGCCCCGGTGAAGCGCATGGGCGCGATGCACGTCCCCATCCCGTTTTCACCGCCTTTAGAAGACGTAACCGTACCGACAGAGGAATCGATCTTCAGAGCCGCCCGAGAAATGTGCGGCAAAACGTAGCGCCGGTGTCTCGCCGGGTCGAGCTAGCAGCCAATCGCTAGCATCTAGGAGCTGATTTATGGGACTCAAAACTCATGGAACCATGGCGGTTGATTGGGAAGAACGCGTCGACTTCGACCGGTTGCGTCGCGAACGCCTGCAGAAAGCTAAAGACCTGCTGGCCAAGTCCTCGATGGGTTCGCTGCTCTGCTTCGACATGAACAACGTGCGCTACCTCACCTCGACGCACATCGGCACCTGGGCTCAGGACAAGGCCAACCGCTTCACCCTGCTCCCGCAAAACGACGAGCCTATCCTCTGGGATTTCGGATCCGCGGCCAAGCATCATCAACTGAATTGCCCGTGGCTGGGCGAGCGCTCGCGGCCGGGAATTTCAATGCTGCGCGGCGCGATGACTCCCGAGATGGGCCGCGCCGAAGATGTCGCTAAGAAGATTCGGATCGAACTGGAGAAGCGCGGCCTGCACAAAGAACCAGTCGGCATCGACATCATCGAACTGCCGGTCCTGTTCGCTCTGCAGCGCGAAGGCCTGGAAATCGTCGACGGCCAGCAACTCATGTCCGAAGCGCGCGTCATTAAAACGCAGGATGAAATCTCCCTGCTCAACACTTCCGCCATGATGGTCGACGCCGCCTACGACGAACTCTATCGCGCCATGAAGCCTGGCCTGCGTGAGAACGAGGCTGTCGGGCTGGTCAGCAAGGTTCTCTACGATCTCGGCTCGGAGTATGTCGAGGCGGTCAACGCAATTTCCGGCGAGCGCTGCAACCCTCATCCACACGTGTTTTCTGATCGCGTGCTGCGCCCGGGCGATCCTGTCTACTACGACATTCTCCATTCGTACATGGGATACCGCACCTGCTACTACCGCTGCTTCACGGTGGGCTACGCTTCGCACGCCATGGTCGACGCCTACAAGCGCTGCCGCGAATATCTCGACGCCGCGATTGAACTCGTTCGTCCGGGGCGCACTACCGCTGAAATTGCTGCGGTCTGGCCCAAGGCGCAAGAGTTCGGCTTCCCCAACGAAGAAGCCTGCTTCGCCCTGCAGTACGGCCACGGAATCGGCCTGGCGATCTGGGAAAAGCCGGTCATCAGCCGCCTGGTTTCCTTTGAGCATCCAGTCGAAATCAAGCCCGGCATGGTGTTCGCACTGGAAACGTTCTGGCCATCAACCGATGGCTGGAGCGCCGCCCGCATTGAAGAAGAAATCGTGGTCACGCCGACGGGACACGAAGTCATCACGCGATTCCCGGCAGAAGAATTACTAGTCGCCGGCGCGCACTATTTCACCGTGAACGGTCCGCTGCCGACCACGCGAGAAACTGAAGCACCGGCCAGCGAGCGCGTGATCGAGATGATCGAGACCAGCGCGAAAACCGAGCGCGTAGGAGTTTCCAGCTGAAGGCCATAGTCGGCCCTCCCCATAAAAACTATGGCCTTCAGCGTTGTAATGCCCGCCCTCGAGATGGCGCAGGAAACCGGCAAGCTTCTGGCTTGGCGGAAGAAAGACGGCGACCGTGTCGTCAAAGGCGAGCCTCTTCTAGAAATCGAAACCGACAAAGCCGTCGTGGAAGTAGAAGCTCCAGCCGACGGCATCCTCGCGGGAATCAAAGCGCAGGAAGGCGCTGACATTCCGGTCGGACAAACGATCGCGTGGATCGTGGCTCCCGGCGAACAACCTCCCGCGGAAAGCCCAACCAGCGCTCCGGCGGCGAGAGCCGGGTCGCACACGAAGGCCGAGAACACTCACGCCGCGCCCGTGGCGGCCACCGTCTCATCGCCAACCTCGACGTCCAGCGCGAAGATTTCTCCCAAGGCACGCCGCCTCGCCAAAGAATTGGGCGTCGCCATCGCGAGTGTGCAAGGCTCAGGCCCAGGCGGCGAAATCCTTGCCTCGGACGTGCAAGCTGCGGCAGCCGCGCCCGCCGCTCCACCACACAAAAAATCGCGAAACATCGAGGTGCCCTCATCCCTGGGCCGCATCATGGCCGAGCGCACCACTCAAAGCTGGACCACGGTCCCGCACTTCTTCGTGAGTCGAGACCTCGATGCGACCGCGCTCAACGAATACCGCGCACGCATCGTCGGCGAAACCGAGCGCCCCCACCAGATCCGTATCACCCACACCGACTTGTTGGTCGCGCTCGCGGCACGTGTCTTGCTTAAGCATCCGCGCCTGAATGCAAGATGGAGCGTGGAAGGCATTCGACTTCACGATCACGTGAACATGGGCGTCGCGATTGCCGTAAACGACGGCGTGGTCGCCGCCGTGGTCCACAATGCGCACAGTGCGAGCCTCGCGGATATTGCCACCCAGCGCCGCGATGTCGCCGAGCGCGCCCGCGCAGGAAAGCTGCGTCCCGCGGATATTGCCGATGCCACATTCACCATCAGCAATCTGGGCATGTATCAGGTGGATCGGTTCAGCGCGATCATCACGCCGCCGCAAGCGGCGATTCTCGCGGTAGGAAGCATCGTCGACCGGGTCGTCGCAGTGGAAGGCAAGCCCACAGTCCGCCCCATGATGACTCTGACGCTGTCCTGCGATCACCGCGTCGCCGACGGCGCCCGGGCCGCGCAGTTCCTCAGCGATCTGGCCGAGGCCATACGCGACCCGCAGAAATTTCTGAGCTAACTTGCCATGTGGGCCAGTGAAACAAATCAGACGCTCAAGCTCTCCACATTTCTCTCGCGCCGGCTCAAACCCACGTTGACGTAAGACCGGTCCAGCGCGCTGATCGAGGGACACCCCAGCAGCTTCAAAGTCCGTTCCATCTCCGTCCGCAGAATTTCAATCGCCCGTCTCACGCCCGCTGGTCCCCCCGCAGCCAGGCCGTAGGCGTATGCACGACCTACCAGAACCGCCTTCGCGCCCAGGCAGATCGCCTTGATCACATCCGTCCCTCGCCGCACGCCCCCGTCCATCAAGACCTCAATGCGGCCATTCACCGCTTCCACGATTTCAGGCAGCACCTGCAACGAGGCAGGCACACAGTCCAATTGGCGGCCACCATGATTCGACACCACAATCGCCGAGGCTCCCTCATCAATCGCCCGGCGCGCATCTTCTCCGGTTAGCACGCCCTTGATCACAAGCGGTCCTGCCCATGCCTCGCGAATCCAGCGCAAATCTTGCCAAGTGACGGTCGAACTCGCCAGCGCGGCGCCAACGTCTACCATCGGCATTGGCCCTTGCCCCGGGACAACAACGTTCGGAAGGTGGGGCACACCACCGTCGCGCAAGAATCGCAGCAGCCACCCGGGGCGTGAAAGAACCTGCGGCAGAAATGGAATCTTGCTCAAAATACTGCCGCTCATCAACTCCTTCATTCCATTGCGCAGGTCGCGCTCGCGCATCCCGGCAACAGGCGTGTCAATCGTGACCACCAGCGCGGAGAATCCCGCGGCACGGGCGCGTGCAATCCCTCCCTCCGCGGCCCCGCGCCCCCCCATCAAATAGAGTTGATAAAAAACCGGTCCGTTCGAGGCGGCCTTCACATCCTCCATGCGGTGCCCGGAGATCGTCGAGAGAATATAGGCCGTCCCCGCCGCCCCTGCACAGCGCGCCGCCGCAACCTCGCCCTCCGGATGCATGAGTCGACTGTAGCCCACTGGCGCCAGCAGGACAGGGAAAGCCAGGTCAAATCCCAAAACGCGAGTGCGCAAATCGCAGGTCGGCACCGACACGGCGTGACGCGGACGGAACGTTACATCTTCGAACGAGCGGCAGTTTTCGCGGAGAGTGAACTCGCTTTCCGCCCCGCCGTCCAGGTAGTCGAAAACTACCCGGGGCAACCGCCGCTGCGCCAAGGGACGTAGATCCGGAATGCTCACGACTCGAGATGATTCAACGCGGGACATTGATTTTTGAACAGACGGCCAGAGAGCCCTCCGTGCGCGTCATTATAGTCTGTAGCCAGAAGCGGCGATCTGCCTGAAGAGAATTATTCGCCACTTTGCGCTTCGATGGCGGTCAGATCCCGTGGCCCGCCCCACCAAATCTCCGGGGAATCAGGAGAGTTCTTTGCTTGGCAGAAGTATTCCAGTCTCTGCAGTTCCTGAACAACTTCGGCGATCGCCTTCACAACCGACTCGCGGACTTCTGGGCTCAGCCCTTGCCCGGGCTCGTATTGCCCCCCCACAATTCCCACCAGCAGCACGTGCTCCGGGCTCGCGCCCAGCATCTCCGCGGTCATCAGGCATTCGGATAAAGCAGGAGAATGCGGATCGAGCCGCTCCGTGGGAATGATGCGAAAAATGTCTTCCTTCCGATACAGCACAACTGTTCCCGGAGGATCGTCGCTGGCAACCGAGTCGACAAGAATCAGGGCCCGCAGTCCGACAATCTGATGCGTCAGATCAAGCGACGGCGTGCCCAGATCGACCAGTTCGATGTCCTGCCCGAAGCAATACTGCGACTCGAGCATCCGCAAAATATACGGGCCCACGCCGTCGTCCCCCAGCAGGACGTTGCCAATGCCGCCAATCAGCGCCGTTCTCACAGAATTTTTGCGACCCCGATCTTTCGCCCCGAGGAATCGAACGCGTGGCACGCGCATGCCATGCACGGGTCAAACGAGTGCACTGTCCGCAAAACTTCCAGCGGCTCTTCCGGCCGCGCCAGCGGCGTGTGCAGCAGCGAAGCCTCATACGGACCATGCGCTCCCGCCCGATCCCGCGGGCTCGCGTTCCATGTTGAGGGGACAACCGCCTGGTAGTTCTTGATCTTTTCGTCCTTGATCACGATCCAGTGTGAAAGCGTGCCGCGCGGAGCCTCGTGCGTTCCGACACCCTGCACTTCATGCGATGGCAGCACCGACTGGTTGTGAACCGTGTAATCGCCTTTCGCGATGTTATCGACCAGCAACTGCAGATGCTTTTGCGCCAGTTCCGCCAGCATACACGCGCGAATCGCCCGCGCGGCATGGCGGCCCAGCGTGGAGTGCAACGCCGCCGGAGTCGCCCGAACGCCACCGATTGCAGCAATCTTGTCGATTGCCAAGTCGGTGTACTTGCGCGTGAGCGCATGCCCTTGCGAATAGCCGATCAGAACTTGCGCCAGCGGCCCGACCTGCATCGGCTCTCCATTGAACCGAGGGGCCTTCACCCAGGAATATTTCTGCTCTCCGTCCCACCCAGTAAAGGCAGGCTCGGTTTCCCCCGCCCACGGATGCAGCGCCTTGTCGCCCTGGTAGTACGCGTGAATGACATCCTCGCTTACACCTTGCCGGAAAGTCGCATCCGAAGACGTTTGGAATCCCTTGACTCCCGCGAGATCTCCACCGCGAATGTAGCCTCCAGGCAGGTCGTACGCCGAGCCTCGGCTGTCCAGTGGCAGGTCGGGAACAGCGAGATAATTCTTGACCCCGGTACCGATCTTGAACCACTCGGGATACATCGCGGCCACCGCGCAGACGTCCACGAAATACACCTGCTGCACAAACTGCACCACCTCGGCCAGCAGCGTGCGGATCATCTCCAATTTGTCCATTCCCAGCGCGGACTGGCTGTCAAGATCGATCGCGTTCGCTACTCCGCCTACCGTCAAATTCTGAATATGCGGTGTCTTCGATCCCAGAATGCCCACCACTTGCAGCGCTTTTCGCTGATACTCGAGCGCCTGCACATAGTGCGAGAAT
This sequence comes from Candidatus Sulfotelmatobacter sp., assembly GCA_035710825.1. Classification (GTDB taxonomy): domain Bacteria; phylum Acidobacteriota; class Terriglobia; order Terriglobales; family Acidobacteriaceae; genus Sulfotelmatobacter. The sequence goes on from DASTCU010000225.1 coordinate 17,430, forward strand.
GCCAGCAGGTTGACCTCGGGCGACAAACGCATCGCCGGATGTCCCCAGTAACCGTTGGTAAAAATACCCAGCTGTCCGCTGCTGGCAACGGCGTTCACGCGATCTTGCGCGGCCTTGAGTTCGTTCCGTGAGTTCCGCGTCCATGGCGAAAGGCCCTCGGCCAGCTTTGACGTCGCCGCCGCGTCCGCCTTGGGAATCTGCATCACATCCACCCAGTCGAGAGCGGAGAGTTGGTAGAAGTGCACGATGTGATCGTGCAGCGCATGCGCGATCAGAATCAGGTTGCGGATGTACTGCGCATTCAGCGGAATCTCCAGCTTCAGCGCGTCTTCCACCGAGCGCACACTGGCCATCGCATGCACCGTGGTGCACACTCCGCAAAAACGCTGCGTGAACAGCCACGCATCCCGCGGATCGCGGCCCCGGAGAATCTTTTCGATCCCCCGCCACATGGTGCACGATGCCCAGGCGTTGCTGACCGCGTTATTGTCAACCTCCACGTCAATGCGGAGGTGGCCTTCGATTCGTGTAATCGGATCAATGGTGATTCGTTTCGCCATATTTGCCTGCTGTTAATCGGAACTCGCTGCTTCAGAACTCGCCGTCTCGGTTTCGTCCTCGCCGAAATGGCCGTACTTGAAATACCCGGTCCACCGGATGTAAGGACGGCGGAACCGGAAGTAACTCGCCATGTCGTGCCACTCCGCCAGCGGAGCGGGCAGGATAGCCAGCCGTTTTACCGCGATCAGGAAACCGAGCACGCCGAGGGAAATGAAACCTAAAGAGACCAGAATCTCGATGGTGGCCGGAAAGTACAGCGCCTCAGGATTTGGCCGGAACGCCAGCGTCGTCGGACTGAAACGGTAGATCATCCCTCCCGCCGAACTCAGAATGTAGCCGACAAACATTGGCTGTGGATCGTGCGTCTTCAGCGACCGCACCAGCAGCAGCCCGCCTCCCGCAACCAGCAACATCTCCAGCCAGAACACGCCTGCGAAACGGTCGACATGCAACGCCGTGCCCAAGGCGCCACGGAACAAGATGTCGAGCAGGCGCAGTGCGAGCCACCCGAAAATCAGCCACGAAGTAATTCGCGCCGCCTCATCGAGAACCTCCATATCCATTGCCCGCTTCCAGACCAGGCAGCACAACATGGTGGTCCCTGCGACACAGCCAAACGACATAAAGGTCGCAGCGCCCAGATACAACACCGGAAGCCACGGAGTCTGCCACAGCGGGTGCACTCGCTCTCCGGCCAGCAGCATCAACGCTCCCAGCGAAGACTGGTGCATTCCGGGCAGCAAATATGCCGCTGCGATGATCCACGGAAAGAAGTAGTGCAAGCGTTTCTCGATCCGCTCCACCCCCGGACGCAGACGCGAATCGAAATACCACAGCCGTTCCAGCACCGGAGGAATATTTTCCACGGCCAGCGGAATCATGGCGTAGATCGACATGCAAATCGCCACTTCGGCCAGCGGCGAATGCATGTTCCATTCCCACGGAAACACGATCCAGTAGAAGTTCCACGGCCTCCCCGCGTCGATACCAAGCAACAGCAATCCGCAGGCATAGGCCAGAAAGCTGGTCAGCAGGGCCATCCGCATCAGAGAGTGCAGCCGCTTTCGCCGGAACACCCACGCCGCAATCCCTACGGCAAACGCTCCCGAGCCAAGCGCAGTCAGCACCATGACGTTGAACGTCTTCCAGATTCCCCAGCCGTAGGCGTCGTTCATTCCGCTGACCGGCCCAAGTCCGGCGAGTTCGCGGTAGGCCGTCAGCACAAACGCAATCAACACGAGACCCGAGAGGCCGAGAAAGAATCCATTGACCACCGGGAATCCATATACGGGAACATTCCGTTCCCAGCGTCTGCTGCGGGGCCGATCGATACCTGCGGCTGCGCTGCTCATAGTTGCGCCCTCAATCCAGTTTCTTTTTCGCGTTCGTGAGCTTCCTGCTCATGGCCCTTCAGGCTCTTGCGAATCACCTGCACCAACCCCGCATACAACACTGCCGGCAACGCGAAGTACTGGTAGAACCGCCGCTGCCAGCGCAGCGTTTTCGCGGGCACCGACTCTGGCCCCAGTTCCGGCAACCCAAGCTTCTCGAACGGAACGCGCGACAGATACAACGCCTGTGTCCCGCCGTTGTCGGTCTCGCCGTACACGCGGTCCTGGTAATAACGTCCCGGATTCTTCTTGATTCGCTCCTTCGCTTCGAGCAGCAACACCGTACGTGGCCCGAAGATCACCGCGCCCGTGGGACACACGGTCGTGCATCCCGGCTTCAGGCCTTTCGCCAGACGATGGCTGCACAACTCGCACTTGGTCACTCGCGGATTGAATCCCATCCACTGGAAGCGGGGCACGTGATAGGGACAAGTGATCGTGCAGTAGCGGCATCCAATGCAGTTCTCGGCTGTCCAGCTGACGATCCCGCTCTCCGGATCCTTGTGCAGCGCCTGAAACGGACAGCCCGCCGCGCACGCCGGATCCAGACAATGCATGCACTGGCGCTTCACGAAGGAGAACGCCGAACCATCTTCCGGTTTGTAGAGCTTGATGACATTGCGCGTCAGGTCATTCAAATCCGAGGGCGACTGATGTAGTTGGTCGCCGCGGGTGTCGGGTGGCGTATCATTCGCCTCGGCGCAGGCTGCCACGCAAGCTTTGCAGCCAATGCAGACGCTCGCGTCATAGAGCAGGCCGACCGCGGCGTTTGGTACATGGATATGCTCGTTCGCCTGCAGCACATCGGTGCCGACCGTGACTGCCACGGCCGCCGGCACTCCCGCCTTCGCGATCCCGGAGATAAGTTGCCGCCGAGTGATGGCCACGTTATTCCTCTTTCTTCTCGGCGGGCTTCTCTGCAGGCGCTTTGAGCTTCTCCGCATGGGCGCGGTCGGCGGCAATTCGCGTCACGCCCGCCTCCATGCTGCTGTGGAAGCGTTGCGATGCTACCCAAGCCGCACCGCCCACCGCTCCCGTGATCGCGCCAACCAGCGCCGCCGCTCCAACTTTGAGTTGGCCGGCCGTGCTGAAAATTGGCGGATACGTCTCGGGCGGCGTCGCCAGATGGATCGGCACTGTCTCAAACGTCCCCATCTGCCACACAACGCCTTTTTCCGTGCATCCAAGGCACGGCACGCCGGTCCCAATCGGCCACACGCCCGGAACTTCGTTGAAGTGCCGCGTCGCACACGCAGCGTGAGTCACAGGACCCTTGCAGCCGAGCTTGTAGAGGCACCAACCCTTGCGGTGGCCCTCATCGCCGAACGCCGCGGCAAATCGTCCCGCATCGAAATGCGCCCGGCGTGGGCAGTTATCGTGGATCACGCGGTCATAGGCAAACTTCGGTCGCCCACACTGATCCAGTTCCGGCAGCCTTCCCATCGTGACGTACTCGAGAACCACGGCCAGCAGGTTGTAGGGATTCGGCGGGCATCCGGGAAGATTAACGATGGGCTTTCCTTCGACCACCGAGTCCACGCCCACGGCGCCTGTGGGATTCGGATCGGCTGACGGAACTCCGCCCCACGAGGCACACGATCCAATCGCGATAATGGCCGCCGATCGCGCCGCGACCTCTTTGACCACCTGAATCGCAGGCCGGCTGTTCAGTTGCATGTATACCCCGTCGTCCCGGGTGGGAATCGCTCCCTCGACGACCAGCACGTACTTCCCGGCGTTGTCTTCGATGGCCGAGCGCAGAGCCGCTTCTGCCTGCGCTCCCGACGCGGCCATCAGGGTCTCGTGATAGTCAAGAGAGATGACATCCAGAATCAGATGGGCAATGTCCGGCGCCGACGTTCGCAGCAGGGTCTCAGTACATCCGGTGCAGTCCTGGAAATGCAGCCAGATCACCGAAGGCCGCCGCGCCTTGCTCACCAGTTTCGCGACTTGCGCCGCGGTCGCCTTGTGCGTCAGGCTCAGGCCGATGGGCGCGGCAATCATTACTTTGGAACAGAGCTGTAGAAAATTGCGCCGGGACACACCGCTTTTCTTCAAGTAAGTCCCTATGGTCTCTCTCTCGCCGGTGGGCATAGCAGTCTCCTGGCGACGTGGCCCTTCGGCCAAATCGAGTCGAGCGTGGTTCCTATCGGGATTCCTTATTCGACTGTCAGAATGGTGTCGGTAAGACTGCTTTCGGATGGGGCCTGATATGACGGTTCTATGAAAGCGTATGAGGTATCCACTGACTTGCGCGTTCGATACCCGAGCAGTCTTTTCCCGACGCCTCCGTTCCGGGACTCTGATCAGTCCAAAATCGAGTCGAATGCAGTGTTTATCCTCTTTTTGGCAGGTGCCCTCAGTGATGCAAATCACAGCAGGGTGTGATAATAGTCATCACCGAGACCCGAATCGGGACTTCGCCTGGCTTAGAAATTAAACACTTGCTGGGATATGGCCCGAAAGGCCGGCCTTGATTTCCCAAAATGGGATGGTAGGAAAATTCTATTGCTGCAGGATCTGCCCGGCTTCCGGATGTACTTGCTCCTCTTTGATCTGGCTTGCGTCCCAACTGCCGCCAAGAGCTTTCACCAGATAAACGGAACACACCATCTGTTGCCCGAGTAACTGCGTCTCCAGACGCTCGCTGTTGAGCAGAGTGGTCTGCGCAGTGATCACGTCGAGGTACGTGGTCACGCCGCCTACATAACGATTGTTGGCAATGTCCAAAGCTCTGCGCGCATCTTCCACCGCAGCAGCTTGCGTGGTGAGAGCCTGAGAGAGCGTGCTCAGATTGCTGATCCCGTCTTCGACTTCCTGAAACGCAGTCAGCACCGACTGCCGGTAATTGGCAACGGCCTGATCGTAAGCCGCACGCGCTGCAGCCAGATTCGCGCGATTTCGTCCGCCCTGCAGCATCGGTTCCAGAGCATCCGCTCCCAGCGACCAGAACAGGCTAGGGGCGCTCAGCAGCGACGCGATATCTTTGCTCTCCCATCCTCCCCCGCCGCTGAGTGTGATGTGCGGATAGAAAGCCGTGCGCGCGACTCCAACCTGGGCATTTTCATATGCCATCTGGCGCTCTAGCGTGGCAATGTCCGGCCTGCGTTCCAGAACGTCTGACGGCACTCCCAGCGGAACCGGCGGCGGCGTAGCCCGTAGCGGCACGACCGGCACGCTGAAATTAGATGCCGGCTGTCCTACCAGAACAGCGATCGCGTGCTCGTACTGCGCCCGTGTCTGCTGCAGCAGTGCGGCTTGCGAGATGGTTGAATCCAGCAGGGTCGCCTGCTGCGCAACTTCCAAACCGCTGGCGATCCCGCCCACATGCCGATGCTGGACCAGGTCCAATCCCTTGCGTTCATAGCCCACCGATTCCTGCACGACCTGGTATTCGGCATCGAGTTCCCGCAGGGTGAAGTAGTCGGCAGCAAGCTCGGCAGTCAAGACCAACTGCACGTTCCCCAGATCAGCGGCCGTAGACTGCAGCGATGCATTTGCGGCTTCCACATTGCGCCGCACCCGTCCAAACAAATCCGCTTCATAGCTCAACGAAAACGGGAGCGAATAAACGTTCTGGGTATAAGGCCGCACCGGCTGCACCACCCCATTCAGGGGGCGGTTGCCCGAGCCGCGCTCGCGCACCGCATTTGGGTCGGTAGAGACTTGCGGAAAATAATCCGCTGTGGCCACGCGTGCTAGCGACCGCGCCTGGCTCAACCGATCGCGCGCTGCCGCCAGCGACTGGTTCGCCTGCAGCAATTGCTGCTCGTAGCCGTCCAATTCGGAATCATGGAAGAACTGCCACCACGCCCCCTTCGGAATGGCATCCTTCGGAGCAGCCTGCTGCCACGGTGGTTGCGTCTTCCACGCATCCGGCGACGGCGCCGGGGCCGCAGGTCGGCTATAGCGCGGGCCAACGGTGCACCCCGCGGCCATGATCAAGAGGGAAAAAAGACAGCAACCGACAACCGGCTTCACTGCGATTTCCCCTTCTGTGAGCTCTGGAGACTCCTTTGCTGACGTTCTGGCCCGTTCTCTTCTTCCGGCGTATTTTTGGGAGCGGCCGACGTCTGTGGCGATTGATTTTCCGCTGGCACCTCTGCAACATTCACCACCTGACCTGGTTCTAGCGAGTCCGACGGATTGATGATGACCCTGTCGCCGGTCCCAACTCCACCCAGAATCTCCAGACTGGTCCCGTAATCCTTTCCAATGTTGATTGCGCGCAACTCCACCCTCTTGTCGGGCCCAACCACGGCGAGCCGCGGACCTTCGGCGCGGAACAACATTGCGTTCACCGGAACGGTCACTTTGTCGACGTTCGAACCCACGGCAAAATGCACCTCGCCAAACGAGCCTGGCAACAGGCGACCATCCTTGTTAGGCACATCCACTTCCGTGAGCAGTGTGCGGGTATTCGGGTCAATCGACTCCGCCGTCCGCGCGATCCTGGCTGAGAATTTTTGTCCGGGAAACTCCTGCAGCGTTACGGTCGTCAGTGCCCCTACCTTGATGTACGGCGCGTATGCCTGAGGAACGCTGGTGTATACGCGCAACGGATCGACGCGGGCAATGTCAAACAATTCCCTGCCCGCCGCTCCAGCTCCGGCATTGATCAGCGCGCCCGGATCCACGTTGCGTTTGGTGAGCACTCCAGAAAAAGGAGCGTAGACTTTCTTGAAGCCTTCCAGTTGCTCGAGCCTGCGAACGTTGGCATCCGCCGCGGCCAGGTTGGCTTGCGCCTGCTTGTATCCGCTGGTCTGCTGGTCCGCTTCCTGCGCCGAAACGGAATCGCTCTTGCGCAGGTTCTCCCAGCGCTCCGCGCTGATCTTCGCCAGCTCCAATTGCGCCACGATCTGCTGACGCGCGGCTTTCGTTTGATTCAACTCCTGATCTATTTCCGGGGTGTCAATCGTCGCAAGTAAATCACCTTGCTTGACGCGGCTGCCGATGTCCTTGTACCACCGCACCAGGTAGCCGCTGGTCCGCGCATAAATCGGAGACTCCTCATAAGCCTGCAACGACCCTGGGATCACCAACTCCTCATCCGGTTTCTCCGCGAGAGGATGAACCACGGCAACTGTGGGAATCGTTTCGCGCTCGGTTTCCTTGGCCAGCGCGCGTTCATGGCTGGCGCGGCTGATCAGAGTTATCGCTCCGGCGATCACCAACACAAGCAGCACCAGTCCCACCATCATCAGGGCTTTGCGCGGAGGAGCAGCCGGAAGTTCCGGCGGCGCCTGGATCGCCGGCGGCTGATGCCGCGAGTGTTCCTCCATCGCGGCGATCTCCTCATCCCGCTGCGCCTGCGTACCCCGGGCATTGTGCGGAGACTGCTCCACGCTTTCCTCCTCGTCTTCTGAAATTGTATTCCGCCGGCCTGGCATGCTCATGCTTCTCTCCGTCTTACTTTATGACTTTCTTATGACTCCTGCTGCGCGCGCCTGGCCTCCCGCCGCGAGTGAAAGATCGCGAATACGCTGGGCACGAAAAACAGGGTCGCCACCGTGGCAAACAGCAATCCACCGATCACTGCCCGTCCCAGCGGAGCGTTCTGCTCCCCTCCTTCTCCAAAACCCAGCGCCATCGGAACCATGCCGATGATCATCGCCAGCGCGGTCATCAACACCGGACGTATGCGCGTGTACCCAGCGGCCACCGCAGCTTTCACTGCGGGCACGCCTTCATCCATCTGCTCGCGTGCAAAGCTGACCATCAGTATCGAGTTCGCCGTGGCCACACCCATGCACATCACCGCCCCGGTCAGCGACGGCACATTCAACGTGGTGTGGGTCAGCAATAGGAACCAGCAGATTCCCGCCAGCGCTCCCGGCAGGGCCGTGATAATAATGAAAGGATCGAGCCACGACTGGAAGTTGATGACGATCAGTAGATACACCAGCAGAATCGCTCCCGCCAATCCAGCTCCCAGCCCGAAGAAGGAAGACCGCATTGTCGCAACCTGCCCGCGGACCACGATGTGCGTGCCGCGCGGCAATCGATTCTCGAACGTCTTCAGCACCTTGTCTGTGTCGGCTGCCACGGCCCCCAGATCGCGGTCCTGCGTGCTCGCGTAAACGTCAATCACCGGCTGCACGTCGTAATGGTTCACGGTTGCCGCACGCACCGCCGGAGATACCTGGACCAGATTCCCCATCAGTTGTGGCCCCTGTTGCGAAATGACAGGAATGTCCATCAGGTCCTGCAGGCTGGTCATGCGATATTGCGGCGCCTGCACCGCCATCTGGTAGGTGACCTCGTTGCGCGGGTTCAACCAGAAATTCGGCGCTGTCTGAAAGCTGCCACTCAAAGAGACCAGCGCGCTCTGCGCCACTTCCCGGGCCGTCAGTCCCACCTGAGTCACGCGCGTCCGCTCGATATCCATATGCAGCGTGGGCAGAGAGAGCAGTTGCTGCACATGGACATCGGCCGCGCCGGGGATGTGCCGCATCTTGTTGGCGATTTGCTGCGCAATGGCGTAGCTTCCCTGTTCATCGTTTCCCACCACCTGCACGTCAATCGGCGCCGGGAGGCCGAAGTTCAAAATCTGCGTAACGATGTCGGCGGGCTGGAAGAAAAACTCCACTCCGGGAAAATGCGCCGGCAAGAATTCGCGCAGGTGCCGCATCAGTTGCGCTTGTGGTGGATGGCGCTCCTGATCGAGCGCGATCAGAATCTCCGCATCGCTGCTGCCAATCGTTCCGTTCGAGCTGTAAGACTGATTAATGCCCGAGTTCGGCAGGCCGATGTTGTCCAGGATCGTCTGCAGTTGTCCTTGCGGAATCTCCCTGCGCAAAGCGTCCTCGATCTGGTTGCACAGGCGCGCCGTCTCTTCCACCCGCAATCCGGGACGCGCCCGGACGTGCAGCCGCAGCAGCCCCGCATCCACCTGGGGAAAGAAATCTTGTCCTAGAAAGCTATACAGGCCAAGCGAGAGCACGCAAAAAATCAGGAAGCACACCGCAAACAACCCGCGATGATCGAGAGTGGTCTCCAGCAGCGACTCGTAGCCCCGGCGGAAATCTTCGAACTTGCGCTCAAACCCGCGTTGAAACCGCCCCAAATAAGACGTGGGCGCCTCCGCCCGATGCTCGTGCCCGCGCATGATGTACATCACCAGCGTGGGAATCAGCGTCCGCGACAGCAGATAACTGGCCAGCATGGCAAAGCTGACAGCCTCCGCCAGCGGCACGAACAGGAATTTCGCCACGCCCGTCAGAAAGAACATGGGCACGAACACGATGCAGATGCTCACCGTCGAAACGAATGCGGGCACGGCGATCTGCTGCGCTCCATCGAGAATCGCCTGCCGCATCTCCTTGCCCATCCCCAGATTGCGCTCGATGTTTTCGATTTCGACCGTGGCATCGTCCACCAGGATGCCAACCGCCAGCGCCAATCCTCCCAGCGTCATGATGTTGATGGTCTGGCCGATCGCGCCCAGCAGGATGATCGAAACAAAAATCGAAAGCGGGATCGAAATTGAAATCACAATCGTCGGCCGCCAATCGCCCAGAAAGATCAGGATCATGCACGCGGTGAGCGCCGCGGCAATCAGGCCTTCCCGCAGCACCCCCTGGATCGATGCCCGCACAAACAAAGACTGGTCAAACAGCGCGGTGATCTTTAGTTCCGGCGGGAGCGACTGGGATGCCTGCTGCACAATGCCCTTGATCCCCGCCACAATCTGCAGCGTAGAGGCCGAGCCGTTCTTGTAAATCGACATTAAAGCGCCACGGTTTCCGTCCTGGCGCACGATGTTGGTTTGCGGTGCAAAACCGTCGCGGATATGCGCCACATCCCGCATGTACAGCGTAGAACCGTTCGTGGTCTTCACCGGAAGATCATTCAACTCCGTGATCGTCTGCGGGGTTCCATTCATCTCCACGTCATATTCGAGCGACCCCATCTTGATCGTGCCGGTCGGCAGAATGATGTTCTGCGCGTTGACCGCGTTCACGATGTCGCTGGGTGACAACCCGTAGGCCTGGAGTTTCGGCAGGTCCAGATCCACCTGAATCTGGCGCATCTTGCCGCCATATGGATATGGCGTCGCAGCTCCTGGCACGGTCGCGAGAAAATTCCGCAGAAAGTTCTGGCCAAGGTCAAATAGTTGCTGTTCCGGCAGAGTCTTGCTGCTCAAGCCAAGCTGAATTATCGGAGTCGTCGATGCGCTATAGGAGATGATCAGTGGCGGAGTTGTACCCGGCGGCATGCTGCGCACGGCGGTCTGGCAAATCGCCGTGATCTGTGCAATCGCGCCCTCAACATTGGTGCCCGGACGAAAAAAAACTTTGATGATTCCCATCCCGTACACCGACTGGGATTCCATGTGCTCAATATTGTTGACCGTGGTAGTAATGCCGCGCTCAGAGTTGGCGACCACGCGGTCCGCCATGTCCTGCGGCGACAGGCCCGAGTAAAACCACACCACCGAAACGACCGGGATGTTGATGTCAGGAAAGATGTCGGTGGGGGTACGGAGGATGGTAATCGGCGTCAGAATAATGATGACCAGCGCCATCACTACAAACGTGTAAGGCCGTCTGAGGGCTAGAGCAACAATCCACATGGTCTACCAGCGCTCCAAGATCACAACTTTGCAATGGCTGCCCCAAGCCGTTCCACCGATGCAAACTTAGATTCGATACTCAGCGTATCGGATTCCAAATAGCTGCGCTCGATTATATGGTAGCGTAGCATTATGCGCCAGAAGTCTTCGGCGGCCTACAGTTCTAACGGTAGCGGCAAGCGCCCGCCCGGACGTCCCCGCAGCGAGCAGGCGCGCCTGGCCATCCTGCGCAGCACGCTGAAAATCCTAGAGAAGCGGGGCTTCTCCGGTTTCACTATCGAAGACGTCGCCGATCACGCCGCCGTGGGCAAGGCCACCGTTTACCGCTGGTGGCCCAACAAGGGCGCATTGATCGCCGACGCCTTCGCCGGCAGCACCACCCGCCAGCTTCGTTTCCCCGATACCGGTTCGGTCTATACCGATATGAGCCGCCAGATGCGCCAGTTGGTGAAGGTCTTCCGCAGCCCGCAGGGCCGCATCGTTTCCGCCATCCTGGGCGCCGGTCAAAGCGATAAAGACTTGATTGCCGCCTTTCGCGACCGCTTCCTGTGGCCGCGCCGGCGCGAAGCCTACCGGACTTTGCGCCGCGCCATCCTCCGCGGCGAACTCCGCAAAGATACCGATCTGGACCTTCTTCTCGACTCTCTCTACGGCCCCATCTACATGCGCTTTCTCATCCAGCACGATCGCCTGACCCCAGACTTTACCGATCGCCTTTGCGCCCTCGTGTTGAAAGGAGCGGGGCCTCGCAAGAAAGTCGCGTCAGGATGTAAGTGACTTGAAACTGCGAAGCGCTCACCCGCACCCCGATACCGCACTAAGACAGTTCGTTCCCAAGTGCAAAAACTCTCGTTTCTTCCATGCCCTGAATGGAGGAACAAACGATTGCGTGAGTTGGTCTATAGGCGTGGGAGGCGTTATGACAATTCACTGGGGAGTGTTCTGGACCCGGAGTAGAAAGTCGCTGAAGGTTTGTTGGCTGATCGCGGCCGCCGTCGTCGCTTTCTACGCGGGAGTGATTCGACCACAGGAACGTAATTTCGGAATCGCGTCGAGCAGGGCCACCGGCCTGGCATCTGAGGCAGGAGCCAGTTGGGCGCCGCCGCTCTCATTGTGGCATCAGGCTTCTTTTTTCAATTCCGCCCCACGAATGCCCATGCTCCAGAAAGGCGTGTCAGTTCGTGCAGGTCTCATGAGTTAGGGTAGTAGCGACGCCGACAAAAGCGAACAACCAGCTGGGGACCGCAAACTCGTTCGGACCGCAAGTCTTAGCCTGATTGTGAAGTCACCGGCACAATGTGCCGGAAAGATCGTTCGGTTGCTCAAGATGCAGGTGGCTTTCTCATCACCTCGCAGCTCAGCGGAGGTGCTGACGCCGTATATACCTCTCTCTCAATCCGCGTACCGACGGAAAGGTTCCAAGCAGTCAGTACGCAAATCCGCTCGTTTGCCACGCACGTCGAGGAAGAATTTTAGGAGATGATCGGCGGGCTAATCCCCTTCTAGCTTCCACAACGGCTGTCCGCCGAGGGAGTGGTAGAAACCCCATCCGGCTAGGACGAGCACGCTCATAAAGGCCAGAATAGATGTGGTCATGTACCAGGTAGAGAGGTCGGCGGAGAAGGGAACTCCCGCCGTCATATCAATGGTGAAGATTGCGCAGGCCAGCGGCACCAGGCCGAAACGAATCACGATCAGCACAGCAATAGCGTAAACGATGATCTGGGCGGGAAGCTCTATGGCCATATACGAACTGCTCAGCCCGCGGGGCACCGCGTAGATGACGACAAAAACCAGGGCCGCAATCCACTCTTTGCGCAGCAAGACCTTCAAACCCAGCAGCACGAGAAAGAAGATCAAGGTAGTCTGTATGGACTGCGGCCACTGCCGCAACCAGGCGCCCAAGGCTACGCGCCCTCCCATCAAAGCATCAGTGGAGCCGATGCCGGGAGATGCGCCCATGTGCATGATGGGAATGTAGCGGATCTGGAAGACGAGGATCCAGACCACGCCCAGCGCTACCCCGAGAAGAATGTCGCGGCCGACCACCGGGTCCCGCAAGTTGCCAGACAGCAGCCGGCTCCAGGAGATGATCGTCTTCGGCCATTGCCGTCTTACCCAAGGCTCAACCGCCATGTACAGCGTCCACATTGCCCCCGACAGAAACAAAGCCGTGCTGATAGCCAGGATGGATAGCACGAGCGTGGCGCCAATGCTGGGAAAGTGGCCGAGGCACAGGAACAATGCCATTTCCAGCATAAACATCACAACGGCCAGGCGCAGTGCGCCTTGACGGTCGCCCCGGCCGCGACGGTAATTCTTGCGGGCGAGGAAAATGGACCCGGTCAGCGCCGAGACCAGCAACGTCAGTCCGATAATCGTCTGCGCCTTTTCGCCAAAGGATTTTTTCTCTGTGCTCACCATGCGATCGGGCTTCGTCCAGTCGCCGATGAGAGAGAAGAAAACGGGCTTTCCTTGAAATGATGCTGCTTCCACGCGCAGCGGACGCGTGGTACCCGGCCATACTCCCGTCCAGGCCATCCGCGTGTCGGTGGCGCCCAGCGAGTTCCAGGCCGGCTGTGTCGGTTGGAATTTGGAAGGATCCAGCCCGGCCGCGCTAAACAGTGCATTCCAGTCGAACGGTGTGGCGGCAGCCGCTGCGGAGGCGCCTGGGGACTCTTTGGCTGTCTCTAGTTTTTGCGCCGGGATCGCCTGAAAATACGTTAAGCGGCCCTGCGGATCGAGTTGCAAGTTGATCATGCCTGACAACACGGTCGGCGGATCGCTTTCGGTCACAACGCCCGGTGTAAAATTCTGGAAATCGTTTGGCACCATGGTATCGGGACTCTGCCGATACCAGTACTGCAGCAGAGAAGGCCGCGCCGCCAGAACCGCATCCCAGTTGGGATGAGGTTTATCGTTTTTCTCCACCGCATCTTGAAAGTTGCCGTCTATCTTGAGACCGTAGGCGCGGTCAGCCGGTCGGTCCTCATATCCCAAGCGAGCCACGATTTCATGAGCCTTTTGCGTCAGGACCTCGGGCGTCATCTCCAGCCCCATCTTCTCGAAGGCGTTGAAGTAAACAGAGTAGTAAACGGCGAACAACAAGCCGAGAAGAATTGCGGCCAGAATCGCAATGGCAGCTTTCGGACGCAATCCTTCTGTTTCCCCGGACGCGGCGACGAGTTGGGGTGATGGAGTCTCGCCGGCCGCGAGCGCCGCTGCCAGAGGATCGCCTCCAGGTAACGCTGCCGCGACCGACAGCGCCGTCGCCGGACGCGCAGCGGGATCGTTCTCCAGGCAGCGCAGAATCACCTTCTCGATGATCGGATCCAGATCCTTGACCACCGACGACGGCCGGCTTGGCGTGCGATCATCTGCGTCGCGAGCTGCAGTTTCGGATTTCCCCGCGAAGGCGCGCTTTCCGGTGAAGACTTCATACAGCACCAGCCCAAGCGCATAAATGTCACTGCGCGTGCTGACCTCTTTGCCCGCGAGCTGTTCCGGAGCCATGTAGGCCGGAGTCCCGCTGCGAACCTCGGCCCCGCGAATGTCATCGGCAACGCCGGCAAGCCCGAAATCCGTGATGACCACCTGCCCACGGCCGTCGAGCATGATGTTGGCCGGCTTCAGATCGCGATGCAGAACACCCTTGGCGTGGGCCGCCGCCAGGCCCGCGCAAAGCTGGCGGGCAATTTCGACCGCTTTATCCTGCGGCAGTCGGCCAATGCGGCGGAGCAAGGAAGCCAGGTCCTCCCCGTCGACGTATTCCATGGTGAAGAAGGTCTGGCCATCGACCTCACCTACGTCGTAAACGCGGCAGACATTGGGATGGGAAACGCGTCGCGCGATGCGGACTTCACTGCGGAAACGCTCCAGCAAGGCTGGATCGCTTGCCGCGGCGTCAGGCAAGAACTTCAGAGCAACAGCTTGGCCCAGTGTTAGATCGTCAGCACGGTACACCTCTCCCATTCCGCCTCTGCCCAGAAGGGCGATGATGCGATAGCGCCCCGCGATTAACCGCCCCGGAAGGAATCGCCCTTCAATTACCGCATATTCGGGGAACGCTGAAGAGCGCGACGATCCGCTGCGCGAACCCGATGCAGACGGAGGGCGCGGCGGGAGCGGCGACGTTACAGTAGGAAGATCGAACGTGCCGAGATCCATAGTGGCGACGTCGTCGGTGTTCGCCACCGGCTTCCCGCACGACGAGCAGAAGCGCACATTTACGGACAATATTGTTCCGCAGGACGAACAGGTGGACATAATTCTCCGATACAGTCTACCCCGCGAAAGCGGCTTTCGGGTCCCGGCGTCCGGATTGATCGTCCTCCCACTTGAGTCGACGAGATTCGCCTGGCGAACTCGGAAGCCGGGAGCCGAAAGCCGGGGCCTGATTTGTTACCATCCAAAACGATGACTTCACGCTGGGCCTCGTGGCTGCGCGATCCTTTATTCCTGCTGTGCCTGACTGCGGGACTGCTCGCATTCGTTGTGCAGTCCGGCGAACTGGGCACTGCCGACACGATGCACCGCCTGCAGACCACGCACTGGCTCTGGACCTCCCAGCCACAGGTATTTCCGAATGAATATCCCGAGTTCGGGTTACCGGGGCGCGGCGGCCAGATCTTCAGCTGGTACGGAATTGGGCAATCGCTGCTCATGCTACCTGCAGACCTTGTGGGCACGTGGATCGCCCACTGGAGTGTTTTCTCCGGGTATCAGGATGACCCCGCAGTACGAAGCATTTTCGTCAGCTACAGCACCAGTATCTTCGTGAACGTTCTGACCGCGCTGATCGCGTTCCGGCTGCTGAGACAGTTGACGTTCAGCGTGAAGGAAGCAGTTGTGGGCGTTGTCGCCATGATGTTCTGCACCACGCACCTGCATTACACCCAGAATATGCAGGAGAACAACTACATCATGCTGCTGACGCTGGTGGGACTTTCCTACCAGTATGAATGGCTGCGAACCGGCAGGGCCCGCGCGCTGTGGATCGGATCGGTTGCGCTGGGACTCAATCTGCTGACTCGCGTGACCACGGCTCTCGACCTGATGGCGGCGGTCATTTTTCTCGTGGCGGTATTGTGGTTTCAGAGAGTCCGTGGACGAGAACTGTGGGAGCGCGCGCTGGCATACTGCAAAGTCGCTGTGCCGATTTACCTCTTCTTTGGAATCGTCGAACGCGCCTACAGCTTCTACCGGTTCGGATCGTGGACTCAAACTTACATTCCAATTTTTGCCCGTGTGTCTCGCGAGCAGGATCCCAGCTTGCCTCCGAATTTTCCCTGGAGCACGCCATTTAACGAGGGCGTGCTGGGCGCGCTGTTCAAGCCGGAGAAATCAATTTTCCTCTTCGATCCACTTCTCGTGCTGACTCTGCTATTGATTGCGCTGCTGTGGAAGCGGCTGGGGGCGGAGGTTCGCGCCTACATCATCGCATCCATTCTCCTTTTGATCGGCTATATCTGTTTCTACGCGCGTTATACCTACTGGGCAGGCGACTTCTCGTGGGGGGATCGCTACGTTTCGAGTGCGGTCCAAATGGTCCCCCTGGTCAGCTTGCCACTCCTGCTGCGCTACCGCGCGAATCTCGGTCGCTGGGTATGGAGACTTGGCATGATCTTCATTGTGATGAGCTTCGTCGTCCAACTCGCCTCGCTCGCTTTCTGGTTGCCGCTGGAGATTTATCAGATGGAGACGATGGGCCATCCCACGTTCGTGATCGCGCTGCGGTTCAAGAACATCGTCGCCTTCGAGCTGGACAAGATGGACGCATGGGGACTCAATACCGAGTCCATGCATGAAGACCCGTGGGATTACGTTCACATCACGACCTGGAATTTTCTGCCATTTCTGCTGCGGCGAGCGGGTGCGGCGCCCCGCTGGGCCGTGGACATGGCGTTTGCGGTTTGGAGCATCGCGCTGGCAGGACTGCTCGCTGTTTTGTTTCGGTTAAGAAAAATCCTACCGGCAGGCTGACGCGTTTACTACGTTGGCAGGCTGGGTTATCGTTGATGCCGCACTTTCCTTGATCTTCCCTGTAGAGGTGAAACTGTGTTCATTTCCCCGGCTCGTTCCTGCCGCACTGCCCTGCTCGTCCTGGTTGCCTACAGTTTCTTTACGCTCACAGCCGCATGGGCGAGCGCTGCGCCCTCTTCTGCAGCCCAGGAGAAATCCGCTCCCGAGCGCATCTCGGCTGACACGCCGCGGGTCACGCCGGGCGGAGCGACCTTCACCATTCCATCGGGCTGGTCGATCGTTACGGGAAAAAGTCTAGTCATTCTGGAAGCGCCGGAGCCCGATACGCATATCGCCATTTTCGATTCTCAAGCGGGCGACGCGGCCGGCGCGGTGGCCGCAGCCTGGGCGGCGTACAAGCCCGAGTCCAAGCGGCCAGTGAAGCTCGTAACTCCCCGCCCCGCACGCGAAGGCTGGGATGAACGCCAGGTCTTTGATTACGAAACTTCCCCGAACGAACGCGCAGCCGTGCAAGCGATCGCTTCTCGCGCAGGATCGGCCTGGACCGTCGTGATTCTCGACGGCACCGATCCCACGGTCGAGAAACGCGCCGCTGCGGTTGGACTCGTGTTCCAGAGCCTTCGGCCCAAAGGTTATAAGCGGGAATCGTTCGCCGGAATGAAAGCGCACCCGCTGGATGCTGCGCGTATTACCGAGCTGACATCATTCGTCGAAAATTCCATGCAGCAGCTCGGCATCCCCGGCGCGTCGATCGCTTTGATTGATAACGGCAAAATCGTCTACCAGGGTGGATTCGGCGTACGCGAACTGGGCAAGCCCGAGCGCGTGGATGAGAACACGCTGTTCATGGCCGCCTCCAACACCAAGGGAATGACCACGCTGCTGCTGGCGGAACTGGTCGATCAGAAAAAGCTGCGGTGGGACGAGCCGGTCATCGACGTCTACCCTGCATTCAAGTTAGGCGATGCCGAGACCACGAAGAAAGTTCTCATCAAGAACCTGATCTGCGCTTGCACCGGCCTCCCCCGGCAAGACTTGGAATGGCTGTTCGAGTACAAAAATGCAACGCCTGACTCGGAACTGAAGCTTCTCGGTACCATGCAGCCGACCAGCAAATTCGGCGAAGTCTTTCAATACAGCAACCTGATGGCAGCGGCTGCTGGCTACATCGGCGGCCACATTGTTTATCCCAACAAAGAACTCGGCCCCGCCTACGACGAAGCCATGCAAAAAATGGTTTTCGATCCTTTGGGAATGAAATCGACCACCTTCGATTACGCTCGCGCACTCGCCGGTAACCATGCCACTCCGCATGGCGATGACATCGATGGCAAACCAAAGGTCGCCAGCATGGACATCAATTACTCCATCTACCCCGCCCGTCCCGCCGGCGCGGTGTGGACCTCCGCCGCCGACTTGGCCCACTACGTACAAGATGAACTGAATCTGGGCAAGCTCCCCGACGGCAAGCAACTGGTTTCGTCGGAGAATCTGTTGATGCGCCGCACGCCGCAAGTTCCGTTGGGCGAGGATGCGACCTATGGCATGGGCCTGATTGTCGACCGCACCTACGGAGTCCCAGTCTTGAGCCACGGCGGCAGCATGTCCGGCTTCAAGAGCAATTGGTATGCCCTGCCAGAATCCGGCGTGGGCGCAGTGCTGCTCACCAACGCCGATAACGGAGGCATGTTGGAAGGCCCCTTCCGGCGGCGCCTGCTCGAGGTTCTCTTCGACGGCAAGCCCGAGGCGATCGCCGACGTCGCCTCCCGCGCCGCCACTCACAAGGCCGCGCTCGCTAAAGATCGCGAGCGCCTCGTCGTCCCCCCTGACCCCGCGGCAGTCTCCAGTCTGGCGAAGCACTATTCCAGCAAGGAACTCGGAGATCTGGGGGTGCTCACCAAAGACGGCACCATAACCTTCGATCTCGGCGAGTGGAAGAGCACGGTGGCCTCGCGCAAGAACGATGACGGCACCACTTCATTCATCACCATCGATCCAGGAACGGAGGGATTCGAGTTCGTTGTAGGCAAGCGCGGGGGGAAACGAGTACTGGTCATTCGCGATGGGCAGCACGAGTACACGTTTACGGAAACCGCTTAGCAACTTTGGGGGCCTAAAGGTCAGAGTTGGCGACTCGTGACGCTATTGCATATGGCAAATTTGGGGTACGTAAGAAGAAAGGTAGAGTATGACCTTAAATATCAAGAACGAAGAAGCGCATCGACTAGCAAAGCAACTGGCGAAACTGACCGGGGAGAGTATAACCACGGCAGTAACGCTGGCCCTGCGTGAGCGCCTGGACCGCGTTCGCAGCGAACGCGGGACCGGCAAGGCGCAGCGGATTCTCAAGATTGCGGAAGAATGCGCACCACTATTGAAAGAGCCTTTTCGTTCCATCGATCATGGAGACTTGTTGTACGACGAAAAAGGTTTGCCGAAATAACCGTAAACACTTAGTGATGAACACAGGACTGGGGCTAACGGGATCGCTATGCGGGCGCCGCTCTAAATCCAGACCACGCTCCTACTCTACCGTCACCGACTTTGCCAAATTCCTCGGCTGATCCACGTCGCAGCCGCGCCGTACCGCAATGTGATACGCCAGCAACTGCAACGGAACAATTTCCAGAATGGGTGAAAGTTCCTCGGGCGCAGACGGAATGTATAGAACGTGATCCGCCGACTCCTTTATCTCCTCATCGCCTTCGGTGGCCAACGCAATCACCACGCCGGAGCGCGCTTTCACTTCTTTCAGATTGGATATCGTCTTCTCATAGCGCAGCACCGCGTCTGGATCGGTGACATCCCGCGTGGCGATGACAACCACCGGCAGGTTCTCGTCGATGAGCGCGTTAGGGCCATGCTTCATCTCTCCGGCGGGATATCCCTCGGCATGAATGTAGGAAATCTCCTTCAGCTTCAGGGCGCCTTCGAGCGCAATAGGATAGTGAATGCCGCGTCCTAGGAAAAGAAAATCATGTACCTTCTGGTAGCGCTTGGCTAGTTCGTCACAAGCTTCATCGTGGGTAAGAATGGTTTCCAGCTTGCCCGGAATCTTCGTCAGTTCGAGCATCGCAGTCCGCGCCTGCTCTCCCACCATGACGCCGCGCACCTGCGCCAGATACATTGCAAAAATGTAGAGCGCGGTGAGCTGTGCAGTGAAAGCCTTGGTCGAGGCTACGCCGATCTCCGGCCCGGCATGGGTGTAAATGGTGCCCGCGGCTTCGCGCGTGATCATGGATCCCACCACATTGCAGATCGCCAGCGTTTTTGAACCTTTGGTCTTGGCCTCTCGTTGAGCGGCGATGGTATCCGCGGTTTCGCCGGATTGCGAAATCACCAGGGTGATGGTGTTGGGCTCGACAATGGGATTGCGGTAGCGCCATTCGCTGGCATAGTCGACTTCCACCGGGACGCGCGCCAGCGACTCGATCATGAACTTGCCCGCTTGCCCGGCGTGCCAACTTGTCCCGCAGGCGATGATGTTGATTTTGTCGGCGGCGCAAAGCTCGTTCTCGCTGATTTCCATCTGCTCGAGAAAAATGTGGCCGGTGTCCTGCGAAACTCGGCCCAATGTTGTGTCGCGCACCGCCCGCGGCTGCTCGTAGATTTCCTTGAGCATGAAATGCTTGAAGCCGCCTTTTTCCGCCAGGATGGGATCCCAGGTGACGTGCTGCACCGTTCGCTCGACGGGCTTGCCGTCGAAGTCGGTCAACTTCACACCCGCTGGCATAACCACGGCCATATCGCCATCGGCCAGGAAGAAAATATCGCGAGTGTGATGAAGGATCGCGGGCACGTCGGAAGCGACGAAATACTCTTCATTTCCCAACCCAATCACCGCCGGCGGCCCGTTTCGCGCGGCGACGATCTTGTTCGGTTCATCGGTTGAGATCACAGCCATGGCGAATACGCCGGTGAGCTGTTTCACCGTCTGCCGCACGGCATCTTCCAGCGAAACACGATTCCCGTTTCCCGGGCTTTTGGAATATTTTTCGATCAGGTGCGCAATGATTTCAGTATCGGTTTCGGTCGTGAACTTGTGGCCTTCTTCACTCAGCTTCTTCTTCAGGCTGAGATAGTTCTCGACGATGCCGTTGTGCACCACGACGATTTTGCCCGTGCAATCGCGGTGAGGATGGGCATTTTCTTCGGTAGGACGGCCATGGGTAGCCCAACGAGTGTGCCCGATGCCGTAAGTACCTTCCAGCGGCTTCTGGCGAATCGCCTCTTCGAGGTTCCTGAGTTTGCCTTCGGCGCGGCGGATCTCAAGACCGCTCCCGTTCCCACATACCGCAATGCCTGCCGAATCGTAGCCGCGGTACTCGAGGCGGCGCAGGCCCTCGATGATTACTGGAACGACACTTTTCTTACCCACGTATCCAACAATGCCGCACATGTGAAAACCTCGATGGATCCCCAGTACGCCGCTCTAGTCGGCAAGGGAAAAGCGGAACTCTTCAATGACGGGATTGGTCAGCACCTCGCGGGCAATGCGCTCGACCTCGGCCTGGGCCTCTTTACGAGACAGGCCGCCGTCTAACGTGAGTTCAAAATATTTCCCCTGGCGCACGCTCTCCAGGCCCTTGTAGCCCATTTTCTTCAGCGCGCCATGGATCGTTTTGCCCTGAGGATCGAGAACACTCTTCTTGAGGGAGACGTAGACGTAGGCTGTCATAAAACAATGATTATACGTGATCGAGAAAATGGACTTGCTGTACCCAACCGCCTCGTTCCGGTCCCGTCACTTTTCGGAGAGCTTGAGTTTTTCGTCTAATTCCGCGAGCGCGGCCTCAAGCGACTTCCGAAGCAGCGGACTCTGGGTCGCCTCCAATTGCTGCAGCACTCGCTGGCGCGACAGGCGAAGATTCTCGCGTTCCCGGTGACGCGCTGCGGCTTCCGGAGTCAGCCTCTTACGGTCTGTTTTAGTTTTCTCGCCCGCCTCTGCCTGCTGCGCTTCAACCGATTTGCTTTCCCATCCTCGAGCCACGTTCTAAGTATAGTCCCCGGCAATTGCTGTGAGGCAAAGCAGTCAAACTGATCCTCGGCATTGACATGGCAGCTTGACACAAAGGCTATAATCTGGGGTCGTTAAACGGATTCGCCTTTGAGGGGGAGGCGGGCGGAGTAGTATCTGTGTCGCTGGCGACAGGCGCATTGCGCTTGAAGATCGAATCGCCCCTCTGCGCCCTGGCACTCTGGGCTGTTCGCCACGGAGTCCACGGCGCGAACCACATTCATCTCTCTACCTTCTTCCCCTCCTTATCTTTATCTTTCACGCGAAGTAAGCGGTTCACTGAGGTCCCCTGCCATGTCGCCTAGCGACTCAGGTTCTAAAACGGACACTCCGTTGTCGTCAATTCAAGATAGCGCCTTCGCCCAAGCTGAGAAACTCGCGACCGAGTTCTTCAGTTCGGCGGCTGTGGGTGTGTGCATCGTGGACGAAGGGCTTCGCTTCGTTGCCATTAACGACGCGCTCGCCAAAATGAACGGCGTTCCTGCATCCGAGCATCTGGGAAAGACTGTGCGCGAGGTGCTGGGCAAACTCGCCGACCCTATCGAACCTACATACCGCAAGGTGTTTGCCACCGGGATTCCGGCTAATTTCGAGATCCGCGGCAAACCGCCACGAAGAACCGAAGCTGGTCACTGGATCGCGCACTACGTTCCCATTCCGGACGAAAACGGACTGATCACCCGCGTCGGTGCGGTGGTTGTCGAAGTGACTGCTCAGAAAGCTCTGCAACTCTCACTCCACGAGACAAACAGGAAGTTAGACAATGAAGTAAAGCGTCTGGAGACGGTGCTGGAAGTCAGCCGGCTGCTCTCGTCCAATTGGGATGTGCCCCGGGTCTTTCCCAAAATCTCGGCTCAGATCCGACGTGTGTTGCATCAGGAATACGCCAGTTTTGCTGTGCACGATTCCACCACCGGCCTGCTGGTCCGCCAGGCAATGGACTTTCCGCTAGGCAAAGGATTCACCTCAAAGCTTCCGGTTGGTGCCGGCGATAGCCCTTCTGCCCGCGCGCTGGAAGCCCGCGTCCCGAAGATTTTTTCCAAAGAGGAAATTCAGTCTCTTGACGGAGAGATCGCCCGTAGTTTTCTGGCGGAAGGCCTGCAATCACTCTGTTGTGTTCCCCTTTTGCGTCCCAGCGGCACGCTGGGAGTGTTCGTGCTGGGCAGCACCCGCATGCATGCGTTTAAAGCCCAGGATGTAGATATGCTCGAACAGGTCGCGTCACAACTAGCCGTGGCCATTGAAAACCATAGAGCAGCCGCTGAGATCGAAGCCCTCAAACAGCGGCTGGGCGAAGAGCGGAAATACCTGGAAGGTGAGAGCCACAATGAGGGCGAGTTCTCCGAGATTGTGGGTGAGAGCCCTGCGCTTAAGCGGGTTCTCGATCAGGTGGCTACCGTCGCAGCCAGCCAGGCGACAGTTCTGATTCTGGGGGAGACGGGCACGGGCAAGGAACTGATCGCCAGGGCTATTCACAATCTCAGCCGGCGCAAGGACGGTCCCTTTGTCAAAGTAAACTGCGCCGCGATTCCCACCGGCTTGCTCGAAAGCGAGCTCTTCGGGCATGAAAAAGGGGCCTTTACCGGGGCTGTCAGCCAGAAGGTCGGACGCATGGAGCTGGCCGACGGCGGCACCATGTTCCTGGACGAAGTGGGAGAGATTCCCCTGGAACTGCAGCCCAAGTTGCTGCGCGTTTTGCAGGATCAGGAGTTCGAACGCCTGGGCAGCAATCGCACCATCAAAGTGAACTTGCGCGTGTTGGCCGCCACCAACCGTAATCTTGCCGAGAGCATCGCGCAAAAGCAGTTTCGTAGTGATCTGTTTTACCGCCTTAGCGTCTTTCCTATTGTTCTACCTCCGCTGCGCGACCGGCGCGAAGACATTCCCCTGCTGGTTCGCCATTTCGTCCGCAAGTTCGCCCAGCGCATGAACCGTTACATCGAAATCATTCCCACCAAGGCAGCCGACGCTCTGAAGCAGTGGCATTGGCCCGGCAATGTTCGGGAACTGGAGAACATGATCGAGAGATCGGTCATCCTCAGTGAAGGCAATTCCTTACGTGTTCCATTGTCGGAATTGCGGGAGCACGATCCAAGCGGCAACGATCCCACGGATCACACTTTGGGTCATGCGGAACGCCAGCACATTATTCGCGTGCTGCGCGAAACCGGTGGGGTCCTCTCGGGGCCGGATGGCGCGGCCAGACGCCTTGGTTTGAAGCGCTCAACCCTGCAATCGAAGATGCAGCGCCTCAAAATCAAGAGAGAAGATTACTTGGGCCACGCGACTGACGGCTAATCGGCAGCATGGCCATCTTTCCGGCAGGTTATTTCGAGCCCTCCTTCCTCCCATTTCCGAACCCGTTCCAAACAGGGAAGTTGCCGCAATTGCACGTCGGCCCTTTTCGGAACTACACGTGCATAAGTTTCCAGTCCTCTGCCTCTGGCCGGGCGAACTGAATCTCACCTGCCTCACGGAGGACAGCCCTAGTCCTAATTCATAAGTAGCCCTCCCCCGGGCAGCTTACATGGAGTCATAGAAGTGTTGTGCTTGAACCAGAGACAGACGCTGATGCCGAGCGTCCCGGCTCGCAGTGTCGATTCGGCGGCAGTTCCGACCCATCCTTTCCGCTGCCGTACTCTGAGGATTCCGATTGTACCGGCATGGAAGCCGAGTGACGAGCCAACTCCCGCGGCCGGAGCCGAACCGGACCAACCCCTCACCGATCCCGCCGCATTGCAGCAACCTCACCCCGAGCAGGTCGATGCGCTCTACTTGTTCGCCCGCCATGTGGAATGGGAGCGAAACGAGGACCCCAGCGCCGGGTGGGAACTGGTTTCGGCAGCTCACAGCGGTGATGAGGATACCCGCGCTCATGCCCGCGCCCTCTTGTCAGGTTCGCAGCATCTTTGGGGAATGGGATCGAGCACAGATGCCGAAATCAGAAATACGAGAAGACGGCCCGTCACACCGGAGAGCGACATGAATACCCCTTATGACATAGAAATCATTGAGGACTGCGCGCAGTGCAGTTGTACGAACGCCGAATTCTTTTGCGGATTTTCGCATCCCCTGCTTGCCACCTTGAATAAGGTGAGCCAAAAGAGCACGTTGCCGGCGGGCGCGATCCTGTTCGTGGAAGGACAAACTCCGCGCGGTGTGTTCATCATTTGTTCTGGAAAAGTGAACCTTTCGACATCCTCGCGCGAAGGCAAGACTTTAATCCTCAAAACGGCGGTGGCCGGAGAGGCGCTGGGGCTCAGCGCCGCGATTTCCGGTTTGGGTTACGAAACCACTGCGGAGACGGCCACGCCCTGCCAGGTCAGTTTCGTCGACCGCATACATTTTCTGGAACTCATCGAGTCTCATGGCGAGGCAGGGTTGCACGCCGCCCAGAGCCTGAGCCGGGATTACCACGCCGCGTATCGCGACATTCACGATCTGGTGCTGACTCGTTCTTCCACCGGAAAACTAGCGAGATTGCTGCTCTCAATATCTGCCGAGGAAGACGCGGAAGACGAAACGTCCATTCTCTCCGTGATGACTCACGAAGAGATGGGCCACCGCATTGGCGCTTCCCGGGAAACGGTAACCCGCCTGTTGACCAAGCTCAGAAAGAAGCGCTTGATTCGTCTCGATGGCGCCAACCTGGTCATTCGAGACCGCCCTGGATTGGAGGCTCTGACAATTTAACTCCCCCATGGACCGGAGGATGGCCCGCTGTTGGTGCTGTCCTCCGGTGTAGTCCTGAATGCTGCGCCGCTCGAAGAGTCGAGCGGAGATATCCGAATGTACACGGGTAACCTGATTAACGATTTGCTGGAGACGGTGGAACGAGTCTGCAACTCCTGCGAAGCACTGCAAAGATCACAGCCCGAAAAGTTCGCGCAGTCGCTTGGTTTGGGCACGGCTGACCGGGATCTCGGTCTGCTTTTTGTCGTCCATCCGCAGCTGGTACGAACTTTTGAACCAGGGGACGACTTCGCGGATGCGGTTGATATTGACGAGGTACGAGCGGTGGGCGCGCCAAAATAGGTTCTGATCCAGACTCTCCAGCAGTTCCTCCAGTGTCCGGCAGTTGGATTGTCCTTCCATTCCTGCCGCCCCGGCGGTGACGACTGTGATTACGCCGTCTTCGATCCAGGCATAGCAGATATCCTTCTGATCCACGAGGAACATCCGGCCCACAGTCCTGAGCAGAATTTTTGATGCCCGCTGTTTCTGCGACTCGAGCATGCGGACCAGCATCTCGAATCTCTCCGCCGGGGCGTCATTGGCGTCCTGCTTAGCGCGGGCTTTTTGGATGGCTTGGGTGACTCGCTTCTTATCGAACGGTTTCAGCAGATAGTCGACTGCATTCACTTCGAACGCTTTCACCGCATACTGGTCGAAGGCGGTGGCAAAGACAATCTTGGGCAGCGGAATCTTTTTGTCGAGCAACTTCTTGATCACTCCGAAGCCGTCGAGACCCGGCATCTGCACATCGAGAAAAACCAGATCGGGATTGTGCTCCTTGATCAGGTTGACGGCCTCGAGGCCGTTCTTGCCTTGGGCGACGACATTCACGTCATCGGCATTCTTCAACAGATAAGCCAATTCGTCGCGGGCCAACTGCTCGTCGTCGACGATCACCGCGGTTAGCGACATCGTTGCTCCGGAAAGCGAAAGAGAACCGCTACGCTGAGTATAGTGGTGCGTTTTCCACCGTTGCAACGCAGTCGAATGCGCCTAATCGTGTTGAAACTCGCGACAGAGTTACTGCGGGCGTTGCATCATGCTGCCCATATCGAATTTTGTGTACCCCGCGGGGATTTCAAACAAGCTCGCCGGCTGCGATCCTTCCTGAATATTGCGCAGTTCTCCGCCGCCGTTCTTGTCTTGCCATTTCACCGGGAAACGCAGCTTGGGATCGAGCCAGACCGCGCCCGATTCGCCCCGCGCATTCGTCCCCTCGTACTTGACTGTGCTGCGCCCGTTCAGCGTCTCGTTGCCGACCTTGTGGCAGGTTCCACCCTTATTCCGCGCCTGCGCCAGCCAATCGCTGCAGGCATTCTCCACGTCGCCGGTACGGAAAAAGTTGTAGTTGTTGCGCTGGTTCGCCATCTGCACAGGCATTTCCATATACATGTGCTGCTGCTCCATCAGCACCGTGGACGTCTGCGTCGCCAGATTCATGATCATGGCGCCGCCACCTCTGGGATCTTTTTTCGCGGATTCGAACCGCATCTTGTCCTTCCCGAAATAAATCTTGGCCTGCGGAGCGTCACCCTTCTGGCTCTCCACCACTTCCGCGGAAAATTCAGTTTGTGCCAGGGCAAACGTGGCGACGAGAATTACTGCAAGCGCGCAGCAAGCACGGCAGAAGGTTCGATTCATGGCAATCTCCTAAGGGGCGTCACCGCGGTCCTTGATAGACCATCGAGGCGGGAAAAGCATAGCAGAATTACCCAGGATTGTTCAGCGGTTCACACCACATTTTCCAGCGCCAGCGCCATTCCCATGCCGCCGCTCACACACAGGGTCGCCACGCCACGTTTGGTGTTGCGCTTCAGCATCTCGTGCAGCAGGGTGACCGTGATGCGCGTACCGGTGCAGCCGATCGGATGGCCCAGGGCGATCGCACCTCCGTTCACGTTGAGGCGATCGCGATTGAGGTTCAGTTCCCGATCGCAAGCCAGCACCTGGGCGGCAAATGCCTCGTTCAACTCGATCAACCCGAAATCCTGCAGCCTGAGATTGTGTCTATCTTGCAGTTTCTGCAGCGTCGGCACGGGACCGATTCCCATTGTCCGCGGATCTACTCCCGCCGAAGTTACTGCTGCGATGCGGGCCAGGGGCTTCAGATTGTTCTGCTTCACGAAATGTTCGCTGGCCACGACCATGGCAGCCGCTCCATCGGTGATGCCCGAAGAATTTCCCGCTGAGATCGTTCCAGTCTTGGAGAACACCGGAGGTAGTTTCGCCAGTTTCTCCATGCTCGCATCGGGGAACGGATGTTCGTCGCGCGCGAACGTCGTACTTCCCTTCTTGCCTTCGACTGTCACCGGCGCAATCTCCGACTCGAAGCGCCCGGCGGTAATGGCTCGCGCCGCCCGCGTCTGCGACATCAGAGCATATTCATCCTGCTCATCCCGCGAAATCTTGTATTGCTCAGCCAAGATCTCGGCAGTTTCGCCCATCACCATTCTTGCCAGAGGGCAGAAAAATCCGTCGCGATACATGCCATCGACCAGTTCCTGATTGCCCAGGCGGTACCCCCAGCGCGCGCCATCGAGATAATAAGGAAGGCGCGACATGGACTCAGTACCGCCCGCAAGAATGCATGTCGCATCGCCCAGCAAAATCGATTGATAGGCGAGCGCAATCGCCTTCATCCCCGAAGCGCACGCTTGGTTCACCGTGAATGCCGGGACTTCCTGCGGCACGCCGCTGCGCACTGAAATCTGCCGCGCCGGATTCGGTCCCCCGCCGGCCTGCCGCGCATTGCCAAAGATCGTCTCCTCCACCTGCTCCGGACGAACTCCTCCCCTTTCCATGGCAGCTTTGGCCGCAACCACGCCCATATCCGCCGCCGTCAGCGAAGCCAGCGACCCGCCAAATTTGCCGATCGGGGTCCGCACCGCCGAAAGAATATAGACCGCCTGCACGTACCCACCTCCAAACGTTTGAGTCTAGCAGGAGAATCCATCAACCGTGGATACCCTTGCCGCGCTCTTTGCCGCAAAAGTGGGGATTTTTCCGCTGTCGATAGTCATCTCCAGAGATGGTCTGAATCTTCACCGCCAGGTGTACCATCTATTGAACAGCACTACCGTAAGTCTTCGAACTAACCTTCTCTTCGCCTGCAAGGAGGCACTCCATGTCCTACGTTGATGTTGGAAAAGAAAATTCCACTTCCATTCACCTCTACTACGAAGATCACGGTTCGGGGCAGCCCGTAGTCCTGATCCACGGATATCCCCTCAGCAGCGCGTCCTGGGAGAAGCAAGTTCCAGCACTTCTGGACGCCGGCTACCGCGTCATTGCCTACGATCGCCGTGGCTTCGGCAAGTCCAGCCAGCCCACCACCGGCTACAACTACGACACCTTTGCCGAGGATCTGCACAGCCTGGTCACTCAGCTCAAGCTGCGTGATTTTGTTTTGGTCGGCTTCTCCATGGGCGGCGGCGAGGTCGCGCGCTACATCGGAAAGTTCGGATCAAGGAACGTGAGCAGAGCCGTGATCATCGGCGGCGTTCCGCCCTTTCTTTTGAAGACGGCCGACAATCCCGATGGAGTCGACGGCAGCGTATTCGAAGGCATTCGGAAAGCAGTGGCGGCGGATCGCTACGCGTTCTTCACCGAATTTTTCAAGAACTTCTACAACACCGACGTGAACCTGGGAAAGCGGGTCAGCGAGCAGGCCGTCCAGGCAAGTTGGAATGTGGCTGCCATCGCTTCCAGCTTCGCGAGTCTGGCTTGCGTGCCGACCTGGCATGAAGACTTCCGCGAGGACATAGCGCAGATCGACGTCCCCACCTTAGTCATTCATGGCGACGCCGACCGAATCGTTCCGATCTCCGCCGCAGGACAGCGTACCGCCCAATTGGTCAAGGGCGCCGAGTTGGTTGTCATTAAGGACGGCCCTCACAATATCGCTTGGACCCACGCCGACGAAGTGAACGCCGAGTTGGTGAAGTTCCTGGCGAGACCATCCGCCAAGGGCCAGGCGTCGGCGCCAAAGAGAAAAGAGGTCGCGTAATCGGCAGCGTCTTAGTTGTCAACGCCCCATCCTTATCCTTGCGCGTTCTGCATGGAAGGATGGGGCTTTGGGTTGGCGGCAAGCGCGCCCTCTAGCGCTGCTTGCCTTTCTGGCTAACCTTCGGCATAATAAGAGTTTGTCTCGATCTCGCCGGACTCTTCCGGAACAAGGATATACGTCTCGTGTTAATGATTCGTCTGGCGCGCATGGGTGCGCGCAAACAACCGCACTATCGCATTGTGGTCATTGAGAAGGCGCGCGCGCGCAACGGCCGTCCGGTGGAAGTGGTCGGGACTTACAATCCCCGCACCAATCCCGCCAGTGTCGAACTAAAGCGCGATCGCGTGGAATACTGGGTTTCGAAGGGTGCGCAGATGTCGGAGCGGGTGAACAAACTGTTCTCGAAGGCTCCCGCCCCGGTCACCGCCGGCTCCGCTGCCTAAGCAGGGCGGCCCCTCAATTTTGTTTTCGTTTCCACAGTGACCTTTATGACTGAGTCTTCCGGAGATGTGCGCGCGCTCGTCGAACTGATTGCGAAATCGCTGGTCGACGCGCCTGAAGAAGTCTTCGTCGAGCAGTTCGACGATGGCGTGATCGAACTGGAAGTCGCCGAAAACGACGTGGGCAAGGTGATCGGACGCCAGGGACGCACGGCTCGCGCTTTCCGTGCTCTGCTAAGCGCTGCCGGATATCGCGCCCGCAAGCGCTACACGCTCGAAATCATTGAGTAGAGCGTCGTGACTGACAGGAAAAGATCCCCACTTCCCGCAAAAGAGGCGAGAAATGAGGCACGCGGTCCCGATCCAGCCGGCGGATTCATTACGCTGGCCCGCGTGGTCAAGACGCAAGGCCGACACGGTGAGGTCGCGGCCGAAGTGCACAGCGATGTCCCCGAGCGCTTCACAGAAGGCATGAAGCTGCGGGCGCTGGATAGGTCAGCAGAATCGCGGCGCGAAGTGGAAATCGAAAGCCTTTGGCCGCACAAGGGCCTGCTGATTCTGAAGTTCCGCGGCGTAGATTCAATGTCCGATGCCGAGGCGTTGATCGGATCGGAATTGCAGGTTCCGAGCAACGAACGGGCGGCGCTTGAGCAGGGCTGGAATTATGTCAGCGATCTGGTGGGGTGTGCGCTCTTCGATCACGGCCAGCAGATCGGCCTGATCGAGGACGTTCAGTTCGGAGCGGGCGAAGCGCCGCTGCTGATCGTGGCCGGGAACGC
>DASTCU010000226.1:0-8360 GCA_035710825.1 Candidatus Sulfotelmatobacter sp.
TGTAGGCTCCCAAGTTATCGACGTGCTTTAAGCACAAGAGATAAAGGAGACCGGCAATGAAGAAGGTTAGCACCGTAGCAGCGAAGACGAGTAGAAAAATCTCACAACAGAAGTTAACCGTAGGGCTGGACCTGGGCGATCGCACCAGCTGGTACTGCGTGCTCGACGAAGCTGGTCGAGTGCTGCTGGAGCAGCGGGTGAGCACGACTCGCAAGGCTGTGGGCGAGGTGTTCGGGGGAATGCCGCGGAGCCGGATCGCGCTGGAGACGGGAACGCATTCGCCCTGGGTGAGCCGTCTGCTGAGTGCAGTGGGACATGAGGTGATCGTGGCCCACGCCCGCAACGTGCGGCTGATCGGAGAGAGTCGAAAGAAGGACGATCGCCTGGATGCGCAGACGCTGGCGCGACTGGCCAGGATCGATCCCGAGTTGCTTTGTCCGGTGAAGCACCGGAGCGCAAAAGCGCAAGCCGATCTGACCGTGATCCGGGCGCGAGCCGGATTGGTGCGAGCGCGGACAGCACTGGTAAACACGGCCCGCGGGCTGGCGAAGAGCTATGGCGAACGCTTGCGCGGCTGCAACGTGCGCAACATGAACCCGGAGAAAGCCGGGGAACTGAGCCCGGAGTTGCAAGCCGCGCTGCAGCCGTTGCTGGCGGCACTGGAGTCGCTGAGCGAACGCATCGCCGAGTACAACCAAGGGATCGAAAAGCTGGCCAAGGAAAGTTATCCCCAGGTGGCGCTGCTGAAGCAGGTGAAGGGAGTGGGCACGCTGATCGCGTTGACATTTTTGCTGACGCTGGAAGATCCGCATCGCTTCCGCAAGAGCCGCGACGTGGGCTGCTATCTGGGACTGCAGCCCGGACGAAGGAACTCGGGGCAGAGCGAACCGCAGATGCACATCAGCAAGGAAGGCGATCCCTACCTGCGAACGCTGCTGGTGCAAGGAGCGCAGCACATTCTGGGACCGTTCGGGATCGACTGTGATCTCAGGCGCTGGGGACTGAAGTTAGCGGAACGTGGTGGACGAAACGGAAAGAAGCGAGCCATTGTTGCGACCGCGAGAAGGCTGGCGGTGTTGCTGCCTCACCTGTGGGTGAGTGGAGAAGTGTACGAACCGTTGCACAACAGCAGCCGAATCACCGCCGCAGCCGCCGCGTAACCCAAAACGGCAAAACAAAATCAAATCGCTCTAGGAAGAGAAAAGACAAAAGCCCAAAGCCGAGTTCCGGTGACTGCGTTAAACGCCTGGCCCAGGTTCCACTCTTTAGTGGAACGACAGGGCGCCACACAGGTGGCAGCACCGGCTGAACCGAGAACGCCCAATGTGCACCGAGCGAAATGATCGCTCCTCGAGAGTGCGGATGGAAGCATGGCGACAGCGGCGAGCGGCGAGAAGAAAAAGCTTGTTCAACAAAATGAAAAACGAATTCCCTTGACTCCGACCGGCCTTCTCATGGAAGGCGATTACACTCAGAATCCCTGGTTCCGTGTATGTATTTGAGTGTAATCGCGTATTTCACCAGTCAACCCCATTTGTTCTAAACTGCTCTCCGCATGTGCTTCCGATGCGATGGATTCTTAGAGAGAAGGCGGGTGAACTCGGCATACGAGTACCGCGATCTGATTCTCCAGATTCTCGAAGCAGTAGAGCGAGGAACGTTTCGGATACTGAGCGGAACGTGTCCGCTAGCACAGATTCTTACCTCAGAGCAGTGGCCCGGTGACTACATAGTGCATGTCCTCGGATGTGCCACCTGTTCGCGCCGATTTCGGATCAGCGTTGAGACGTACCACGGTGCGGGGGGAGCATGGGAAGTCATCTCTTCCC
Organism: Candidatus Sulfotelmatobacter sp.; assembly: GCA_035710825.1. Classification (GTDB taxonomy): domain Bacteria; phylum Acidobacteriota; class Terriglobia; order Terriglobales; family Acidobacteriaceae; genus Sulfotelmatobacter. The sequence goes on from DASTCU010000226.1 coordinate 1,830, forward strand.
CTTCGAGTTCAGAGGCGCAGTAGCTCAGCCAATGAGCGTAATGATTCGACAACACTGTCGGCTCCCATCGACCGAGTAGACTTTGGAGGCGCAAACCAACTGATAGAGCGAAATGGCGCTCTTTCATGAGTGCATACAGAAGTGTGCGCGAAAATTGCTTGACACCGCCGACATTGTTAGAGATGGGGATTTTTCAACAACGATGACTCAGCCCAAATCGCAAGATGACGAGTGCTCCGAATCTTACTTTCGCAACAGGCGGTATGGGAGCAGGTAGGTGAAGCCTACAAAGACTTCCCATCGCGTCGACGTACCCGTCAGCCCTCGATTGAAGCCTCCATCTAAGACGAGATTCTTTCGTGCCGTATAGCCCAACGCCCAGAGATTGCCGACAGCGTGGCTCGTGAGAAATGGCTGAGTAAAATGCCAAAGCTCCTCCGACAGGGTGAGCCCGTGCCCAAGCGGGTGCGAAATCGAAAGTGTTTGGGCAAACTGTGCCCGGTGAACGCCCGAGTCGATCACTTCGTTGAAGAATGCGTTGGCATCATAATGAAAACCTTTTACGTCTGCGCTGGCAAGCAAGAGTACGGCATTCCTCGCGCTACCCAAATCAAGCTCCGGCACTCCGCCGTCGTAGATGCGTCGAAAATAGCTCACTGCAATCGTGGGGTTTGCTCCTTCCCCATGGTGCACGATACCCTGCACCCCGAAGAAAACTTCTGCCGTTCCGTTCTCAGGTTGTTCACCACTCTGCTGGTAGTGGACGAATGGTTCGGCAGCGGTCAAGAATTCAAGTCTTCGGGACACGGCGAACTTCAGCACCTCGTTAATGCTCTCCCGACATGAAAACTCAGGGGAATGCCGTGCGCCCAAGAATCCCGTTTCAAACTGCAAATACCCAACTGGTGTAATCGTTGCCGGAGTCGAGACTGTGGGACGCCCCGGATTAGCCTCAGGTTCATCAAACGCCCTGGCTTGCGCAAGGCTGCATTGAGCCACAAATAGAAACGCCAGTGCAGTGACAGCAGCCGATTTCATTGACCAACTCAAGCCCAGAGCAATCGAGATAGCTGCCGCAGTTTACTGTAACAGGCGATAGCGCTCAAAATCCCTGGTCAGGCTGCGTCCTCCGATAGAACCTCAGCGCAAGAGCGGATCGCCTTCACCTTGTCCTCTCGTAAGACGCGCAGTTCTTCCTCACGGATTCGACGTTCAGATAAGAGGGGTTCCGAACACTTGCGTAAGCCGAGAAGAACGAAACTCGTATTTGCGGTCGATCTCCTTACGACGCCGGGTCAAGTAACGCTCCAACTCCCACACATCGGCGGGTTCCTTGATCTTGTTCGCCATCTGTTTTGCTTCCCGCATGACGTCTTGAAGTTCCCGCTTCAGAGCAGCGTCGAAGACTTTCCGGGCGATGGCCCTTTCCGAGCTCGACCAAATGGGATCGTTCGGGTTCGGATACGTGTTTCGAGTCGCAGATGACTGGCCCATGTTCCGATCCTCCGTGACGGCATTCTATGCCTGGCTCCCGCGTCTTTTTGCACAAGTTTGCGCCGTCTGTTCGCCCATCCCACGATTCCATTCGTACTGTATGCGGCAACGCCCCAACTCCAAATCCTCACATCTCCACTCAGCACCCCTATCCCCGACAACAACAAAGGACGATGATCCTGGCTGGGTTGCGATGAGCTGATTGAACATGAGCTGCCAGGATATGACCGTGGTCCGAGTCTGAGACTTGGGGTGTGTACATCTCGACATCACATACACATATACCCGGGGCTTCGTTGACTTGCCCTACCTGGAGACCTAACATTTCAACCCAAATGATCGGCCAGACGATCTCGCACTACCGCATCGTCGAAAAACTTGGCGGCGGCGGGATGGGTGTAATTTACAAGGCCGAGGATACTGAGTTGGGCCGCTTTGTCGCTTTGAAATTCCTACCTGCGGAAGTGGCCAATGATCCGCACGCGCTCGAACGTTTTCGGCGAGAAGCCAGGACAGCATCTGCACTGAACCATCCCAACATTTGCACGATCTACGAAATCGGAAGACACGAGGATCAATCCTTCATCGCGATGGAGTTCCTGGAGGGAGTAGCGCTTAACCACCGCATTGCCGGACGGCCGATGGAACTCGATCCCCTGCTCGAACTGGCCATCGAAATTGCTGACGCGCTGGACGCGGCCCACAACGGCGGCATTGTGCACCGCGACATCAAGCCCGCCAACATTTTCGTCACACGGCGCGGGCACGCGAAGATTCTGGACTTCGGGCTGGCCAAGGCCACGCTAATTCAGACATCGTCCAGCGGGGTTCTCCCCAGTCCGACGATCAGCGCGGAACTACTCACCAGCCCCGGCACTGCGGTTGGGACCGTGGCCTATATGTCACCGGAACAGGCGCTGGGCAAGGAGATTGACGCCCGCACCGATCTCTTCTCTTTCGGAGCTGTGCTCTACCAAATGGCGACGGGCACCCTTCCCTTCCGGGGCGAGACTACGGCGGCCATCTTCGATTCGATCTTGAACAAAGCACCGATCCCGCCTGCGCGGATGAATCTGGATCTCCCACCGGAACTGGAGCGCATCATCCACAAAGCGCTGGAAAAGGATCTCGATCTTCGCTACCAGAGTGCCGCCGAAATGCGTTCCGACCTTAAGCGCTTGAAGCGGGAGACGGACTCAGGGCGCTCGGCAACCGCCCTGGGCGTCTCTGCACTCAGAACAGGATTTCCCCGCACGTATTTGACTGTTTTGGTCCTGCTTGCATTTGTTGCATTGGCGGCAGTTGGATTCTTCTGGCTGCGGGCACCCTTGCCGCCACCTCGTGCGCTCTCCGCAACACAACTTACCAGCGACAACCTTCCCAAGGACCTTGTAATGACGGACGGTCCGCGGGTTTATTTCGTCGAAAGAGTCAACGAACACTCGGTACTGAGCCAGGTTTCGGCCAGCGGCGGTGAGATAGCCGAATTCCCACGCCCTTCGCCGACACGTTGCTGCATGACGTGTCGCCCGCCCGCTCCGAACTCCTGGTGGACTCCTTCAACGAAGAAAGTTATATGCTTTCGGCGGAAAGCGCGTCGCGAGCGTGGATTGTCCCGGTTCCAGCGGGCCCGCCCCGCAGGCTCGGCAACATTCTGGTGAATGCCGCCGTTTGGTCTCGCGACGGGAAGCAACTCGCGTACACACTCGGCTTTGATATTTACCTGGCCAAGTGGGATGGGTCGGATCCGCATAAGCTGCTGACCGTCCACAGCGGTTCCTCGGATTTGCAGTTTTCACCGGATGGGAAATACTTGCGCCTCACGCTGGGCGATTCGGATGGCTCTTTCAGGCTTTGGGAAGTCGGCGGCGATGGCAAAGGCCTGCATCCGCTGCTTCCAGATAGCTTCCATCAGGAGCCGGGCGAATGTTGCGGCCGATGGACCCCGGATGGCCGCTACTATTTCTTTATGACTTTCCACAACGGGCCCCCTCAGGTTTGGGTGCTTCGTGAGAAAACCAGCATCTTTCGACCAAAGAGCCCTGATCCATTACCCATCACCTCCGGTCCTCTCGCCTACGTCAGCCTTGCACCCGCTCTGACAGGCGACCGTCTGTTTGTGATCGGAGAACAGCAGAGGGCGCAGCTACAGCGCCTAGACGCAAAATCACAACAGTTCGTTCCCTTTCTGAACGGCATCGCTGCGGGAGAAATTGATTTTTCGCGAGACGGCAAATGGGTCACTTACGTCAGCTATCCTGACTCTCTTTTGTGGCGCAGCCGGGCCGACGGCACCGAAAAACTACAGTTAACCTACCCCCCCGGCGACAGCGTCGATACCGCGCTGGTCTCCTGATGGCAGGCACATCGTTTTTATATGCTATCCGCCTGGCAAGCCCTCCAAAGTCTGCATGATTTCCCCGGACGGAGGTACCGCCGAGGAAGTCCAGATCGGTGAGCAGCACGTGGCTGATGACCCGCAATGGTCGCCGGATGGCAAATCGTTGATTCTCGCCTTCTATCCTCCGGGAATTGCGGGCACGAGACTCAAGGAGTTCTCCTTAGTTCAAGTAGATCTGCAGACAAAAGAAGATCACCACTCTCCCCGGAAGTGAGGGGATGATGGCGCCACGCTGGTCGCCCAATGGGCGCTTCATCTCAACCTTCTCGGCGGACACCAAAAAGGTGATGCTTCTGGACCTGAGCACCAGGAAGTGGTCTCGCTTGGCGACGGGGACCATTTTGCAGTATCCCAACTGGTCGCCCGACAGCAAATACACGTATTTCGGAGATCTCGGACCAGAGGGCCCTGAGATTGACCGCGTGTCGGTGGCGACGCACAAGAAGGAACGCATCACGAGCTTAAGAGGTGTTTCGCGGTTTCCGGTACCGGGCACCGCCACGCCATGGAACGGCATCGCGCAGGACGGCTCGCTACTGATAGTGCGCGACATAGGCAACCGTGAGCTGTATTCTCTCGACTTGCAGCTGCCCTAACAAGGTGATTTCGCGAAGGTGCACGTTTCGTCACAACTATGCGCCATATGCTCGCCCGTAAAGGGGGATTTTGAGTGTTAAAGGGGGATTTATCGCCAATTGAGGCAGACATTTGTAAATGCTGCTTGGCGGAGAACGACGCCACGCCATACAATGCCGATTCCGTGGGCGATCTCCTGAAATTCTTTCTGTTAACTTTCGCCGTGACATGGACGTGCTTCATCACGGTTGCGGTCGCAATTCCGGCTGAAAAACCTCTTGGTTATGCGCTTGTACTGTTGGGTGCTTATGCACCGTCGTATGTGGCAGTCTCCCTGATCGCCTGGCGCGAAGGACAACGAGGTGTTCGGGCAATCCTGCGCCACATCGTTCAATGGCAAGTAGCAATGCGCTGGTATGTTTTTGCTCTGTTCTATATGGTCGCGATCAAGCTCACGGTCGCCCTCATTCTCCGGGCAAGCACGGGCACTTGGCCGCGTTTTGGCACGACGCCTTGGTACCTCATACCGCTCGCCATCACATTCTCGACTCCGTTTCAGGCCGGAGAGGAAATTGGCTGACGGGGCTATGCGCTGCCACGATTGTCAGATCGCCTGGGACTTCGGTGGGCGAGCATCCTTCTGGGTGTGATCTGGGCTCTTTGGCATCTGCCGCAGTTCTTCATCCGGGCCAGCGATACATACGGTCAGTCGTTCCTGCTTTTTGCCTTTCAGGTGATTGCGATTTCCGTAGCGCTTGCTTGGCTCTGGGATGGCACCGCAAAAAGTCTACTCCTCCCCATGCTCCGGCACTCCGCAGTAAACAATTCTAAGGACATCGTGCCATCTGCCACTCCTGGGGCCAACCATACCTTCGGCCTGACTGCTTCACCGGTAGCATGGATGACGGTACTGTTCTTGTGGGTCGTTGCCCTTCACCTACTGACTCGGATGTGGGGACTGGAAGGCCAGCGCCGATGAGTGGCCGTAATGGGGTGCGCACAACTCAAGGACTTTGAGCGTAATCGAGATTTACTACAGTTGACGTGGTTCCAAGGGGTGGCCACCCACGCGGGCTGCAGGTGGCGCGAACGACTATAAGGCCGCATCACCCATCTGCCCGGCGTGATGTGGTCTAGTATTGCTCAGGCGCTTACACGCGAGCGGCTGGTTAAGCGCCGACGTTGGCCTTAAGCATGTTGCAGAAGAGTTGTCCTTGCTCGATGGCATCGTCAAGCGCCACATGCGTATGAGACACGGGGTCGAACCACTCCGAGGGCATCGACTGCTTGCCGCACGCTCGATATGGTTTGCGCAGCAATGCCATCGCGTAGGTCTTAATATCAATTGCCGAATAGCCGAATGGGTTCTCCCCCGCGAACTCGGCGAGATACCAATAGACGAAAGAAAAATCGAAAACGGCCGGGTACCCGACAAACACTGGCCGTCCGCCAAACGCCTTGAGCCAGGCAATGTAGCGTTTCAGGGCGACAGCAGGCGCTTCGGGATTTTGCCGGCAGGCCGACCACGCCTGTGGCTGTGTGGCCCACCATGCGGCGGTCTTGGGATCCGGGACCGATGCGGGCAGCGTTTGCAAGTTGGCGGAGAAAGTCCCCAGCAGCTCTTTGTCGGCCAGATAGGCTGCCGATCCAATGCTCAGCATGGAGTGTTTTCCCGCGACCGGTCCGTCGGTTTCTATATCCGTGCTGACGTAGATCTCACATAATGATGATTCGCTCATGGTTTGCGATGACAGATTGGAGCCGACAAACATGTCCACAAATCTCCCAATTGCAAGCGGTTCAAGCGGTTGGATAGAGTAGCCCTTATTCTCAACCAAATCAAGGTCAAGCTCTTGCAGCGTGAGTATGATCAATCATTACCGCAAGCAAACCGCGTTCCATCAGTTGAAGCAAACAGGCGTGGGTGTTGAAAAAGTCACGTCGATTAGCAGGATGAGATTCAGCAGAAGCATGTTAGAAGGAAGCATTCGACCATGCTCTGTTTGATTCTGATTTTCGGAGGCCTGCTGATCATGATGGGACAACACGACCGCTCTGAA
>DASTCU010000227.1:0-2951 GCA_035710825.1 Candidatus Sulfotelmatobacter sp.
TTTGCGCTGGTGCGGACGAATCGCAGCAAAGGCAAAGACTGGCTTCTGATCAAGAAGAAGGATTTTGCGGTCCGTGAAGGCTGGGACCCGGAGAGCGATACGCGCAGCGTGCTGCAAGGCCCGGCGGAGCTCTCTTCCATAGAAGGCGCGACCAAAGCAGAGATGCCGGCGTCGCTGGAGCCGATGCTGGCGACACTCAGTACGACGGTCCCGCTGGGGGCTGACTGGTTGTATGAAGTGAAGTGGGATGGATATCGCGCACTGTGTTTTATCGCCGACGGCAAGGTGCGCATGTTGTCGCGGCGCGGCAATAAGCTGGAAAAGCAGTTTGCCCAGGTAGCGGAGGCGCTGCTTCCTGGCGTGAAGGCGGATTCGGCGATCATTGACGGTGAGATTGTGGCGCTGGATGAAAATGGCACGCCCAGTTTTCAGCATCTGCAGAATCTGACAGGCTTTGGCACCAAGCCGGCGCTCAAGGGGATGGCGCCTCCGCCGATGAATTTATTTGCTTTCGATCTTCTGTATCTGAATGGCTACGACCTGCGCAAAGCCGCGCTGATTGACCGGCGGCAGCTGCTGGCTTCCATCATCCTGCCCAGCGAGATGGTGCGCTATTCCGATCACTTCGCCGGCAAAGGCGAGGAGCTTTTGCAGGCCGTACGGGCCAAGGGGCTGGAAGGCATTGTGGCCAAGCAGGCGCAGAGCCGGTATGAATCCAGGCGCAGCACAAGCTGGATGAAGATCAAGGTCACGACGCAGCAGGATTTTGTGATTTGCGGCTACATCCTGGGCGAGCGCGAACCGTTCGGCTCGCTGGTGCTGGGATATCACAAAGACAAAAAGCTGGTGTACGCGGGGAATGTCGGCTCGGGATTTACGCAGCAATCCCTGAAATACGTGTTCGAGCAAATCCAGCCGCTTATTACCAAGAAGCCGGTGCTGGCCGATGTGCCGCGCGAGATCGGCGAGGCCATATGGACCAGGCCGGAGCTGGTATGCATGGTGAAGTTCACCTCGTGGACGCACGATGATCGCCTGCGAGCGCCGGTGTTTCAGGGGCTGCGGACGGATGTCGCCGCCGAAGAGGTGGTGCGCGAAACGGGGCTGGCAGCGACCGAGGAGCAGGCGGCCGGCGCTGAGCGGGAAGCGCTTATCCCCCCGGAGAAGACGGAGATGACGGTTTCGATAGAAGGCCATCAGCTCAAGTTCACCAACCTGAAAAAAGTCTTCTATCCGGCTGATGGGTACACCAAGCGCGACGTGATCAACTTTTACGACGCCGTAGCCGATCTGCTGGTGCCGCATCTACAGGGACGGCCACTTTCGCTCAAGCGCTATCCGGACGGGATCGATCACCAGTATTTTTTCCAGAAAGACGCTTCCGCGTTTCCCGAGTGGATGCGTCGGGAGGAGTTGAAGGACGACGAGGAGTCGAAGATCCGCGTGATCGCCGACGACAAGGCTTCACTGCTGTTTCTGGCGAACCTGGGATGCATCGATCAAAATCCGTACATGAGCCGGGTGGGCTCGCTGGAACATCCTGACTTCATCCTGATTGATCTTGATCCGTACCACTGCGGATATGACCGCATTGTGGAGGCGGCGCGGCTGGTGCATGACAAGCTGCGGCTGATTGGGCTGACGGGCTATCCCAAGACCACGGGCGGCAACGGCATGCATATCTATGTTCCGGTGGAGCCGATTTATACGTCGGCGCAGACGCGATCTTTTGCCGAGGTGCTGGCGCGCTGGGTGGCGGCGGAGCGGCCGGACTTGTTTACCACGCCGCGGATGGTGTCGGCCCGCGAAAAAGGCAAAGTGTATTTCGACTATCTGCAGAATGCCGGGGGGAAGACGATCTCAGCTCCGTACGTTCTGCGGGCGCATCCGGGAGCGCCGGTGGCGACGCCGCTGAAGTGGGAAGAGGTGGTCCCGGGCCTGAAACCGGCACAGTTCCACATCGCGAACGTGCTGCGGCGGTTTGAGCGCGTGGGCGATTTGTTTGAAGGCGTGTTGAAGAAGCCACAGGAATTGGGTCCGGCGCTGGAGCGATTGAGCAAGGCGATGGGATAGCCACCGGGGTAGATATTCCCCCCTCGGGTGCAAGCGGAGCCGATTCCTCGGCCTCACCGAACTGCGCGTGGAGGAGACAGGCATCGGGAGGGTTCGAACTCGGAACGGTGTGTCGTAGGAGGTGGCGGGTTGGTGGGGTTGGGTTGGTTGGTGGGAGTTCGGGTGCAGCGGAGCCGATTCCTCGGTCTCACCGAACTGCGCGTGGAGGGGACAGGCGTCGTCGAGGGTTCGACCTCGGAACGGTGTGTCGTTGGGGTGGCGGGTGCTTTAGCGATTAGACATGGAGCACTCTGCGCTTCATCCTTGACGTGACACCATCCCGAACCGCAGCCGGGCAACATTGCAAGATCAGCCCATGAGATGTTGGGCGGAGGTGAGGGATCGGCTCCGCGGACTTCAGAGTCCCCGAGTCTTTCGCTTGATTCGCCACTGCGCGCGGGCTCCAGAGCCCACCCCGGATTTTCCTGCCATTCCTGGCTGAGGTCTGCCCAGTCGGGATTGTCTTCCAGAATGAGCTTCAGTTTTTTCTCGCGCCGCCATCCTTTGATCTCGACCTCACGCATGCGGGCACCAATGGCCGCCAGATCAGCGTGTCGAACTGGTAGCGAGTGGTGCATCGAGCCTCGGGTGCAGCGGAGCCGATTCCTCGGCCTCACCGAACTGAGCCTCGAAGGAAAGGCATTGGCGAGGGTTCGACCTCGGAACGGTGTGTCGTTGGGGGTGGCGGGTTGGCTGGTGGCGGTTGGTGGAGGTGGGCCGGGTCGGCGGGAGGTCGGTGGCGGAGCCGATTCCTCGGCCTCACCGAACTGAGCCTGGAGGGAAATGCACCCGTCGAGGGTTCGACCTCGGAACGGTGAGTCGTTGGGGGTGGCGGGTTG
>DASTCU010000228.1:0-4893 GCA_035710825.1 Candidatus Sulfotelmatobacter sp.
TGCCGATAGCGACGCGCAAGAAGGTTCTCGCGCAGGCTTAGGGAGCTTTTGGGAGGCATTGAAGTTTGCATACCTTTTGCCGATTTTGGCAGAGCCCTATTTTAGAAATGGCCCCGGACGATCGGGGCCTTTGCTTTTGCCGGCCTAATCTTCCCCCGATTCGCCCAAAGTCCTTCCCCTTGTTTACAATAGAAGTTTGCCCATGAACCTTCCTGCTATCCAGTCTGCGCTGCGCGAACGCAACATTGACGCGTGGCTGTTCTGCGACCATCATCACCGCGACCCGATCGCCTACCGCGTGCTGGGACTTCCCCAGAACCTTATGGTGACGCGGCGCTGGTTTTACCTGATCCCAGCCGAGGGCGAACCGCTCAAACTCGTGCACAAGATCGAGGCCGGGCACCTGGATTCCATTCCCGGCAAGAAAAATCAGTACTCGGGCTGGCAGGAACTGTTCGACAAGCTGAAGGCAATGCTGGCGAACCATCGCGATATCGCCATGCAATATTCGCCCAACAATATTGTGTTTTATGTTTCTTTGGTGGACGGCGGCACCATCGACCTGATCCGCGGCCTGGGAAAAAACGTGGTCAGTTCGGCGGACCTGGTGGCGCAGTTCGAATCCACGTGGACTGAAGAGCAGATCAAATCGCATTTTGCAGCTCGCGACAGCATCGATTCGATTGTCGCAGAGTCGTTCAAAGAGATTGGCCGGCGAGTGCGCAATGGCGGCACCAAGGAGCACGAAATCCAGCAGTGGTTCATGGAAGCGTTCAGCCGCGACAATCTTCTGACGGACGATCCTCCGATTGTGGCTGTGAACGCCAATGCGGGGAACCCGCACTACGAGCCGCATGCCAGCCATCCGGTGCCGATTCGCGAGGGCGACCTGGTGCTGCTCGACGTTTGGGCGAAGAAAAATACTCCGGGCGCGGTCTACTACGACATTACCTGGATGGGATTTGTAGGCGGCGCGCCGTCAGGCCGCATGCGGGAGGTATTCGAAATTGTGCGCGATGCCCGCGACGCCGGCGTGAAGACCGTGCTGGACGCGATCAATTCCGGGCGCCGCATCGCGGGATGGGAAGTCGATCGGGCGACGCGCGGGCACATTCAGAAAAAGGGTTACGGAGATTATTTCATTCACCGCACCGGACATTCGATCGGCACCGACGTCCATTCTAATGGGGCCAACATGGACGATCTGGAAATTCACGACGAGCGGCAGATTCTTCCCAATTCCTGCTTCTCGATCGAGCCCGGCATTTACCTGCCGGAGTTTGGCGTGCGCAGCGAGGTGAACGTGCTGGTGCGGGCCAAGTCGGCGGAAGTGACGGGGAAAATTCAACGTGAGATTGTGACTATTTGATGGCAAATTCGACTACGGAAAGAAGCAAGGCTGTGCCCGCGCAGAACCTAAGCGCGATGGCGGTGCTGGCCCCGGCGGTGGGCTGGCTGATCCCCGGCGGCGGGCACATGCTTCAGAAACGCTGGATTCGCGGCGGGCTGCTGTTCATCTCCATCGTGGCATTGTTCCTGCTGGGGCTGGCGATGCAGGGCCGCATCTACAAGGCGAATGGCGGAGACATCCTCGACATTCTCGGATTTGTTGGCGATGTAGGCGCGGGCGCGCTTTACCTTCTGGCGCTGGCCAACGATTGGGGCCAGGGCGCGATCGCGTTCGCTACCGCCGATTACGGGACGAAGTTCATGATCGTGGCGGGATTGCTGAATTTCATTGCGATCGCGGATGCGTATCACATTGCGATTGGAAAGAAGAAGTGAAGCAGCTATCTGCTACCAGCTGTCAGCTCTCAGCTATCAGCTATCAGCTAAAAAAATCACGGAGACAGGCGTGACGATTACACTCAATCACTTCAGCGCGGCGGCGGTGTTCGCGCTGTTCGCTTCCATCGTTTTCGGCATCACGCATCGCGAGGATACTCGCGATATGGTGCGTTACGGGCTGTATTGCTTCGCCATGTTCCTGGGCGGCGTGCTGGTGGCCGGCTGGGCGATGTGGGTGTTGCGCAGATAGCTGGCAGAAGCTGTCAGCTATCAGCTATCAGTGAAACCTTCGTTGGTTTGGCTGATAGCTGACGGCTGAAAGCTGATAGCTCTTTTTCATCCCTCCCAGACGTACGCGTCAAAAACTCTTTTCGAATCGAAATTCAGGCGGCGGTAGAGAGCTACCGCTTTGCTGTTCGCTTCAGTAACCGTGAGCGAGAGGGCGGAAAAGTTGCGCTTGCGCAGGTTGCGTTCCGTGGCGGCCAGCAACGACTCGCCAATTTTTCTGCCGCGATATTCGGGGAGCACACAGACTTGCGTAACGTGGCCCACATCCGCGCGCACCCGCGAGCAAAGGATCAGGCCGATCAGGCTTCTGGTCTTGCGATCCAGCGCCACGAATGACGATTCGGCATCGAAGGTGCCGCATCCCGGAAAGCGCACGATGTTGTTGAGAAAGCGCAGCGATCCGCTCAGCGTATGGTATTGATCGTTGATCTGGGCATCGACGTGGCCGCGGTACGCTGCGGTGATGACGGCAGCCGAGGGCTGGTAATCGGCCTCGGTCCAGGGACGCATTTCGGCGTCAGGATGAATGGGCAAATTCTGCGGGGCGGACTTGCCCAGGGCCAAGACCATGAACAGGCGCGGGTGCCGCTGAAATCCGGTATCGAGAAATGGGCGTGAGACCGCGTTGGCTTCATGCGCCAGCAATTGCGCCTCCACGCGATGAATCCCTGGGGACTGCTGCAGAGTTTCGATGACGTGTGTGAGCAGGCGAATCTCGACCTGGCGCGCATCGGGGAGACGATTGCCGTTGGAGACGTAGAGATCGCCAATGACTCCCTTGTTGCCTTCGTAGACGAAGAACGAATAGCCAAAGACGCGGCCGCGATCGACGGCGGCATAGCCCGGCAGAATTTTCGCGTCCACGTAGCGCAAAATCATGTCGGCGGAGCCGGAGTAATCCCAGGAGAGCAGGCGCGCCCAGAGTTGGGTCTCATCGCCTAGCAGCGAACGCAGGTCGACGGAAGAAAAGTGCCTGAGGTCAAGAATTTCCAAACGGGCTCCTGGTGCGGCAGTCGGGCAGCGGCCGGCGTCGCGGCAGAAGTCCGAGTGTAGATGGTTCGTCGAATGGAGGCAAACCCGTGGAACACGCGGCGATACCTGCGGGAGGACGAACTGCGAGATGGCATGTAGCCTCACGTGAGCCCGTGATTCATATCACTAAAAGATGCCGTGAGAGGCTGTAATCCGGACCACCCTTAAAGCCGCGGCTCTCCGCTAACCTATTTCATCCACAGATACTTACCACAATTTGGCGCGGGAGTCGCGTCGTGCTCCACCTCACCGCGATCTGTGATCGGCATCACACCGTTTCACCAGCGTACCAACGCATAATCACATCCTGCGTAGTTGAACACCCGGAGTGATTATCACTCCTAGCTGGGGGATCGCGTGGCAAAAGGACGTGTATCGATCGTTGTGGAGCGCTGCAAGGCTTGCGGCTTCTGCGTGGAGTTTTGCCCCACGCACGTGCTGGCGCTCTCTTCCGCTTTCAATTCGAAGGGCTACCACCCGCCGCACGTGGTGCACCCGGAAAAATGCAGCGGCTGCGACTTATGCGGCATGTACTGCCCGGATTTCGCGATCTATGGCACCAAGGTCGCGGAAGCGAAAGCTGCCGAAGCCAAGTTACAGAAGGCCGCTGGAGGTGAGAAATGAAAGCCGATCCTCATGGTGTTCTAACGGGGACGCACTTTATTGACGGCGACCATGCCTGCTGCGAGGGCGCACTGGCAGCGGGAGCTCGGTTCGCGGCCGGATATCCGATAACGCCTTCCACCGAAGTGGTGGAGCGCTTTGCGGCGCGCGTGCCCACCGTGGGCGGCACCTTTATTCAGATGGAGGACGAACTGGCGGCGTCGATCGCGCTGCAAGGCGGAGTGTGGGGCGGCGCCAAGGCGTTCACCGTGACCTCCGGCCCGGGGTTTTCGTTGATGATGGAACACATTGGCTACGCGGCCATGACGGAGACTCCCTGCGTGTTCGTGGATGTGCAGCGCGGCGGGCCTTCGACTGGGTTGCCGACCCTTCCCGCGCAGGCTGACATGATGCAGGCGCGCTGGGGATCGCATGGCGACTACGAGATCATCGCGCTGTGTCCGAACTCGCCGCAGGAATGTTTCGATCTGACGATCAAAGCTTTCAATCTGGCGGAAGAATTCCGCGTGCCGGTGATGTTCATGATGGATGAAGTGGTGGGGCACATGACGGAGAAGGTTGTGATCCCGGCGGCGGATCAGATCGAAGTGGTGCCGCGCAAGCATACGCACAAACCAGTCGAGGACTATCTGCCGTACGGGACGAATGGCGACATGGTTCCGGAGATGGCGCATGCGGGCGAAGGCTACAAGTTCCACGTGACCGGATTGACGCACGACGAGCGCGGGTATCCCAACATGACGCCGCAGATCCAGGACAAACTGGTGAAGCGACTGCAGAACAAGATCCGCAACGCTGCCGACCGGATTTGTCTGTTCGAGGAAGACCGAACGGAAGACGCCGATGTGGTCGTGGTTTCTTACGGGATCACGTCTCGCGTGGCGCAGCGGGCAATTGATGCGGCTCGCGAGCGTGGCCTGCGGGTTGGCAAGTTGCGGCTGATTACGGCGTGGCCTTTTCCCGATAAGAAGATTGCCGAATTGGCCGCACGCGTGAAAGCGTTCGTCGTGCCCGAACTGAATCTCGGACAGATGGTGCGCGAGATAGAACGCGCTGCCGGCGGCAAAGCGAAGACGGTTGCCGTACCGCATGCCGGTGGCGGGGTGCATAACCCGGACGAAATTCTGAATGCCATCGTGGAGGCAAGCCGATGCTGAATGT
>DASTCU010000229.1:0-20676 GCA_035710825.1 Candidatus Sulfotelmatobacter sp.
AGCTCGTCACCTGGAATGATTACGAGGAAGGTACCGAGATGGAGTCGGGTATTGATAGCTGTCTCTCGCTCCAGGCTTCGGTATCGGGCAACACGCTGGAGTGGAGCGTGCAGGGCAACGAAAACACGGTTGATCACTACAGCGTGTATAGCAGCAGCGACGGCAAGAACCTGACGGAATTGACCGAGGAAAAACCGGGAGTGCACTCTGTCGACCTGTGCAGCTTGACGATTCCGCCCGGCAAGCAGCAACTCTTCGTGCAGGCGGTGGGCAAGCCCTCCATGGCCAACCGCATGCCCGGCCCGGTCAGCTACACGCCTGCGTGCAGCAACTGAGCACCTGACCGGGTGGCGCCTGATTTGGTGGCGCCGGCGTCCTCGCCGGCTGTGGTGGCGGCGTCCGCGCCGCCACACTGTACTTCAAGGTTGAGAGCTATTCCTTTTGAAGGGGTTCACTGTCCAGCGGCTTTATCCAGCTTGCTGGCCATTTTCACGCCGCTCAGTCCGTCCACATACTTCGCGATGCCGTGATAGAGGGATTCTGCGATGCGCTGCCGGTATTCGCTGGTTTCCAGGCGGTGCTCGTCGGTGGGATTGGAGACGAAAGAAATCTCGGCCAGGATCGAAGGCATGTTGGCGCCGATCAGCACGATGAACGGCGCCTTCTTCACTCCACGGTTACGGATCGCCGGGCTCTTCGCTGCCAGCCCGCTGTGCAGGGACTCCTGCACATCGGCGGCAAATTCTCGCGACTCTTCGATCTTGTCCTTCAGCGTGATTTTCTTGACCAGATCCTGCAATTCGTAGATGGATTTTTCTGAAACCGCATTCTCGCGCGCCGCAACTTCCAGCGCATCCGGCGAGGAAGTGAAATTCAAGTAATACGTTTCCACCCCTCGCGCCGCGGGATCACCGCTGGAGTTGGCATGGATCGAAATGAACAGGTCCGCCCGCTGTTGGTTCGCAATGGCAGTGCGTGTCTCAAGCGGGATAAACGTATCGTTCTTGCGCGTGTAGATTACCTCGGCCCCCAACCGCGTCTGCAGCAATTTGCCCAGACGGCGTCCCACTTCCAGCACCAGGTCCTTTTCTTCCAACCCATTGGGGCCGATGGTGCCCGTATCGTGCCCGCCATGCCCGGGATCGATCACAATTTTTCCAATCTTCAGGCCTAAGGCGCGGATCAGCGAACGGTCGCCATGAGCCATCGGCTTCGCTTCCCGGATATCGAAATCTTTGGCCTTGCGGTTCGCGGCGAGTCGCGACGTCTTGCCACGCGCGGTCTCAGCATCCGCGGCCGGCTTCTCCGAGGGCGTATCGTCCTCATCGTAGTTGTTGACAACAACTTTCGTCGGCGCCGGCGTCTCGCCCTTGTTATCTGCGTGCTTGGCCAGATCGGGCAATCCCCGTTTTAGAGCCGCCTCTCTTTTCGAGATGACCTTGGCGTCGTCGCCGACATCTTTGGTAGTGGTCGGCGCCTTGCCCGCCTCAGCCCGCAGGTCTTCCTTTGTTGCGTGGGCGTCGTCATCATCCCCAGGTTCCGATGCAGACGCGGTTTCGTTACTCTTCGATCCCGCCTTTGGAGGTTCTTCCACATCCGCCGTGGCGGTATCCTTCGCGGCCCTCCGGTGCGCACTCTTGGCGCTGTTCTTTCCGTGAATATCGATGATCAACCGATACGGATTGGGCAGCAGAAAGGCTTCATAATCCGAAAGGTCGTCGACTTCCAGCACCACCCGCGTGCGTCCTGGCTGGAACTGTGCCACGCGAATTTTCTTCAGAAAGCCATCGTCCACATCGAAGCTCTTGCCCACCAGCGTAGATGCCAGCTTGGTATCGCGCAGATCAAAGAAAATGCGGTCCGGATGCGCAATCCGCTGCGAGCCGAATTTAATATCGCTCTCCACATCGATGGCGATCCGCGTGTAGTCCGGAGTGGACCAATGACGAATTCCCGTGACCCGCGACAGATGTTTGGGATGCGCCTCGGAAGATTCCGCCGCCGCAGCGGAATGGGAAGCATCTGCGGACTCGGAATTGTCAGAGTCCTTGTCCTTCCCAGGTATCTGCGCCGCAAGTTCTTTGCCCGCCTTCTTCCTGGTTTCAGCTTTCTTCTCTGCCGCGGCCTGGCGGTCCAACCCGGCGACAGCCTGCTCGGCATCTTCCGCCAGCCGGTTATGTGGATACCGGTGCAGGAACTCCTCGAAGACTGACCGCGCCTGCTCCGGATCGTTCAGGTCGTCCTTATAGATTTCGCCAATAGTGAACAGGGCATCGCAGCGATACTTGCTGCCGGGATATTCCTTCCGCAGGAAACGGTACTGGGCAATCGCCTCTTTTAGGATGCTCTCGTCGTCAAAGCGCCGTCCCATCTCCACCAGCGTCTCGGCGACCGCCACCGCACTGGGATCGGCTTTCGACGAAGTAGGCGCCCCGTAATACACATTGCGATACGCGTTCAGAACCCGCTGGTAGTCGTGCCGCGTGCGCTCGACCGGAGGACGGCCGTTCAGCGCTTCCCGCATGCGGTCAGCGGCGGCGTAACGGTCGCGTGCCCAAGCTTCGCTGTGGTGAGTTCGGGCGTGCGCCCGCACTCCGGGGATGGCGACTAGCAACAGCAGCGCTCCCCAGCGCAACCCCCGCTGGCTCATTGTTATCTTCAATCGCCGGTCCGTTTACTGTCTCGTTCCGCCGTTGCAGTTGAACTGCCTTGGTACCTGAGAGTTTATTAAAAAATGACCTTTAAACAGATGCTTCGAACCTAATCCGTGTTGCTGATGTAAAGCACGCCCCGCTCATCCCGTTGAACCCGCACGGGATTGCGGTTGCCGCCGCTCGGGGACAGATCAAAGCCCCCGTAGTAAAGGTTTGTTATCCGGCGGACGTAGTTCTGCGTTTCCGCAAAATGGGGGACGCCCGAACTCCGCGCCACCGCCCCCGAACCCGCGTTATATGCTGCCAGCGCCAAGTTTACATCGCCACCATAGTTTTCCAAAAGCTGCTTCAGATGCCGCACGCCGGCGTCGACGTTCTGCTCAGCATCGAACGGATTCCTCACGTTCAACTGCCTGGCCGTCGAGGGCATCAGCTGCATCAGCCCCATCGCGCCCTTGCGCGAGACCGCATTGGAGTTGAAGTTGGACTCCTGCTTGATCACGGCCCGCACCAGATTGGGATCCACATTGTGCCGCGCTGCCGCCATAACGATCGATTGATCAACCTCATCCTGTGAGGCCTGATGTCCCTTGGCATTGGCAGCGATGATCCTGGCATTGGCCGACTGCGCCGACTCGTGACCAAAATATCCTGTGATCTCCGCGGCCGCAGAGCGCGCCGCTTTCATTGAAGCCGTACCCGCCGACGGCACCGGCTTCCAGCGACTGTCTTTGCTGCTCCAGTACACCAGCGACGACCGCTTCGGTTGCGGCGCTTCCGTCTGGCGTGTCCGTGCCGGACCATCCTCATTCACATAAATCTTCCTGCCATGTTCTTCGGTGGTGGCGATACCGCGGGGCGTTCCATCGGCCTCAGCCGCCCAAGTGGGCGACGTGAGAACAAAGGAGGTCGCGATCGCCGTAGTGGCCGTCAGCATGAATGCGAGTTGCAAGTGCTTTCGCATATCCGGGCAGTTTCCCTTTCACCGAACCTTCGCGGGCCGGACAAACGTCGCCCTCCCGTGTTCTACCCGGAACCTGCAAGGAGAATCGTGCTGCCAGAGTAGTCCGATTATAGGTGCCGCCAAAAGCCCCCGGCAACCTCTCCGAAGGGAGTAGAACCAGCGGAGTAATTCCGCCAACTAATTGAAACGTATGTAGATTAGAGCAGGTCCGGAGGGCTAGGCGAGGTTTCGAAGGTAACCAGTTTGGTGGTTACTGTACGCCGTCGCGGCCTTGTCCGAATTGTTAACCTAAATAGGATCGTGGGACGGTCCGTTGTTTGAGGGGCGGCGCGCGTCGATGTTATGCAGCCCTCAGTGTGACCCATACCCTGTACCCCATAACGCCAGCCTGTCCCAAACGAGATAGCGTTAGCTATTGTTTGCTGAAGTCGCACGCTCCACTCATGTTCTGCGCTGGTGGGGAAGGCGCTGTGGCCCAGGGCTTGTTGGCAAAATCAAAGAACTCAGTCATGTCGGGCATCGCGGCGTCGCGTGCTGTGAGCGTGGGCAGGCTCCAACGAGTCTCAATGAAACGCAGATAAGCCGTGTAGTCCATGGGCGTGTGCGAGACGAAATTCTTTTTGGCAAACGGCGAGATCACGATGTTTGGCACGCGACTGGCTGTGATAGTGAAATCGCCAGGCACATCGCTGGACGTGAGGTCCACAGGTTTGATGCCGTCAGGATTCGGCACAGATATCGGGGACACGTGGTCGAAGAACCCTCCGCCCTCGTCGTGCGCGAAGAAGATCACGCTATCGCTCCACGACGGGCCCTGCATCACCGAGTTGATAATTTTCGCTGTATACTGCGCGCCCACCTGCACGTTGATCGGAGGCTCGCCCTGCTGCGGATTCGCCGAATCAAAGTTGCTGGTGTGCTCGGAGAGTCCATCGTTCAGGCCGGTCTCGATGTACGAAACCGCCGGCAGCTGGCCGGCCGCTGCGTCGGTGAAGAACTGATCGATCGACACCACCTTCGCTGATACCCCAGGCTGGTTGTAGTAGGCGAAGTCCTGCAGATACGTGTACAGGTTCGTCTCCTCTGAATAGATCTTCCACGAAACGCCCGCCGCATCCAGTTCCTGCCAGATTGTCTTCGCTGTAAGTTTTCCCGGCCCGGGATCGTGAACATATCCTTGGGATGTCGCAGCGAAAAGGTAAGCCCGCTGTGCTGGACTATAGCTCGGCACCGGAGAGAAGAAGCGGTCGCTCATCGCGAAATTCGATGCCATGAAATAGTAGTAGTTCAGGTCGTTGCCATCGAAGTAGCCCATCACGCGATGGCCGTCCTGGTCAGCCATGTTGATTCCCAGCGTGGCCGCGTACTGGCTGATCTGCACCGCGAGTGAGACAAATCCATCCATCGGCGAACTGGAACTGGCCCCTGCGGGATCCTCCCAATCAAAGTTCTTGTGTGTCTCTGTCCAGGCGGGCGTCAGGTCTTCCGTGCACACCGAACCGGTGTGATACGGAGCGATGTTTGCGCCCGTCGCGATCGAGGAGTTGAAAAACGATCCCGTGCTTTCGTCGTCAATCGTTGCCGGCGATCCGTTGATCGGAAAGCCATTTGCCGCCCTGTAGGCGGTCATCTGCCCGAAGTAGTGATCAAACGACCGGTTCTCCTGCATCATGATCACCACGTGATTCACTGCGCTGATTCCGGGGGCAGGGGCGGGGGGTGGGGTTGGGGTTGGAGTGGGAGTTGGAGTTGGGGTTGGGGTGGATCCACCCCCGTTACCGCTGGAAGCGCCGCCGCAGCCTATGAGCGACATTGCAAGTGCCAAGCCTGAGAGAAGGAGGATGAACCTGAAGCGCATAGTTTTAAGCCTTTTTTCAGCTCCTTAGCTCAGATGCTTGGGCTAAAGCTGATGTTGGCGCGCCCGTGCGCTAGCGGGAAACGCAAGAGAACCTTATGACTGCAAACGCCTGTTAACAAGACAGTTACGAGAAGGCCATGAAAGACGACCCAATGATTACGCCGTGGATTGAGGCAAGCACCGTATGTCGCCACCGAACCGGGGAATCAAATGTAATGAAGCGTACTTTTGGGCGTTTGCGGAGAGGCTTAGCCAAGGGGATGAGGAAGAAGAGGAAGAACGGGCATTGCTTGCTGGCCAGTTATTCGGACCATTTCGGCAACGGAGAGCGCCCGATAGCCTATTTCTCCAGCGCCGCCGCAAACGCATCCAGCGACAATGATCGCAGCAGATTCCTCCGCATTCCGCGCTCGACCTCGGCTAGCCGATCCGACGCAGCCGTAATCCAGGCAAAGTCGGCGGACTCCGCCAGTCGCTTCAACTGCGTTCCTTTGTCGGTGTTGCGGATCAACTCCGGCGCTCCCGAGTCGATGAACACCAGATCGCGCAACAGCGAATACAAGGTACGAATCAGCGCCTCGGTCTTCACCCGCCCCTCCCCTCCCGGACGGTAAGACTCGGTGATTTTGAATAGCTCGCTGTGCTCTCCGCCCCGCAACGCTGAATTGAGAATCGCCAGAGCATGGTCGCGAGCCGCCGTGTAGCCTACCAGATCGAAACTCCGCCCCCGCCCCACGCATCCTTCGCAGAGCCGGGCCACCAGCGCCCGCTGCGCCGGCTTCCACTCCGGATGGTATTTGACCAGGTCGCGCTCGATCTCTTCTCCCGAAAGCGCCGCGAGCGTGAATACCATCGACCGCGACCGGATCGTCGGCAGCAGTTCTCCCGGATTTTCGGTCAAGAGAAAAATCGTCGCAAACTCCGGAGGCTCCTCGAGCACCTTGAGCAACGAGTTCGCCGCCTCCTTCATAAATGCCGAATCGGTAAAGATGTAAACCCGTTCCCTGCCCTCTGCCGGCCTGTAGTAAATGGTCTCGATCACCCGTCGCACCTGGTCCACCTTGATCATCATCTGGGGCGGGTCCGGAGGAACGATCAGCACATCGGGATGCGTCTGCACCAAAATGCGGGTTTCTTTCTTATCGGTCTCGCGGAGGTTCTCCCTCGCCTCAACCGCCTCGGCAAAGCGGGCGTCGAGGTCGCTAGCCTGCGCAATCCGAGTGCAATTCGCACACGTGCCGCAGAAGTCCGGCAAGCCGTCGCTCTTGGGAGGAGTGAGGCAGTTCAGAGTCTGCGCCAGCATCAGCGCTAGCGTGTACTTCCCCGATCCTTGCCCGCCCGCCAGGACGATGGCATGAGGAAGGTGGTCGCGCGCCAGCATGTCGCGCAGGCGATGGACAGTTTCGACATTGCCGTGGAAATCAGAGAAAGGCATGGGTAGGTTTAAACCAAAATCTACCACAGCGGCACAGAGCCAAGGAGCGGGACAAGAGAAAGAAGAATTTCCAGGGATTTCTCCGTGCCTCTGTGTCTCCGTGGTGAATTTGATCTTAGAGCTTCAACTTCCTCTGCACCACTTCCCGAATCTTCTGATGCGTCTGCCCTGGCGTCCCGCGCGCGTCCACGGTCACAACCCGTCCCGGTTCCCGCTTCGCAATCGCCGCAAACCCATCGCGTACGCGGGCGAAGAATGCTCGCGTCTCCTGTTCGAACCGGTTCTCATCATGGCTGCGTACGCCACTCTTTGAGTTGCGCTTGTTTCGCCGTCGCGCCCGGCTCACGCTGGCGTAGGCATTCGAATCCAGCAGGATCGTCAGCTCCGGCTGCAGATTCCCGCACAATATCCGATGCAACTCGCGTACCGACTCGCTGCCCAAGCGGCGGCCGCTCCCCTGATAAGCCTCGGTCGAATCCGTAAAGCGGTCGCACAGCACGATGCTGCCCGCCGCCAGCGCCGGCTCGATCACCTCGGCAATATGCTGAGAGCGCGAGGCAAACATCAGCGCCATCTCCGCCAGCGGCGCCAATCCCGCCGTCCCCGAGTCGAGCAGTACTTTGCGAATCTTCTCTCCCGTCGCCGTCCCACCGGGCTCCCGCGTCTCGACCACCTTGTGCCCGGCCTCGCGCAGGGCGGCCGCAAGCTTCCGCATCTGCGTGCTCTTGCCCGTTCCGTCGAGCCCTTCGAAGGTGATGAACTTTCCGCGCCGGGACATCTGCCGCATGATACCAGCCCCGTTGCAGAATCAGAGGGTTCCTCCGCGTTCTCAGCGGAATCCTCGGCGAACTCTGCGGTGAAAGGCTTTCTTATTGCTGAACCCCAGAACTGCCCGCGGAGAATGCGAAGCGTCCCGTTTTACAGTCCTGCTTCTTTGTGCCGCGATCTCGCCTGCTGCTATAGTTCTAAATTCTGGCTGTGGGAAGCCGTTCATCACAATCAAGGGGCCTGCACGAATGAAACTCTCCAAGATCCTTGGAGTTGTCTTTGTTTCTCTGTTTTCACTCTCCAGTTTCGCAGCCACCGCACCCACCGTTACCATCTCAGTGGATGCCACCGCCGCCCCCCGCAAAATTTTCCACGCCTCGCTGAAGATCCCTACCACTTCCGGCGACCTCACGCTCTACTATCCGAAGTGGATTCCCGGCGAGCATGCCCCCGACGGTCCCGTGGTCGACCTCGCCGGCCTGAAATTCAGCGCTGTGGGCAAAACTCTGAAATGGCGGCGCGACCTGCTCGACGGATTCACCCTGCACGTCGAAGTTCCCGCAAGCGTCACCGAAGTCGAAGCCGACCTCGACTATCTCTCCCCTGCCACTCTCGAAAGCGGCTTCTCCGCCGGCTCCTCGGCCACCGACAAGCTGGCCGTCATCAGCTGGAACCAGGTCTTGCTCTATCCCAAAGGCTACAAGTCCGACGACATCAACTACACCGCCTCGCTGAAACTTCCTGAAGGATGGAAGTTCGGCACGCCGCTTCCCATCACGAATCAGAGCGGAAATGAAATCCACTTCGCCACCGTGTCTCTCACCACGCTGGTCGATTCCCCCGTAATCACGGGAGAATTTTTGAAGGTCGTCCCGCTGGCGCAGGATCCTCCCACCGAAATGGACATCGCCGCCGACAGCGCCGCCGCCCTCGATGCTACGCAGGAAACGTGGGACCACTACAAAAGCCTGGTCGAGCAGGCGCAGAAGCTGTTCGGCGCGCATCACTACCACGACTACCATTTTCTCTATACGCTCAGCGATCACGTCGCGCACTTCGGCCTCGAGCACCACGAGTCCGACGACAGCCGCGTGGACGAGCGCAGCTTGGTCGACGACACCGCGCGCAAGCTCTCCGCCGGCCTGCTGCCCCACGAGTACGCACATTCGTGGAATGGAAAATTCCGCCGTCCTTACGACCTTGCGACGCCCGACTACCAGCAGCCCATGCAAGATGACTTGCTCTGGGTCTACGAAGGCCTCACCAACTATCTCGGCTTCGTGCTCACCGCCCGCAGCGGCCTGCTTACCGATGCGCAGGATCGCGACGACCTGGCCATCACCGCCGCCCAACTGGATCATCTCCCCGGCCGCCAGTGGCGCAACCTGCAAGACACGGCCGACGCTGCCCCGCAACTTTATTTTTCTCCGGACGCTTGGCACTCTTGGCGCCGGGGCACCGATTTCTACAGCGAAGACACCTTGAACTGGCTCTGGGTCGACGTCATCATTCGCCAGCAGAGCAAAGGCAAGAAGTCGATCGACGACTTCTGCCACCTCTTCCACGGCGCTCCCAGCACCGGGCCCGCGCTGAAGACCTATACCTTCGACGATGTGGTGAATGCACTCAATCAGGTCGCTCCCTACGACTGGCGCGGCTTCTGGACCGAGCGCCTCACGAACCATGGTCCAGGCGCCCCACTCGGCGGCATCCAGGGCAGCGGGTGGAAGCTCACCTACGACGACACTCCTTCGGAAATGCTAAACAATTCCGCAGGGATGTTCCACGTCGCGCCTGCCGGATTAGCCCTTGGTCTCGACTTGCGCGACGATGGCGGCATCACCGACACGATCGAAGGCGAACTCGCCGCCAAAGCCGGCATTGGCCCCGGCATGAAGCTGGTGGCCGTCAATGGACGCCGCTTCTCCGCTGACGTTCTACGCGACGCCATCAAGTCCGCGAAAAACGGCACCGCTCCCATCGAATTGCTGGTCGAAAACACCGACTACTACAAAACCTACAAACTCGACTACCACGGCGGCGAAATGTACCCGCACCTGGTCCGCGACGAATCCAAACCCGACCTGCTGACAGACATCCTGAAACCGAGAC
Source organism: Candidatus Sulfotelmatobacter sp. (assembly GCA_035710825.1). GTDB lineage: Bacteria > Acidobacteriota > Terriglobia > Terriglobales > Acidobacteriaceae > Sulfotelmatobacter. Next base: position 9,792 of record DASTCU010000229.1, read on the forward strand.
CGTAGCGCCAGCGTCCCGCCGGCTGTCGTGGGGGCGTTCTCGCCCCCACGTTCGCACTCGGCAACTGAACTTGCTCAATCCCTAACGGCATACACAAAGATTTCCTCTGTGCCCACTGTGGTGAAGTTTTTGATCGTCGTCGCTGGTGTACAATCAGCCCGCCCATGGCCCAACTTCGAGTCCCACTTGTTCTGATCCTTCTTGCGCCATTAGCCTCGGCTCAAACCATCCAAGGCTTCACCCCCGCCTCCTCCGCCCATGAATCCGAAGTCGAGAAGAAATTCAAATCCATCCCCACTCCCGACGAAGAACGCCGCCAACATCGCATCTTCACGCAAGAACCGCACATCGCCGGATCGAAGCGCAATAACGAACTCGCGGATTACATCGCCGCCGAATGGCGCAAGCAGGGCCTCGAAGACATCATTATCCGCCGCTACGACGTCTACGGCACCAATCCCAAATCCGCCTCGCTCGAAATGGTCGCCCCCACGCGCTACACGGCGTCGCTTCGCGAGACTCCGATACCCGGCGATCCCGACTCCAAAAATCCCGCCATCAGCGCAGCCTGGCTCGGCATGTCCATCTCCGGTGAAGTCACGGCACCCGTCGTCTACGCGCACAGCGGCAATCCCGACGACTACGACCTGCTACGCAAGAACGGCATCAACGTCAAAGGCAAGATCGTTCTGGTGCGCTATTCGAATCCCTACAGCTATCGCGGATTCAAAGCGCTCACCGCGCAGCGCGAAGGCGCGGCCGCGATTCTCATCTACAGCGACCCCGCCGAAGACGGATACAAGAAAGGCAAGGTCGATCCCGACGGCCCCTGGGGTCCCGAGTACCACATTCAGCGTGGCGCCATCACTTACGACTTCATGGTTCCCGGCGACCCCCTCACTCCGGGATGGGCGTCGATCCCCGGCGCGAAGCGCATTCCGATCGAAGACGCGATCTCAGCGCCGAAGATCATGGCGCTCCCGCTCTCCTGGCACGACGCCAAGCCTCTCCTCGAAAATATGGACGGCCCCGTCGCTCCCGCCGAGTGGCAAGGCGGCCTCCCGATCCAATACCACCTCGGTGGCGAGCGCGTGAAGGCCCATCTCAAGATCGAGATGGACAACGGCACCCAGCCCTACTACGTGGTCGAAGGCCGTATCCGCGGCGCTGACTTGCCCGACGAATGGATCGTCCTCGGCAACCACCGCGATGCCTGGGCCTTCGGTGGCGTCGATCCCTCCAGCGGCACAGCCTCGATGATGGAACTCACGCGCGCGCTCGGCCAACTCACGAAACAAGGCATGCGCCCGCGCCGCACCATCATTGTCTGCAGTTGGGACGGCGAGGAGGTCGGCCTCACCGGATCGACCGAGTGGGGAGAGCAATTCGCCGACGACCTCCGCGCCAAAGCCGTCGCCTACATCAACGTGGACGAAGCCACTTCCGGCCCGAACTTCCACGGCCAGGCCGTCGCCTCGCTCGCGCCCATGCTCGAGCAAACGACGCGGTCCTTGCAGGATCCCTCAGGCAAGAGTCTCTATGACGAATGGAAAGACACTGTCGACCGCGAGAAGCAAGGCCAGCGCTCCACTCAATTCAGCGACTCCGGCGTAACCAGCGAGAGTCTCGCCGACACCCGCATCGGCAGCGGTTCCGACCACACCGTCTTCCTCAACTTTATCGGCGTCCCCGTCATCGGCCTCGGACTCGAAGGAGACTACGGCGTCTATCACTCCGCCTACGACGATTTTTTCTGGATGAACCACTTCGGCGATCCCGGCTACCGCTATCACACGCTCACGTCGCAGTTGTGGGGAGTCACGGCCCTGCGCCTCGCGAATGCCGATCTGCTCCCATTCGATTTCGCCAGCTACGCCAGCAATGTTCGCCAGTTCGTGGATGAACTGGTCAAAGGCAAAGACATGAGCAAGCTCGATCTGACTGCCGTGAGAAAGGAAATCGATAACTTCGAAGCCGCCGGCAAACGCCTGGACGCATCTCTGGCACAAAGCCTCGCATCCGGGAAGATCGATCCGACGGTTGCGCAGGACCTCAACCACGCCATGATGCAAGTCGAGCGCAACTGGCTGAACCCCGACGGCATTCCCGGGCGCCCCTGGTTCAAACACATCCTCTATGGCGCCCGCTTCACCTATGCCCACCTGGAACTACCGGGCTTGACCGAAGCCGTCGAAAAGCAAGACTGGCCCACAGCGAAACAGCAAGCCGACATCCTCCAGCGCGCGCTGGAAAAAAACACAAAACTGCTTGCTGAGTTAAACGAGCGAATCGGACGTTAGGTCCGAGGGTGCCCGACCCTTGTCGCGTTTTTGGCGACAGGGTGGGAATTTTGACTTCTTCGTCAGCCCAGCATTGATCGCTGGCTAAGCGAGGGCTAGCTCGCGCCACGGACCGCGATGGCCGCATGGGTGACCTTGTGCGGCTTGATCCGCCTGCCGACTCCTCTGGCCTCGGCAATTCTCAGATCATAGTCATTCTGCAGGTTAAGCCAGAACTGGGCGGGCAAACCGAAATACTTCCCGAGGCGAATCGCCGTGTCTGCGCTGATGGCTCGGTCTCCGCGAACGACCTCGTAAATGCCAGGAAAATCGAGGGCCTTCGCCAGAGCATAGGCGCTCACCCCCATCGGCTCCATAAACTCGGTCTTAAGAATTTCGTCCGGATGAACCGCAAATATCTTCCTTGATCTGGCCATCCCATACACTCCTAATGGTAGTCCACGATTGCGACATCGAATCGCGCCTCTACTGCAATGCATACATATTCCCATCCGTGCTGCCGAAGTAAATCGTATTTCCCACCACTACCGGCGACGACAGGATCGTCCCCGTGGTGAATAGCTTGTTCACCGCCAGCACCATGTCTTCATAAAACAGGTTCGGCCCCGGAAACAGCGATTCCCATTTCACCGATCCATCCGCGTTCGTCAGGGCAGCCGCATTCTTCTTCGCTCCATCCGTTTCGAACACCCACGCCGGCTTCTGCGCCTTCACGTCAATGGCCGTCATTTTTCCCGCAAAATTGCCCATATACAAAATGCCGTTCGCTAGCGCCATCGACGCAAATACCGGACTCCCCGCCGGCACATCAAATACCACCTTCCCCGTCTTTGCCTCGACAGCATGCATGATCCCTGGAACCGAAGTACCAAAATAGACTCTTCCCGCGTGCACCACCGGCGAGTTGTTCACCCACGAGCCGCTTGTCGAGAACTTCCAGATCTGGTTTCCAGTCGCGGCATCCACCGCGTAGGCGAAGGCATCTCGGCTGCCGAAATAGACCACTCCATCGACGACCGCCGGCGAACTCTGGTTGCCCACATGGTTGTGGAATTCCGGATCATCTCCGGTCTTGAATCGCCACTTCAAGCGCCCGGTCACCGCATCGATCGCGTACAGGAATGTATCCCAGCTCCCGATATACAGCATGCCGTCCGCAACGGCCGGCGAAGAGTGCACCACATCCCCGGTCTGCAGCTTCCACTTCAATTCGCCCGATTTCGCATCCAGGGCGTAAACATTCCCATCTCCGCTGCCGAAGTACACCGCTCCATTCCACACGCTGGGAGAAGAAAGATAAAAGTCCCAGGGATCCGGCATGCTCTCCAATGCCGGCTGCAAATAATGAATGTGCTTTCCCACATAATGCCTCTCGCCCCCGGTCTGAAACTTCCACTTGAGTTGCCCGCTGGCCGCATCCACCGCGTAAACGTAGCTGTCATAGCTGAGGAAATAGACCACGCCCGAATCTACCGCCGGCGACGACACCACCCATCCCTTCGTCTCGAACTTCCATCTCATCTCGCCGGAAGCCGCATCAATCGCGTATAGATTGCAATCGGTGCTGCCCCCGTAGATCACGCCGTTCACCACCGCGGGTGAGGAAATCACACGTCCCGCGGTATGAAACTTCCATTTGACCGCGTTGAATTGCGGCACGCCGGCAGCATCGTAAACACCCGTATGCTGCAGATTGCCCCGGAACATCGGCGCATCCTGCGCCGCTAAAGAAAAGGAATATGCGATCAGCAAGCCAAGGAAAGAAACCAAGCGTTTCATGGCAAGTTACTCCCGCAGGATTTTTACTGGTTTCCGCAAGAAACGTCAGTGATCCAGCGCACGCCCCCGCCGAAAGCAACCTCGGTCCAAACCCTCTGTGCCAGCGGCTTCGATCCTCTGCTTCCTCCGTTGACTGATTCCGACGAACTGCGGGCGCAATGGCTCTTCTCACAGTTGGCGCTTTTGCTGATCGCTGCCGCGATTGCGCTATGAGAGGGTCCGAAACGTGGGTGTCGCCGGCGGTTTGTACGCAACCGCTGTCGTTTCAGGGAACGAGTAGCCCGATTGCTTGATTCTGATCAAAAGTTCGCCTACATCGTCCTCACGGACTCCGTCCGCGAGTACGAACCACGTCCCATCGACGTCCAGTTTCAGTACGGGACCACTATGAGAATAATGACCAAACCCGAAGTGGCGAACGCTCGACAGAGGGAACACTCTGGCCGTGCGGGTAAACAACCTGACCATCCGCAACCCTAGCACATCTTCCGTCAATGAAAGGGTATTCCATTGGACCGAGTAATTGGCGATCACTAGACCGCCCGCCAAAAGCAAAATTGACACAGCCAAGACCACAGCCGACCGCACCCCTGACGACGCTGCGGAATAGTACGCAACACCCCCACAAGCTGCGCTCCAGATCAGAGACCCAGTTAGGCGCGGCCATAGGGTTTGGGAGATGCGCACTCTAAGCTTCGGAAAGCTGCCTTCGATGCTGTAGTTGAACGATTGGATGCGCACGAAAGCCTCAGTCCCTCAGTCTCCACATGTCGCGCTAATCATGATGAACTTTATGCACTTTGCTTCAACGCCGGAGGCTGTCCCATCGTTGGCTCACTGCGCGGCCAGGCGGTAGCAGGCACAACGGCCGATGTGGCTTGGCTGAGGAAGCGCATGAGTCGCTTGATGTTCTGCACAGCCGCTGCCAGGAAGAACTGCTCCCTCACGAACTTCCTCACCGACATCCTCCGGCTGATTTTGGATTAGTTGTTCCGAGGTAGGAAGAAATGCACACGGCCCGACTTAAGTTTCTCCGTCGTTTGCCGATCTCCACAGTGACGCCCAGCGCCAAAGGAGTCCCATGCGTCGGCAAATCGTCAGGCTCGCCTTTTTCTGCTTTTGGGCAACCGTAATATATGCACAAGAATTCAAGGTTTTTGACCGTACTGTCCAGGTGCATGGATTCGCCTCGCAGGGTTTTTTGTTTACCAACCAGAATAACTGGCTGACCACCCATTCCAGCCAGGGCAGCGGGGCATTCACCGACTTCGGAGCAAATACCTCGATGCAGGTGACCGACAAGTTGCGCATCGGCGCCCAAGTTTACGATCGCAACCTGGGCAACCTGGGCGAGTGGCATCCGACTCTCGACTGGGCATTGGCCGACTACCGGTTCAAACCGTGGTTCGGCATTCGCGCCGGCAAAGTGAAGACCGTGCTGGGACTCTATAACGACACCCAGGATCTGGACTTTCTCCACACTTTCGCACTGCTGCCCCAGAGCGTCTATCCGACGGATCTGCGGGACTCGACGATTGCTCACCTGGGCGGCGACATCTACGGCGATATATCCCTCAGGCATGGACTTGGCGATCTCACCTATACGGTATACGGCGGCCACCGTAGGGACAGCATTTACAGCGGCTATCCCTATCTTCTGTCACAGTTCGGAACTCACTTCAAGACCTTCGGTGGACTACAGTACGGAGGCGATCTACGTTGGCAGACACCTCTCAAAGGCCTTCTGGTCGGCGCTTCGCGCATGAATGAAAACATTACTGGTAAAGGCATGAGCAAAAGTCCGTTAGACCCAAGTGCTGTCATTCCATATATCGAGTCTTCGAAAGCCGATTGGACCAACCAGTTCTATGGGGAGTGCACGTTCGCCAAATTGCGTATCGATGCCGAGTATCGCCGCTACGTTCGTGATCAGATCGTGCTCGTTACCTCGACCAATTTAACCGACGTACGCGGTTGGTATATTTCGGGGTCTTTCCGGCTCAACAAACGGCTGGAACTCGGCTCCTACTATTCCCGCTATGCAATCACCAGCGTCTACGGCGGATTTCTTGCAACCATTGGCCCCAATTCAACCGATACCAGCCTGCCTGCCAATCACATCTACGACAAAGTCATCACTGCGAGGATTGAACTCAAAAAATTCTGGAACGCGAAGATCGAAGGACACTTTATGGACGGGTACGGAAGCAGCATCTACCCGGACGGATTTTATCCCCAAGTCAACCCAGCGGGCTTCAGACCCAATACCAATGCGCTCGTGCTCAAGACCAGCGTGAATTTCTAGAGCGATGGAAGAACTCAGCTGTATCGCCCACCTGAAGGTCAAACTCTGGCCACTCGAAACGTGCCATTGACGGCCGCTACCAGGCGAGATTTCCATTCACTTTGAGAGAAAGACGCATTCCATTCACCATTCAGAGAGGGAATCGACTATAGCCGCTCGTGATCAACTGTTAAAATATCGCGATTATGCTTGGTTGTGTCAGTCGCTCTTGCCTTTTCCCTACCGTCCAGCCTGTCTCATCTCTTTCTCCATCACCTTCCGCAATGCGGTGTTGATGCGAGTTTGGTAACGCTTGCCATCTTTTTTGAACCACGCCAGCACGTCAGCGTCAATCCGCACCGTGATCGGCTTCTTCAGCGGACGGTAGAACTCCAGAGCCACCCCCAGCGGCAGGTTCAGACGCTTCTTTCCCGCCAACGCCGCCGAGGGGCGCTTCTCCTTCCCCCGAGCTCTCCGCCCTGTGGAAAACTTTCCGCTTTTTGACTTTCGCCCTCTTCTGCTCGTCTTCGTAACCCGTTGCATATTTTGAGTTTACACCATGTAACGATCAGATTGTATGTACAATTTAGTAAAAAAAGTGTTCCTGCAGGAACACTTTGTAAAATCGCAAGGCTTTCCTACCCCGCCAGTTCCTCCGCCGCAAGCCCTTCATTCTCAATGTCTTCCTGCACTTCCTCGTCCATAAAGCCAAACGCCTCCTGCGGCACTGGATTCTGCCATACCGGCGCAAACGACTGCCGGTGCAGCGGCGTAGGCCCTAGTTCCTTTAATGCCGCCAGATGCCTGGGCGTGCTGTAGCCTTTATGCGAAGCCAGCCCGTACGCCGGAAATACCGTATCCCACTCGCGCATGATGCGGTCGCGTTCCACCTTGGCCAGAATCGAGGCCGCCGCAATCGATGCCGACAGCGCGTCGCCATGTATAACGGCATCCTGAGCCATCTGGCAGTCCAGCTTGACCGCATCCACCAGAAGATGATCGGGCATCGGCGCCAGCCGCATCACCGCTTCCCGCATCGCCGCACGCGAAGCCTGATAAATATTGATCTGATCGATCCGCGCTGCGTCCACCGCGGCCACCGCCCACGCCACGGCGTGCGCGCGAATGCGCTCCGCCAACACTTCACGACGCTCCGCTAACAGCAACTTCGAATCGCGCAGCCCGCGTATCCGGTACGCCGGATCAAGAATCACCGCCGCTGCCACTACGCACCCGAACAAGGAGCCGCGCCCCACCTCGTCCACTCCGGCCACCAGTTGCGCACCGGCACTCCACGCCTTCTTTTCGTAGCGCAGTGTGCACCGTAGCTTTTTCAGCAACCGCAACTTGACAGCAGAGGGCGACAGCGTTCGCCCAGTCGGCGATTTGAGAACGGATGACTTCATCACAGAACGCAAGTGGAATTGTCTCCATCTTCACCGAGTCGAGCGAATCCTGCAAGTGTCATTATTTCGAGCACTGCATAGTTCGTCGAATGCGCAATGGCACCTGCGGGCCATACGGTAACGCCTCTTAGTAACCACATCTTGGATTACGAAAGGCCAATTGCCCATTCGGACATGTACTGGTAACTTGGCTTCAACAAGGATCTGGATTTTGCAAAGCAAACATCACACATCAGAAGAAGGACTCCTCACCGGCAAGACGGTTCATTTGGCTCTCCCGGTGCGCTGGAGCCTGGTTGGCCAGGATGGCCGTGGACCTGCCGAAATGGCTTGCACCTATGACATTCATCCCAATGGCGCGCGCCTGCTCAGTTCTCGCCACGTAAACATTGGCGATCTCGTGATGGTCGAGCGAGGGCGCAACAAAGCGATTTGCCAGGTCGTCTGGGCCGCCGATCCGTCATCCTCGCTGCGCGGGCAGTTCGCAGTGCAGTGCGTCGAAAAGAAAACGCCGTGGGATGAAGAGTTGCGCCAGATGGAAGAGCAATACCAGCCCGTGATTGTCGACTATCAACTGAACCATCGAACGTTGAAGAGTTTCAGCCGCCCGGATTCAAACCGTCGTCGCCGGCCGCGCTTCTATGTGGAGGGCGAGGCCGACGTGATGGACGGCGTGCAGCACGTAGCCGGCGAGGTGCAGCAGATTTCCGAGTATGGCGCCCGCCTCTCCGCCTCGGATACATTGCGCCCTGGCACTGATTTTCGCCTGATGTTGAATGTCTTCGACGTCAGACTTGCGCTCAAAGCACAAGTGAGGTACCTAGTGGGTACTCTCGGCATGGGCGTGGAATTCCACGAAATTCGCCGCGGCGACCGCCCGTTGCTCAATTACGTGCTGAGCAAACTGCGAGCGAAGCGCGTCGAAGAATTTGTCGAGGTCGAAGTCGTCGCCGATCGCCTGGTCGCCGCCGCCGGATAGCCGCGTCCTCCAGCGACGCGCCGCCGTGCTATCCTTCCGCGCATGCGTCTGCTCTGGCGTGCAATTTCTCTCTCCTTCATTCTGCTTTTCAGCTTCGTGCCGCTGCACGCGCGTGTCGTGCGCGTCGAAATCACCTCGCGTGCTGATGTGCTGCAAGGAAAACAATTTGGCGACGTGGGGGCTTACGAGCGCCTCGCCGGGCGCGTCTACTTCTCGGTTTCGATTGGCAACCCGCACAACCGGCGCATCGTCGACCTCAACCATGCAGTGAACTTGAAAAATGGCGAGGTTGAATTCTCTGCCGACTTCACCGCCGTCTGCCCCAAAGATGCGCACAAAAGCAACGGCTCTCTGCTGCTGGAAGTTCCCAATCGTGGCCACGCCCGCATTCTCTCGCTCGTGGATGGCGGCGATTGGAATGCCGCCAACGACGCAGGCGATGGGTGGTTTCTGCGGCAGGGTTTCACGTATGTGAGCCTTGGCTGGCAGTGGGATGCAGCAGGTTCTGACGCGCTACGACTCTATGCTCCCATCGCAAAGGAAAGTGGAAAGACCATCACCGGCCTGCTGCGCGGCGACTTGATGCTTTCGAAAGCGATGCCGGAGATTCCTCTCGGCCACCTCATCCTCGGCAATATTGGCGGGATCGAGTACCCCGTGGCGAATCGTGACGATCCGCGCAACGTGCTCACGGTGCGCGACTCGCGCGAGACGGCGCGCACCACGATTCCGCGCGCGGAATGGCAGTTCGCGCAAACCGTCGATGGCAAGCTCATGGCTAACAACCGCTATATCCACCTCAACAGCGGCTTTCAGCCGGGCAAGATTTACGAATATGTCTACGTCGTGGCCGACCCAGTAGTCGCGGGCCTGGGCTTTGCGGCGATCCGCGACTTCGCCTCCTACGCCAAGCACGATCGCAACAGCGTCACTCCTGCCCAGCGCGTTTACGGCGAAGGTATTTCACAAAATGGTCGCTTTTTGCGTGACATGCTCTACCAGGGCTTCAATGCGGACGAAGAGGGAAAGATCGCGCTCGATGGCGTGCTCGCCCACGTCGCCGGTGCGGGCCGCGGCAACTTCAATTACCGCTTTGCTCAGCCCTCGCGCGACGCGCAGCCGACATCGTCGGTCTTCTTTCCCACCGACCTCTTCCCTTTCACCGATCAAGCTGAGAAGGATCCGATCACGGGCGAAACCGCAGGCCTGCTGGACCGCGCCACCGCAGAGCACGTCGTCCCAAAGATATTTTTCTCCAACACGTCGTACGAATACTGGGGGCGCGCCTGCTCTCTGATTCACACCAGCGCCGACGGCAAAAGCGACGCGGAAATTTCGGACAGCGTCCGCATCTACCACTTCACCGGCCTGCAACATTTTTCGGGACCATTTCCTCCCGCCAAAGGAGAAGGAGACCTACTCGGCCAGCAGCCGCAGTCGCCGCTTCCCGTGCACTATTTCTGGCGCGCCATGATTGCCAACATGGACGCGTGGGTGCGCAGCAATACCCTGCCACCCGCGAGCAGCTATCCGAAAATTGCCGATGGCACGCTGGTGCCGTTGCGAGACTACGCCTTTCCCGGCATTCCTGGCGCCCACAAGCCGCATGAAGCGAACACGGCCTACCGCCTGGATTACGGAGCGAACTGGCGTGAAGGAATTCTGAGCATGCAACCGCCCAACGTCGGGAAGTCTTTTCCTGTGCTTGTGCCCCAGGTGGATGGTGACGGCAACGAGCGCGACGGCGTGCGCCTGCCAGAAGTCACAGTTCCGCTGGCGACGTATGCAAGCTGGAATCTGCGTGATCCATCTATCGGCGCACCCGACCAGCGCCTTTCCTTCGAGGCGTCTTACATTGCGTTCCCCAAGACTGCTGCCGAGCGGCAGAAGACAGGGGATCCAAGACAATCTATCGTGGAACGATATACCAGCCGCCAAGTCTACCTGAGCCGCTACACCAATGTGCTCGATGAACTGGTGAAGGAACGCTGGATCTTGCCGGAAGACCGCGAGGCCGTGCTGCATCGCGGCGAGCAGGAGTGGGATGAGGCCACGAAGTAGCCGCTGCGCAAAGGCTATGCGATCACCGCGAGCGCGTAGCTCAAACGGATAGTACATTGGATTTCTAATCTCTTCT
>DASTCU010000230.1:0-25063 GCA_035710825.1 Candidatus Sulfotelmatobacter sp.
TCGGTTTCGTGCCCTTCTCGTACTGCCCTCCTTCTCGTCCCTCGTACTCCTTCTTTCACGTCTCGCAGTGGCGGACTGGCTTCCGCACTCTCCCAATTCAGTTCTGCTCTTTTTCAGCAGGTTCCACGCGGCCCGGTAGCCTTCGTAGCAGTAGCTGGCCTTCTTCGCCGGCGGGACGACGGGGCACAGCATCGCCATGAATTTTCTTCGCTTGCCCAGCAGCAGCGCCGCCGGGATCAGATACCAGCCATGCTCTGGAATCACGTACGCGGCAAACAAGTCGATCTGCTTGAGGGAGTAGTCGTGCTTCTTTGTGTGGTTGGGCGTGAACTGACAGCGGTATCCCGCGCCGCACCTCTGCGCAGTCGATTTGACCTGCACCCTGAGAAAGTTCTCTCCATGTTCAATGCCGACATCGTACGCTTGCGTTTCTCCCCAAGGCTTGCTGACGGCGAAGCGGCGCTGGGCGGCCGCCGCCATGAATTGCAACTCGACCCATTCACCGCGCTCTTTGAAGCTGGCGAATCGCTCCCAATATTTCATTGCTCCTATTACTTCTTTCTTCCTAATGTTCTGGTCCGATGTCCAGTGCCTTCGCTGCTGCGGAGCTTCGCTCCGCCGGACAGCCGATGCGGCTGTCCCTACATGAAACTTTTCAGAATGACCGGCAGGATGGGACTCGGGACAAAAGAAAAGGCGCGAGCCTGAAGGCCGCGCCCTTGAAATTCTCTCTATACTTCTAGAATAGCAAATTGGCGGGGGGAAAATGGACATGTTTGCCGAGTTTATATTTCCCGCCTATCCTTTAGCTTAGCTCGAATTGTGTAAATTCTGCCTATTGACAAGATTTCCGCAGAAACGTCAGCGACTACAGCCGCGATCATTTTGATCACCCCGGCCCCGCGGCTCAAAGCCGCGCCCTTTCAAAACGTGGGCGCTCCACGAACTCACCCGTGGGGCGTAGAATTCACGACGCAGAATTAAGTCTCTCTTTCGAGGATATCCAGCCATGACCGACTGGTTCGCGCGCCCCGTCTTACACGTGAAAGACGTCGACGCCTCCCTCCGCTATTATGTGGACCAGCTCGGCTTCATCAACTCCTGGCGCTTTGACGAAAACGGCAAGACGTTCGTCGCGCAGGTCGATCGGCAGGGCTGCGCGCTGATCCTGGCCGATACCTCGCACAATCCACGCGCCATCAGCCCCGAAAAAGTCGGCAAGGGCCTGATGTTCATCTCCTTGAACGTCGAGCCGCCGACGCCCGAGGCCGCGACTGCCGCCGTGGACGCGCTGCGCGCGGAGCTCGAGGCCAAGGGCGTTGCGGTCAAGGAGGGTTCGTGGGGATACCGGCTCCTGGTGGTCGATGATCCCGACGGCAATCAGCTCTTCTTCAACTACCCGAGCGATAATCCATCCGGCAAGGTCGGCGGAGACGGCGCGTAGTCATCCCCCGCAATGGCGGCTCCCGTTTGCACTCCCCAGCTTGCCTGTATTATCGTTCCCGCTTGACCCGACTCCGCTCGCGAATACGATCTCCCTGGGAGCACTATGACTAACCGCATCATCCGCCTCCTCGCTCTCGTCCTGTTTTCCGCTCTCGCGTTCGCTGCCGACACCGCTCCCACTCCTCCCATCGCCAAGAAACTCCCTCACGAAACCGAGGTCAATGGACGCAAGATGGTCGACAACTACGCCTGGCTCCGCGAAAAATCCAATCCCGAAGTCCGCGCTTATCTGGAAAAAGAGAACGCCTACACCGACTCGGTCATGAAGCCCACCGAGCCCTTCCAGAAAAAGCTTTATGACGAGATGCTCAGCCGCATCAAGGAGACCGACGTCGAAGTCCCCTACCGCGAAGGCGACTACTTCTATTACATCCGCACCGAAGCCGGAAAGCAGTACCCCATCCGCTGCCGCAAGAAAGCCACCGCCGACGCCACGGAAGAAATTCTTCTCGACATCAACGAGTTGGCCAAAGGCCAGGTCTTCATGACCGTGCAGGCCTTCGCCGTCAGCCCCGACGGCAACCAGCTCGCCTACACCTACGACAACACCGGGTTCCGCCAGTTCACGCTCGCCGTTAAAGATCTCCGCACCGGCAAAACTTTAGCCGATCACGCTGAGCGCGTCGGCTCCGTCGTCTGGGCCAGCGACAATCAGACCATCTTCTACACCCAGGAAGACGCCGTCTCCAAGCGCCAGTACCGCCTCTATCGCCACACTGCCGGATCGTCCAATCCCGACACTCTCGTCTACGAAGAGCCCGACGAGCGCTTCAGCGTGCGCGCTTACAAGACCCGCAGCGAAGCCTTCATCTTCATGATCCTGCACAGCCACACCACCAGCGAAGCCCGTTTCATTCCCGCCACCCAGCCCGACGCCGACTGGAAGATTCTCGAGCCCCGCAAGCAGGGCGTCGAATACTATCCCGACCACAACGGGGACTCGTTCTACATCCGCGTCAACGACACGGGACGCAACTTCCGCCTGGTCAGCGCTCCCATCACCGATCCCGGCAGCAAGAACTGGCATGAGGTCATGGCGCACAATCCCGGCATCATGCTCGACGAGACCGACTTCTTCAAAAATTTCGCCGTGCTCTACGAGCGCGAAAGCGGCCTGCCCCAGATTCGCGTCATCGATCTCCGCAACGGCCAGTCCAAGCGGATCACTTTCCCCGAACCAGCCTACGCCGCCTACTCCTACATCAACCGTGTCTACGACACCACCGACTTCCGCTACGGATATCAATCTCCCATCACCCCGCCGTCAGTCTTTTCCTACGACATGGAGAAGGGAACATCGACCCTTCTGAAACAGAAAGAAGTCCCCGGCGGGTACGATCCCGCGAAGTATCAGGTCGAGCAGATCTACGCAGTCGCCTCCGACGGCGTGAAAGTTCCCATCTCCGTCCTCCGCCTGAAGAATGCGAAGCTCGACGGCACCGGCCCGCTCTACCTTTACGGATACGGTTCCTACGGCATTTCCATCGACATGTTTTTCAATTCAAATATTTTCAGCATGGTCGACCGCGGCGTGGTCTATGCAGTCTCACACATCCGCGGCGGCGGCGAGATGGGCAAGGCCTGGCACGACGCCGGACGCATGATGAATAAGAAGACTACCTTCACCGACTTCATCGCCTGCGCCGAAGATCTGCTGAAGCGCGGCTACGGCTCGAAAGACCGGCTTACCATCGAAGGCCGCAGCGCCGGAGGCCTCCTCATGGGCGCCGTCCTCAACCTGCGCCCCGACCTGTTCAAAGCAGCTTTAGTCGGCGTCCCCTTCGTTGACGTCATCAACACCATGCTCGACGAATCGTTGCCGCTCACCGTCGGCGAGTTTGAAGAGTGGGGCAATCCCAAGGAGAAAGCCGCCTTCGATTACATGATTACTTATTCGCCGTACGACAACATTGAAGCCAAAGCCTATCCCAACATGCTGGTGAAGACGTCATTCAACGACAGCCAGGTGATGTACTGGGAGCCCGCGAAATACGTAGCGAAAATGCGCGCCACCCGCACCGACAAGAATATCCTGCTCCTGAAAACAAACCTGAGCCCGGCGGGCCACGGCGGCGCCTCCGGCCGCTACGACCGCCTGCACGAATCGGCCTTCGACTACGCCTACATCCTTACCCAAATGGGAATCTCCAACTAGCGTATGTGGCGCGGGCGTAATGTGGGCGGATTTGATGTGGCGCGGGCGTAATGTGGGCCGATTTGATGTGGCGCGGGCGCCCACGCCCGCGCAGCGCCGACGCGATTTGTAGCGCCGCCGTCCCGGCGGCTGTCGTGCGGGCGTCCTCGCCCGCACACGCGTGCACGTCCGTGGAAGAGCGGCCCTTTAAGGGCCGCGCACAGCGCTGCAATCGATTCCGGGCTTTAGCCCCGTGGAGGCAACCTCAGATTTTTCGGCACAAAAAAGCCCGCCTCTCTCGAAGCGGGCTCCCAAACACTCAAAACTTATTTCGTATACGGTCCCGGGAAATTCGTCCCGTCCGCGCACCCCTTTTGTCCGCTGGAGTTCGCGTATCCAGTGTTGTGGTCATAATCGTAATTTGACCAGTTCCCCTGAATCTTCCAGTTTGTCCCGTCCAGGAACGTCACAGACGGTCCGCCGAACACCCAAGCGCACTTGTCTCCGTTCTCCGCGCCTGAACTGTCGTACCAGGCATTCCCGTTTGGATCAGACCGCGTCTCCGACAACTCGTGGCCGGTCACATTCGCCGCTGCCTGCAGGCCCTGCGACTGTCCGCTGACCGTGCTCCCCGGATCGCACCCGGGATCGCCGTCCATCTTGAAGAAGAACCCGAACTCAATCGCCTTCCCGTTGCACGATCCCCAGCTGTGATACGCGCAGTAGCTCGCATGCCCGCGGCCCTTATCGATGTAAACCGGATAGTAGGCGTTCGTAGTCGGCGACGGTACCATCTTGCACACTTCTGCCAGAACCGCCGACGTGCTCAGACGCTTTGGCACCGAGGTCCCATCAACCACATGTCCCTGATAGGTAGTCGCCGTGCTGACCTGCTGTCCACCGCCCGTATATTCGTTCACCGTGGCGTCATACGCCGATCCGCCTCCGCCTGCCGCGGTTCCGACGTACTTATACCATTTGTCCAAACCGGAAATCTCATCTCCGGTGTATGTAGGCCAACTTGATCCCCACCAGATCGCTTTGATCGTGACCGACGGCAGAATCGGTCCGCCGTGATACGTCATATCCGGACTTGCCGGAGGTGCATGCAATGGTGCCGCATCGTGGGTCCAGTGCGGCCCCAAAATCGGAGGCTCGCTTTTATTCGGATTCTTATTCGCATCCTGGGCGGTTACCGACAGAGCACACAACAGCAAAACGGCCAACGAAAGCCATCTCATCTCGTCTCTCTCCTTTTTCAATTCGGGTTACGAAGGGGCAAAAGCCGGGCGATTGTCCTGCAGACTTCGTGACATTGTCAATGAGTAAATTTCTGTATGTATCGCGCGCCGTATGTGGCGCGGGCGCCCCCGCCCGCGATTGCCTCCATCATACCCGGCGTAAGTTGTTCAGACAGTTCAGTCTCCAAATGCTGGCGAGATCCTCGCCGCGCCCCAAAAGTATTTGTTACGAAATCCGAACATCAAATCAATCCCGCCTTCACCCTCCGCAAAAAATCCTCGCCATCCGCCTTCGCCTGTGCCAGCACCTTGGGCTGATTCCGAAACTCCAGCGCCACTTCTTGCAGAAACAACTCAACCGCGTCTTTCGGCTTGAATCCCTGCGACACCAGCTTCCGGATCCGCGGAGTGAAGCTCTCTTGATCTGGTACGCCCAGCCGCGCCAGATGATCCGCACACTTATGCTCACGAAACTTTCCTGCCGCCAGCCGGTCGTATGCTGTTCTGGCCTCCGGATCGTGCAGCATGGTTGGCAACGGATAGTTCCACTCGCACCGCGAACACGTCCATCCCTGAAACGTGTGGTGCGACGTCCAGATCAACTCTCTGGCTGTCTTCTCTTGCAACGTGCGATGATCTCCACCACCCAAACCCATGAGCTGCGCCACTCCCGCACCAAGCAACTTGCGTGGCCCATGATCGCGCACACGAACACGTAGGATCGCAGGACCTGCGACCACTCTTTGCCCTCTGTGGTTTCGATCTTACCCCTGCCGGGATAGCGTGAGGCGTATCAAGAACGGTTCAGAAAATCGCAACAGCAGGCGGGGCGAATCCTTCGTGGAACTTCGTGTCCTTCGTGGTTACGATTCAGGCTGTTTCACTTTGCGAAGAAATAGTCGAACGACCTTACCGCGGTAAATTCGTCGTCCCGAATATCAAAGACCGTGTAGAGCTTGGTGACATAGAGGATATCCTTCACCTTCGGGCTCAGGTTCAGCAGCTTTAGTTCGCCACCCGCGTTCCGCACAGTCGTAAACGCGCCCACCATCTCGCCCACGCCCGAGCTGTCCATATAATCCACGTCCGCCAGGTTCAGGATGATCTTCTTCTTCCCCTGATCCAGCAACCCGCGCACCGCATCCCGCAGAGTGTGAATCTCGTCGCCGAGCACAATTCGTCCCTTCACATCCAGAATGGCGACGTGCGCAACCTCCCGGCTTTCGATGGTCAGCGGCATGAATGCAGGCGCAGAGGCCCGATGGCCCGAATACTAGTGCCTCCACTACACCAAGTCAATCTCCAGATAGAAGGGCAGCTTTAGGTTTAGGTGGAACAGCAGCTTTAGGTTTAGGTGGAAGAGCGGCGCTTTAGCGCCGCGATAGGCGTGAGATAAAACCGGGCTTTAGCCCCCGTGGCTCTTACGAATGCGCCCCATGCGGCCGCGCATCCAACTCCAACGCCGCCAACTCCGCCTTATCCCGGATTTCCTGAATCGGCGAGGTCACAATCGGCGTCGCATACGCCGGATGCCGAAACTCCAAATGCATGCCGCGGCCCACATACTGCATCTTCAGCATCGAACCGCCCCACGTGGATCCGGCAATCGCCACCTGCACCGGCTCCGGACAAAACTCCGGATGCCCCGACAGCAGCGCCTCACTCCCGCCCAGCAGCACCGCCGTATAGCAATGATGCATGGTCTGGATCTGCAGCACCGTCGACGGCGGCAGGTCGTTCAGAAACACTCCACCCTCAATCTCCGACTGAATAATCCCACTGTTGATTTCGTCCGCCAGGTTGGGGTGGGGGTTAAACATACCGTTGGTTGGGAATTAGGGTACCGGGTTTCCTGCCCCGGAACAAGAGTCCTTTCGGGCGTAGCCCCTGGCGGAAGGGCTTGGACCTTTAGACGAACAAACCCTGGCCTGGGTTGCAGGATTTGTGCCCTCCCAACCGTAGCGCCGGCGTCTCGCCGGCTGTCGCGGGGGCGTCGCCCGAAGGGGTGGGCGCCGCCCCATAAGCGCTAACTTAAGCCGCAAGGTTTAGAAGGTAACCCTTCCGGCAAGTTTCTGGGCAGGCCCCGGCAACGCTCGCCAGATTGTTAAGTGTTCGAGATGCTATCGGGCTTGATGTTTTGGTTGAGTCGCAGCACGTTGTTTGGGTCGTACTTTTTCTTGATCTCCACGAGGCGAGCATAGTTCGGCCCATAGCCCGAGCGGACCAGTTGGTCACTCGTATCGCCCAACTGGTTGACGTACACTCCATGCGCAAGGGGCAGTAAATTATCGCGCGTAACCTGGACCCATCGCACCGCTTCCGCCTTCATTGCGGGAGAGCTCCAAACGCCCGCTATGTCTATTTCGTAACCCGGCTCCCGGAGAGCAAATGCAGTCTCGGTCACGCCTACACGGCTAACTGCCCCACGCAAAGGCACAATGATCACCTTGCATGTGGCTGGCGCATCGTTGATCGCCGTTGTAATTGCCGCGATGGCGGCTCCGCTGAGTTCTCGAAGAAGGAGATTTGTCTGGAAGTGCGCAACCGGCGTTAGAAGAAACCCTCCCCCTGCTTGAGCTTCCAGATAGGACATGACTTTGACGCTGTCATCCTGTGGTTTGAGCGCACGCAGCGGCCTGACCAAGTCATTCCCCATTCGTGGATCCCCGCAATAGCAGACGTCGATTTTGAGTCTTCTCCCCTGCTCGGACGGCAACACCTGGGCGTACGCGTCCATTTCATCCGGCGCTCCGGCGAGAAACTTAGTAAACGCCTGCAAAAGCTCTGGAATGGTCCCCGCCGGGTAGGTGAGGGCTCCCGACAGAACCTGGTCAACCGGATGAAGCTGGTACTCCAGCGCCGTGACCACCCCAAAGTTGCCACCTCCGCCGCGAATCGCCCAAAAAAGATCTGGATTGGACTTCAGGCTGGCTTCGACCTGTCTCCCGTCCACGGTCACCACTTGCGCCGACAGCAGGTTGTCGCATGCGGCACCGTACTTGTCCATCAAACGACCTTCTCCCCCTCCGAGCGTAAAGCCAGCAATTCCGACGGTGGGGCAGCCGCCTGAGGTTGTGGCGAGCCCGAAGTGCTGGGTAGCAATGTCGAGGTCCCGCACGAGAGCACCAGCCTCTGCGCGGGCCACTCGTTTGCTGACGTCTACTTCGACTCGTTTGGTCGCGGAGAGGTCGATGACGACGCCACCATCGCACATCCCGAACCCAAGCCGGCTGTGGCCTCCGGCACGCACCGCTAGTGGCAAACGCTGGGCCTGGGCAAAATCGAGCGCGTGCGCAACATCGGAGGGGGAACCGCAGCGCACGATCACTGCGGGACGCCGATCGAACGCGCGGTTGAAGATTGAGCGCACGGCGTCGTAATCAGCGGCTTCAGGCGTGATTACTTGACCGACAATTTGGGAAGCCAGTTTGCGGATCGCCTGCGGGTCCAGCGGAGCGCCATTCTGCTTATCCGCTTCGGAGACCCGGTGCGATTCACCTATCGCCCAAAGCGGCTGCCCGCATAGTGCACCGGCAAACGCCATTTGCCGAGCGAAGTGTCTCCGGGTGATAAAAGTCATATTTTCGCTCTGTCATCTCTCGACGCTGGAATCTCGTAACCAATGCCCCAAACGAGACTCAGAGGGTACCACGCAAGGGCAGCAGTTCATCGCCCCTGAAATCGACCCTCCTGGATCACGAGCAAAACGGAAGTATTTTTAAGTTAGCGCTTATGATTAGGGGCGACGCCCAATGGGCGTCGCCCCCGCAGCAACGTTCTCAATTGACACACCCGTTTTCTGTCAATGTTCTTGCTTATGAGCTCCTCCCCACCAGTTCCCGATCCATCCACTCCAGAATCAGCTTCCGCATCTCGGGCAGCTCCTGATGCTCACAATCAAACAGCTCAATATGACAATCCGCTTCCTTCCCATACTTCCGGTACAGGGGCAGCAGCCGGTCCCGAATCTTCTCCACTCCCGCCGGCGGCGTCAGCGCATCCCTTCTCCCATTCACGCTCAAATGCGCGCGCGGCACAATCAGCTCGTTAATATCCGCCGTCTGAAACTTCTTCAGCAGCGACGGCACGTAGTAATAAATCCCGTGCTCCTTCAACCCACGCGCCTTGATCAATTCCTCATAGTCCGTCAGGCAGCACACATCCATGCACAACTTCACCCGTGGATCGAGCGCCGCCAGCCACCACGCCTTCGTCGCCCCCATCGACATGCCCAGCGCGCCCAGCCGTTTCGCATCCACCTCCGGACGCCCCGCCAGATAATCCATCGCCCGGAACTCATCGAACATCATCATCCCGTACAGCACCTGCCCCCGCCACAACATCAGCTTGAACGCATCCTGTTCCCCCTCGTGCCCGTCCGCCTCACGCTTCCGCTCGCCAAAACACCAGCTATCGATCGCCAGCGTGACGATCCCTTTCTCCGCGCACACCGGTGCATACGCCGGCTGCACCTCCACTCCCTTCAGCAACTCCTCCTTCCCCAAGTCATACATCCCGGCATGCCAATGGATAAACAGCAGCCCCGGCGCCCGCTCGTCGCGCTTCTTCGGAATCAGCAATAATGCCGGCACATCCTCCACCCCGTTCAGATCCAGCACTAGCCGCTCCAGCGTGTAGGTATCGTGATCTTCTTTCTTCACCAGCCGCGGAGCCTTCGGCTGATGCTGCCACGGCAAATCTCCCAATAGTCCCCACAACTCCTTCCGCCGCCGCTCCTGCTGCGAGACGAAGGCACTCGCGTCATCGTTCGGGGAAGCGCTCGGCCCGCCCTCGCCAGGTGCCTCCATTTTCGTAACACCCGGAATCATCAATCCCGCCGCCGAAGTCTGCAAAAACTGCCTCCTGCTCCAACCTTCATTTACGATTGTCATCGCCGCTTCTCCCTATGCAAGTCCGCCCGAAACTAGAAACTCGAAACTTGAAACTGTACTTCCGTACCCTCCCCGATTCCCCCAATCCCCGCCCCCACCTCAATCCCTGATAAAATATCTACTACAAGGGGTTCCATGCCAGTTCCTGTTTCACAAATGTGGACGGTCTCCAGCTACGTCCTCCGCCAGAAGCTCGCCAGACGCAAGCAGTACCCGCTCGTGCTCATGCTCGAGCCGCTATTCCGCTGCAACCTGGCCTGCGCCGGATGCGGCAAAATCCAATACCCCGCCCACATCCTTAAGAAAGATCTGAGCCCGGAAGAATGTTTCCGCGCTGTCGACGAATGCGGCGCCCCCATGGTTTCCATCCCCGGGGGCGAACCGCTCATGCACCCGCAGATTGACAAGATTGTCGAAGGCCTGGTCGCGCGCAAAAAGTATATTTATCTCTGCACCAACGCGCTGCTGCTGAAGGAAAAAATTAACCTCTTCCAACCCAGCAAGTATCTGACATTTTCGGTTCACCTCGACGGCCAGCGCGAAGAGCACGACCTTGCCGTCTGCCGCGAAGGCGGATACGACATCGCTGTCGACGCCGTCAAAGAAGCTCTCCGCCGCGGCTTCCGCGTCACCACCAACACAACTCTGTTCGATGGCGCCAGCCCGAAATCCGTCCGCGCCTTCTTCGACGAGATGATGGACCTCGGCGTCGAGGGCATGATGCTCTCGCCCGGCTACTCCTACGACAAGGCCCCCGACCAGAAACATTTCCTGGGACGCGCCCGTACCCGCCGCATGTTCCGCGCGATCCTCTCCAACCGAAAGAAGACCTGGCAGTTCAATCTCTCGCCGCTCTTCCTGGAATTTCTGATGGGCAAGCGCACTTACCCCTGCACTCCCTGGGGCATGCCCACCTACAACGTCTTCGGATGGCAAAAGCCCTGCTACCTCCTGCAAGATGGCTACGCCGAAACGTTCTCAGAATTGTTAGCGACCACGGAATGGCAGAACTACGGCACCGAGTCCGGCAATCCGGCCTGCGCCAACTGCATGGTCCACAGCGGCTACGAGGCCAGCGCGGTCAACGCCACCTTCAGCTCGTTCTCCGGATTTGTGGCGACAGTGAAAGCCACTCTCTTCACCACCTACAAAGATGACGAAGCGCTAAGAATGTTGGAAGAACCGCAAGCCCCAGTGAACCCGCTGATCCAGATCGCGCCGTCGACATCGCAGCCATTGCAGGAAACCCGAGCGTAAAAAGTTGTTCTCAGCGTTCTCTGCGGAAGTTCTCAGCGTCCTCCGCGGTTTAAGATTTTGACCTCATGACAGGCAAAGAAGCCGGCCACATCGAAGAGCATCCCTCCCACGCGAAAGCGCCCAACCCCGACGCGCTCGAAGTCGCCCCAGGCACCGAGCACGAGCAACTCGAAGGCTGGACCCCCGACCTCGCCTCCGAAGAAGAACTCCGCCAGGCCCTCGAGAAAGCCTTCGACTATCGCGGCGACATCACCATCACCCGCAAAGATGGATCCAAGATCGAAGGCTACCTCTTTGACCGCCGCTCCGCCGCCACGCTCAAAGATTCCCAAGTCCGCCTGTACCCGAAAGATTCCAACGAAAAAGTCTCCATCCCCTATTCCGATATCGCGGCCCTGGCCTTCACCGGACGCGACACTGCCGCCGGAAAATCCTGGGAAGCCTGGATGAAAAAATACGCCGCCAAAAAAGCCGCCGGCGAAAAAGACCTCAGCCTCCACCCCGAATCCCTCGAATAGTTGTTTGCGCCGAGCCTGTTTTTCTCTGCGTTCTCCGCGGAATTTCTCGGCGAACTCAGCGGTAGGCTCGCTTCAGAACTCTCAACTGGACCCCGGGCCCGTCTTTCTCTGCGTGCTCCGCGGAATTTCTCAGCGAACTCTGCGGTAGGCTCGCTTCAGAACTCTCAACTGGACCCCGTTCATCATGCGTGATCTTGGATACATCCTTCCGGTCCCCGAAAATGCCACAATTTTCCCGGAGGCCCCCATGGAAGTCACCATCGATCATCTCGGCGCCGTCCAATTCGAAATCAAGGCCCGCCATCACTCCATCCCCTGCGACCAGCCCCTCGAGAACGGAGGCTTCGATGAAGGTATGACTCCGCCCGAACTGCTCCTGGCCTCCCTCGGATCATGCGCCGCATTCTACGCCGCCCAATACCTGCGCAAATTTCATCTCGCGACCGAAGGCACCCGCGTCCGCATCACCGCCGACAAGGTCAAAGACCCCGTCGCCCGCATCGACAACTTTCGCATCGACATCGAAACCCCTGTGGAATTAACCGACCAGCACCGCGCCGGAGTCGAACGCTCCGTCCACCACTGCCTCATCCACAACACGCTCCTCCACCCACCCAAAATCACAATCGATATCAACGCCCACGTCCCGGCCCCGCAATAAATGTGGAAGAGGTAGCGAAAGAGGTTGTGGAAGACGCCGTGGAAGAGCGCCTCTTTAGCGCCGCGGCCGGGAAGGTGGAAAAGCGGCGCCCTTGCGCCGCGGCCGGGAAGGTGGAAAAGCGGCGCCCTTGCGCCGCGGCCGGGAAGGTGGAAAAGCGGCGCCCTTGCGTTGCGGTCGGGAAGGTGGAAGAGCGGCGCTTTTGCGTTGCGGTTGGGAAGGTGGAAGAGCGGCGCTTTAGCGCCGCGTTAGAAGCCGCAACTGACCGGGCT
This sequence comes from Candidatus Sulfotelmatobacter sp., assembly GCA_035710825.1. Classification (GTDB taxonomy): domain Bacteria; phylum Acidobacteriota; class Terriglobia; order Terriglobales; family Acidobacteriaceae; genus Sulfotelmatobacter. Next base: position 12,479 of record DASTCU010000230.1, read on the forward strand.
TTAGCCCCCGTTCCACCCGTGCGTAGCTCACAACTCGAAGCTCAAAGCTCCTGACTCAAAGCTCACTTCGTGAACGTAACCCCATCAATCAGCCCTTCCACCTCATCCTCCGTCCCGCCAATCACCGTAATCGACACCGCATACCCACGCGCCAGCCACGCCAGCGTCGACTGCCGCATCACCCTCGTCCCCACATCTTTGTGAAAATCCCCCCGCACCAGCTTCTTTCCCCCGACCTCAGCCTCATACGGCTCCTCATCCACCGTGAATCCCTGCGCCGTCGCCACTTCCGTCAGCGGACCAAAATATTGCGCCGCCTCCTTCAGCCCTGGATACGCCTCCACACTCTCTGCCGCAATCACCACCGACGCATTCACATCCTCCCCGCGCGCCTCCGCAGGCCGCGAAAAAGCCGCCAGCAATACACGGGTGTCCCCTGTGCCCCTCTGTGCCCTCTGTGGTGAAGATTCTGAATTTCTCGCGGGAGCACTATTCGCATCGTCCCGCGCATTCATCTCCTCGGTCCGCAGCACCCATCCCGCCGGAATTTTGTAAGTCAGTCCTAAGCTCTTATTGCGATAAATGCCGTTGAGAACGGAGCCGGCCTCGATGCCGGAATCGGCAGCAGGCCGCTGGCCGGGAGCAGAAGAGGAGTGTCCGGAAGACGAGCGAGTAGTAGAAGGTCGGGAGGGCGACTGCGCCCAAACGGCGAGCCCAAACAGAACCACAATGCCCAGGTTCAGCAGACCACGAAAGCCCATTCCTTAATCTTACTGAACCTGGTTTTCATTCAACAATCAACAATCAAAATCAACAATTCCTCACGCCGCCCGCCCCATCACCGGCTGCGTGCAATGCGAGCACCGCTTGGCCTCGATCGGAATCTCGCTCAGACATTCCGGACACTTCTTCGTCGTCGGATCCGGCGGCTTCTCCCCGCGATTCATCCGCGCCACCAGCGCATTCACCGGCGTGACCACGAAGAAATAAATCGCCGCCGCAATCAGCAGAAACGATACGCACGCATTGATAAAATCCCCCACCGGAAACGGTGTTCCGCGAATACTGAATCCGAGATAGGAAAAATCCGGCTTGCCCACGATCGCCGCAATCAGCGGCGTCAGCAAATCCTTGGTCAGCGCCGTGACCACCCCGCCAAACGCTGCCCCGATCACCACGCCCACCGCCATATCCACAACATTTCCGCGCAGAATGAATTTCTTGAATCCGTCGAGCATAACGCCTCCAATCTTGAGTGCCGCCACTCTAAGCCACCGCCAGAGACGGGGTCAAGGCCGGTAGGATCGTCAATAATGGGTGGGAGCTGCAATCGAAAGGCAAAGGCGGCGATCGGGATTAGGAGGGTGCCTGCGATCCTTTGTCAGCTCTTCTTTGCGTAATGGCGGTCACAGAGTCGAAGCCAATCGATCTCATAAGATTGTCGCTCGCTGACCTCACCTGTAATTCGTTGGATTCTTTTCGCGACACCGTCCTCTAACGCATTCGCTCGTTTCGCTCGATCACGCAAATTTGCGATCGCCTCTTGCTGCTCGCCCAGAATCTGAAGGATATTCTGGATGGCGCGTTTAGTTTCCTTCTCCATCTTTGCCTCTCACAATCGTCAAAATAGCCGCGTCACGAACTCGTAATCTTAGCAGGTGAAGAACGAGAAGAACCCGAATACGATTGAGTAGTTCCGCTCGAAGTCCCGTTTCGGGAATGCTCGATGAACTCTTTTTGAGCCCTGAGTTCTTGTCTACGCTTTTGAAGTTCACCCTCGGTGAGAGGGGGGGACGGACGGCTGGGCGTGCTCGGCTTCAGGTCTTCCGGAACAGTACCCTCCATCCGCATCCGCGCCAGTATGCCTGGCAATCCTGGCAGCTCCGGCAAAACTTCAGCATGACCTCTCAGCAAACCCTTAGCTTGACCCGCCGGGAGCATGTGCGCGAAATCGGATTGCCTGTCACCAGGAATGAAGTCCAGGGCGCCCTTCAGACTGATTCGTTTATCTTGCACTGCTGAAGCCAGAGCGGACAACCGCTGTTCCATGTCATACCCGGCGCTGATCGACCAACATACTCGCTTACCTTCAGACCGAGCCTCAGCCAACTCGCGCTCGTATCGTTCTTTGAAAGCCATGCGTGCACCAATCAGATCGCCGTTGAGTAAGAGACTTCTACAGGCGTCATACGCTGCCCGTTCCTCCTCACACCAGATGACGGTATCATCTTCGATCCGTTCGCCCTTTGGCATTCGGGCCCAAGCCTCCTCGGGACCCGGACGACCGTCAACCGCAATACCGTAGGAAACGCCCGCGAGCTCTCGCAGTTCGGCCACTTTGGGAAACCACTTCAACTCCTTAACAGCCGCCAGGATTGCTCTGTGAAGTTGGTCTTTGGGGATGTCTGAGAGCGCACGTGCGTAGATCGCTTGACGCTCTGCGGTCAGTAGCTCGCCAAACGCTTCGCCGAGGACTGTCAACTCGTCGACCAACCAATCAGTGCAGTTGTCCTCGCAGGATTGCTTTTGCTCTCGCGTTTGCCGCAAGGTTATCAAGTTTGCGCTGTTCGGCTTTGTTGAGTCTTGCATTCGACCTCCACTTCATGTCCTCAAAGTAAAAGATATTTACGTTCTCTCCTCTTTGCCGTGCTTCAGAGGCTGCTCCAGTAACCCGTTTCGCTGTTTCTTCGAGATCGCGACCTGTGTCCTTGACTTCCAGCTTGAGCACCTCGGCAACCCTGGAAATGTGGTTGTCACGGGCGGGAAGATTCAAGATCCCCAGAAGCCGGCGCGCACACGACTGCGCAAGGAAATCTTCTAGAAATTCTTCATGCTCCACTCGACGGCGCCTCGCTCGATTGGCTTCCGTAGCGAGATGTTGCACTACTCCATCCATGGATAGCCTTGTGCGCTTTGCTTCTATCTCCACAGCTGCAACCGCCGCACTGAAAGATGACCCCGGCAACCTTAGTACGTCCAGAACCCGCCGAGCTCCCTGCTCAATTTCAGAATTCGAGAAATCCTGCTCTTCCCTCATTGTGATTATTTCTGCCTCGAAAAGAGTATTGTTTCTTTCTGTCTTTTGATCTTTAGAATCTAAATCAAAGTCAAAAAAAAGAGATTGAGAAGGAGAGTAACCTCCGCCTGCTTTGTTGAAGGTTGTGGATGTTTCGGATAAACCGCTCCCTCGTGACCTGTGGTTCCTGATCTTCGAAAGCTGCTTTTTGACCGTCTCCACTAACTTTGGAAAATAGAGTACCCGGCGCCCAGCGATCTGTGCACTGTTGAAACATGCCAGCACCAACGAACTGTGCTTCTTAAAATGTTCAGGGTGATGCGCATTAGCAACCCGCCACAGACAGGCCGAACAACCACTACACCCCTCTTCGCAGAGGATGAGGTAGCCTAAATTCTCCGATATTAGAGAAGCCCGCAAAAGATTAATGAACCAGCCTTCCTGAAAGTCCTTGAGCCCTGCTGGAACCCAAAGATCGAGTGGAATCGGTAGCCATTTTAACTCTGTCGTGCTCATTCCCTGCGTCAACCTGCTTCCAAGAAGGTGAGCCGATGATAGAACAGGAAATAATTCTGACGGACATCAATCTGCAGAGCAGCCTTTCGAAATGTTGTGCAAAAGGACGAAAAGCTGTGGGCGTCAGCGGGAAAAGTGGGTAGGATTTTTAAAGCAGCCAGAATTTGCTGGATTGAGACTTCAATCCATATTCCTCGCGAATGCGGTCTCCGACGGACAGTCCAGGCAGTTAATTGGCTCCAATACGCAAATTGGAAAACACCTGCTACGGAGATGGAGGCGCTCAAATCCTCATCGGCATCACAATATACCGGTACTTATAATCATCGCCCTCGGCCGGCCGCAGCTGCCCCGCCGACTGCGGATCCTTCAACTCCAGCCGTACTTCCGCCGTACCCGCGGCCTTCAGGAAATCCACCAGGTACGCCGCATTGAACCCGATCGTCAGCGGTTCCCCGTTGTACATCGCTTCCAGCGAATCCTCCGACTCGCCCGCCTCGGTCGACGAGGCCGAAATCTTGACCTCGCCCTTCTCCAGCCGCAGCCGCACCGCCCGCGAGCGCTCATCGGCAAACTGCGCCACACGCAGGATTGCCGAATTCAACTCATCCGCGTTCAGCGGAACCACCTTGCTATTATCCTTAGGCAGCACCGCCTCAAAATTCGGGAACTGCCCCGTCAGCTGCCGCGACGTCAACAGCCGCGATCCAATCCGGAAGAACAGCGTCGACTCATCCTTGGCAAACTCCACCGTCTCCGAATCCGTCGAATCCAGCAGCGACTTCAATTCGTCCATCGCCTTCTTCGGCACCAGCGTCTTCATCTCGCCTGAGACACCATCAAACTTTTCTCCACTCCGCTCGCAGTGCGCCAGCCGATGCCCGTCCGTCGCCACCATCGTGATCGACTCCGGCTTCAGCAGCATTAACCCGCCATTCAGCGTGTAGCGCGATTCTTCATTCGAAATCGCAAATCCTGTCCGCGCGATCAGCCCCCGCAACACCTGCGCCCGGATCGTCACCGCTCCCGCCGTCGGAAACGCCGGCAGGCTGGGGAAATTCGACTTCGCCATCCCCACCATCTTTGTATTCGACCGCCCGCACCGAATGCTGACCCAGTGATTCTCCAGCAACTTGATCGTGATATCTGCATCCGGCAGCAGCTTCACGTAGTCATACAGCTTGCGCGCCGGAATCGTGCACGACCCTTCCTTCTTCACCTTCGCATTGCACGACGTGCGCAGGCTCAGGTCCAGGTCCGTCGCCGTCAGCGACAGACGGTCTCCCGCCGCCTCAAATAAGTAATTGGAAAGGATTGGAATCGTGGTCTTGCGCTCGACCACTCCCTGGGTTGCGGTCAACTCTCGCAGCAATTCAAATTTGCTGACCGTGATCTCCATCGTCCCCGCGGCAACGGCGGCTTCCACCGGCATAAATCCTTCTCCCCGAATCCCTGCGACTTGCCGTGCTATTTCTGGTACTACCTTATATCAAATGCAAAACCTATAAAACCAGCAGTAACAGTAGGCCCTGCGGAGAAGTGGAAATCTCTCTCAACTCGCCTGTTCTCACTGCCTTCCCGCCTGACCCTTCGTGTGAGTAATCGGTCCCGCTAGCTTCGGAGTACCTACTCGACCTTGCCCCTGATTCCGAGTTCTCACCGGCCTTGCACAACTTCCACATCCCATTCACAGGCATCTACAAGGAAGACTGTATTGCAAAGTGGAAATCGCCACGCCACCCGCCAATCATCCGCCTAATTGCTCGGTCAGTTTATTGATTAGCCTGTTCAAATCTTTATCGTTCTTCCGGACCTCTTCAATCTTCTCCACCGAGTGCAGCACGGTCGTGTGATGCTTCCCGCCAAACTGCCGCCCAATCTCCGGCAACGAAGCCTCCGTCATGTGCTTGGCCAGGTACATCGCAATCTGCCGCGGATAAACGATCGCCCGCGAATTATTCTTCGCCTTGATTTCCACCAGTCGCAGCCCAAACTGCTCAGCCACCATCTTCTGGATCGATTCGATCGTCACCTTCCGCGCCTGCGAGTCGATAAAGTTCTTCAGCACCTGCTGCGCATACGGCAGCGTGATCTCCGCCCCAATCAGCGACGAGTGCGCCACCAGCCGGATCAGCGCCCCTTCCAACTCCCGCACGTTCGACCGGATATTCGACGCCACATACAGCGCCACGTCCGTCGGCAGCGTGACTTTTTCCTGCTCTGCCTTCTTCTGCAGGATCGCGACCTTCGTCTCCAGGTCCGGCGGCTGGATGTCCGCGATCAATCCCCATTCAAACCGGCTCCGCAGCCGGTCCTCGATTTCCGCCAGCTCTTTCGGCGACCGGTCGCTCGCAATCACAATCTGCTTCATCGACTCGTGCAGCGCGTTGAAGGTGTGGAAGAATTCCTCCTGCGTCCGCTCTTTCCCCGTCAGGAATTGAATGTCGTCGATCAGCAGCACATCCACATTCCGGAACTTATCCCGGAACGTCGTCATCTTGTCGTAGCGCAGCGAGTTGATCATGTCATTGGTGAACTTCTCGCTCGACACGTAGCAGATCGCGCTCCCCGGCATCCGCCGCTTGATCTCGTGCCCAATGGCCTGCATCAGGTGCGTCTTGCCCATGCCCACGCCGCCATATAGGAACAGCGGGTTGTAAGCCTTCGAGGGCCGCTCCGCCACCGCCTGGCACGCCGCGTGCGCAAACTGGTTCCCGCTGCCGATCACAAAAGCGTCAAACGTATACCGCGGATTCAGTTGCGCGGCGCCATCCCAGTCGAACCGCGACTGCGATGGACTTCCCGCCGCCGCGCTCAGCCCTCCGTCGTGCCGCATCGCCGTCGCCGCCGGATCATCCTCCGGCGTCACAAACTTCACGTCGTTGAATCCCAGTCCCAGGACATCAATCGCTTCCTGGATCAGGTCCGCGTATTTATCGCCCGCATGGCGAAATTCCACCGTCGGCACGCGCACGAACAGCACGCCTCCGCTCGAATGGCTGTAGCGCGTCGGCTTGAGCCAGGTATCGTACGAGTGCCGGTTGATTTTCTTTTCCAGCGCATCCAGAATGCGCGCCCACGGATTCGGAGAGAGGGTCGTTGTGCTCGGAGCTGACATATATGAATTTTTCACCACTGCGGCGCTCTGGCGGCTGGTGTAGGAGCGCCTTCTTAGACTGCCGGCCTGATTCGGTGGAACGTTAATTTTACTGCGGAATGTGTCCGTTCTGACGTCGCGCTGAAAATTTTCTCGTAGGCCAAAAGCAGGACCAGTCCGGCATAGTAGCACAAAAAATTTTGTCGTGTGAAAAACTTCGGCTGGACTTTTTTGCGAATCCCTATTCAGTACCCGATTCCATCGCGCTGTCAAGTGCCGCAATGGTAACTGCCGCGCAGACTGTGCACTCGCCGGTGATCGAAACAGCGTCGCGCATCTGGGGGTGCCCCACCCTTCCCGCGTTTTTTGCGGGAGGGTGGGGAATTTGACTTTGATTTTGAAGTTGACTCTGATCCGCAATCGCAAAATGCGGTGAGATCACACGAACCTCTGAGTCCCCTGTGGTTGAAAGATCTTCTCCGCGTCCTCCGCGCGCACCCTCAGCGTTCTCAGCGGTTAAAGGTTTTGGAGGGCGTCGGCACACTACTCTCCACCACCCATCCCAGCAACCCGCTCATGCAGAACCCCACCGCATTCAACACCCCATGCGTTCGCACCATCTGCGGAATGGTCAACACATCGCTCCCGAAAAAGTCGGCAACCGCATACATCCCCGCCAGCACCATCCCGGCAAACACGCACCCCGCCGCCACCTGCAGCAACACGCGCGCATTCGCGTCTTCCGCTTTCCGCCCGCATCCCCTCACAAAGATCGCCAGCCCCGCCACGCTAATAGAAAAGCAAACGCCCGCCACCATCTTCAATGCCGGAGAAATCACAAACCCCGCCGCCACCAGGTATGGCATCGCAATGACGAAGCCCACCAACCATCGCAGCCACCGTGCTTCCCCACTCCTCTCCGCAAACTGCAGCGTAGCCGCCGCAATCATCGCCGTCGCAAATCCCGCAAAATGAAAATGCACTGCCGTCAGCAACCCAATCGGTTCCTGAATCCCCATCGGCCGCACTCCCCATCGCGATGCCACCAGCCACGCCCCACCCACCGCCAAATCCAGATAAGCAACGCTCACCGCGACGCGTACTAATAATGAGGTGCGGGCAGATGTCGATCTGGCGGAAGTAAATGTGCCGGGGGTAAATGTGTCCCGGACAAATGTGGCGCGGGCGCCCCCGCCCGCGTCTGACCACGAAGCAGAAATCAAATCTCCAACTCCCGCCCCGGCCACGAGCACACAAACCACCAACCACCCGAAAGCCAGTCCCGCAGCCGTACGTCCAGGCGCAATCCACACTGCGCCCACGGCAAGAGCAGCCGCCACAGGCTGAATCCTCTGAGCAATCGATGCTAATCGTCCCCCGCACCCCAGCCCACGTCCCAACTCTATGCCCAACGGCACAATCACCAGCGGCGCAAAAAGTAACATCAATTCAATCGCCCCAAAGCGCGCGACCCCAACCCGCGCCATCACCGCGAGTCCAGCCCAAACCGCAGCCCCACCGGTAGCGCTCACCCGCGCCCACATGGCCGTGTCAATCAGCGCCGGTGTGCGCACAGGAATCCGCTTCTCCTCACGCTCCAAAGTTGTTGTCATAACCATCTCCCATGTCCGTGACTCTCACCTCGTGGCCGCCATCCCAAACACCACCACCAGCACCATCAGCGCTCCCACATAAAGCATGTCCATCCCCCGGTTATCTTTCCGTACCTCGCGGTCGTAATAGAAAATCTGCAGTCCAATCCGCAGCAACCAAAACCCCGCGATAAATCCACTCAGAAACCGCCCCAGCACACTCTCCCCGGCCAACTCTCGCGCGAACCCAAAGCAGAGCGCCGCAAAAAGTCCCAGCACGATCACGATATAGATCCAATGCACATAAAAAATCTGCCGCACAAATCGCGGAACTCCCGCCAGCCGCTCTCTCACCCGCAACCTCCGCGGCAGCGGAACGTTGGCCCCGATGATTCCCAGATGCACCACTCCGGCTCCCCAAATCGCCCGCACCATCCAATCCGAATTCATAGCGCCCCCGAATGGAACTCTCTGTGTGCCTCTGTTCCCTCTGTGGTGAACGCTTTTCTCCGCGTCCCCGCAGGCCCTTATGTACCTTTCGTACTATCAGACAGTTCTGTATATAAAGAACATACGAGCCAAAAAAATTACCCCGCCTTCTTCCTCACCTTCGTCCCCATCCGCAACAGCTTCCTCACCGTGCCTGTGGGCAGCCGCTTCATCTGGTCATACAACTCCGTCACCGCCTCAAAAAATCCCGCCATGGCCGCCAGCCGCTCCCGCGTATAATCTGCCCCAGCCTCCTTCGGATCCAGGTCCGCCAGGCACTGCCGCAGAATCTCCCGCGTTGGATCGATCTCTCTCCGCTTCCTCTGCTCGATCACCAGCCGGAACATCTCCCATACATCCTTCATCGACTCGTAATGTTCCCGCCGGTCCCCCAGCACGTGCACCGCCCGCACGATCCCCCAAGTCTCCAGCTCCCGGATCGACGTACTTACATTCGACCGCGCCACGCTCAGCGTCTGCGCAATCTCCTCCGCCGGCAAGGCGTGCGGCGACAAGTACAGCAGCGCGTGAATCTGCGCCACCGTCCGGTTGATCCCCCACCGCGTTCCCATCTCTCCCCAGTGGAGAATGTACTGTTTCTGCACTCCGGTTAGTTCTGGCATATCATTACTTTCAGTACAGACAGAATACACTGAATGCCGCTTCCTTGTCTAGGAAAAAAGATGCGTAGGAATGCCCCACCTCTCCCTGCTTTTGGGAGAAGTGGGGTTCTTAGCTACTTCTGTCGGGTGGAATCAGGACTCTCAGTTGGTAGGTGAACGCGAAGGATCGCTCAAGCTAATCAGTTTTCCTGGAGGATACTCGGCCGGGTTCAGCGGCACCCCAGGAGTCTGGTTGACGATGGTCAGCACTTTCCCACTCTGTACTCCCTGAATGGTCAAGCGCTCGGGCTCCACCGTGAGCACTCGGTACTCCTCGTCAAAGAGTTCCTTCTTTTTTTTGGCCTTCATAGACGAATGGGATGCAGAATCCCGCCCCAGCGATTCCATGTTAATTTTCAGAAAATTTTCGCTCGCACCCTTGACATTCCATCACGGGTTGTAAACCCAGAATGAATGGCACACCTAGCAGTGCGTGGGAATTATTCGTACCGCAACGCCACCATCGGATCAACCTTCATCGCCCGCCGCGCTGGAACGTATCCTGCGATCAGCGCCACGAACGCCAGCAACAGCGACACGCTGACAAAGGTCACCGGATCGCCCGGCGTAACCTCGACCAGGAAATCGCTCACCAGGCGGCCCACAGCAAACGCTGCCAGCAGTCCCAGCAACAATCCGCCTCCCACCATCAGCAAGCCCCCGCGCCCGACCATTCTGAGAATATCGCCCCGTTGCGCGCCCACTGCCATCCGCAGCCCAATCTCCCGCGTGCGTTGGCTGACCGAATACGACATCACTCCGTACACGCCGACAACCGCAAGCATCAATCCCAGCGATCCCAGCGCGGCCGCGAGGCCTGCGCCGACTTCGAACAGCAGCAAGCCATTCAACCCGCGCAGAGCAGCACTCATGGTGCGCACACCGTAGATCGGCATCGCGGGCGCAAGCGACTGCACCATCTGCTGGATTTCTTGCACCACCGCCTGCGGCGCTTGCCCCGTCCGCACTTGCAGTGTCTGGACCGGCGCATAATGTTGCGCGATCGGCAAATAAAAAGTCGGCTCGTACGCACCGTACAGCTGCGACATGCGGCTGTTCTTTACTACCCCGGCGATGCTGGCGGGATGCCCCGTGTCCTCCGACATCGCGAACGACCTGCCCAGCGGATCCTGCCCGGGCCAATAACGCTCCGCCATCGCTTGGTTGATCACGGCGACGCGGGCTGAATTTTCGTTATCCCCGTCGTTGAGTTCGCGCCCACGCAGCAACCGCATTCCCATCGTCTCGAAATATCCTGACGAGACCGAGTTGTTTTCGGCGTGGGGAGCGGCTTGGCCCTTCACCACTGCGTATCCTGGAATGACAAGATCGGCGCCAGAAACCGACTCGCTCAGCGGAACGACTGAGGCCACGCTCGCCGACTGTATTCCCGGCAGCGCCCGCGTGCGCTCCAGAATTTCGCGAAATAGCGGCTTCGCTTGCGCCTCGTTGTACCCGATCTCATTGGGATCGATCGTCAGATTGAGCACCCCTTTTGGATCGAATCCCAGGTCGGCCCGTTCTACACGCTGCAGGCTTCGTACCAGCAGACCGGCGACAATCAGCAGCGCCAGCGATCCGCCCACTTCCACTCCTACCAGAATGCTTCGCACGCGCTGGTGTCCGCCGCTTGAAGTGCGTCCCCCTTCATGCAACACCTCGTTCAGATTGCCGCGCGAAAGCCGAAGAGCAGGCACGATCCCCACGACCATTCCCGTGGCCAGCGCCACCCCGAACGCATAAGCAAAGACCCTCCAGTCGAAACCGAAATCCAAAACCAGCGGCAACTCGCTCTGAAAAGGCAATGCGCTGAGAAAGTGGCTCGAGGCGAGCCCCAGCAACACTCCCGCAATGCACCCCATCCCGGCCAGCAGCAGGCTTTCCGTCAGCAGTTGTCGAATCAGCCGGCCTCGCAACGCGCCCAGGGCAGCCCGCACCGCCATCTCCCGTTGGCGAATGCCCGCGCGCACCAGAAATAGATTGGCCACGTTCACACACGCGAGCGCCAGCACTGTGCCTGCGAGAATCAGGAACAGAGCAGCCAGTTTCGGCAGCGGCGAGAGGTCGTCTCCTGTCATGAGCCCGGGCGGCCGCAGGGCCTTGGCCTTTACCTCACGATTCCCGCTCTCTCTCGGATACTGCCGCAGCAACCGCGTCCCTACCACGGTCAGCGCCGACTGTGCCTGCTCCAGGGTTGTTCCGGGTTTCATCCGTCCAAATACAATCATGCTTTGCGTTTTGGGATTGCTCAGAAAATCTTTAGCCGAGCCTCTCTCAATCGAATACATGCCCAGCGGCAGGTACGCCTCCGTCTCCACAATGGGAGTGAGCCCTAGAAATCCTTTGGGCGCGACGCCCACCACGTTCACCGCCGTCCCGTTGATAAGCGCGCTCTTGCCGATAACCGAGCGGTCGCCATCGAAGCGGGACCGCCAGTAGTTGTAGCTCAGAACGACCACCGGATCGGCTCCCGCAACCTTTCCCTCGGTGGGCAAAATGAACCGCCCGAGATAAGGCTGGATGCCGAGCAGCGAAAAGAAATCGCCGCCCACATAAACCGGCTGCACCGGCTTGGTCACGCCATTCCAGGTCATACCATTGGGAGAATTCTGCGCGCCCTCCAGCCCCCCAAAAATAAAGGAGGACATCCCGGAAAACACATCGCCAGTTTGTTTGCGAATCTCCGCAAACTCCGGATAAGAGAATTGCGGCTCCGCATTGGCCGCTCCTCCGGAGACAACCAGGTACGTCATCTGCCCCGGATCCTTAATCGGAAGCGGCCGCAGCACCAGCCAATCCACCATGCTGAAGATGGCGGTATTGGCCCCGATGCCCAGCGCCAGGGTCAGCACCGCCATCGAGAAAAATCCCGGACTCTTACGCAACTGGCGCAGCGCGTGCCGAAGATCCTGCGCGACTCCATTCATAATCGATCTCTGTAATTCAACGTATGGGAACTTAGAAAAGCACGACAGGCCCGATCAAATTAGCAGCCGCAATTCTCCCGCCGATCTTCGGCAAACGCAAACCACACATCCCAAAGCCGCAGTCATTGAAACCGAAGAGCGGGAAGCAACCAGAAATGTCCACTACCGGCAACCCATGTTCATAACCGGACAACTACCGTGCATGCAATGTAGCGCCGCCGTCCCGGCGGCTGTCCGGCGGGCGTCCCCGCCCGCCGCGCCGGCGCGAGGCAATAAAGCCGCAAAT